>JAZLHE010000062.1:0-4967 GCA_045616665.1 Bacteroidales bacterium | reverse complement strand
GATTCGGCCTGTTCCTCCATATCCTTTGCGCTTGCCGCCTCTTTCCGCCGGGCGAATTTAAGGCAAAGCAACACGCTTAGACCGGAGGTGATTCCCCCGGTCAGGACGTGTGAGAGTATGGTGTTGAAAATCTCCATAACCCGTTCGATGGCCATTAAAGCTCTTCATACCAGAAGTCGCCAACACTCAACGTTGGTTCAGATGCGGCCACAACGATTTTCTGGATTGTCGGTTTGTTGGTCAAGTCGTTGTAGCTTCCGGTCTTTGCGACCTTGGCCAGGGTGATGTCGCTTGCCATGCTTTCAGGGGTCTGGTCGCCACAGGTCAAGTTGCCGGGAGTTGCCACGGTTACGTCGCCGGTTTCACCGTTTACGCTGGTTACCTGTCCCTTGGTGTCGGAATCAACCCAGTCTTCGCTGTCACCATCCCATACCCAGATCGTGTCGGTTTCGCCAACAACGGCGAAGTCACCGTTTTCACCTTCTGGAATGGCTGCTCTCAAAGCGGCAGCTGTCGCAAAGTAACCCTTGTTGTGAGGATCCTGGACATAGCTTTTCAAAACGGATGCCTTGACGGACTTGGGAGCGTTTGACGCGGCTGAATCGTTGATTGCAATAAGGTCATTGTCAGCCAAAGACGTTTTTCCTGTCAAACCGGTGAAGTCTTTCGCCAGTTTTGCGTCAAGTGCGTTTTGAAGGCCGTTAACCTGTTCGATGGTGGTTGCTGGATGCAGAATGTCGTAACCTTGCGACGTTTTCTGCTTCATTGTGATTTTTTTTGTTGCCATAATGAATAAGTTTTTGTTGTTATTGATTTGATTGTGAATCGGCCTGGAACCAGTAGTCACCGGATTTCAGGTCTTTAGGTTCTTTCTCTGAGGTGATAACTTGCAGCCCCCCGCCCGAACCGCCGGTGGCGTTGATCTGATAAACTCCGTCACCGATTTTTTCCATCGTGGTGTTGTTTCCGGGATATATATTGCGGAATTGCGGTGTGGGGACAATTTCCTTGTGGGGAATGTCCAGTGCCTTGAAGGGTCCGAAAGTTGGGTTTATGTCGTTCATGGATTGTCCTATTTGAAGTTTTTGTAGATGATCCAGCCGCCAAAGATGATGAGTATCACAGCGGCCCCTATTTCAAAATATTTCATGACTTTTTTTTTATGTCGTACTTTTTGAGGTTGTTGCTGTTGATGATGCTGATGAGTTTGGAGGCATAGCCTGGATCGGTGGCGTAACCGGCTGCCTGAAGCGCGCGTGCCTGGTCTTCGGGCGTGGTGGCCTCTCTTACCGGCTTGTACCTGTCGAGCGTGTTGATCAGCAGGCTGTGGTCGCGGATGCTGTCGGAAATGGTCTTGTATGCCCTGAAATTTGACGATTGCGGATTGTAGCCGCCGTTGGCATATTCGCTTGTCCCGGCCGTGACGTATGAGCCGTCCCAATATTGGTTTGTCTGCCCGGTGGCCTTGATTCCGTACAGGTTGTTTCCCACGATGTGGTTTCCCCATCCGGTTTCCAGTGCGGCCTGTGCGATCTTTACAGACGGAAACATGTTGTCGTCTTGGCATGCGATGACGAAAGCCTGTGCGTATTTTTGTAGATATTCAGATGGTTTCATAGTCCTATCTCTTTGCGGGCCAGTTTTTGCCGATGGCGATTAGCGCGATGCCGACGACAAATACGCCCAATGCGATATATACAATGGTCGGCACATCTAATGAAATGTTGATCTTGAAAGCTTCTCTACCGCTTACAACGTCTAACAGTGTGGGTTGGTTTTCGTTCATGATTTTAAAATTGATAGCTGATTCCCTTATTTGCCAAAATGGTGTTCAATTTCTTCAATTCGCTGTTGTTGAGTTCGGAAACGATTGCCTGGTCAAGCGTCATGTTCTCGCGTGTTCCGTAAACGGCAATCAGTTTGTAGAGGTCTGCCTGGTTGTTGATTCGGTTGAACACCTCATAGACGGCGTCTTCGTCCGTGCCCCATCCGAACATTCCTCCATAGAACGCGTTATACAGTTTGTTGCATAGCTGCTTGATTTCGCTGTCCGACAATGAAACCGATACGCCGGTGGTCGCGATGTAGTTGTTCAGGTCTTCATTTTGCTGCAAGCTGGTTCCGATGCCGGAAAACAGGGTTTTCAGTTTTCCCCAGAAAAAGTAGATCAGCAATGCCACAATCACGATAATGATGACGATGAACAATATCCGCTTGGGATTATCCACCAGTTTGTCGATAGCGTCCTTTTTTTGTGCCATGGTTTTTGATTTAGATTTTTTTCTTCTTTTTCAGGATTATGAAGGTGACAATCAATGCCACGACTGCAAGTCCGATGATGATATACTTTGGTTTGGATTTTTCATCTTCATCATGTTTTTTGGATGCACTATCATCGTAAAAGGAACCGCCATCGGGTGTATTTTGAAAACCTGCATCTTCTTTACTTTTCTCCAGTTTCACCCCCTCTCCAATATTATCCACAGGAACTTCTAATCCGCCAGTGGTGACACCAATAGGCTGACCCTCTTCATCAAGGTAGTATTTGGTGATTTTCCCTCCATTAATGATTTGATTAATTTCTGATTCCATGATACTGGCTCCCTCAACATTGGTGTGGCCGCCTTCAATTTTACCTTGTTTGCTTGGAGATTCAAGTTTTAAATATTGATTCGTGTGCCATGTGGACGCATAACACTTATACGTGGGAAAAACTTCCGCAACGTTGAGGTCTATTGATGCCCTTAGAGAAGCTGGAGCTTTATGGTACAAAAGAATGGTGTCACTTGATTGTTTTGTTCTTGTAATCGATGCAATGTTATTGTAATCTGTAGTAGATGTGAATTTACATGTTCTTCCTGGTTTCCAGGAAGAACATGTTTTCTCAAACTTCAACAAAGGTGGAGAAAATTTTCCATTCATGACTACTTCTTTTTAAAGATTAATATCAAAGCGATGGTTACCAATAAGATGTTGGTAAAGCTGAAGTAATAGCCGGAAATGGATATTCCGTTGCATTTGTGCTTCTTTTCACCTTGTTTTTCGTTGTTTTCGTCACCGTCGGCACGGCAAAAGCCGCGTCTGACCGCAATTTGTCTTTTGCTTTTGCCAGTTTTAACTGTTCCCGGGCGACCGATAAATGTTACGCCTCCTTGTTTTTGTCTCATTTTGTTTGATTTTTGGTTAAAATGTTCTAAGTTAAGTTTTGCAAGTTCCTTTCTTGCTGTTTCGTTACCGTTTTTCGCGTCGATGGTGAGCGCGTTTCTCCAGAGGGAATCAATCCGCTTTTTGGATTTCACGCCTGCCTTTTCCAGTGCCGAAAATGACGATTTCAGACTTTTTTTCACCTTGCCGAAATTTTGTCTTAGCGCATACAGGTCGCTTTCTTCCTCACTGTCCGTTTGCCGGTTGTAATGTCCTGATTCGTGCTGGAGAATGAACTGCTTTTCGCTTTCGGTGTATTTGTCCCAAACGTCACGGTTGATATAGATGTCTCCGGTATCCATATCGACCGCCGCGGGGCAATCCTGCAAATCACTGCTGTCCGTATCGATGAATTTCATTACTTTCTTGAAACCAGAAGAACAACCAGGATAAGAAGGATCAGTCCGGCTCCACCGAAAATCAGATATTTATTCACTTTCGACGATGTGTCTTGCGATCCCTGGATGTAGGCCTCTGACGAATCGTCTGGATAATTTCCGTTTTTCGCAGCGATGATACCGGCCGTACCCGTCAAAATTCCACCCAGCGTGTTACCTATTCCGGTCCACCAGTTCCCGTCAGCCCAAAATTCAGCCCCATCATAACGCTGTAATCTTATCTCTTCCATTATTTGATTTATGTTAATGTTAAAAAAAGAAGGCTCGCCCGGAATGGGGCGGGCCTTGTTCAGAATGTTATGATTGCGAAGCTTTTACTTAAAGCGAAGGATGAACTTCATTTGTGTGTTGGCCGGAATAACCGCCGTTAACAACGAGAGGTCGTTCAATTCCACATTGTCGTCCTCGAAGTCAATGCGGATGCGGTCATCTGCATATTGGTAAAGGCTGTAGAAAGTTGACAGGTCAATGATCTGCATGGCGTTCTTGAAGAACGGGTTGCAGTAGGTCAACTGCATGTTGGTGTCGAATGCGTTTGCGTTGGAAGAAACCACCTCGATGGATTTCAATCTTGTAGGGTTTAATTTCAGATAGTCCAAAAAGTTCTTGATGGTTCTGCTTGGGTCGGCAGATTGGCACTGATAATCAACTTTGTCATCGCTTTTTGAACCGTCAAACGCCACACCTGAAATATTGTAGCCGGCTTTTTGCATTTCCAGACAGCTGTCGTTTACCAAATCCACATTCGTGGCACTTTGAGAGGTTGAAACGGCGGCTCTTAAAGTGTCAAAGTTGGCGGGAATGAGTGCGAACGGCAGCGCGTTTTCTTCTGAATTGTTCTTGACGATAAGCGTCATGTGGTTGGCGATGCCTTCAGAAACTCGTTTGTCTGAATACTTAATTTGAACGTCGGAATTGTTGTTTCCGGCAAATCTGTTTGATAATCTTCTTGGATTAGGTTTGTTGTACATAATAATTGATTTTTTTGTTGATACTATTCTTCGTTAGTTGTTGTTTCTGTCTTGTTGGATGACGATGATTTTTCGTCTTTGTTCTTTTTGCAGATTTTAAAAACCGCAAATCCAGCCAATACCAATGCGATTAGTACCAAAATGTGCATGTTGTCAGTTAAAAATTTTTTCATTGTTTTGTTTTTATGTTGGTTTTAAGTTGATTTCAGTAGTCTCTGTCTTGATTTCCCATATTATTTATTCACTACTCACATTGCTACCCTTCGTGAGTGTGGGTCAACAGAGACCATTACGATTTTTTTTAATATGATGTTTTTGAAAAAAATAAAAGTCGTTTCATTGATGGATAGTTTTGGATTAACAATTAAATTCAGCGGCAAAAGTATAATGATGT
>JAZLHE010000061.1:0-10368 GCA_045616665.1 Bacteroidales bacterium | reverse complement strand
GCAGCCTCGCTGTCGGCGGCGTTGTTGGAATCAATGAAGGTTCCGTCAGTGGTGTATACAATACAGGTGTAGTATTAGGCGAACTCGCTGTCGGTGGCGTTGTTGCGAGTAATAGTGGTTCGGTCAATAATGCGTACAACACGGGTTCCGTGAACGGAAGTTTTAGTGTCGGTGGCTTTGTCGGGGATAATAGTGGTTCGGTCAATAATGCGTACAACACGGGCTCTGTGCAAGGAGCTGATGAAGTCGGTGGCGTTGTCGGGAGCTGCTATGGTACAAATGGTTCCGTCAGTGCAGTATACAACACCGGTGCTGTGAGTGGAGGCTCTGCTGTCGGCGGTGTTATTGGGTCAAGTAAAAAATCTGTTAGCGATGTCTACAATACCGGTGTGGTAAGCGGAACGGGAAAATCTGTTGGCAGTGTAATAGGGAATAATTCTAAAAACGTCTCAATCAGCAACAGCTACTTCAATGTTGAAATAGATTGTTCTCAATGCGACAATTCCTTGGGTATAGGCTTGACTGCATGGGAACTGGCAACAACAACGTTGTCAGAGCTGTTCACCCCCACTGATAATTGGCTTGCTGGTTCCGTTAAATCTGTTCAAAGTGACGGAAAAACGATTGTTTACCTCCCTGGTCTCAAGAATGTTGGTTCTCAGCCTGAAGTGAAATGTGACGGCATGAAACCGAATAGTGATGGCGTTTATGAAATCAGTTTTGCTTATGAGCTTGAATGGTTCGCAGAATTCATAAACGTTGCAAAAGCTTCTGCCAATGCCAAGCTTACAACAAATATTGTGTTGAATAAAAACGTACTTAATGCGGATGGCTCCTTGAGTAAAGATTATGCAACGTTTACTCAGTGGACACCGATAGGAACGTCTGAAAAACCTTTCAGAGGGACTTTCGATGGAAATGGCTATAAAATCAGCGGATTGTATTTTAATAATGAAAATAAAGATTTTGTAGGTCTTTTCGGTGATGTTTACGGCAAGGTGATGAATGTCGGTGTAGAAGATTCGTATATTAGAGGCCGAAATTATGTCGGTGGCGTTGTCGGGTATAATTTGGGTACTGTCAGCGATGTTTACAACACGGGTTCCGTGAGTGGTGATGCCTACGTCGGTGGCGTTGTTGGTTGCAATTATAAAGGTGCTGTTAGCAACGTGTACAATATTGGTTCTGTGAGCGGATCAAGCTCTGTAGGCGGAGTTGTCGGGTATAAAAATTCTGGTACTGTCAGCAATGCCTACTATAACGTAAACACGCCTTGCACGAAATGCAGTGATTCCTATGGTACGGGAACGACGACATGGGAACTGGCAACGACTTTGCCTTATGGCTTTTCTGAAAGTATTTGGGTTACCGGTTCCGTTAAATCTGATCTGGGCAATGGAAAAGTGGTTGTTTTACTCCCGGGACTCAAGAATGCTGGTTCCCGGCCTGAAATGGAATGTGACGGCATGAAACCGAATAGTGATGGCGTCTATGAAATCAGTTCTGTTCAGCAATTCAAATGGTTCGCTGAATTTGTTAATAGAGGTCATACTTCAATTATGGGTAAACTCACTGCGAATATTATGCTGAACGCTGGCAAGACGGTACTGAATTCCGATGGAACATTGCACAATAGCGGGAGTGGCCTTGAACAATGGACTCCGATAGGAACTACTAAGAAACCCTTCGAAGGGACTTTCGATGGCGACGGCCATACCATCAGCGGATTGTATTTTAATAATGAAAATGAAAATTATGTAGGCCTTTTCGGTTATGTGGGCTCTAACGGCAAGGTGATGAATTTTGGCGTAGAAGATTCGTATATTAGAGGCCGAGATGATGTCGGCGGCATTGTCGGGGGTAATTATGGTACTGTTAGCGATGTGTACAACACGGGTTCCGTGAGCGGGACAAGCATCTATGTCGGGGGCGTTGTCGGGTATAATTATCGTATTGTCAGCAACGTGAACAACACGGGTTCCGTGAGCGGGACAAGCGACTATGTCGGTGGCGTTGTCGGGTATAATAGTTATGGCTCAGTCAGCAACGTGTACAATACGGGCTCCGTGAGCGGGACAAGCAACTATGTCGGCGGCGTTGTCGGGTATAATAGTTATGGTTCGGTCAATAATGCCTACTATAACACGGATTTCTTTACAGGGAAAGCTTTGGGCTCTGGCTCTAGTGGTGAAAATGTCAAAGGCTTGAAGACTGTTGATCTTGCAAGTGCAACGTTGCCGACAGGCTTCTCCAGTGAAATTTGGGCAGCAGGTTTTGACAAACCTGTTATAAGTAATGGAAAAATTTTGTACAAACTTGTTTACCTCAAAGATGTGGGCTCCCAGCCTGAAGTGGAGTATACGGGATTTCTACCTAATAGTGGTGTGTACGAAATCAGTTCTGTTCAGCAACTCGGGTTGTTTGCAGAACTAGTAAATAGCGGAATAACTTCAATTAATGGTAAACTCACCGCGAATATTGTGCTGAATAAAAACGTGCTTAACGAAGATGGTTCCTTGAGTAAAAACTATGCAACGTTTACTCAGTGGTCCCCGATAGGAACTTCAGAGAACCCCTTCAAAGGGACATTTGATGGTCAAGGTCATACTATCAGCGGATTGTATTTCAATAACGAAAGTAAAGATTCTGTAGGTCTTTTCGGTGTTGTTGATGTTTTAGGCAAGGTGATGAATGTCGGTATAGAGAACTCGTATATCAAAGGCGGAAATTATGTCGGCGGCGTTGCCGGGAAAAATTCTGGTACTATTAGCAAGGTGTACAACACGGGTTCCGTGAGCGGGAGAGGCGATGTCGGTGGCGTTGTCGGGTATAATGATAATTATGGCACCGTCAGCAACGTGTTCAACGCGGGTTCCGTGAACGGAAGTTTTAGTGTCGGTGGCGTTGTCGGGTATAATGATGAAGGCTCCATTAGCAAGGTGTACAACACGGGTTCCGTGAGCGGGAGAGGCGATGTCGGTGGCGTTGTCGGGTATAAAAATTCTGGTACTATTAGCAATGCTTATTACAATAAGAACGTTCTTTGTGATAATTGCAGTAATTCTGTTGGTACGGGAAAAACATCTGCTGAATTGGCAAGTACAACGTTACCTTCGGGATTCTCTAGTGATATTTGGAATATCGGTTCAGGTGACCCTGTTGTAAATAATGGAAAGCTTGTGTATGAACTTGTTTATCTCAAAGGTGTTGGTTCAAAGCCTGAAGCGGAGTATACAGGATTTCTGCCTAATAATGGTGTGTATAAAATCGGAACTGTTCAGCAACTCAAGTGGTTTGCAGAGCTTGTAAATAGCGGAGATGTTTCAATTAATGGTATACTCACCGCGGATATTGTGCTGAATAAAAATGTGCTTAACGAAGATGGTTCCTTGAGTAAAGATTATGCAATGTTTACTCAGTGGTCCCCGATAGGATCTTCAGAGACCCCCTTTACAGGGACATTTGATGGTCAAGGCTATACCATCAGCGGATTGTATTTCAATAACGAAAGTAAGGATTATGTAGGCCTTTTCGGTTATGTGGGTTCTAACGGCAAGGTGGTGAATGTCGGTGTGAAGGATTCGTATATTAAGGGATGGCACGGCGTCGGTGGCGTTGTCGGGGACAATTGGGGCACTATTAGCAACGTGCACAATGCGGGTTCCGTGAGCGGAACAGGTTACACTATTGGCGGTGTTGTCGGGGGTAATTCTGGTAACATCAGTGACGTGTCCAATAAGGGCTTCGTTAGCGGTATGAATCAAGGTATTGGCGGTGTTGTCGGGGATAATTCGGGCACCATCAGCAATGCTTACAACGCGGGTTCCGTGAGCGGAAATGACGATGTCGGCGGCGTTTTCCGTGTCGGCGGTGTTGCCGGGGGTAATTCTGGTAACATCAGTGACGTGTACAACACTGGTTCCGTGAGCGGAAATGACGATGTCGGCGGCGTTGTCGGGTATAATAGTTCTGGCTCAGTCAGCAACGTGTACAACATTGGAGCCGTGAACGGAAGTTCTCATGTCGGCGGCGTTGTCGGATATAATTATTCTGGCTCCGTCAGCAACGTGTACAATACGGGTTCCGTGAGCGGGACAGAGTATGTCGGCGGCGCTGTCGGTGGTGATTTTTTGCATGGTATTAGCAATGCGTACTATAATATGAATATGCCTTGCACAAATTGCAGTGATTCCTATGGTACGGGCAAGACGACATGGGAACTAGCAACTACAACGTTGTCAGAGCTTTTTACCCCTACTGATAACTGGGTTGCCGGTTCCGTTAAATCTGATTTAGGCGATGGAAGGGTGGTTGTTTTGCTCCCTGGTCTCAGGAAAATTGGTCCTCGGCCTGAAATGGAATGTGACGGCATGAAACCGAATAGTGATGGCGTCTATGAAATCAGTTCTGCTCAAGAACTCGAATGGTTTGCAGTAATCGTGAATGATATAGATGCTACCGCTAGTGCCAAACTTACAGCAAATATTGTGTTGAATAAAAACGTGCTTAATGCGGATGGCTCCTTGAGTGAAGATTCTACAAGCTTTACTCAGTGGACACCGATAGGAACGGCCGAGACCCCCTTCACCGGGACTTTTGATGGTCAAGGCCATACCATCAGCGGATTGTATTTCAATAACGAAAGTAAGGATTCTGTAGGTCTTTTCGGTGTTGTTGGCTCTAGTGGCAAGGTGATGAATGTCGGTGTAGAAAATTCGTATATCAAAGGAGGATTCTTTGTCGGCGGTATTGTTGGATATAAAAAAGACTCTGGCAGCAAGGTGACGAATGTCGGTGTAGAAGACTCGTATATTGAAGGAAAATACAGAGTCGGCGGTGTTGTCGGATATAATTATGATGGCTCCGTCAGCAATGTGTACAACACTGGTTCCGTGAGCGGAAATTATTATGTCGGCGGCGTTGTCGGTGATAATAGTGGAACCGTCGGCATTGTTTACAGCACGGGCTCTGTAAGTGGATCCAGTACGGTTGGCGGTGTTGTTGGGCGTAATGTAGGCTCCGTCAGCTATGCCTACTACAACACGGATTTCTTTACAGGGAATGCTTTGGGCTCTGGCTCTAGTGGTGAAAATGTCAAAGGCTTGATGACAGTTGATCTTGCAAGTACGACTTTACCGGCAGGCTTCTCCAGTGAAATTTGGGTTGCGGGGACCGGCAAATCTATTGTGAGCGATGGAAAGGTGATGTTCCAACTTCCTGGGCTCAAGAATGTCGGTTCTCTGCCTGAAGTTGTTGTGTTGCAGCCTGAAGATGGTGTATACGCAATCAATACTGCACAAAAACTCAAGTGGTTCGCAAAATTTGTGAATGAAGTTGATGCTTCCTTTAGTGCCAAGCTCACCGCGGATATCGTGTTGAACGATGGCAAGGCGGTACTGGATTCCGCCGGGGCATTGTACAATGACGGAATTGGCCTTGAAAGTTGGACTCCGATGGGTACATCCGAGAACCCCTTCACTGGGTCCTTCAATGGAAATAACCATACTATCAGTGGATTGTATTTCAATGATGCCGATAAGAATTACGTGGGCTTGTTCGGATATGTCGGCGAAGGTGCCGTTGTCCAGAAAGTCGGCGTAAAGGATTCGTATTTCAAAGGAAATAATTACGTTGGAGGCGTTGTTGGCAGCAATTATAAAGGTACTGTAAACAAGGTGTACAACACGGGCTCCGTGAGTGGAACGGAACTTGTCGGTGGCGTTGTTGGGCATAACTATGGCTCCATCAGCGACGTTTACAACACGGGCTCCGTGACAGGTTCCGACGAGGTCGGTGGTGTGGTTGGATCTAACGCAGCGAGTATCAGCAACAGCTACTTCAATACGGAGTTCTACTCCGGAAACGCCATAGGCAGTGGCAACGCAGGAACGAATGTGCTTGGCAAGACGACTGCTGAATTGGCTAGTGCGACTTTGCCGAAAGGCTTCTCCAGTGAAATTTGGCTTGCCGGTTCAGGAAAACCTGTTGCTGACGCTAGCCGTAAAAAGTTGGTGCACAAACTCCCTGGCCTCAAGAATGTCGGCAAGCAACCTGAAATAGATTATATCTTGGATTTGCCCAATGATGAAGGAGCGTATGTTATCAGTTCCGCGCAAGACCTCATTGACTTCGCGGAACTCGTGAATGGAGGTGTATACCCGACCAACGGTGTACTTGCTGCGGATATCGTGCTGAACAAGAACGTGCTTAAGGCGGATGGTTCGTTGAGTGATGATTCTGCCTCGTTTACCCAGTGGACTCCGATTGGAACGTCAAAGAATCCCTTTAAGGGAACTTTCGATGGAAACGGGTACACCATTAGCGGTCTGTATTTCAACAACGATAGAAAGGATTCTGTCGGCCTCTTTGGTTACGTTAGTGTTGGCAGTGTAAGAAATGTCGGCTTAGAAGACTCGTATATCAAGGGTCGAGACGCTGTTGGTGGAATAGCAGGGTGTGTTGGAGGAGGCGGTGTCAATAACGTTTATAATAAGGGCTCCGTGAATGGAAACACTCGTGTCGGTGGTATTGCCGGTATAGCCAATGCCCCAATCACTTCTGCTACAGACCATGGGTACACCATTACCGATGCCTACAATGCGGGCTTGGTGAATGGAACAGATTTTGTCGGCGGTGTTGTCGGGTTTGTAGGTGGTAGTATGCCCCCTAATAATGATGTAAAAACAAATAAAGCTATAGGTGATGGTGTAAGGGAATTTCCCATCTATGCGGTTAGCAGTGTGTACAACATGGGCACTGTGACTACGCCTATGGTGGTGGTGGGGGCTCAAACTTCAAGGACATTTGCGGGCGCCGTTGTTGGGACTGCTGCGAGGAATTTTAGTGTTACTTTGAAAGTGGGAAAAAATAATGAAACTATTGAGTTTAAGGTCAACCCTTCCGTCATCAACGCTTACTACAAATCGGACGAGGCTTGTGTAAATTGCCGTAATGCTTATGGCGTGGGCATGACTCAATCGGAATTGACAAGCGGAAAACTGCCGAAAGGCTTCTCCAGCGAAGTGTGGACCGCGGGTTCTGTCGATAGTGGCGATGACCATCATTCCTACAAGTTCCCATATCTCACGATGTTCGGCGAAAATAGCCAGCCGCAGTACTCTCCGGCAATCGTAATCGCAGCCGATAACAAGTCCGCTACCGTTTATGGCTCCGCGACAGACGCCGTGAACATCGACGAAGACATCGAAATCACCGGTACTATTTCATTGAAGCGTGAATTCCCGAAAACGGCTGCCGCGGCGAGTTTCTCCTCGCTCATGTTGCCGTTTGAGTCCAATGGCATGCCTGATGGAATTTCCTTCTACTCGTTTGCGAAGGTGTCCAAAATCGATGGCAAGTGGACCGTTTCCGTACGAGAAGTAAAGGACGGTGTTAAGGCTAATACGCCGTATCTCGTGAAGGTTAATGCCGATGCCAATACCGGGTCCCTCAACTTCGATGGTGGTACGTTCAAGGTTACGGCTGGCGAACACCTCACCACGGAAGGCAACTGGAACCTCGTGGGTACCTATGAGTACAAGAAGTGGCAGGAAGGGGATCCGGGTCTTGGCTATGACTACGGTTTTGCCGGCTCAAAAGACAACGATCCCTCGATTGTCGGAAAGTTTGTGAAGATCGGCGTCGGTGCGTACATTTATCCGATGCGTGCCTACCTTGAATACAAGGTTCCTGCCCAACCGGGTCGCCCGGCGGCGCCTGGCGAAAAGGCCCAGAGTGTGAAGGCCTCGCTTCCGGAATCTATGGACGTCATGGTGATTGAAAAATCCGAAAACGGCGAAGAAACCACGAGAGTCATCGGTTCGTTCAATACACGCACGGGCGAGTTCAAGCCTGCCGCCGAACGTTATTACGATATGAAGGGCCGTTACCTCGGCAAAAAGAGGCCGAACGTCAAGGGCGTTTATAACAATGGTAAAAAGGTGTTCGTAAGGTAGTGGCGGAACCGTAAGGGTCAAAAGGAAAGAAAATGAAAAAAGAATACAAGAAACCTTGCATTGAAGAAATAAAGTTCGTCCGTTGCGCAAACCTGCTTCAAGGTTCACTTGAGCCGGATTTCCCCGGGGACGATGAAGACGGTTCTCCTGAAGCAAATGGTGAAATTGGGTAAAAGCCTTAAGCGGCTCCCGGTAGGGGGCCGTTTTTTTTATGAAGCCGAAATAGTTTCGGATAAGAAATCGTAAAATTGCGCTTTTAAGGGTGCTTTTATGGCTAGACAGAATATTATCGGTCGTGAAGAGGAAGTGGAACTGGGGCGTGTAAAACCTGACTAAAGCACCTTGTCTGCTTGAAAACGTACAAGAAAATTACTATATATGCTGCTCGTTATCTTTGAGCAAAACCTTGTAGAATTGCCTTCTGCCTGGGTTGCTTGAAAATAATGTTCGCTCGAGTAGCTCAGTTGGATAGAGCATCTGCCTTCTAAGCAGAGGGTCGTGGGTTCGAATCCCGCCTCGAGTATGAAAAAGGCGCCCATTGTGGGTGCCTTTTTCATACTCGGGAGAGAACCCACGACGACATGGTGTGGGTTCGACTACGGCCCAGGGCGAGCGTCGCGGGCAAGCTCGCTTGCCCATGACCGAGCCCAAGCCGGAGCTACAACGCGAAGCGTAGTAGCATCCCGCCTCGAACCTTTTTATTGGAACCCACGACAGCTATAAACAGCCCAAAAAAGAAAGGCTCCCCTTGTGGGAGCCTTTCCGTTTTTATTAAAAGTGCTGCTACTTTTTGAGCATCTTGTTGAGTGTCGACCTCAAGTGGTTCATGTTCGCTTCGTTCAATGTCTCGTAGCGGTAGAACGTTCCGTCTTTTTGAACAAGGTAAACAACCGGGATGTACCCTGTGCCGTAGCTCGGCCCGAACTTGCCGTCGGCGTCCTGGAATACCGGTATGACGGCATGGAACTGGTCGATGAACAAACGGATGTCGTTCTTCTTGATTCCGCCGCCGAGGCCGATGGCGATACCTGTCAAGCCGTCCTTTTCGTATTCCTTCATCAGGTTCTGGATTTCAGGGAAGTGGCGCTGGCAGTGCGGGCACTTGGGGCTGAAGTAGTAGATGAGGAGCGGACGGTTGCTGAAATGGCTGAAGAGAATGCCTGGATCGCTGATGCCCGTGAGGGGTTTGGAAAAGTCCATCTTCATGGGCTGGTTCGTCGTCGTATCTTGCATGAGCTTGACGTCCGCCATTTGAGGTTCGGGGGCAAGTTGTGCAAATGAAATTCCTGCGGCGAGGGCAACGAAACTGATTAAAAATGACGCAATGCGCATTTAGTACTCCTGGCAATCTAAGGAAAACCGCCTCTGCGGTTCTTTTATAATTCCGTAAAATACGAAATTATGGCTCCAAAGAGTTGTTTTTAGTAAAAAAAATAGGGCAAAAAAGCCTTGTAAATTATCTTATATTTGTCTTGTGCGATATTTTTTCCTGGTTGTATTTTTTCTGGCGGCATCTTTGTTTGCCTCCGATAGCCTTTCGGGGGATTGGGTGAACTTCCCTCTCCCGAGGCAGGCTGCATATACCGGGAAGGGGCTTTCGGTTGGTCTTGCTGCCGGGGTTTTCGACCCGACCGAGGAATGCGACTGCCTTGGCGTTTGGCAAGGGCAGGGGGAATACTACTATTACCCGTGGTTGAGCGGCAGTATTGATGTCCGTTTTTTCGGAGGCGACCTGGACGATGATGTAATGATGACGTACCAGCGTTATCGAGTTTCGGCGAAATTCTTCATGGTCGGGGATGTTTTTGCCATGTACTTGTCTCCGGTGCTTGGGCTTGAAAATACAAACCTTTCCGAGTTCCGCGAGGAACTGCGAGGCTTTGTCTATGATGAAAAGAATTCTCGTGAAGAAGAACTGGACTCCTTGGTGGAACGTAGTTCTTGCGAGAAAATGTTTTCTCTTGATGGTTTTACCATAGGTATGGAAATGGGTGGCGGTATAGCTTTGGGGAAGTACTTTGGGCTTACCGGTAGTCTTCTTTACGAGTACAGTTTTTCCGAGGCGCAGCAGTTGACTTTGACTCCTGGTTTGGCTTTTGATTTGCGTGAAATATGGGGCTGGTCCCAAAAAAAACTGCGTTCAACGTGGATTTCTGTGGAATTCGGGCTCCAGCGCTACTTTAACCGCGGGGTCAATTCTTGGGCGAAATCGGTCGTCCTCGGGCTCCAGATGGGGCTGTAAAACCTCCCTGGTTTGACAAAAAAGCCCGTTTTTCTATATTTGAGCCACCGATTTTTATCGGAACCCTCCCGGAACCAATGTCGGTTTCTGGGCGATAGACCAAAGGGACTCATTATGAGACAATACGAAACGATGGTGATCATCGACGCTATGATCTCTGACGACGCTATC
>JAZLHE010000060.1:0-26963 GCA_045616665.1 Bacteroidales bacterium | reverse complement strand
AGCCCGCCTCCGCTTCAATTGGTGTTGCAAATATAAATAAACGTCGCATGGGAATGACATCTGCCCCCCAAAAAACAGCCTAATTTTTGTCCACTTGAGAGCAACGTCTCAAAAACAGCCTAAAATTTGTCCATTACACCGATTTTCCTGAAATTATATTTAGGTACATCGATGAATAAAAAAACGAGAGCAAAGTGCTCCCGCTTTAGATGTTTTCACAACGGAATAATCCTTATTGTGAGTTGCTTCAAAATTTGTTCGGCAAAAATATAAAAAAAAGAAATACTAAACTTACTTGTTGTAAAAAATTGTATATTTGTCGTTCGATTATTCTTGAAAACATTAAATTTATTTATAAGATGAAAAGGGTTTTAGGTTTGGATTTAGGAACCAACAGCATAGGATGGGCTGTGGTAAAAGATGATGAAAAACAGAAAGTGATAGAAGCTGCCGGAAGTAGAATCATCCCAATGGATGCTGACGTTTTAGGAGATTTTGACAGGGGAAATACTAAATCTCAAACATCAGAACGCACACGATTAAGAGGCACACGTCGTTTGCATGAACGCTACCTGCTTCGCCGAGAAAGACTGCATCGCGTTTTATCCGTAATAAACTTTTTGCCAAAACATTATGCAGAAAAATTGGATAAATACGGTCATTTTTTGAAAGAAAGCGAGCCAAAATTGGCGTGGGATAACGGTCAATTTCTATTTATGGATTCTTTTCAAGAAATGCTTGCTGATTTTGCCATTAACCAACCCGAATTAGTCGCAAACGGGAAAAAGGTCCCATTGGATTGGACAATCTATTACCTACGCAAAAAAGCACTGACCCAAGCAATCACAAAAGAAGAACTCGCATGGATTCTTCTGCAATTCAACCAGAAACGCGGATATAATCAGTTGAGAGATGAGGAAGAAGAAGCGAAGAGTGATGTGTGTGAAACTATTATCTCTACTAAAATATTAAAAGTTGAGAAGCAAGAAAAAGATAAAAAGTACGAAAAGTATTGGTATCAAGTTTCCTTAGAAAACGAGCAAGAGCCTTATAGGGCTGCTTTTTACAATGACATTTCTTTTTGGGAAGGAACAATACGCGATTTTGTAAAAAAAGTGACCATTCTCAAAGACGGAAGTTCAAAAACCGAATTTTCTTTCTTGCCTACTTTTGATGAAATAGACAAGATGGATGGCAAACGCAAGAATCAAATGTATTCCAAAATTAAATTAAAGACCGAAAAATCAATCACTGATTCCGGCAACACCGTTGGCGAATACATTTACAATTCCTTGCTGAGTAACCCTGACCAGAAGATTATTGGGAAACTGGTGCGTACCATTGAACGAAAGTATTTTAAAGACGAATTAAAGGCCATCATTAATAAGCAGAAAGAATTCATTCCAGAATTAAATGATTCAAAGTTATATGCCTCCTGCATTGAAGAACTTTATCTATCTAATGATGACTATAGAAACAGCATTGCCTCCAGAGATTTTACTTATTTGCTCGTTGAAGATGTCTTGTTTTATCAGCGTCCGTTAAAAAGCAAAAAATCCACCATTGCCAATTGCCCATACGAATCTCATTATGACAAAGATGGCAAAGAATATCCCATCAAATGCGTTGCCAAATCCAATCCATTGTTCCAAGAATTCCGTTTGTGGCAGTTTGTACAGAATTTGAAGATTTATCAGCGAGAAAGAATTGTAAACGATGGGCAAATGGATTTGTTTGGAAATGTATCAACAGGCAAGCTTGAAACAGATGTTGATGTAACAGACGAATTTATCCGTTCAGAAGAAGATTTGGTTGCTTTGTTTGACTTTTTGAATGATAAAAAAGAGATTACGCAAGATTCGCTTTTAACTACCTATTTCAAAATCAAAAAGCCGAAAGGAAAAGATTCTGAGCTACCTTACCGTTGGAATTATGTGGAAGATAAGACATATCCATGCAATAAAACGCGTGCCATGCTTTTGGCAAAACTCACTAAAGAAGACAAGACGAAACTCACCAAGGAATTGGAATATGTGCTTTGGCATCTGCTTTACTCTGTAAATTCCAAAACTGAGATTGACGCGGTTTTTGCCGAAAACAAACGAAATAATTCCAAAGGCATTTATCATAAACTTTTAGAAGCCGGTTTTTCAGATGAAAGCATTGAGAATTTGAAGAAAGCAAAATTTGACGAAAAAGACTATGGTTCCTATTCGGAGAAGGCCATCAAGAAATTGTTGGCACTGATGCGTATGGGCAAATATTGGAATCAAGATAACATTGATGCGAAGACTCTTGATAGAATTGAGAAAATCATCTCAGGAGAATACGATGAAAAAATCCGCAATCGTGTGCGCGAAAAAACCATTTACCTCACTGAAATTTCCCATTTCAAAGGTCTGCCTGTATGGCTCACATGCTATGTTGTTTACGACAGACATTCGGAAGCCAGTGATATTCAAAAATGGGAAAAACCAGAAGACATTGATAGCTGGTTGAGGAGTTTCAAACAACATTCCATGCGAAATCCAATTGTCGAACAAGTGGTTACAGAAACGATGCGTACCGTCCGTGACATTTGGAAACAGGTAGGAAACATTGATGAAATACACGTCGAGCTTGGTCGCGAAATGAAGAATCCCGCCGACAAACGCAAAAAGATGACCGAACGCAACAATGAGAACGAAAACACCAACCTGCGCATTAAAGCGATGTTGATGGAGTTTCAGAATCCAGAATTTGGCATTGAGAATGTTCGCCCATATTCTCCTACCCAACAAGACATTTTGCGAATATACGAAGAAGGGGCGTTACAAGAGTTGAACGACAAAGACAAGGACTTCGATTTTATTTCCAAAATATCAAAAGCCGCACAACCTTCTAAAAGCGACATCATACGCTATAAATGCTGGCTCGAACAAAAATATCGTTCACCTTATACTGGTGAAATGATTCCATTGGGCAAACTTTTCACCACAGCATACGAAATAGAGCACATCATTCCTCAATCCCGATATTTTGATGATTCTTTCAGCAACAAGGTTATTTGCGAAGCAGAAGTCAACAAACTTAAAGACAACCAGTTGGGATTCGAATTTATAAAAGAAAATCATGGACGGAAAGTCACCCTTACTGGAGGGAAAGTCGTTGAAATCTTTTCTGTTGACGCTTATCAGGATTTTATCAGAAAGCATTATGCTAAAAACCCGTCTAAGATGAAACGTCTTTTAATGGATGACATACCAGACCAGTTTATTGAAAGACAATTAAACGACAGTCGTTACATCAGTAAGTATATCAAAGGTGTTCTATCCAATATTGTTCGTGAAAAAGATGAAAATGGTAATATAGAACAAGAAGCCGTTTCCAAAAATCTTATTTCTTGCAATGGAAATATTACCGACAGATTAAAGAAGGAATGGGGTATGAACGATGTTTGGAACCGTATTATTCTGCCACGCTTCATCAGAATGAACGAGTTGACCAAATCCACTCATTTCACCACTATTAATACAAGCGGTGAAATCATCCCGGCGATGCCTTTGGAATTGCAAAAAGGATTCAGCAGAAAGCGTATTGACCATCGCCATCACGCTATGGATGCCATTGTAATTGCCTGTACCACCCGCGATCACGTGAATCTGCTGAACAACGAAGCCGCATTGTCTGAACACAAGGAAAACAGATATGCGCTTTCGCACAAACTGCGTCGTGTGGAGAAAGTTGTTTACAATGGTTCAGAACATCCTGTATTCAAAGAATTCATCAAACCTTGGGATACTTTCACTCAGGATGCACAAGCCGCATTAGAAAGCATTGTGGTCAGTTTCAAACAGAATCTTCGTGTTATCAACAAAACGGTCAACTATTACCAGCATTTTGAAAATGGCAAGAAAGTGATGGTTAAGCAAGAAAAAGGCGAGAATTGGGCTGTTCGCAAGCCGATGCACAAAGACACTGTCTATGGCGAGGTTAACCTTCGTTTCAAGAAAGAAGTATCTTTAAATGAAGCGTTGAAAAATCCAAAAACAATCGTCAACAAAGACTTTAAAGTGAAAGTGTTAGAATTGCTTGGCGAAAACCGTGATGCCAAATATATCAAGAAATATGTTGAAGACAACAAAGATGTCTGGTCAGATATCAATCTTAAGAAAATAGAGGTTTACTATTTTACTAAAGAGACCAAAGACCGTTATTTTGCCACTCGTAAACCGCTTGACACATCGTTCAATAAAAAGAAAATTGAGGAAAGCGTAACCGACACCGGCGTACAAAAGATTCTTCTTGCACATTTGGAGACGAAAGGCGGAAATGCGGAACTTGCCTTCTCACCGGACGGCATTGATGAAATGAACAAGAACATTTCTACTTTGAACGGCAATAAATTCCATCAGCCCATATTAAAAGTTCGTGTATATGAAAAAGCCGACAAGTTTCCTGTCGGACAAGCCGGCAATAAAAACAAAAAATTTGTTGAAGCGGCAAAAGGGACAAACTTATTTTTCTTTGTTTATGAGAGCAATGATAAAAAACGCTCCTACGTTACGGTTCCGCTCAACTTGGTTATTGATTGCCAAAAACGTTTTACAAAAAATTGGGTAAGTGAATTAGACAAAATCTTGAAAGAAGCCAACGAGGTTGCGCAAGATACACAGTTCTTATTTTCTCTTTCCCCAGGCGATTTGGTTTACTTGCCTAAAGGTAATGAAATAAAAGTTGAAGATAAAACTAGAATTTACAAAATTGTATCGTTTACAAACGCACGTTTATATTGCATACCATACAATGTAGCCAATTCAATTGTGGACAAAGTAGAATACACACAACTCAACAAGCTAGAATTTGACAACATTAACGGCATTCGCTTATCATTTAAAGAAACTTGTATTCCAATAAAAGTCGATCGTTTAGGCAACATCATACTAATCAATAATCACAGCGCGGAATAACCACCTCGGTCATTAACTAAAAAAAAAACAAACTATGAACAACATCAAACTATTCCAAGACAAAAAAATCCGTTCCTCTTGGAACGAGAATGAGGGACAATGGTATTTTTCCATTACAGACGTGGTGGAAGCACTGACCGATTCGGCAGACCCAAAGCAGTACATCAAAAAAATGAAAATGAGGGATCCTATTCTCCAATCCTACTGGGGTACAATTTGTACCCCCATAGAAATGATCGCTTTGGATGGTAAAAAAAGAAAAGTACAAGCAGCCAACGTCAAAGGATTGCTCCGCATCATACAATCTATTCCATCGCCCAAGGCCGAGCCCTTCAAACTGTGGTTGTCGCAAGTGGGCTACGAGAGATTGCAGGAAATTGAAAATCCCGGAGTGGCTCGTGAAGCAACTGAAAAAGAAATAGGTCATTCGGTGTCAACCCCCGAAAATTTTCTTCCCTTATCAGAGAAAACAAAAGAATTAAATGATTAAACGAACACTGTATTTTGGAAATCCTGCCTATCTGTCGTTGAAGGATGAACAGTTGGTAATCCGTCTCCCAGAAGTGGAACAAAACGATTCTCTTCCTACATCATTTAAAAATGCCACCGTTAAAACGGTTCCCATTGAAGATATAGGCGTTGTCGTTTTAGATAATAAGCAAATCACCATCACGCAGATGTTGATGGAAAAACTTCTCGAAAACAATTGTGCATTAGTGACTTGCGATTGTAAAAGTATGCCATGCGGTCTGATGCTTCCTTTGGAATGCAATACCGTCCAACAGGAACGCTTTACCAATCAAATAGAAGCTTCTTTGCCATTAAAAAAACAGCTGTGGCAACAAACGGTGGTGAGAAAAATAGAAAATCAGGCGGCGGTTCTGCAAAAATATGTGGCTTGTGAAACGGGAAATATGAAGC
This sequence comes from Bacteroidales bacterium, assembly GCA_045616665.1. Classification (GTDB taxonomy): domain Bacteria; phylum Bacteroidota; class Bacteroidia; order Bacteroidales; family WCHB1-69; genus RUG11690. Next base: position 21,093 of record JAZLHE010000060.1, on the reverse strand, counting down.
GGTGGGCAGCTTCTGTGCGTAGCGGCGATACTGATAATCTGGAGGCGCGTGCCGCCGCTTACTATTGGGCAAACGTGTTTCCTTCAATCCCGGATTTTACAAGGAAACGGGAGGGTGATTATCCGAACAATCTGCTTAATTACGGATATGCTATCTTGCGAGCGGTAATGGCTCGCGCTTTGGTGGCTGCCGGTTTATTGCCAACATTGGGTATTCACCACCATAATCGTTACAATGCCTATTGTCTTGCAGATGACATTATGGAACCTTATCGTCCTTTCGTGGATGAAATGGTAATTAGGTTGATGTCTCAATTTGAGGGTGGAGATGACCTTACAAAAGCGATTAAAGCAGAACTGTTGCTTATTCCGGTCTTGGATGTTCATATCAACGGTAGTCGTAGTCCCTTGATGGTGGCTGTGGCTAAAACGGTTGCGTCTCTTCAGAAATGTTACGCAAATGAGGCTCGTATTCTAATATATCCAACATTGAAATGAAATTTGATAAATAAAATTGAGTCGAATTTGTTTTATGATAGAGAATGGAGCGTTTCAGCGAATACCGAATTATGTGGGTGTTGGTGTTTTTTGATTTGCCTACAGAAACAAAAAAGGACAGGAAGGCATACGCCGATTTCCGCAAAAAATTGGTGAAGGATGGCTTTAATATGTTTCAGTTCTCCATCTATGTTCGTCATTGTACTAGTGCGGAAAATGCCGATGTTCACGTGAACCGTGTTAAAAAATCATTGCCGGAATTCGGACACGTTGGTATTTTGTGTATCACCGATAAACAATTTGGCAGCATCGAACTGTTTTACGGTCGAAAATCCCAGCCCACTATTCCCCCTTCGCAACAGTTGGAATTGTTTTAGTTTTTCACGTTTTCCCCGTTGAAAAATTCAAAAAATAATATTACATTTGCAATTTGTATGAAATGTTATCATATATAATTGTAACTCGTTTATTATCATAAAAATATCACAAACAACCAATGGCGATGGAAAAGAAAAAAATTGAATTTTGCTTGGTTTACAGAGATATGTGGCAGTCTTCTGGAAAATATGTGCCACGCGTGGATCAGTTAGAGGAAATCGCACCGGTCATCATCGAAATGGGCTGCTTCAGCCGTGTGGAAACCAATGGCGGCGCTTCGGAACAGGTTAACCTGCTCTATGGAGAAAATCCCAATATTGCCGTCCGCAAATGGTGTAAGCCCTTTAACGACGCGGGTATCAAGACCCAAATGCTCGAACGCGCACTCAACGGCCTCCGTATGTATCCAGTGCCTAAAGATGTTCGTCGCTTGATGTTTAAGGTGAAAAAGGCGCAAGGAGTCGATATCGCTCGCTCCTTCTGCGGCCTCAACGACCACCGCAATCTCGAACTGTCTATTAAGTATGCGAAAGAAGCCGGAATGATTTCTCAGGCTGCCCTCAGTATCACCTATTCCGATATCCATACGGTGGAATATTATATGGGCGTTGTGGATAAGTGCGTGGAATACGGTTGCGATGAAATCGGACTCAAAGATATGGCTGGCGTCGGTCGTCCTGTGATGTTGGGTCGCTTGGTGAAGTCCATCAAGGAAAAATATCCCCAAATCAAAGTGCAGTATCACGGTCATACAGGTCCGGGTTTCTCGATGGCTTCCGTCCTCGAAGTGTGCCAAAATGGTGCCGATATCATCGATGTGGCTATGGAACCGCTGTCCTGGGGGATGGTGCATCCCGATGTCATCACCGTCCAGGCAATGTTGAAAGATGCGGGCTTCGATGTGCCTGAAATCAATATGAACGCCTATATGCAGGCCCGTGCGCTCACTCAGAAGTTTATGGACGATTTCTTGGGCTATTTCATTAATCCCAAAAATAAAATATCAACTTCTTTATTAGTTGGTTGTGGGCTTCCTGGCGGTATGATGGGTTCCATGATGGCAGACCTGCGTGGCGCGCAAAACGGCATCAATATGTTCCTCCGCAATGCCGGAAAGAAGGAACTGAACGAAGACGAACTCCTCGTGCGTATGTTTGACGAAGTGCAGTATGTTTGGCCTAAAGTCGGAAATCCACCATTGGTAACCCCTTTTAGCCAGTACGTGAAAAATATCGCCTTGATGAATATTATGCAGATGGCACAGGGAAAACCGCGCTTCTCGCAAATGGACAAGAATACCTGGGATATGATTTTGGGTAAAACGGGAAAATTGCCGGGCACACTCGCTCCGGAAATCGTTGATCTTGCCAAGGAAAACGGCTATGAGTTCTTTACCGGTGTGCCACAGGACAATTATCCCGACGAACTGCCGAAATACATCAAACTGATGGAAGAGCAAGGTTGGGATAGAGGTCAGGATGATGAGGAACTCTTCGAATATGCTATGCACGAACGCCAATATTTGGATTATCGTTCTGGCATCGCTAAGAAAAAATTTGAGGCAGAATTGGAAGAAGCCAAGAAAAAGTCCAATATCCAAGTGGTTATAAAAGAAATCAAGGCTCCCGAAGTGGTGAAACAGGAAGTGATAGACCGTGTGTTGGCTCGTGAACCCGAAGCCAAGCAGGTGGTTGCTCCAGTCAGTGGCCGCGTAATTTGGGAACTTTCCGTGAATGAACCTTCTATGAGCAAGCCCTTGGGTACCAACTTTAAGGAAGGTGAACCCGTTTGCTGGATTAACGCATTCTATGGTCTTGAAGAAGTGACTTCGCTCTATAATGGAAAACTCGTTGAAGTGGTGGTGAAACAGGGCGAAAAGGTGCAAAAAGGTGATGTTATTGCTTTTGTGAAATAAAATATTGTTGCTTTATAATTAAACTTATTGTATGGAAAAGTATCCGTTTTTTGCCGGAAAGAATCGTTTCGTTCAAATTTGCTATTTCCTGTTGTTTATTATCACAGGAATGCTCATCTTTTCACTGTTAGGGGTCTTGGTGGCTAAGTTGTTTTATGGTGGAATACCAGTGCAGGAGGGCGATGTCCGTTTGGGTGGATACTATCGTGTCGTTCAAACTTTCGGCTCTATCGGCACATTTATGCTTCCTGCTTTGCTCTTCGCTTTTTGTTCGGATAGAAAGTTGTTTAACTACAATAAGTTGAATCTGGCTCCAAACTATTTACAGGTGGATATCGTGTTGGTTTTGTCGCTGACGATTCTTCCCGTGGTGATGGGACTGGCAGAATGGAATGCCGGTCTGCATTTGCCAAACTCGTTGGCCAAATTGGACCGATGGCTGCAACAGCTGGATGAACAAAATGCCCAAATTATCACTTTGATGTGTCACGATCCAAGAATCAGTGTGCTGCTGGTCAACTTGCTTGTAATGGGACTGCTGCCGGCAATAGGGGAGGAGTTGTGTTTCAGAGGAACGATCCAGCCTTTTTTGCAAAAATGGATAAAGAATCCGCATTGGGCAATATGGATTACGGCCTTTGTTTTCAGTGCCATTCACTTTCAAATTACGGGCTTTATCCCACGAATGTTGTTGGGTGCCTATTTGGGTTATCTGGTATATTGGAGCGGGTCGTTGTGGCTGCCTATAGTGGCCCATTTTATGCATAACAGCTTGAGTGTTGTGGCAGATTATGTCTTTATGCGCCGGGGGTTTGATGTGGATGCAATGCAGTTGTCAGATATCCACAATTATAAATATATCTTGGGGTTCGCACTGGTTTTGACAGCTGTGGGAGTGTATTTCTTGTGGAAAAACAGAAAAAAGACAGAAAATTGTTGCCCTCAAGAATAGTAAAATAATATTGTAAATAAAATGACTGTTAAGAAAATTCTGTTTGAAATGTGTTTATAAGCTTTTTGTCAAATAAACTATGATGGATTTTTCTTGTCAAAAAACATATAAGTATAATCATTCTTAGTACATGACATTTTTTTATCCCGTTACATTTAACGGCATCTCATTGATTACCAGGAAGTCAAAGAATTGTAGTTGGTGGTCGTTCCTGTCACGCGCAAGGAACTCGGTGAGGATGTCCAACCCGTAGCGGAAGATGCTTTTCGCCTTCCGACCGTGTCGCAGAACCCGAATGGGCTTTAGGTTGCGGTGGACGAACTCGCCGATGCTGTAGCACCAGACGAACGCCATCGTCACGATTAACAGCAGCTTTTCAATTCGCTCAATATCAGACAGATGAGTTGTCTCGATATTGAAGCCGGCACTCTTCATCGCCTTGAACATCGTATCAATCTGCCAGCGCTGGCGGTACGTCTCGACCGCATCTTCCGGCTTGTTGAAAGAAATGATGATCTGTAGCTCCGGTTTCCCGTCGTGCCCTTTGACCCTGCTTCCCGACAGATAGCACGCCTGCCCCTTCACGTAGAAAATGTGGTGAAGAAAATCCGCCTCGCCGATCTTCAGGTGATTGAAAATCCTCGACGCCTTCACCTGTCTTCCGCTTTTTGGATTGAATGCCCAAAAGTTTTCACGGATGCGGATGTAATATCTTATACGATTATCGTTCAGCCATTTAACCCATCTCTCGCCAACGAATTCCCTGTCGGCGAGCAGACAGTCGATGGTGTCGGCACCGAACAGGTTGATGTACCGTTGCACGAGGTCGATGCGCTCCTGCGTATTGGACGTTCCCCTTTTAGGCAACATGCTGAAACACACCGTTCTTGCCTTGCACAAGGCCATCGTAAACTGCGAAATAAGTTTGATATGGGCTAGGTTGACATTTTTTTTCAAAGAAGGTGCTCAGCGTGTCGGATAATTGCTTATTTTTGCATTCGTGATAGGTATTCATAGAGCCTGAAAAGTGGTAGTTTTTTGCTTCTAAATTACTGAATATCAGTCACTTTATCAAGAAAACAGCAAAAAAGTCACCAATAAATTTTGTTGATAACTATCTGTATAACAACAAATTAGATGGAAATTCCAAATTTTTGTCATGTACTAAGATTTGAATGAATAATTTGTTCTATGAAAAAATATGAATCATCAAAAAAAAGTAAAGAGCTATGAAAAGAAGAATGTTTACAATTATGGTGATGGCCTTTGCCATCGTATTGTTAGTAAGTTCCTGTAAGAAGGAGGACGTAACGACCCAGAACAGCGATAACCCTTCCGGGGGAAACGTGGAAAGACCTTCCGGTGACGAGACGATAAAGAATGCGGTAACGGACATCGACGGCAACACCTACGATGCGGTGAAGTTGGGCGACCAGGTGTGGATGGCGGAGAACCTGCGCACGACGAAGTACGCCGACGGCACAACGATACCTATGGGCAGCACGTATTCGTATGATGTTGCCTACCGCTACTGTCCCGACGACAACAGCGGCAACGTGGGCACCTACGGCTACCTGTACAACTGGAAGGCGGTGATGCGCAACTCTTCCAGCAGTGAGACTAACCCCAGCGGGGTGCAGGGCATCTGCCCCAATGGCTGGCACGTACCCTCTGACGCGGAGTGGACGCAGCTGACCGACTACGTGGGCAGCCAAAGCGGGTACGTATGCGGCAGTGACACCGAATTCATAGCCAAGGCGTTGACCTCCACTACAGGGTGGAACACTTATGATGAAGAAGATTGTTGTCCAGGTAACAATCCTTCTGCCAACAACGCCACGGGCTTTTCTGCTGTTCCTGCGGGTAACTACAACGGCATCTACGACGATTTCGGCAGCTACGCGTACTTCTGGTCGGCTACCCAGGGCAGTCGCTACTACGCCTACTGCCGCTACTTGCGCTACTACGACGCCTACGTGTACAGGAGCAACTACGATAAGGACTTCGGATTTAGCGTCCGGTGTCTTCGGGACTAAAATTAGGGTATAGGGTGTAGGGATTAGGGCTTAGAATTGCTTTTAGGTCACATACGGCTAATATATCCTGCGCAGCGGGCGGCGAGAGGCAAGTGCGGGGGTGTCTTTTCTCGCCACGTCTCTACAAATCGGGAAAACCTTTCATTGGTTACTTTCTTTGGGTTATAAAAAACACGAGGTCGATATGCTCCTGCGTGTTGGACGTTCCCCTTTTAGGCAACATGCTGAACAGCATCGGATAAGCGACTCCATCGTGGACGATGGTGAGTCGAAATCATAGCACCATCGTAAACTGCGAAATAAGTTTGATATGGGCTAGGTTGACATTTTTTTCAAAGAAGGCGCTCAGCGTGTCGGATAATTGCTTATTTTTGCATTCCTTTAAATTTTTGTCATGTACTACGATAATCATTAATAATTAAAGTTATGAAAAAGGTATTATTAGTTTTGGTGGTGTCAGCCGTTTTTGTTTTAGGTTTTTCTTCTTGTGGAAAATATTGCCATTGTACTGTCTCAAAAGATGGTAAAGTTTTGGAAGAACATCAGTTTGATGTTAAAAACACCAATCAATGTGAAGAACAAAGACAGAAATTGTTAGATCCAATAACCAATTCACCAGCTCCTGCAACGGGTATGTCAGTGAGTTGCGATATGCTCTAATCTTTGACGTATGAAAAAATTGTTTTTTTCGATATGCTTTTGCGTTGTTAGTTTGTGCCTATTGGCTCAAAATCCTGATGCCATTTGTGGGATATACCACATGACTGATCCCTTTTCAAAAGAAGGCTCGCAGGTGGAAATTTATAAAGCCGATGATGGTACCTACGAAGGTAAAGTGGTTTGGGTGGAAAATCCCAAAAAGAAAAACTTCTTGGGTTTGATTTTCTTGACCAAATTGTCTTACAACAAGGAAAAGAAAGAATACCAAAACGGGGTGCTGAAATATCCTGGCAAGAAGGGAACTTTCAGTACTTATATGAGTATTGAAGATGCCACCCGTTTGAAAGTGAGAGGTTATTGGGGAGTCGCAGCCTTGGGCAAGACGATGTATTGGTATCGGGAATCAAAACTTCGGGTTCAAAATTAAGTATAAAAAAAAGACTTCCCAAACGGAAGTCTTTTTTTTATGGATATTTTCTCTATTAGAAAGAGGTGGTGACTGATAATCCCAAACCGTATGACGCGGGAACGGAACGGCAAACGCCGCCAACGCAAAGAATACCTTCTCTCGTCTTACCGAAGTTAAGCGAGATGCGGGTGGTGTTATATACGAATGCGGCAGCGATGTTGTAATAGTGCAGACGCTGACCTTTGTCGATATTGCCGTAATTCCATTGGTCGCCAACAGAGATGAACCATCTGGGGCTGATGGAATATTCCAACATACCGTAAAGCCAGCTGCCTTTGTCCTGCTTGGTGTATAGGTGTTGCAGTTCGAGGCGTAATGCGTGGACAGAATTGATTTTGCAAGTCAGGTCGGCTGCGACCAAATGGCCTTTCATCATTCCTCCGTGTCCCTGTAATACATCCATATTATAAGTGATGAAATTGTAGGCCAAAATCAATTTCCAGCGTTTGTCGAAGCGGTGGCTGATTTCAATACCCACATCCTGATACAGTAGTTGTTTGCCGAATTTGAAGAATTTGGAAGTGTAGCCGTCAGTGCCGGATTCTGTTCCCAAAGAGTCGGCCATAGGAACGGCTTTTCTGTCAATGTCGTGAAAACGGGAGTAGTTGAAGGTGATGTCGGTGCCGTATTTGCCGCCAAGGACAGTCTTCTTGGGAATTTGGTAATTGACTTGCAATTGGGCTCCGATTTGTCCGTTGGCCTGGCTTGCGTAGCTGTAGTTGCTAATCAACTGGTACGCATATTGACGGTTGATGGCGGGAATGTAGTTGATGGCCAAGACGGGAGTTTTGGACAATGCCAAACGCTGTGAGCGGTAATCCATATTGTCCGATCTGATAAACGATGCGGAGATTCCCAATCCTTTCATAGAATAAGTGGCCGATAAGAACAAGGCGTTGCCATTCTTGTAAATGTATTTGTTGGTGGCATTCGGGTCGTTGACTTTCTGGGCGAATTCGGCTTCTAAACGGAAACCTTTGTAGCCGAAGTTCATACGGGCACTCCAAGTGGCCACGTTGGCGGGAATCTTGTCGGCGGCAATGATGCCGGTACATTCGTCCTCTGTTCCGGGATACAGGGTAACGTAAATGTCGTTTTCGGATTTTTCGTATTTGCTGACAAAACTACCTCCAACCGTGGCAGTAAAACCTTTTTCGCTGATAACGGGGAAGATTTCGCCAAATGCGAATTCTCCATCAACACCACGAACAAAATCTTTACGTTTGGTGTATTCGAAATCAAAGTTGTTTCGCATAATGCCCCATACGCCTTTGAGGTAGATACCTTTGTAAGGGGTTACTTTGACACGGGCTCCAAGCAGACTGTTGTCAACGCCCAATTGGCGTTCTTCGTAGGCGCGCAAGGTGAAGCCATTGCCAAATTGTTCGTAAAACGTACCAACGGTAGCTTGAATAAAGTCATTTTTATAATCTGCGTAATAACGAGTTAAACCTTGGCCTTTATAACTGATTTTTTCGAAATCAATCAAAGGGAAAGAGTAAAATTCGTATTGGGCACCTACGGTAAATCCGCCGTTGTTGTACATTACGCTGAGATACGTGTTGGCACGCACTTTTGAATCTACGGGTTCGGCACCAATCAATGAATCGGGAATGTAATACATTCCGTTAAAGCCAAACTCGCCGCTGATTTTGCCGTTTCCGATAACGTGTTGGGCACTCACGGTGCCAACAAGAGCGGCAAAGACGAGTAATAGGCAGAATTTTTTAAAATTATGCATAGACTATTTTTTTACCAATTCTAATACTTTCTGATAAACTTCTTCTTCAGAACCCGGAGCGTAGGAAGTGTGTTGCCAAACAATTTCTCCATTGCCGTTAAGAATGCAAAGGAAGGGAACGTCGGGAACATTCATGGCACGCTTGAAATCCCAGTTGGGATCCAAAAGGACTTCAAAATCCCAGTTTTTACCGTTGACAAACGGGGCTACGCGAGCGGTGGTCTTAGAATCATCAATGGAAATCGCATATAATTTAACACCGGTTTCGTCAACCCAGTCCTCATAAACATCGGCAATGGCCAACAATTCGGCGATGCAGGGTTTGCACCAGGTTGCCCATAAACTAATGATGACAGGTTTGCCGTCGTTGGCAATATTCCCCGTGTTAAATACAGCACCGTCAAGTGTCTTCACATCAACAGCAGGAAGCGTTGGATACTTTTTTTCTTTTCCTTCTTGACCATAAAGTGCTGAAAACAAAAAGATTACAATTAGTAATGAGACAAGTTTCTTCATAAGGCGAATAATGTTTTAATTATTATAATTACACGTTACAAATATACAATAATTTTTTATTCTAAATAATTTTTTGTTTTTAACTTGAAAATAATGACTACAAAACAATCATATATGGATTTGATTGTTTTGTACATTGTTGGTTTAAAATTCTTTAATTACGATGATTAAATATCATTCACGAGGACAGTTTCCTTATGAAAAGTTGTCTCAAAATCAGGTGTTGGAAAAGATATTTTGAAGGTACTGCTATCCGATACTTCCTTCCAGACTGATGCTGAGCAGTTTTTGTGCTTCAACGGCAAATTCCATAGGAAGTTTGCTGAGCACTTCTTTTGCGTAGCCGTTGACAATCAAGCTGATGGCACTTTCCTTGTCGATGCCGCGTTGTTGACAATAGAAAAGCTGGTCGTCGGAAATCTTGGAAGTGGTGGCTTCGTGTTCCATAACGGAAGACTTGTTGTGGCATTCGATGTAAGGCCAGGTGTGGGCTCCGCACTGGTCGCCCATCAGCAGGGAGTCGCATTGGGAAAAGTTGCGGCTGTTTTCTGCCTGTTTGTTAACCTTAACCAATCCACGGTAACTGTTTTGACTTTTGCCTGCGGAGATTCCTTTGGAGACGATCAAACTGCGGGTGTTTTTGCCGATATGAATCATTTTGGTTCCCGTGTCTGCCTGTTGAAAATTATTGGTGACGGCTACGGAATAAAATTCCCCAACGGCATTGTTGCCACGAAGCACGCAACCCGGGTATTTCCAAGTGATGGCAGAACCTGTTTCTACTTGCGTCCAGGAAATTTTGGCATTCTCCTCGCATAATCCACGTTTGGTTACGAGGTTATAGATGCCGCCATTCCCATCTTTATCGCCAGGATACCAGTTCTGGACGGTGGAATATTTGATTTCCGCATCCTTGAGAGCGATGAGTTCCACTACGGCGGCGTGCAGTTGGTTTTCATCGCGTTGGGGTGCCGTACAGCCTTCCATATAGCTGACGTACGCACCTTCGTCGGCCACCAGTAGTGTGCGTTCGAACTGCCCTGTGTTGGCCGCGTTGATACGGAAATAGGTGGACAATTCGATAGGGCAGCGGACTCCTTTGGGAATGTAGCAGAAAGAACCCTCGCTGAAAACGGCGGAGTTTAATGCGGCATAGAAATTGTCGTTGCTGGGTACTACGGTTCCCAGATATTTTTTGACCAAATCCGGATACTTGTTGATGGCTTCTCCAAAAGAACAGAATATTATCCCTTGTTTTTCAAGTGTTTCCGAGAAAGTTGTTTTGACAGAAACGGAATCGATGACCGCATCAACGGCCACGCCGGAAAGTTGCTTTTGCTCTTCCAATGAAATGCCCAATTTGTTGAAAGTCTTCACCAATTCTGGATCCACTTCGTCCATCGATGACAACTGCTTTTTCTTTTTTGGAATAGCTAAATAAATGATGTCCTGATAATCAGGTTTCTTGAAAGAAAGATGTCCCCAGTCGGGTTCTTCCAGCGTTTGCCAGTGCCTGAAAGCTTTGAGTCGGAATTCCAATAGCCATTCGGGTTCGTTTTTCCTCTTGGAAATCAATCTGACGATATCTTCATTCAATCCCTTGGGAAATTCTTCGACATCGATATCGGATACAAAGCCGTATTCGTATTCTTTATTGGTTAGTTCTTCTATTTGTTTTTGATTAGCCATAGTAAAATTTAGTTTTGATTGAGGAAGCGTTCGGCTTCAACGGCTGCGATACAGCCTGATGCGGCAGCGGTGATGGCTTGACGATAGTGAGGATCTTGAACGTCGCCGGCGGCAAATACGCCAGGAATATTGGTGTGCCCGCCTTTGTCGGTAATGATATAGCCTTGGGCATCCAATTCAATTTGGCCCTTGAACAGGTCGGTGACAGGAGAAACACCAATGGCTACGAAGATGCCGTCAAGCGGTAAGATCTTTTCCGACTGATCTGTTTTGTTTTGCAATTTGATTCCGGTGACGGTCTTGACGAAACCTTTTTTCTCACCCAATATTTCAACGGGAATGCTATTCCATTGAATGTCGATGTTGGCTTTGTTGAAAACTTTATCCTGCATAGCCTGAGAGGCTCTAAAAGCATCACGACGGTGAATCAGATAGACTTTTTGGCAAAGATTGGAAAGGTACATTGCTTCTTCCAAGGCGGTATCTCCGCCGCCGATAACGGCCACGGTGCGTCCCTTGAAAAAATTGCCGTCGCAGGTGGCGCAGGCGGAAACGCCAAAGCCGCGGTATTGGGCTTCACTTTCCAAACCCAACCAGCGGGCGGTGGCTCCGGTGGCGATAATCACGGTTTCGGCTTCTATTTCGTGTTCGTCATCCACTACGCAATGAAACGGGCGGTTTGAAAAATCAACTTTGGTTACCAAACCTTGACGAATGTCACTACCCGCGTTGAGCGATTGTTGGCGAATATCGTCCATAATATTGGGACCTGACTGGCCCGTTGGATAACCGGGGAAATTTTCCACTTCGCTGGTGATGGTCAATTGTCCGCCGGGTTGCATTCCTTCGATGATGACAGGTTTCAATCCTGCTCTTGATGCATATATGCCAGCCGTATAACCCGCTGGACCTGAGCCGATGACAAGGCATTTTACTTTTTCCATAATGGATTTATTTTTATGATTAACAGAGTTTTCTAAACTTTTGTTAATGTGAAAGATGAAGAATACTATTTTTATTTTTTGTCAATGTTGATTAAGTTGTATTTTCTGGTTCCCATACCTAATTTTTCGGCATATTCGATTTGATGTTTGCCGCTGATGGAGTTGACTTTCAGGAAGGCGTCGTCTGAATTGGTGGCTTTGTCCACTAAATCGTGGGCTGCTGCTTCAATGGCAACGATGTCGGTAGAAGCAAGGATGCCGATGTTGGCTGCGAAAGGTTCTTGGGGGTTGCTGCCGCAATCACAAGTCGGCGACAGGTTGATGACGATGTTGAAATAGATGTTGTTGCGTCCGTTGGTGGCAGCTTTGGCGTATTCGACAAGCCCTTCAAGGAAACGTTGGGTTTGCATAGAATCAGAAGCGGGGCGGATGGCGCCGTGGGGACAGGATGAGATGCATTTTCCACAACCGATACATTTGCCGCGGTCGATTACGGGACCTTTGTCGGTAATGGTGATGGCATCAGCGGGGCAGTCGTAGGTACAAGAATTGCAGAAAGTGCAATTTCCTTCAACCACTTCCGGATAATCGCTGAAGTGCATAACGCCTTTGCCTTCTGGAGTGGCCATGCCCATAGAGGCATTCTTGATGCAGCCGCCGAAACCGGAACGTCCGTGACCTTTGAAATGGGTGAAATAGATGATGGTTTCGTATTTGTCGATATTCTTGCCTATTAAAGCCGTTTTGAATTGCCTGCCGTTTTCGATAGGAATTTCCAAGGTGCCGCCGTCATCCAAAATGTCAATGGGGGCAAAGGTGAAGCCGTGTTCCTTGGCCAATTCGATGTGGGTGTCGGTCTGGGCTCTGCGACCCGTATATTTGACGTTGGTTTCAATGAGCGTGGCATTCAGTTCCTTGCATAAAGGTTCAACCATCGAGGCAGGAACAAAATAAGTGTTGCCGTCTTCGCCGAAGTGAACTTTGATACCCACATTGCCTTTTACGTTGGCCTTGACGTATTCAAATAGCTGCATCACGCCTTCGGGGGAAATGTTTTCGGTGAAGTAAACGTCAGAAGCGGGAGTCTCTTCGGTTGTGGTTTCGGTTTCTTGATTTTTGTTTTGACAACCGCAGAAAACAATGGCTGCGATTGTGGTGGCTAACAGAAAGAATTTTTTCATTTTTATTTGATTATTAGAATTTTACAATAAAAAATAATTCAAATTTATACATTGAAATTTTGGTACGTCAATATAGAAATTCAATCTGCAAAGTTACAAAAAAATAGCGAACCATATACCTGTTTGTGATATTTAACTTTACCGTGGCATTTGATTTGCTTTCAGAGACAAAGATGTGACGGAAAACAAAATTCGTGGAGTCAAGAAGCAAAGGTTTTTACCGAAACTTCAAACGATAATTTTGCTGGCGTCAAAACAAGAAAACTAATCTTTACGATACAATGACAATATAATGTATTAAAAATCGTATCCGGCACCGATATAAAATCCGACTCTGTTGTTCAGACTGTTCCAATGCACGTTGGCAAAGATGGGACCGAATTTTGATTTGTAACCGAATTGAATACCCGCTGCACCAATGAATCTTCCGTTTCGTACATTGGTGGGTTCGGCTTCGTGCAAGGCAGCACCAATGGCTGAAAGATAGCCGTTCTTGAAAATCCTGAATCTCAAATTGAGATCAGCGGTGGTGAGCATATTAAGACAACTCCTTTCCCCATTAAAGCCGATAAACGGAAGTTGTTGTTCGTAGAATCGGGCTGCCATAATTCCGCCTACATAGTTGTCCATATACATATTTGTATAAGTTGGATCTTGGCTAAGTATGTAACGTCCGTTAATGCCTGCGATGATGGTGAAGATTTTACAGGTGGGGATGACGGCCTGAAAACCACCGGCCAGGAAGTGATGTCTTCCCAAGTTGTAATCATAGCTGATATGCGCGTGAAATCCGTGATTGGGAAAGTATTTGTTGTCTTCATTGTTGAAAACGAAGCGGAAATACACAAATGGATAAAATCGAGTCCAGTTTTCTTCCCGATAGGATTCGTTTTCGGATAATAGCCTGTAATAAGGGAAGTGGTTGATGCGAAGTCCTGCGCTGAGATTGACAAAATTCCAATGATTGTCGGCAAGATATACTTTGAATTCGTTGATCCAGGTCTGTTCATAATAATTATGGCGAAAGACATTGGGGTCTGAACCGTAAAGTGTTCTGTATTGAAACTTTAGGGAGGTTCCTATCTTGGGACCTCGGACGGGAAGGTAGTTGTAATCCACCATAAGATAGGGCGAAATACTAAGGCGGGCGGTGATATCGACCTTGGAACCGTATATTTTGTTTTTCCCAAAACCGGCATTGATAAGCGCCGCCATCCATTCTTCAGAGTCGGCACGTAAGCCAACGCCAAAGGAATTGGTGGGACGTTTGTCGCAACGGAATACAAGTCGGTAGCCATCGCCATCGTTGATGACACGGTATATGACTTGCGAAAAGGCACCTGTCCCGAAGATGATGGCCTGGGCTTGTTCAAAATCGTGTTTGTTGTAGGAATTTCCGATGACAAGGTCTAATTTATGGGAAATGGCACGCATTTCCTTGTCGCTAATTCCTTCATATTCAATAGTGTTCAATTTGATTTTGTTGTTGGTGATATTGCGGGCCTTGGGATAATGCAGGGTTCGTCCGCCGGAACCTACGATTTGGACAATGCTGTCCAATTCCGCTTCGTGTTTGGCTGCCTCGTCGTAGCCTCTTTGAATAAGGGTTTCAATTTCCTTCGTGCCAAAGCTGAGCATTCCAAAACCGGTGATGTCGGGGGTGATGTAAATGTCGGCGTTTTTTACGTTTTTATTGTGGGTTTCAAGGGCGCTGGAATATTGGGCGGTTTGCATCAAAACGTCAATGGCGTTGTTCACTTTTTCATAGTTTCTTGGCATCGTGAGTTCAATGCCGATGATGATGTCGGCACCAACGGCCTTGGCCATGTCGGTGGGAAAGTTGTTTTTGGTGCCGCCATCGGACAAAATCATAGAGTCAACGCGTACGGGACGGAAATATCCGGGAATGGACATTGTGGAACGTAAGGCATCGATTAAAGACCCTGATGTCCAATGTTTTTCCGTTTGGGTTACGATCTCGGTGGCAACGCAGCAATAGGGGGTGGGAAGGTTGGTGAAATCGAGGTTGTGCTGGTAATTGACCGAAATGGAAGACATCATATTGTAAATGTTGTGACCGTAAAGGTAGCCGGAAGGAAGACTTTTTAGAAAGTCCTTGCCGTAAAAGGGAATGTCGATGACGTAGGTTTCCTTGTAATTTTGTCTTTCGTTGGAATAATATTCCAAGGGAATCTGGTCGCTCATCATCATATTCCAGTCGATGGATCGAATGAGAGTGTCAATTTCATTGGCCGAATATCCCATCGCATACAGACCGCCCATGAGTCCGCCCATACTTGTTCCGGCGATGAAATCGACGGGAATGCCTTTCTCTTCAATATACTTCAGGACACCGATATGGGCGGCGCCTTTTGCGCCGCCACCAGCCAAAACCAAGGCCACCGTAGGCCGTTTCTTGCGGATTTTGGCGAATTTTTTTTGCACTTTGGCAATGAAAATCGAATCACTTACAGGATCGTAACTCGTATTTACCAAATAACTGCTTTGCGCATTGACTTCGGAGAAGAGTATGAACAGGATAAGTCCTAAACAACAAATGGTTCTCCGTAAAAATTTCATTTGAATGATGTGTTTTTATTTGTGCAAAATTACGAAAAAAATTGTATTTTTGCCGCTATGATGAAGAAGATTCGAAATTTTTGCATTATTGCGCACATTGACCACGGTAAGAGCACGTTAGCCGACCGTCTGTTACAATATACAGGAACCGTAAGTGACCGTGATTTTCAGGATCAGGTGTTGGATGATATGGATTTGGAGCGTGAACGTGGAATCACCATCAAGAGTCACGCGATCCAAATGAATTATCGTTACAAAGACGAAGATTATGTCTTAAACCTGATCGACACGCCGGGTCACGTGGATTTCTCTTACGAGGTTTCCCGTTCCATTGCTGCCTGCGAAGGTGCCCTGCTCTTGGTGGATGCTACTCAAGGCGTTCAGGCCCAGACCATTTCAAACCTGTATCTGGCCATAGAAAATGATTTGGAAATCATTCCGGTTCTCAATAAAATGGATATGCCAGCAGCAATGCCGGCAGAAGTGAAGGACCAGATTGTTGACTTGATTGGTTGTGACGAGTCCGACATTATTGAAGCCAGCGGCAAAACTGGAGCTGGCGTGGAAGACATTCTGGCCGCCATCATTGAAAAAATTCCCGCTCCCCAAGGTGATCCGGAAGCACCGCTCCAGGCCTTGATTTTCGACTCCGTGTTTAATTCCTATAGAGGTATTATCGCCTATTTCAGAATTAAAAACGGTACGATTCGTACCAATGACTTCGTGAAGTTTCTGGCTACCGGCAAAGAATACCACGCCGACGAAATCGGGGTGCTGCGTCTGAATCAGGAACCTAAAACCGAGATGTCGGCCGGCGATGTCGGCTACATCATTTCCGGTATCAAAACTTCTCGTGAAGTGAGGGTGGGGGACACCATTACCCACGTCGAACGCCCTTGCACAGAAGCTGTAGCCGGTTTCCAGGAAGTGAAGCCGATGCTGTTTGCGGGTATCTATCCTACCAACGCCGATGATTACGAGGAGTTGCGCGCTTCCCTCGAAAAACTGCAACTCAATGATGCGTCGCTGACTTTCGTTCCCGAATCTTCAGCGGCACTTGGTTTCGGCTTCCGTTGCGGATTCTTGGGACTGCTGCACATGGAAATCGTTCAGGAACGTCTTGACAGAGAGTTCGATATGGATGTGATTGCGACTGTTCCGAATGTTTCGTATAATGTCTATACCACCAAGCGCGAAGTGCTGGAAGTGCATAATCCCTCTGGTATGCCCGCTCCCAATTCCGTCGATCACGTGGAAGAACCATTTATTTTGGCTCAGATTATCACAAAGTCTGAATATATCGGTGCGATTATGAAGCTATGTCTCGATAAACGAGGCAGTTTGATTAATCAGACGTATCTTTCCACCGACCGCATCGAGTTGTCGTTTTATCTGCCTTTGGGTGAAATCATTTTCGATTTCTATGATAAACTGAAGAGCATTTCCAAAGGATATGCTTCCTTCGACTATCATATTTCGGATTACAAACCGGCCCAGTTGGTCAAGTTGGATATTCTGCTTAATGGCGACTCCGTGGATGCCTTGTCGTCCCTGATTCATGCTGACAATGCCTACGCTTTTGGACGTCGGATTTGCGAAAAACTGAAAGAGTTGATTCCGCGTCAGCAGTTTGATATTGCCATCCAGGCGGCTATCGGTACGAAAATCATCGCTCGCGAAACGGTGAAAGCCGTGCGCAAGGATGTGACAGCCAAGTGCTACGGCGGTGATATTACCCGTAAACGTAAACTGCTCGAAAAGCAAAAGCAGGGCAAGAAGCGTATGCGCCAAATCGGTAATGTCCAAGTGCCGCAGTCGGCCTTCCTGGCAGTCCTGAAACTGGATTAGTCTTATTCTAAATGAAAAAAATATTAATAATATGCGTCTGTTTGTGCTGGACTTTTATCGGTTTGGCTCAGTCCTATTCGTTGTTTTCTCCTGATAACAAAATCCAATTGAATTTTGATTTGGAAGACGGTAAACCATTTTATAGTGTTGTGGTTGATAATCAAAATTTTATCAACCGTTCGGCACTGGGTTTTCAAGTGGCTGACAAGATCAATCTGAAAAGCGATTTTATAATTTTTTCTGTCGAATATGACGAAAAAGATGAGGTTTGGACTCAAATTTGGGGCGAAAACAAGCAGAATCGCAATCATTATCGTGAAATGACTGTGATGCTCAAAGGCGTGGATGAAATCACGCTTCTGATTGACTTTCGCGCTTTTGACGACGGCATTGCGTTCCGTTATGAAGTCGATGTTCCCTACGCCGACAGTTTGTTTGTACTAAATGAATTAAGCGCTTTCAACCTGACTGAAGATGGTATCTCGTGGTCCATTCCTGCTAATTTTGAATCCTACGAGTTTTTGTATCGCACTTTGCCCATATCTCAAGTTGAAAATGCCAATACGCCGTTCACTTTTAAGCTGAAAAACGGCTTGTATGGCAGCATTCACGAGGCCGCATTGGCTAATTTTCCTGAAATGACGCTGAAACACACGGAAAATAGTTCGTTTCGCTCTGATTTGGCGCCGCTCCCGGACGGAATTAAGGCAAAATTGGCCAACGGACACTTCGTTTCTCCCTGGCGAACCGTACAAATCGGCAGGAAAGCCGTTGATTTAATCAATTCTTCCTTGATTTTGAATCTGAATGAACCCTGTGCTTTGCAAGGTGATTTGAGTTGGATCAAACCGATGAAATATATCGGCATTTGGTGGGGAATGCATTTGGGCATTCAGACTTGGAAAATGGATGAAAGACACGGCGCCACGACAGAAAATGCCAAAAAATATATCGATTTTGCGGTGGCCAACCATATTGACGCGGTGCTTTTTGAAGGGTGGAACGACGGTTGGGAAAGTTGGGGCGGTATGCAAAACTTTGATTTTACAAAACCATACGCAGATTTCGATATGGACGAAGTGTTGCGCTATGCCCGGCAAAAGGACGTGGCTTTGATCAGCCATCACGAAACGGGCGGCAACGTGTTCAATTACGAAAGACAGTTGGGAAAAACATATCGGTGGTTAGCCGAACGGAAAATTCATTGTGTGAAAACAGGTTATGCGGGCGGCATTCCGCAACAGCATCTTCACCACGATCAATTTACGGTCTGCCACTATCGTCGGGTATTGGAAACGGCTGCCCAATATCAGTGTGTGTTGGATGTGCACGAACCCATCAAACCTACGGGCTTGCGGCGGACTTATCCCAATATGATGACCGCGGAAGGAGCACGCGGAATGGAATGGAATGCCTGGAGTGCCGGAAATCCTCCAGAACATCACGAAATCCTTCCGTTTACGCGTTTGCTGGCAGGTCCAATGGATTATACTCCAGGCACTTTCGACATTTTATTTGAAAAGACCAGAAATTTGCCGCAAAGACAAAAATGGAACGACCAAGACCAGGGAAACAGTCGCGTGAATACGACTTTGGCCAAGCAATTGGCCAATTGGGTGATTTTGTATTCTCCTTTGCAGATGGCCTCGGATTTAATCGAAAATTATGAAAATCATCCGGCTTTTCAGTTTTTCAGAGATTTTAATCCTGATTGTGATTGGTCGAAGGCTCTGCAAGGTGAAGTCGGAGAATATGTGGTGGTGGTGCGCCGGACCCAAAATACTTATTTCTTGGCGGCAACAACCAACGAAATGCCTCGCGAACTTCAGGTGGAACTTGATTTTCTTGAAGATGGAAAAACATACAAAGCCGTGATTTATGCCGATGCTCCGGATACAGACTGGAAAAACAATCCCACATCTTACGAAATATCAGAAAAACAGGTGACAAAACAGGATGTCTTGAAGATGAAATTGGCTCCCGGCGGCGGTCAGGCAGTGATTATCTCAGAAAATCTTCCATCTGCGAATTAAGCGGAGCAAACCCGTTGGCAACAAGGCCACCAAAAACAGCAAAATGTGGTTGAAAATTCCCGGTGTGACGCAAGCCCTGCGGTGAAATAGTCCCCGCAATCCCTGCCGTGCCAGTTTCTCGGGACTGACGATGTAACCGATAGCCATCCCGATTTTCGTGGCCGTATTGCTAATGTTGTACAATCCGGTATTAACAGCTCCGGGGCGGACGGTCGTAACATACACGCCTTTGTGATACAACTCGATATGCAAGGCACGGGAAAAGTTCTTGAGAAAGGCCTTCGTGGCGCTGTAAGTGGCCAAACGCTGCACCACGATGTTGGAAGTGATGGAACTCATATTTAATATGTATCCTTTGTGTCGGTTAACCATTTCCTTGCTGAAATAATAACACAGCATAGCGGGTGTGTTGACGTGCAGATTGAGGATGAGCTCGTTAAATTCAACGGAATCGGCGATGAAGTCCCGGTCGTGATAAACGCCGGCATTGTTAATCAACACATCCACTTCATAATGTTGCGCTTGGCAATAGTCAAAGAGTTCTTTGGCGGCGGAGGGAATGCCTAAATTGCGTACAAGCGGAACAACGTCAACGGGAAAGTCATTTCTGAGAATTTCGGCTTTCTCCGCCAGAGCGGTGTCTTCATTGCTGACGATAATCAGCGAATAGCCCTTTTGGGCCAGCTGCCGGGCATATTGGTAACCGATGCCCGAACTTGCACCCGTAATCAAAGCATATATATTATTTGATTCCATCATTTA
This sequence comes from Bacteroidales bacterium, assembly GCA_045616665.1. GTDB lineage: Bacteria > Bacteroidota > Bacteroidia > Bacteroidales > WCHB1-69 > RUG11690. Next base: position 892 of record JAZLHE010000060.1, on the reverse strand, counting down.
GAAATAGTTTAAATCAAATGCAAAAATAACATTATTTATGTAACATTGATGATGATATTGGTATTTAGTTTTTTTGTATTTTTGCAGTCCAATCAATTTGTGAATTAAAAAATTTACGCTATGAAAAAATTTATACCTGTATTCGTATTGTTGTTTTCTGCATTGACGGCATTTTCCCAGACGGTAACCTTAACCTTCACCGGTCGTGATGCCAACAACCAACATCTGCCAATAGACAGGGTGGTGATAGCCAATGCCACGCAGGGCTGGCAGGAAACCATATATTGGCCCGATACCGTATTTACGATGGGCAGCACGGGCATTGCCGATAACGCTGCCAATGGCGATTTCGGCCTCAAACAGAACAACCCCAACCCGTTTACGGGCACCACGTATGCCACCCTGCAAACGATGGATGCCGGCGAGGTGATTTTGGAAATGACGGATGTGAACGGACGCATCGTGGAAACGCAAAATTTTGCGTCTCTACAACCCGGTAACCACCAATTCCGGATTAACCTGGTCACCGCGGGCATCTATTTCCTCACCGCACGCCAGAACGGTCAGACATCATCCATTAAAATGGTGAACAACGGGCAGGGTGCGACGAATAGGATTGAATACCAGAATTTTGTGGATACTCGCAATAACAATAATAATGACAATAATAATGTAGAGACGCAAAATTTTGCGTCTCTACAGGAAAACAACGCAAACGGTAACGCCAAAGGCGTTGCCACGCATCCTTTTTCTTTGGGCGATCAGATGGAATATGTGGGGTACGCCGTCATCAACGGTGAGGAGGTGGAAAGCGGGCATATCGTACAAGCACAAGAAGCCTCGCAGATGATTACCTTGCAGTTTGATGTGAATTCTGGCGTTGATGGCCAAC
>JAZLHE010000059.1:0-30264 GCA_045616665.1 Bacteroidales bacterium | reverse complement strand
GGATGACGCTATGGCGCCGGGGCTTGACCTGGCAAAGGAGATCCTGCTGTACATAATGATGAGCGAGGAGGAAAAACGGCGCTACTTCCGCTATATGGACCACGTGAAATTCGAACGCGACGCAATGAAGACCTCCCGTCGTGAAGGAATGAGAAAGGGAATGAGAAAAGGATTGGCAAAAGGGGTGAAGAAAGGATTGGTCAAGGGAAAAGCAGAAGGAAAGGCAGAAGGAAAAACTGAGGTCGTGACCAATATGCTAAAAATGAACTTGGACATTGACTTCATTGCCCAAACGACAGGACTTTCCGCACAAGAAATCGCGGCAATACGGAAACAGTTGTCAAAAGAGTGTAATCTGTGAACAGTGAATACGATTTCCACCATGCGACACACTAATTGGATAAGAAAGGAAATCCGAACCTCTCTTTCTTTTCGTATTTTAACTACATTTATCTGTTAATAAATATAAGGGAATATCTTATATCGGTTGAGTTTGGTAAATTCTTTTCCGAAGAATTGGGTGTATCGTTCATAAACGGCCTTTGAACGAGGAACAATGTTGGCGAAACTCCAAATGACAAATACCAAACCGGCAACTGACCAGCATAAAACGGCAAAACCGACCCATTCTAAAATCTCTCCGAAGTAGTTGGCAGAACTTGTTTTTTTGAATGGCCATCCGTAGGGAATGTAGTAGTTGTTGTCGTTCTTGTCCTTGCGCAGTTTGCGTATGATACGGTCGGCGTGCATATTGATGACCATTCCTAAAAAGAAGATTATGGTGCCAATGATGTATTGTGGAGACCAAAACCAACTGATGGGGTAGTAATCGTTTGGTGATAGATAAAACAGCCATCCACCCTGCATTAAGGCATTGCAGGTATTAAAAACGATGCCGATGATAATGATGGAAATGGGCATTTTGCTTGTGCCACGCATCAGAGATGGGAAAATAAACGAGCGTTGCAGATAGTGTAGTTCAAAGAAAATAAACATCGAAAACGTCACCCAGTTGAAGCCGTGGCCAAAAAACAACGAAATGACGAACATAATAAGCATGGCGAAAAAGACAGGAGCTTCCATAATAAGCCATCCGTGTTTACTTCGGATAGAAGTTCCCCATCGTGGGTTGTAGGTCATACCGTAAGCAGGGGTGACGAATTGCAATACAATAAACACGATAACGCCTAAAATGGTCATTATCAGCAACAGATTATTGTAAAAAACTTCAAAAATTTCTAATGCAGTCATAGTTTAGGATAATTTTTCCCCGTCAAAATATTTTTTTCTTTGAATGAATCTCGCAAAAACAATAGAATGATGATAAGTCATTTGGAAAGCGTCTTCGGAGATGATGCCGCGTTTTTGTTTCATCGCTTTGTATCCTTTTCTGAAAGCATTCATAGCTTTGAAAACGGCTTTGCAGTCTTTGCCGTGACCTTGAAGCAAAAACACAAAAGCAGCTACGATGTCTAAGAAAAAACGGATGAAAAAAGTAATTGCTAATCTTCTTTTCGGCAGGTTTTTGAGTAGTAAAAACAAGTCGTTTCGGTAGTTGAGGAAAGTCTTGAATGGATTTTCCTTAGGCAAGGTTCCGCCTCCGATGTGGTATATTACCGATTGCGGATTGAACATAATTTTGTATCCGGCATTGTTGATACGCCAACAGAAGTCGATTTCTTCCATGTGGGCGAAAAAGTCGTCGTCGAGACCACCTAATTGGTGATAGAGTTTGCCGCGGACGAACAGTGCCGCACCGGAAGCCCAGAAGATCTGTTTTTCCGTGTCATACTGTCCTTTGTCTTCTTCTAAGACGTCAAAGAATCGGCCACGGCAGAAGGGATAGCCGTATCTGTCGATGAAACCGCCTGCCGCACCGGCATATTCAAACTGATTCCGGTGATGATAGGAAAGCAGTTTTGGCTGCACGGCAGCAATTTGCTCGTCGGTATCCATTTGGTTGATAACCGGGTCAATCCAGTTTGGCGTAACTTCAATATCAGAATTGAGGAGACAATAATAGTCCGCGTCAATTTGCCTCAAACCAACATTGTAACCTTTGGCAAAGCCATAATTCTCGTCATTGACAATCAGTCTGAGCTGTGGATAATGCTCCGATAAAAATGCCAACGAATCATCAGTGGATGCGTTGTCGATGATGACCACTTCCGCATAATCGGGGCAGGAGGCAATGAGCGCAGGTAGAAACTGCTCTAAATATGCTTTCCCGTTCCAATTAAGAATCGCTATGGCAAGTTTTGTCATGACTTTTGTATAATTAGGAATGCAAAGATACAAAAATTATTTATCACGCACAATCACCCCGTTGAATTGTGCTGTCGGCGTCATCACAATCTCGTTGAGACACACGTGGCCAGGACGAGTAAGCACAAATTCAACCACGTCGGCAATGTCGTCGGCAACAAGAGGATCGTAACCTTCGTAAACCTTGTCGGCCTTGGCTTGGTCACCGTGGAAACGTACCAAGGAGAAGTTGGTTTCGGCAGCTCCCGGAGAAATCATAGAAACCTTGATTCCGTATGGTAAGAAGTCGGTGCGCATCCCCTTGGTCAATGCCAAGACAGCGTGCTTGGTGGCACAATATACGTTGCCTCCGTAATAGACTTCGTGGCTGGCGGTAGAACCAAGGTTGACAATATGGCCTTTTTTCTGCTCTATCATCTGAGGCGCAATCAGACGGGTAACATACAGCAAACCTTTGATATTGGTGTTGATCATACGTTCCCAATCTTCAATGGCTCCCGTGTGTACAGGGTTGAGTTCAACGGCTAAACCGGCATTGTTGACCAGCACGTCGATGGGCTTGAAAGCATCTGGAATGGAAGCAATGGCTTTTTCGCATTGATCATAGTCTTGAACGTCAAAAACCAAAGGCAGAACTTTGCTGCCGGTGGTGTTTTCGATGGTCTTTGCCACATCCTGCAATTTCTTTTCGGTACGACCGGTAATGACCATATTGACATTGTGCTTGGCTAATCTTAAAGCGATGGCTTCACCAAATCCGCTGGTGGCTCCTGTAATAAATATGTTTTTCATAATTCTAATATTTTAAAATCAATAAAGTTTTTTAGACTTTTTAATTTCTTAATTTCTTAATTACCTCTCGTTTGTTTTTCCAAATCCCTGCGCTCTCAATTCAATTTGGCGGTCATCGTTGGTAACCAGTTGATTGCCGGCTGCCGCTTCTTTGATGTACCCGATGACGGAAATGTTCTCGATGGTTTTCAGCTTTTCGTAGTCCTTTTGTGCCACAGTGAACAGTAGTTCGTAGTCTTCGCCGCCGTTGAGGGCAATGGTGGTGGAAACGATGTTGAGGTCTTTCAGCGTTCTGAAAGTAAGCATATCGATGGGCAATTTGTTTTCAAATATGACGGAGCCCTTTTGAGATGCCTTGCACAGATGAATCAGAGCCGAAGCCAGTCCGTCGTTGACATTGGTCATACTGGTAGGGGAAATTTCCGCTTCACGTAATTTTTCGATTATATCCACGCGCGGCTCTGGTTTGAGTTGGCGTTCCAGCAAGTAACTGAAACCGTCCAGGTTAGGTTGTTCGTTGGGGTTGACATCGAAAACCTTCTTTTCGCGTTCCAGCAGAATCAGTCCCGTATAAGCGGCTCCCAAGTCCCCACTGACGCAGATGAGCTCGTTTTCTTGTGCTCCGGCACGTTGCACGAGGTGTTGGTCATCCACTTCTCCGATGGCCGTAATGCCGATGGCCAGACCCGTTTGGGAAGAAGAAAGGTCCAATCCGACCAGGTCTATTTTGTAGCGATCGCAGCAGCGTTGCATCCCCATAGTCAGTTCATTGACGGCTTCCAGCGAAAAGCGATTCGAGATGGCGATGTTTACCGTTACCTGTTTGGGTAAGGCATTCATAGCCACAATGTCGGCAACGGCCACCGCAACAGTCTTGTATCCCAAATGTTTCAACGGGACGTAGGTCATATCAAAATGGACATTCTCGAGAAACATCTTCGAGGATACGATCATATCGTTGTTGCCGATGGCAATGACGGCAGCGTTTTCACCAATTCCGGCCAAGGTGGAATCGTTGTAATGGTCAAACTTGTCGCTGAGCAATTTGATGAGGCCAAATTTGCCTAATTCTTTTATTTCTTCCACTTTGGGATTAACATCTTGTTCCATAAAGGTGAAATTTAGAAACTACAATTGGTTTGTTATTCTGCTGCAAAAATAAACTAAAAAGTTAAGCGGGCATTAGAATTTAGAGAATTGAACTTGTTTTAGCGAAATTCTTCGGCAATATTTATATCAATAAAAGATAAAGAACATTGCGGTGGACTAAATTTTCGTGCGTGCTTAACTTTTCAGGATGATATTTCGTGATGAAATAAGATTAGACATCAAAATGGGTGGAGATGGAAGTGTTTTCTGTCACACTTTTGATAACTTCTGCCAGTAATTTGGCTACAGAAACGACTTCGATGGAATCGGATGGGCGCTTTAATGGAATGGTATCGGTGATGATGAGTTTTTCCAAAGCGGAATTTTCGACATTATCCATACCACTTCCGGAAAGAAGACCATGGGCGCACATAGCCATCACGTGTTTGGCACCGGCTTCCTTACAGCGTGCTGCGGCTTTGCATAAGGTGCCGCCTGTGTCGATGATGTCGTCAACGATGATGACGTTTTTGTCTTTTACATCACCGATGATCTGCAGGTCGGCCACCACGTTTTGTTTTTCACGTTGTTTGTAGCCGATAGCGAGATCGCATTTCAAAGCCTTGGCGTAAGTAGATGCACGTTTTGTGCCGCCTGTGTCGGGAGAAACGATGCACAAATTGTCCAAATTCAAACTCTTGATGTAAGGCAGGAATACGTTGGAAGAGAACAGGTGATCTACCGGGATTTCGAAGAAACCCTGGATTTGATCAGCGTGCAAGTCCATCGTGATCACGCGGTCAACGCCGGCAGCGGTGAGCAGGTTGCACATCAGTTTGGCACCAATGGACGTTCTGGGCTTGTCCTTGCGGTCTTGTCTCGCATAACCGAAATAAGGAACCACGGCGATAATCTTGTATGCTGAAGCACGCTTGGCAGCATCAATTAACAGCAATAATTCCATAATGTTATCGGCAGGCGCAAAGGTCGGCTGGATAATGAAAACGTGTTTACCACGAATGGTTTCATTATAGTAAACTTGAATTTCGCCGTCTTTAAAATGCGGAATGTCAACAGAAAGTAATGGCATACCTAAATGAGCGGCAATGTCTTCTGCCAGTTTTCGATTGGCACCACCCGTGACTAATGCTACATCTGGATTCATAAAATATTGATTTTTAATGTGTTGGTTTTTTTGTTGTGAAAAAGCAAATTTAAATGTTTTTTTTTATCAAAAACACAATTTTTGTATTTTTGCATCGTTATTTTGCGAGACTAAATTTTTAGTATATGAAACGACTTGATAATTACCTTAAAATTGCTCTTACGTTCTTGTTATCCATCGTTGGTATTTCGTTGCTGGCACAAGTTTCCTGCACGGCACAAGCACCTTCTCAGGTGGCTTTGGGACAGGCCTTCCGCTATCAGGTGACCTTGAATGAAAAACCATCGAAAATGCTCAATACCAATTTTGGCAGTTTTGATGTGTTAAATGGTCCCAGTCAAGGCTCGTCTTCTTCCATCAGCATTATCAATGGACAGATGACCAAGTCGTCGTCCTATTCCTATACATATACGTTGGCGGCCACCAAGGAAGGTCAGCAGACGATTCCCGGGATTACTTTTTCGGTGAATGGAAGCCAGGTGAAATCCAATAGCGTTACGATTAATGTCGTGAAAGACGGCGGTGGCGGACAAGCACAACAAGCTCAGGGACAAGGTCGTCAACGGCAGCAACAGTCTCAAGGATTTAATAAAAAGGATGTTTTCGTAAAGGCCTATTGCTCCAATACGAACCCATACGTGGGCGAGCAGGTCATTATCACCCATAAATTGTACATCGGACCAAGTGTGAATGGCGGCTATCAGGTGACGAATGTGAATGCGCCCACTCAAAGTGGCTTATGGTCTTATACTTTGGGAAATCCGGATGCCGACGCTCCGCGTTCAACGGAAGTGATAGATGGTAAAAAATATACGGTTTTTGAGGTGCGCAGAACGGCCGTTTTTCCGCAGAAATCAGGGAAAATCACGGTTACTCCTTTTGAAATCGGTTTTGTGGCGCGAGTGATATATACGCAGCAGAGCAATGACCCGTTTGATATGTTTTTTGGCGGACGTCAGTATGCGCAGGACTATGAGTTGGATTTGAAATCCAATAGCGTGGTGCTGAATTGCAAGGCCTTGCCGGAAAGTAAACAACCGGAGGATTTCAGCGGCTTAGCAGGAAGTTTCAAGCTGTCTTCCAATCTTAGCCGTAATGCGTTGAAAACCAATGATGCCGCAAATCTGACCATTACAGTGAGCGGAACGGGTAATTTGCAGCACGTGGAAGCTCCTGTGATTGAATTTCCATCCGATTTTGACGTGACCGACCCTAAAATTACCGATAATATCAATACGCGCGGCAATAGCGTTACAGGAAGTCGTACTTTTGAATACATTATTATCCCAAGGGAAGCAGGTAATTTTACGATTCCCGCGGCCACGTTCTCCTATTTCGATCCTCAATCGCATAGTTATAAGACTTTGACTGCCGAATCTTATACTATGAAGGTGGAAAAGGGAAAGGGTGGCGATGTGGCTACGGTGTCCTCTGCCAACCAAAAGGATATTAAATTCTTGTCGAAGGATATAAGATACATTAAAACCAAGGGGAAGGCATTTTATCCAAAGAAAGCCGAATTTTTCGCATCTCCCTGGTTTTATGTGGGAATGGTGTTGCCATTATTGCTTTTGACGGTTTTTGTCATTGTTTGGAAAAAACTGATGGAAACCAAGCAGGACGTGGCCTTAGTGAAGGATCGTCGTGCTAACAAGGTGGCTAAAAAACGCTTGAAGCGGGCAGGTCAGTTACTGAAAGCCGAACAAAAAGAGGACTTCTATGTCGAAATTTCACAAGTCCTGTGGGGCTATATGAGCGACAAGTTTCATATTCCGCTTTCCCAACTTTCGATGGATACCGTGGAAGAAAAACTCAAGCAGAAAAACGTGTCGGACGAAGACGTACGGGATTTCCTGGCTACGTTGAACCAATGCGAATTTGCCCGTTTCGCTCCTGGAGACAGCAGTCAGATGATGTCCGAAATGTATCAGCGTGCCCACGACTTTATGACTAAAATTGAACGTAGATAAATAGATTTGTTATGAGAAGAATAATTGTCCTAATAAGTGTTTTGTTGGTTTCTTCATTGGTTTTCGCCTCCGCTGATGGTGAATTGATGAAGAAAGGCAACGATGCCTACCAAAACGGAAAATACGAACTTGCTGTTCAATGTTATCAGGAAATTGTAGCACACGGAAATGAAGGCGCTGTGCTATATTATAATTTAGGTAATGCCTATTTTAAGGCGAAACAAACACCCGAAGCTATTTTGTGGTACGAAAGGGCGTTACGGCTTGATCCATCTAATGAGGACATAAAGCATAATATAGCTTTCGCCAATTTGCAGATTACCGATAAGATTGAGGTGCTGCCCCAGCTGTTCATCGTGCGCTGGTGGAATGGCCTATCGCAACGTCATACGGCTTCAGGATGGGCGGTTATGGCGGTAGTTGCGGTGATTGTGCTGGTGCTCTCCGTGGCCTTGTTCTTGGTGTCGCGTCGTCGGTGGCTCAATATTGCCTCAATGATAGTGTGCATTGTTGCCTTGCTTCTCACTATTTTCGCCTGTATTTTTGCCCATCACGAGTCAAAACGCTATATCGACCAGCCAGAAGCGGTGGTTATGCAGTCGGTGGTGAATGCCAAAGGTTCTCCCAATGAAGAAGCAGCCAGTCTTTTTGTTATTCACGAGGGACTAAAAGTGGCAATTACCGATAGAGTGGGAAATTGGGCGGAAATTAAACTGCCCAATGGTGAAAAGGGATGGGTGGAAAGTGCATCGCTTGAAGTCATTTAGTTTGAGTTCGTTTTGAATCTTGTCTTGTATTTTTGAAAATTGTGTATTTTTGCCAAATCAATAATCAAATGAAAGAGAAATTAAAATTAAAAAGCATGAAGAAATTTTTATCCGTTTTTGCGCTCTGCTTGATGAGTGTTTTCGCTTTTGCACAGAATTATACAATGGTTCCCGTGCAGCCACAGAACAATCAACTTACCATTGCTGGTGTTTTGCAGTTAAACATTAATCCATACGATCCGAGCGAAATTCAGCTCGAACCGATGAATGGTTGCAAGATTGCTGTTCCTAGTAATGACCAAATGTACACCGTGGCTGAATTCACAGTGAATGAAATGATGAACCACATCACTAATCCGTGGCAATATTGGACCAATCAATTGGCTACAGTTCCCTTTGACGCGACTACCGGTTACGGTTTCTTGAAATTTTCAAATGGGGATTACGGTTATGCCCATTTTGATATGTCCATTCCAGGTTGGACAGAATTTGGTTATTTTAAAAATTCTGTGGGAATTGCAGAAAATGAGATTACGTTTTCAATTTACCCGAATCCTGCCACATCTAACATTCTGTTAGACATTGATAATTTCCGTGCGGTTGAAATTTACAACAATTGCGGTCAGTTGGTGATGACATCAAACGGTAAGAATGTCAATGTCAGTAATTTGGAAAATGGCGTTTACTTGCTTTCCGTTATTTTTAATAATGGAAATGTATGCGTTAAGAAAATTGTTAAGGAATAAGTTTTTCTTTTTCGAATAGGACGGCTGGCATAGATGTCAGCCGTTTTTTTTCTTCTTTGTGATTAGAAAATTAGACCTATGGCATTAGTTCAATTAACAAAAAAGGATGGCTGAAAAAACAACCATCCTTCAAAAATATTAGAAAAAAGTGTTTATTCAACAACCCAGGTGTCACCGCTGTTAAGCAGGTCGTCAACGCAGTGATATTTTCCAGTGGCTTTGCATTCGTCCATTTGGTCTTCATACAATTGGGTGTAGGAAGTCTTCTTGACGTTGCGGATAACGCCGATGGCAACGGGGAGGTCACCGCTCATACGGGCCAACATCATGTGGATGCCGGTATCTTCGGTGGTTTCGTCGTGAATCATAATATCATCCATAGTGATGCCGTTTTCACCGATAGTGACAGCTTCAAGGCAGCGACCGTTGAAACGGATGCCCTTATTCTTGTCCTTGCCGAAAATCATTGGCTTACCATGTTCCAAAATGATGGTACGGTCGTCACGAACGGCACGGTCGGTAATGGCGGCGTGAGTCTTGTCGTTGAAGATCATACAGTTCTGAAGTACTTCTACCACGCTGGTTCCGTCGTGTTGAGCGGCACGGGTCATAATTGATGTCGTGAGCTGAGGAACGCAGTCTAATGCGCGGGCAAAGAAGGTGCCTTGTGCGCCCATCACCAATTCACCAGGATTAAAAGGATAGTCAATCGTTCCGTAAGGAGAAGTCTTGGTTACTTGTCCAAACTTTGTGGTTGGGCTGTATTGACCTTTGGTCAAGCCGTAGATTTCGTTGTTGAAAATGGTGATATTGAGGTCTTGGTTACGACGAACGGCGTGAATCAGGTGGTTGCCACCGATAGCCATAGAGTCACCATCGCCCATATTTACCCAAACACTTAATGAGGGATTGGCCAATTTAACGCCGGTGGCAATAGCGCAGGCACGACCGTGGATGCTGTGAAAACCGTATGTATCTACATAGTAGGGAATACGTGAAGAGCAGCCGATACCTGAAACCATACAGATGTTTTCCTTTTTATGGCCGGTTTTAGGAAATGTTGCCAGCAATGAAGCAAGAATGGCGTGGTCACCGCAGCCGGGACACCATTTTACCATTTGGTCGCTCTGAAAATCAGCTTTTGTATATTCTTTATCCGCTTTGGGAACAAAATGTCTTTCTGCCATAACTTATTCTCCTAAAATTTTAGTGAAACAATCTTTTAATTCGCCAACCTCGAAAGGAAGTCCCATGATTTTGTTGTATTGTTTCATAGGACATTCAGGGAATTGGGTGCGGAGGTAGCCGGCAAATTGACCGTTGTTCAATTCGCAAACCACGATTTTCTTGTATTTGTGCAAGATTTCGCCCGTGTTTTTCGGAAGTGGGCAAATGTAGTTGAAATGGGTGTAGGCCACTTTCTTGCCTTCCTTGTTCATTTCTTCTACGGCCAAAGTCAAAGCACCGGAAGTGCCGCCCCAACCGATTACTAATAAATCGGCATCTGGGTTTCCTGTAACTTCTTGATTTGGAATGTAATTTGCTACGCGATTTACCTTTTCTTGACGGTCGTGGACCATTAAGGCGTGGTTTTCTGGATCAGTGCTGAGCGGACCGTCAGGACATTTTTCAAGACCGCCTACGCGGTGTCTTAAACCTTCCATTCCAGGAATTGCCCATTCGCGAGCGAAGCTTTCCTCATCGCGGCGGAAAGGACGGTAATTGGGATCGTTAGGAGTTGCCAAACGAGGGGTGATGCCTGGCAAGTCGGCCACTTTAGGAATGCGGAATAATTGTGAACCGTTTCCGAGATAACCATCCGTTAACAAGATGACGGGAGTCATGTGTTCCAAAGCCAATTTGGCGGCGGTATATGCCCAGTAGAAGCAGTTGGCTGAAGAAGAAGCGGCTACTACGATAAGGGGAGCTTCACCGTTACGGCCGTAAAGGGCTTGGTTGAGGTCGCTCTGTTCGGTCTTGGTGGGAAGTCCGGTTGAAGGACCACCACGCTGTACGTCAACAACTACCAAGGGAAGTTCGGTCATAACAGCTAAACCGAGGGCTTCGCTCTTCAGTGAAAGACCAGGACCAGAAGTAGAAGTACAAGCCAATGCACCGGCGTACGATGCTCCAATGGCTGAACAGATACCTGCGATTTCGTCTTCAGCTTGAAAAACTCTTGCACCCAAAGATTTGTGTTTGGCTAATTCTACCATTACATCAGTGGCAGGGGTGATAGGGTAGGAACCCAAGAACAATTGACGGCCCGAACGTTCAGAAGCAGCCAATAAACCCCAGGCGGTGGCTACGTTGCCCGTGATGTTGCGGTATTTGCCGGCGGGCATTTGTGCGTGAGAAACTTCAACAATGTGAGAATGGATTAATTCTAATTTTTCAGCATATTCGAAACCTTCGCGTAAAACGGCTTTGTTTAGTTCAACAACAGCTGGCTTTTTGGCAAATTTGCGTTCCAAATAGGTTTCGGTTTGTTTCAGTGATTTGTTGGTAACATAGAAAATGATACCCAAGGCAAACATATTACGGCATTTTTCCGCAGTCTTAAGATCGGCTCCCTTTTCTTCGCCAATGCGTTTGGTAAATGAAGTAACGGGGGCTTTAACGATGGTATATTCGCGTTCCAATTCGTCGGTGAATGGGTTGGAAGTATAGCCGGCCTTGGTCATGGCTTCATCGGTAAAGGTATCGATGTCCACGATGATGGTGGCACCTTTCTTTGCCCATTTAAGGTTGGAGCGGAAGGATGCTGGGTTCATAGCTACTAAGAAGTCGCATTTGTCGCCGGAGCTGTAAATGTGAGAGCCAATGTGTACCTGGTAGCCGGAAACGCCAGCAATGGTGTTGTGCGGAGCTCGGATTTCTGCTGGATAGTCTGGGAAAGTGGCAATGTCGTTGCCGCCGAGAGCAGCCGCGTCTGAAAATAGTGTGCCGGATAGTTGCATTCCGTCTCCGGAATCGCCCACAAACTTAACGACTACACTATCAGTTTCAATAATTTGTTTAGCCATAAAAGTTGTAATTTTTGATTTGTTAATTATAGTTGTTAATCTATTTTCTAAATTATTTTTCGATAATCATTTTCTTAGTTAAAATAGTATCACCAAATTGCAGTGTATAGATATACATTCCCGCAGCGTAAGAGCTGGTATTGATGTCAACGTAATTTTCACCGTAAAGGGCATTGACGCTTTCGCTATGTAGTTTTTGTCCCGTGAGGGTGAAGATTTCAATAACGGCTTGACCTGCTTCAGGAACGAGGAAGTTGATTCTTGTCTTGTTGTCGGCTGGGTTAGGAACGTTCTGGTTGAGAACTAAACCACCGCCTTGAACATAGTCATCTACACCTGTTGTTGAACAGGGATGGATGGTGTAGATGTCATTATAAGGATTGCAATCTTGATCCAAGTGCACCTTGGCTACAAAATCACTGAAATAGGCGGTTGAAAATACTACGAATGTGTTTTCAAACACGTATTCAATGGTGTCATCTGGCATTAGGTAGTATGTGACGTGCTCTTCGGAAGGTGCGTCCCAATGTTCTGTGAAACTGATTTGATCATTGCCAACTTTCAGGGTTCCAGTAATGTCAAATTCGGCAATAGGGGTGCGGCCGGCGTTGACTACTAACACTACAGGATGAATCGAATCTCCCATCACTAAGCAGTCGTCTTCCGTGAAGTTCTTAGGATAAAGAATGTCGGCAACGCCAATGTCTGGCAAACCATAACTGAAGTTGACGTCGTCAACGGCAACGTCCATTAAACGAGTGTGCGATTTTACCATAAATCTAACTTTGGCCACTTCGTCGTTGTCCAAGAACATTACGGAACGATTCTTCCAACTTGAAGAATACGAGGTTTGCGTAGGCGCAACGACAGAGTCAATAGTGACAAAATCATCGCCTGTTCCAACCTGGACGAGCAGGGTCGCTCCGGCATTGTTGGCACCAAACATGTGTTCCCAATAATCCATCTGGATTGGATAACCATTGCGGTAGTGTAAGTCGATGCAGTTGCTGGTTAAAGTGGTGTAGTAAGTGGTGGATGTTTGGGAAGTGCTACCGGCAACCAAGGCGTATTGGTTGGCGACGTTGGTAGGTGTGTGGTCTTGGTTTGGACCTGCATTAGGATTGTTTGGAGATGCACCAACCTGAACCTTCCAAGCGTATCCGGAATGGTTGCTATATACAGTCCAGAAATCGGTAAATGGATGTTCAACATCAGTGATTTCTTCGTCAAAAGTTTCAAGATGAGGAACTGTGTCGAAAGGAGTTGACATAATGCTGAATTGTGTTGACCAACTGTTGTTGATAGAATATTCGTCGGATTCGTAGGTTAACGTGGTGGTAACGGTATAATCGCCCGGCGTACTTAAATCAACGTTGTTGATAGAGAATGCCATAGTTTCGTCTGGTAAAAGGGTTCCTAACACATAATCTTGAGTGTAAGTGTTGGAAGTGGTACCATTGGTTACAACGGCCGTTAAGGTAAGTGGGTTGGCAGAAGACAAATCTTGGGTGTTGATACCGTAATTCTTGACGATGACGCCGATGTTAGCAGATTGGTCCGCACAACAATCTTCGTTATTGGTATGGTTGGCATATCCAACAACGGCCAAGTCGTCGTCAAATGCCTCGCGAATCATCACTGCGTAATCTTCTGTTTCGCCTTGGCTGAAATAACCGCAACCAGAAGTATAGGCGGCGTTGGCAGCAACAACTCTCATTAAGGTCAAGCCAGATTCGGCAGTTTCCGGAATTGTGATGACGCCTTCGGAAGTGGCATTTTCTGGATGTTGACTGTTGAATGAGTTCTGGGTGATGCTGAGTGCTCTTTCGTTGGCAGTACCCGTCAAATCCCAAGAACCGTTTCTGTTATAATCAATAAAGAAATACTTGAATAATTTAGTACCACTGTTGCCGGTAAACGAGTTGGTCATGCTGGCCGCGTAGGTCTGTCCCTTAACCAAGGTGGCAGGAGCTACGGTTTGTGTATAATCGGTATATCCAACGGTGTCGGCACTGTTAAATGGACTCCAGTCACTTGGCAGTGGCAAGTTGTCAATTCCGCCAAATTTGATGTTGGCAATGCAAGGACTATAAGTTGTCATAGCACCTGAAGCACAAATTTCCTTGGCCAATAAAATGGTTGCCGTGTCATTGTCGTGATGAGTATCACTTGTACAAGTTACATAAACTTTGAATGGAGTGGGGAAGTAGATGCTGGTTAAGTCAACGTGAGTGGCAAAGGTATAAGTGATGGTGTCATTGCTTGGAACGGCAGTTGGGTTGTTAACTTCAACAGGAGTTTCATCAGCTAATTGATAGCTGATTTTGTAGTTGGAAGCCGAGTTGCTACCGTGGTTGGCCACGTGAACCTTTACGGTTTCGTTGTTGGTGTAAGCTGCATTGGGAGTGACTGGTGTGACGATATCCACCACTTCCAAATCAACACCAGGTACGTTGGTGTTTACAGTAATCACACCTCTCTGAGCTGATTCACAAGCATAACTGATACCGAATTTGGTGTTGAAACGCAAAGTTCCTTGAGTATAGGTATAAGCTGATGCAGGATTGAAGTTGTTGTCATTGGCATAATATACGACACGCTTGTTGTAGGTTGAGTTTGGAACATTTGGAACAGTGGTTGATTTGAAAGCAGGTGCCGTATAACCTTCGGTGTTGGCACTTCCATCGTGTTCGGTAATCAATAACAAGTTGTCACCAGTGTAATGGAAACCTCCAGGAATGACTATGGTGTACCATCCGCTATGGCTCAAGTCGGCATATCCTTCAGCAATGACTTGGGCATTTGCGGTGATTTCGTTCCACTTATTATGATAAGCAGTGTTTAACAATGTTGGAGTTAAGTTTGGATAGGTTACACCGCCAACGGTGGTTTTCAGGGCATTGTCGTTTTTCAAATATAATTTCATAGGAATATTGCCATTGCCAGCCGTTTGAACGAAAATCGAAATCGTATCAATGATACCTTCACTGAAACCTAAGTCTGTCGGAGTGTACATAATGACACCGCGTGAATGTTCTTTGCCGAAGTTGAATGGAAGGGCATTGCTTGTCGAACCATTACCAACTTGTGTTGAACTGCCAAAGTCAGGATCCAAGATTCTTCCGCTATAGTAGAATAAGGTGGGATTCTGCATGATGGCAGGTGTGGTAAATGAGTTTCCTTGTGCAAGGGCTTCGCCACCAGTTGGTTGATCATAGAAGTAGTATTGATTGAATACGGTGGAAGTCGGCGTAATTGTTGCGGTGCCACCGTATGGTGCGTTGGCCGTAATGTTGGCTGGTGCTTCTGGAGTGGCAGGAACATACAATGTGCCGGTAATGGTATCGTTGGCACGATAAACATACATATTCGGATCAACTGGGTCTGAATATATAGTATAATTGTATATATTATTTTGTGATGTAGAACCTAAAGTAATTGCGTTGGCAAAGGTGATGTTGGTACCGTCTTCTGTTGTGTAAATAGGTTGAGTAATGGTATGTTCGCCAGTTTGTGTGCCAGAACCGGTAAATTTGGCTTTTAACTTGAAAGTGTTGCCAGGAATGGTGTCGGCAGTCGGACTGGTATTGCTGACATTAACTTGGAGATTCGTGTTGGAAATGCCGCATTGATAAGAAACAGGTGAAATCAGGGCATTGGTGCTAATATCGTGTGCTGGTTTAGCCACGTTGATTTGATAAACCATGTGTCTTGTTTCGCAATTGCTGGTCGGCGTAATACCATAAATATGGAAAATCGTGGTGTCATAAAGAGTAGGTGTCGTGTAGGTGTAAGGTGAACTTTGTACCATAACGGGTGCTGTTCCTGCGGTGATGTTTTCATAATACCATTTTGTGATGGTGCTGTTTTGACGAGGAATCGTGTAAGTATGCAAGTATTCGCCTGTAACGTAAGTGTCTTCAGGAAGGGCAGCCGTTTTCTTGGAAATTAAAGAACCGATGATGGTATCGTTGCCGTGATAAGCAGGAGTACCAATCAAATCGGTAAAAATAGTGTAATTGTAGGTGACATCTGCCGTCGGAGCACTAAAATTAAAGGTGTTGCTGAAAGTAACCATTTTGTCTTCATTAGGAGCAAATGCTTCGTCAACAATCTGTGTAACACTATGAGTTCCTGATTTGAATGTGACTTGTACGGTATTGGCAGGAATAGTGTTGTTGATGAGGTTACGAATGGTAACGACAATGTTTTCATCACCTAATGTACAAGAATTGGTAATAGGATAGAGGAGCTCTAACGGTTCAACGTCATAAATTGGCACGTTGTCTGCAATAACCTGTACGGGAACCTTTTCGCTGGCGCATTCCGCATCAACAAACTGGAATTTCATATTCAAACGCTTGCCGTAAGTAGAATAGTTTCCGGTAAAATTTGGAGCTGTATTAACAGATTTGTATAATACACAGTTGGAAGCTGCCGTGGCGTTGAATTTTGGATATCCGGATGTGCCAGATGCTTCAGCACAATTGGAACCTCCGCAATAGGTCTCTGTTAAAATCAATAGGTTGCCACCGTCATAATCCATAGGTTCTGGAAGATTAAAGTAGTGCCATCCTGTGGTGTTGAAGAAGTAGCTTCCGTCATAAATCAAAGTGGCTTGTGCGATTTCTTCGTCCCAGGTGGTTACTGATGAAGCGGTCAGTGAATTCAAATCAGTTGGCATAATGTACAACTTCATTGGAATGCCATTTTCGCCAGTAGCTTCATCGGCAACGTACAAAGCAATTCTTGTTAATTTACCAATGGCATTCAACTCGTCTTCCTTGTATAAAATCTTGCCTCTGGAATATCCGGCTGTATAAATAAATGGTTGGGTGACGTTGTTGGCACTTGCCGTGGTGATGTTGCCTACCGTAATGTCGGAAATGGTGGCCGGTGCCGTGGCAACATAGTAGGTAGTGTCAAAATAAATGGAAGGTGTTACAAATGGATTACCCACGTATTGCAATTCCCAAGATTCATATCCCGTATTGGTGTACCAGAACTGCGTGGTGCTGGCAACACTTGAAGTATCTTGAGCCGTAATGGTGGCACTGGTGTGATAGTCGGCATGAACCACACTTGGAACTACTGGCTTCGGTGCTTTGCCTAAAGACAAAACAGTAGTGTTTAATGTGTCGTTGAAACGAACTCGGTCAGTAGCAATCTGATCAACCCAAACCTTGATGTTGTAGGGAACATCGGTATTAACCAAATTGTTGGTGAAGTCGTAAGGAGCGTTGAAGGCAAATTGAATGGATTCGTGACTTTCAATGGTTTCGTTGATGGTCGTACTGTAAGCATTGCTGCCGTTGATGGTGTAATGAATGTTTGTTCCCGGCATAATTGCTTCGGTACCGTTGTTGGCAATGTCAAGGATGAGGTCTTCGTGACCCAAATCGCAATCTGAAACTGGATTCAACAAGGCCTGTATGGCAATTTCATTGGCCATATATTGATCCACTACCGCATTGATCATTAGACGTCCAATGGTTGAAGGAATCAGTTCTCCGTCGCTGATGGTATAGAAGGTGTTGTCTCTCAATGGGGCTTCCTCTTGAACACCGAGGTACGTGCCTCCGTCAATCATTTCAATGCCCGCATAGAAATATTGGCTCGTACTGGTAAGCGAGAAGTTGTTGATTTCACCGCTAACCCAAAGGTCTTCCATCGCTGCAGTAACCGTCATTTCTTCAGAAGTCTCAATGATATCGCCATCTTCATCGGCGACAAAGAAACGGAAGTGGCGGCCAATGTTGTTGTTGGCATCCGTGTTGGTGATGAATGCCTTCACGTGGGTTACGATTAGGGTATCGACGACATTGTAACGGGTGGCATACAAAACATTGCCTTCACCGCCTGCCTCTAATGAGGCAAATGAAATATGTTGACCACTAATGATGGAGTCTGTGGCATAACCTACTTCGTCAGTCGTGGTGGTCATATTCCAAGTGTGTTCGTTGTTGTCGTTGTTCATATCAGCTTCGCAATAAATACGAACAATGTTGTCTCCATTATTGTTCAGATGTGTACCGTTAAAAGCAACGACCATACTGCTTCTGGAAGCCAAGGTCGGAACGATGACAGTGTCTCTGTAGGTGTTGGCACCTGTGATTTCAAGCATCAATTTGAAGTTGTTTTGTGCAAGACGACCTTCGTTGCTGATGTTGGCATAAATAGTAGGAGCAACTTCGTGCAGGGTGGGATTGTATCCTAATGCCCAAATATCATTGACAGCCAAGTCGTTGTTATAGAAGTTTCTTACAACTACACGGTCAATGTTGATGTTGTTCTTGGCATTTGATTTGGCATCAAAAGCAATATATATACAGTTTTGACTACTATAGTTGGCTAAGTCAACCATATATTTGGTCCAACCAGGAGTGGTGTAGGCACTGTTGTATCTCTTAACGAGGGTGGAAGTGGCACCTGTCGTGCTGATGGACGGAACTGCCGTGTAGGTAACGCCTCCATTAGTAGAAATCTTTACGGTAACACCTTCCGTATTACTGCTGACGTTGTCGTGGGCAAACCAGTATTCCAAAATGGGAGTTTGTGCTCCTTGAAGTATCGTTACTGGCATAATGGCGCGAGATTCGGTGTTGTTGGCGAAGTTCTTTGAGTTGAAGAACAAACGACCTAAACCATAATTAGGTGCTATGACAGGATTGGAACCTTCCCCGGTTTCAACAATCCAGTTGCCTGCACCTGAGATTTGTTCGATTTTCCAAGAAGGATAAAGATCTGCTGATGAAAATACTTCTTCAAAGTAAGGGAAGGCGGCCTGAATTTCAAAAATACCCATCAAGCTGTCGTTGGCGTGGTTGTCATCACCATTGATGCTGATCTGGAAAGTATAATCATAAATGGTGTTGATCGTGACGGGGAAGTTGTTGACAACGGTGACTTCCATACTCTGCATTGGAGCAATGGTGCCGGTGTTAATCGTAGTGCTTCCCGTGGTCGTTCCAATGGTATAGTTAACAGTTGCGTTTTTGTTGGCAAAATTGATGATTCCACTACCGGTATTCTTAATCATAATCTTCACAGGATAAGAGGTGGCCGGACAATCGTTTCCTAATGCCGGCGAGGTTAATTCCGTGATGGAAAGGTCGGTGTTAGGAATGTCACGCGTATAACATCCCATAAAGGTGATGGAGTTGTATCGTGCTCTGCCGCAAATATCGGTGGTGATGCCGCTGACTGGCGTACATTCTAATCCTTCGTAAACGGTTGGGACCAATGAGTCTGTGGCTGAAGTGAAAGTCAAAGGCAGATTGACGGAATTAATATCGTCGCCTCTAGCCTCCAGGGCACTTTGCCACTCGCTGAAGGTGTTACGTGGAGCAACAAACCAACCCAGTGAATTGCCTATGGTGTAGTATTCGTTTCCGTTTAACTTAACGGTTGCCGCAAGGGCGTTAACTTGTGTGTAATTGAGGTAAATGGCATAATTTTTGTTGGCGGATGAGGTGCTCGCATTGTAGAAAATGTTGTTGTAGATGTTCAAGTCCTTGGTGGCTGAACTTGATCCGGTAACATAAATCGGGGCAGATTGTGCAATATTTTCAGTGGAATAAATGTAACTGCTATTATGATAAATATTGATTTGCTTTGAGTTCTGAATGTTGATGTTGTAACGTGCGGTAACCGTGGCCTTGTTGATGATTTCGTTATTGGCGATGTTGAGAATGGTGGTTACACCGTTGCTGTTGGAGTAAGAAGAAGTCGAAATACCGGTACCGCCACGCTCGTTCATGTGGATTCTGTTACCCGAAATGCTGGAAAAGTCACTACAGTTTTGAATGTTGATACCCGTAAAATTCAAATCGCCTGCCGTGGCCATTTGGGTAATGGTGTTGCCGTCGATGGTCCACGTCTTGCTTTGTGTGGCCTGAATACCGCCAACGGTGCTGTTGATGGTGTTGCCGCTAATGGTGAAATCTTCTTCTTTGTAAGCGGCATTGCTGCCTCCAACAAAATAGATACCATAGTTGACATTGCTGATGGTGTTGTTGGTGAAGCTGAGGTTGTTGTCCCCTTGACCTCCGGTAAAAGGCGTGGCGGCCGTTGTTCTACCAATGGCCGCGGAATTGGTAAGCGGGTTGGTCGTGGATGTCGTTCCCTGAATGGTACAATGGTCAATGCTGATATGGTGTGAATATCTACCGGTGAAATCAACGCAACGGCCGGCAACGTTGTTTCTAATGGTAACGTTTCTGATGGTTACGTAAGCCATTTCGGTAAATTCAACAGGAGCATTGTCGCCGCTGTTGACAATAATCACGTCACTTGTCGCTACTCCCGGAGCGGCTTGGAAGGTTATGGTGTTGGTGCCGTCTAAACCGGGATATTGTTCGTCAAAATTGAATCCTGTATAGGTCCCGGCATTGATATTGATGGTCACAGGACCAACCAGACCGCAGCGGTGAAGGCGTTCTTTCATATATTCTATGGTCGGAAAATCGGCAGAAGAACCACCTAAAGTGTAGGTTCCTGAAAGTGAACTGCTACAGGCGTAGCCGTCGTATGGGATGGTGTCGTTGGCAGGGTTGGCCAATGGGGATACGCCATTACGGGAAATAATCCATACTTTGATGAAGTTGGGACCTTCGGTGGCCACGTGGTCGCCCACAATGACAGTGTCGGTGTAGTCCAAGCAAAGATCACCTGTCCACGAGAAATTGGGCTTGCTGACTCCGTTAACACTCCAACCGAAAACAGCAGAAGTCATGTGGTTCGGGTTTTCCTCGGTTGCCTTGCCCTTGTTGCGGAATGCGACTTTGATAGGGTAGGACTGACCGGTTTGCATATAGTTAGGATAAATGGGAAGCTCGTTGAAACTTTCCATTTGGGCATCGTTGACTTGCAAGGACTGTGTCGTTCTTAACGCAAATTGATAATCGGCCTTGCTGCTGCTGCCGTGTACATCGCTAACGGAGATGTGGTAATCAACGGTGGTGCCGTAACATTGCATGGGAATTGACCATTGACAATCTACAATGTGCTTTCCTCCTGTAAAGGAATTGCTGGTAATCGTGGCGGGAATGCTATCTACCACGCCATCCGAAGTTTCGTATTTGAAGAAAATGGTATTGACATTCACGGTGTCGTTGTCCGTGATTCTTGCCTTGATGAGGAATGGACCCGTATTGTTGTTGATGGTGCCAACAAAAGTCGGGTTCTGCAATGTGATGGCAGGTGGAACTAATTCGACATTTGAATAGATAATCTGAACATTGTCCAAAAACCATCCGGCGCAAGCGTCCGTGCCAGAACCGGTTCCTGAAGCGTGGTTGGTCAAAAATCGGATACGGAAATATTCGTTGTTTTCTGTCTGACTTGCAACAAAACTGGTCAAATCAAACAATTCCGTTTTCCACCAACTGTTGTCAGGAACGGCTGCGTCTTGCGTGGGCTTCCAGTCTGTGTACCAGTTCTGGGAAACGTTGCCGTTGGTGATGTTGGTGGCACCGCCGTGGTAGAACGGACTGGTTTGTGTGAAATTCAAATTGGTGTGCATACCCCACTGAATGTCTCCATATTCGCTCATACCCGTTGATTTCTGATAAGAAATTAAACATTGGTCGTTGTTATTACTTTTTCCAATGTGGTCAAACTTGAGGTAAACGTAAGGTTTGGTTCTATCAACCTCGATGGCACTGGTAAGACAGTAGGTGTTACCATTCGAAGGGTATAATTTTCCACGAAAAGAAGATGGTTGTGAAACCGCGACGTTGGTAACGGTAAACCAGTTCGTTTCTTGGAATTGGTTACTCGATGTCATTTGAATGGTAGGGCCATCGAAGTTTTCATAGAAAACGACGGTGGTATCCATCATTTGCGCCGATAGAATGAAAGGCAACATGAGCACGATGAAAGAAAATAATAACTTTTTCATTGTTAGAGTGTTATGTTAATATTATATTTTACTATTTGCACTTATAATGTATTATAAATATTTTATTTGTCTCAAACGACAAAAATAAGAAAAAAAACAATACAAAACGTTTTTTTTTGAGTTTGTCAGAATGCGGTTTCAAGTTCTATCCCGAAGTCAAACTTGTGGTTGAAAATTGTTCCGCAAATCATTCAATATGAGCTTCTTCCGCTTTTGTTTGGTGACAAGGGTAAAAATTTGTCAAATATTGTGATAAAAAAATAAATATACTGTGTTGTGTATTAAAAATTTTTGTATTTTTGCACACTCAATTAAAAAAGGAAAAAATAATAAAAAATAAGATAGAGATGAAACAAGATTTGATTCAGTATGTTGAAGATAATTTCGTGACTACTAAGGAGTTTCCGAAATTTAAAGCAGGCGATACCATCACCGTTTCTTACAGAATCGTTGAAGGTTCAAAAGAACGTGTTCAGCAATTCCAAGGCGTGGTTCTTCAAATCGCCGGTTGTGGTGTTACCAAAACTTTTACCGTTAGAAAAATTTCAGGTGGTGTCGGCGTTGAAAGAATTTTCCCATTCGCAACCCCATTCATTTCTGACATCGTCGTTAACAAACACGGTGTGGTTCGTAGATCACGTATTTTCTATCTTCGCAACCTCACTGGTAAAAAAGCCCGTATCAAAGAAAAACGAGGATAATAATTCCCCGTTCTTGATCATATCTAAAGACGCTTTGGAACAAAGCGTCTTTTTTTTGTCAAATGTTCCTGAGATTTTTTTCTAAATTCTTGATGACTTGTTCTGAAATTTTATGTATGTTTGCAAAACAATCGATCCTCTTCCATTGATTTATTGATGTGAAACTAGTATGAATTAAATTTGTCAAATATGAAAATTACTGCTGTTGAACCTATTGGTATTACGCCTGCTTTGGCAGAGCAACTGGCTTCGGATTTTGCTGGTAAAGGTCATCAATTTGTATGTTTCCCGGACAGAAACGAAAATCCCGAAGTTTTGGTCGAAAGAATGGCTGATGCCGATGTCGTAATTATTTCAAATATTAAGTTGTCCACCGCCACTTTGTCCAAGTGCCCTAAACTGAAATTGCTGGCCGTGGCTTTTACCGGCTTGGACCATATAGATTTGGATTTTTGCAAGTCTCACCATATTGAAGTGGTGAATGCAGCTGGCTATGCTACGGTGGCCGTGGCCGAGTTGGCCATCGCCCTGATGCTTGATGTGTATCGCCATATCACTGCATTAGATAATGACACGCGTCATCTGCTCAATAGAAGAAATTTCCTTGGTCGCGAAATTTCCGGTAAAACGGTCGGTATTGTTGGTACTGGGGCCATCGGTCAAAAAACGGCACAATTACTGCAATGCTTTGGTTGCCAAATTCTTGCCTGGAGCCGTACTAAATATGCTGATTTAGAAAACGATACGTTTAAGTATGTGGATCTTGACACCCTGATGCGTGAGTCAGACATCATTTCGCTTCACGTTCCATTGACTGCCGAAACGACCCATCTGATTTCTTCCGACAAGTTGGCTTTGTGCAAGCCGTCGGCTATCTTGATTAATACGGCCAGGGGTAATGTGGTGGATATGAATGCGTTGTCCAATGCTTTGAAAGAACATCGCTTGGCAGGTGCAGGTATCGACGTGTTCGAATGCGAACCACCATTGCCTCAAGACCAAGTGCTTCTCGATGCGCCGAATTGCGTGCTCGTTCCCCACGTGGGTTATGCCACTCGTGAAGCTTTCGATATCCGCATCGGCATTATGATGGATAAGATTAATGCGTTTTTGCAGAAACTTCAATAAAGTTTTTGATCTCTTCCATAAGCCACATCGGCGTGGACGTGGCACCGCAAATGCCTATGTTTTGTTCCTCCGGAAAATGATACATCCGCAGTTGTTCAATATGGGAAATAAAGTACGACTGCGGATTTGCCTTTTTACATAAGTCAAAAAGATAAAGTCCGTTGGAACTTTTTTCTCCGGAAACGAAGATGATGATGTCGTGTTGGATGGCAAATTGTTGTAAGTGCTTTGACCTGTTCGAAACCAGGCGGCAAATGGTGTCGTGATAGGAAAACATTTCTTCGTGGTCTAATTGGGCATAGCGTTGCCTGATGAGTTCTATCAGAGAGTAATAGTCTTCCAAACCTTGTGTTGTCTGCGAATAAAGTGTTGCTGGACGCTGAAAATCAATGTTTTCAATGTCTTCTGCGGAAGAAATGACCAGTCCGTTGTGCTGCGTTTGTCCAAGTAAGCCGGTTACTTCGGCGTGACCCTTCTTGCCAAAAATCAGTATTTGACGCTGGTTTCCACTGTTTTCATATTCTTTTTTGATGTTGTTTTGAAGATGGAGAACAACAGGACAAGTCGCGTCAATGAGTGTGATGTGGTTTTGCTTGGCCAGTTGATAAGTTTCTGGTGGTTCTCCGTGGGCACGAATTAAAACGGTAGTATCGTGCAATTGGGCAAATTGTTGATTGTTGACAACCTGTAAACCTTTGTCAACCAATCGTTTCACTTCTTCGTTATTATGAACGATATCACCTAAACAATAAAGTTGATGGTGCTGCGAAAGATATTCTTCGGCGGTTTTAATGGCGTTGATAACGCCGAAGCAAAAACCTGATTCTTGGTCAATGGTAATGGTCATACGGACTATGCGTCAGGGAAGAGTGAGTCAACAAATTCGGCGCGGTTGAAGACTTGTAGTTGTTCGATTTTTTCTCCTACGCCGATGTATTTCACGGGAATTTGGAATTGGTCGGAAATGCCGATCACTACGCCACCTTTGGCAGTTCCGTCTAATTTGGTGATGGCCAATGCGTTGACATCGGTAGCAGCGGTAAACTGACGGGCTTGTTCAATAGCATTTTGACCGGTGGAACCGTCCAGTACCAATAGAATTTCTT
Source organism: Bacteroidales bacterium (assembly GCA_045616665.1). Lineage (GTDB taxonomy): Bacteria > Bacteroidota > Bacteroidia > Bacteroidales > WCHB1-69 > RUG11690. Next base: position 5,608 of record JAZLHE010000059.1, on the reverse strand, counting down.
GGGGGGCGTCAGGTGCCAATTTGCGAACTACGTTTTTGATTTTAGTCAGTTCGTTCATCAAATTGACTTTGTTGTGCAGACGACCAGCAGTGTCGATAATGACGATATCGCTGCCTTTGGCGAGGGCGGATGCCACAGTGTCGTATGCCACTGCAGCAGGGTCAGAGCCCATTTTCTGGGTGACAATGGGAACTTCGGCGCGTTGAGCCCAAACTTCTAATTGTTCAATGGCGGCCGCACGGAAAGTATCTGACGCACCTAACATAACGGAGTATCCTTTTTTCTTGAATTGATAGGCCAGTTTTCCAATGGTGGTCGTTTTGCCGACACCATTCACTCCGACGACTAAGATAACGTATGGCTTTTTGTCGTCGGGAATGGTAAAGTCTTGCTTGCCTTCCATATCGTTTTCCAACAGCAATCCCGCTATTTCATCTCTGAGAATGGCGTTCAACTGACCCGTTCCGAGGTATTTGTCCTTTGAAACGCGTTTTTCAATACGTTCAATAATCTTCAAGGTGGTGGTAACTCCGACATCAGAAGTGACAAGCGCTTCCTCAAGATTGTCTAAAACGTCGTCGTCAACCTTGGATTTGCCGGCAACCGTCTTGGCTAATTTGGCAAAAAAGTTCTCCTTGGATTTTTCCAATCCCTTGTTGAGTTCTTCTTTCTTGTCCTTCGAAAAAAATGAGAAAAAGCCCATAAATTATATTTTTTTGCAAACTTACATAAAAGTTCTGAATTTTATGCAAAGAATGAAAATTAAATTTTGTTTTTGATAGAAAGTGCAAAAAAAAAGCCGAAATGAAGGCTCATCTCGACTTTTTTAACCATGAAAACAAAATATTACTTTTTAGCCAAAAAGTCTTTTACGTTTGTGGATTCAACTACAGCTTCCTTGAAAGTGTAGGCACCCGTTTTTGGTGAACGTTCCATCTTAACAACGCGTGTGTAAGCTACGCCACCTTCTTTTTTCAATGTTGCAACAACCTTCTTTGCCATTTCTTATATGATTTTATTATTTAACTTCTTTGTGAACGGTAACACGTTTCAAATAAGGATTGTATTTTTTTAATTCCAATCTTTCAGTTGTGTTTTTTCTGTTTTTAGTAGTAATGTATCTTGACATACCCGGAACGCCACTGGCTTTTTGTTCGGTGCATTCTAAGATCACCTGCTGTCTTGCTTCTTTATTTTTCTTTGCCATAACACTAAATTTTTTCTATTCTGTTCTCTTTTGATTTGAGTTTGCAAAAGTACAAATTTTTTTGATATAAATATCGCTTTTGAAAAAATATTTTTTTTATTTGATGATGCGTACTTCAGGTTCAATGGTCACGCCGAATTTTTCTTGTACCGATTGGATGATTTCCTGGTAGTAGTCAACGACTTCTTTCCCTTTGGCATTGCCCCAATTGACAATGACCAGGGCCTGTTTGGGATATACGCCGACATCGCCTCTGCGGATGTCTTTCCAACCGCATTTGTCGATGAGTTGACCTGCGGCTAACTTGATGCCTTCAGGTGCGGAATGGTGCACCAAGTCGTCAAATTTGGAAGAAAGTTCGTTGAATTTTTCCATACTGACCACCGGATTTTTGAAGAAACTGCCCGCGCAACCCACCACTTTGATGTCGGGTAGTTTGCTGTTTCTTATTTCTAATACCGTCTCAGCCACGAGTTTTAAGTTGGGTGTTTTGCCACCTTCCTGCAGTTTGTCGGTCAACTGTTGGTAGCTGAGTCGATATGCTTCCCTTTTTCCAAGTCTAAAAACGACATCCGTGATCAGACATTTTTCCTTGAGTTCGTTCTTGAAAATGGAATCCCGATAGGCAAAACGACATTCTTCATTATATAATATAAAAGGTTCGCCATTGGGAAGATAATGGCCTTCAACCTGGTAGATGATGTCTTTCGCTTCTGTTCCGTAAGCTCCGATGTTTTGTACGGGACAACTTCCCACCAAACCGGGAATGCCAATCAGGTTTTCAGCCCCGTAAAGTAAGTTGTCGATTGTAAAGTTTACAAAATCGGACCAGTTTTCACCACCCGCGGCTCTTACATAAACATAATCTTCGTCCTCATTGACGATTTCCAGACCCTTGGTGGCAAGTTTGATTACGCTGCCATCGAAATCTTTGGTAAAGAGGATGTTGCTTCCTTCTCCAATGATGAGAAACGGATGCTCGAAAACCTTTTCTTGAAAGAGCGTATCTATATCTTGCTGATTTTCAGCAATCAGTAATTTTTTACATTGACACTCTATGCCAAAAGTGTTGTATTTTTTGAGCGATGCGTGGTCGTATTGTTTCATTTTTTTTACAATTTGCTGGTGACGCAGTTCTTTTTGTTGCCTAAAGCCAAGATTCCACCGCAGGCGTCGTGTTGTGCACCGGTGACAGATGCAAGACAGTTGTTGATGCCGTTGGCTCGAAGAACGCCTAAAAAGGCAAAGATTATGGCTTCTTTGAAGTCGATGGTGACTCGGTCGGGAATGATGACTTCGCCTTGGAATTTTTGTCTGATGAGTTCAATAAGGAAATGGTTGTGTGCTCCGCCGCCGGTAATCAATAGCGATTTTCCCTTTGTGGCATTGCAAACGCGGGCTATTTGTTCGGCAATGTGCTCGCAAACCGTTCGCAGCTGGTCTTCAATGCTGATTCCGCTTTGGGGCAGCAAGGGCAGAAAATGCCGGTCAATCCATTCTCTTCCTAAAGATTTATGGTCTTGTCTTTGATAATATTCTAATTGATTTAATTTTTGTAGTAATGTGTGATTGATCTGGCCCTGTTTGGCAATGTTGCCGTTTGCGTCGTACGAATGTCCCAATTGTTGGGCCAAATAATTAAGGGCGATGTTGCAGGGCGAAATGTCGAAGGCCTTTCGTTGACCATTGTGCCGATAGGACAAATTGCTGATTCCGCCTAAATTAAGACAAATGTCGTAGGGACCAAAAAGCAGCTCGTCACCGATGGGAACCAAGGGTGCTCCCTGGCCTCCCAAGGCAACATCCATCGTGCGAAGGTCAAAAACCGTGTCTTTTCCCGTGAGGGCGGCAATGATGTTTCCGTTGCCAATTTGCGTGGTCAGGCCAAGTCCTGGCTGATGAAAAACGGTGTGGCCGTGAGATGAAATTAATTCCACATCGTCTTTAAAGTCAACCATAAATATGTTGACGGATTGTGCGATAAAGCGTCCCAATTCGTTGTCTAAAAATGCCAGGTCCAAAGCCGTCATTGTCATAGCTTGTGACAATTTCAGACTTAAGTTGTCCGGATATTTTACCGTTTCGGCTTCGATAACGTCATATAACCATTTGCTGTCAAGTTGTTTGAAATGGCAATAAGCCAAATCAACCCCGTCTAACGAGGTGCCTGACATAATGCCGATGACGTGGGAATGGCTGAGCAGTGGCGTATCCATTATTGCAAGAGGGTTAATTTTTCCAAATGAATGCTTCGCGAACCTTTTACCAAAATGAGAGCATCGTTGATGGAATGCTCGCTGAAATAGTCGTTGGCGGCATCAACATCAACGAAGCTGTGTGGGTCGGAAGCCAAATGTTTGTGAAATTCGCTGCCGACGAAGTAGGCCTCAACGGAATGTTCTTGGCAAAGGGTGATGATGCGGGCGTGGGCGTCGTGGCTCACGCTTCCCAGTTCGCGCATATCTCCCAAAATGGCTACTTTGTGCGGGTGGTCAATGCTGAAGAGGTTGTTCAATGCCGCTGTCATACTGGTGGGGTTGGCATTGTAGTAATCGGCAATGATGGTGTTGCTGCCGCGGTGTTCCACTTGGGAACGGTGGTTTGAGGGCTGGTAGTTGGCCAGGGCTTCGCAGATATCATTTTCACTCACGTCGAAATAGCGTCCTACGGCGGCCGCACACAGCAGGTTGGCCAAGTTGTAGGCACCCGTCAATTGCGTCTTTACCGTGCGCCCAAAGAGTGAAATGGTAAGCAGTCCGTCGTTGCGGATGATGCCGCCGCTCACCATTGCTTTACCGTTGTTGATGGCGTAAGAATAAAGGTTCGGATAGTCCAAATCTTGCGTTAATACAGGGTCGCTAATATTGACAAATAAAGTTCCTTGGCGTGCAATGACGGAGCGATAGAGTGCTTTTTTGGTGATGATGATGTTTTCTTGAGAGAGAAAACCTTCGATATGGGCAGTTCCGATATTGGTAATGATGCCGTGGGTGGGCTGGGATAATTGGCATAAATCCGCAATTTCTCCTGGATGGTTGGCTCCCATTTCCACGATGGCGATTTGCGTGTCGGGCTGAATGGAAAGCAGCGTGAGCGGTACGCCGATGTGGTTGTTGAGATTGCCTTGTGTAAAACTGATGCGGTATTTTTTTGACAAGACGGTGGATACCAATTCCTTAGTGGTGGTTTTGCCGTTGGTCCCTGTAATGCCGATGACGGGTATTTTCAAGTGTTCCCGATGGTATTTGGCTAATTGTTGTAGGGTTTGCAAGGTGTCATCCACAACAATGCATCGGGGATTGTCGGACAGGTCTTTGCGGTTGGTGATGACGAAAGCCGCACCAGCATCAAGAGCCTGCGTGGCGAAACTGTTGCCGTCGAAGTTTTCGCCTTTCAGGCAGACAAAAATAGAGTCGGGGATAATGTTGCGCGTGTCCGTGCAAATCCGTGGGTGTTCTAAAAATTTTTCGTAAATCTGTTCCATAGCGGAAATGAATATTTTTGGCAAACTTACGCAAAAATTTTGGAAGTGACATTAAAATAGATGTAAAAATTAATATTGGCTTCAATTAGTAAAAGTAAAAATGCTACAAAACCGTCACGGTTCCTCTAAAAATATAAAAGCCATCATTTACAATGGTGCATTTAATCATATAAACGTACATAATATTCGCATTGATTCTACCGTTTACTTCGCCATACCATTTGAAGTCTTTATCCGTGGAGTGGAACACTTCTTCTCCCCATCTGTCGTAAATAATGATTTCAAAATCGAGAAGTGATTGCTGAGTATAGGGGTCGATGCAAAAGTAGTCGTTGATTCCGTCTGCATTAGTAGGCGTAATTGCATTCGGTAAATAGATGTTGACTCTGCACGGCTCGACAGTGAATTCTCTTGACGCTTCGCAATGATCGGTAGAGGCAGTAACCACGTAGGCGCCAGGTTGATTGACAATGATATTCTGGGTTAGTTCCCCAGTACTCCAGACGAAGTTTTCTAAAGTGGTGATGGCGGACAATTCGATTGAGCCGTTTTGACAAAAGTCTTCCGTGAGAGAAATGATTTCAAGATCCGTGTCAACGACCCGTAACTGGACGTTGACAGTACTGTCGCAACCCCGGGTGGAGGTGTAGGTTTGAGACAGGGATAGCACATCCGCACCTAAGGTCTGGTTGGCGTTGAGATGAAATCCGTGACCGTTGTATGCCTCACCCTCGCAAACCTCGTCCTCGATGTCGATGGCATAGGCTGGATTTACCGTCAATGTCAGAATGGTACAGGAATCGCAGCCCGTCCGTAGAGACGGTGTACACACCGTCTCCGTGATGACGCGCGGTGTCATCGTGGAATCCGCCGGGATATTGAACCCGTGGCCGACGTATGGTTCACCCTGGCAGACG
>JAZLHE010000058.1:0-7464 GCA_045616665.1 Bacteroidales bacterium | reverse complement strand
TGCAAGAATAAGAGTTATTCTGATGCACTTCCAATAAGCAACGCGTACCCCTCAGAATTAGATAAAAGGGAAATTGGCGATAAATTTGGAATTATTTTGGGGTATAAATACATACAAATGGATTTGTCGGGAAGAGATGTGTTCGGTGGCGGCAAAAAGGATAGCATAAGGACAAGAAAGGTTATTGGTTTTTACGACAAATATAGAACATTTACGAAAGAACTGGATTATGAAACTTTTAAAAAAAATGTCAGAGCAATTCAAAGGTAAAAACATGTTTTTGTTTATATTGTTAATGTGTGCTTTATTACTGATGCCGTCTGCAATCAATGGGCAGACATTTGAACCAGTAAAAAGCACATATAGATATTTTCGCAACGGAAAATTGGTTGATTCGTTGGCTTATGCTACTTTTCCGAGATGTGATACGTTATTCTCGCAAAAACACTATGTGAAAACAATATGCTTTGATAGCGTTGGCAAAAGAATTGAGGTGAATGATTACTCCCCAACATTATATTTAGAATATCCTGGATTATATCGAAATAATCAGCCCTTTGTTGATCCTGTTTTTTCGGCAAATTTGCCTTATGACAATTATATTAAACATAAGAGAAGTGATTATATTGGAGCAGATCCATTAGTCCACACATTTATATTCGAGGATGACCAGTTTTTAATTATTTTTATTGATACGCATGTAGAAGATTATAGAGAGAAACCAATTCTTGAATTAAGCACTTACCCATCAGAAAAGGAGTTGCAAGATTACCTTAATTCAGTAAGTCGTCATGTTCCATTATATAATGCCTATTATTCAGAAGATCGTCCAGATGATGATCCGGATTCCCAGCCAGAGGAATTGAACAAGTATTTTGATTCTGACACGTTGTTGCATTGCGATAGGGTAACTATGGCAATTAAGCGTGGCGACTGCCTTTTCTTGCTGTACAACATTAAAGAAAACGATATTGATGATTTTATATACACTGTGAACAATTTTACTCTTTATGAAATAAAAAAAGTGAATTTGGATAATTAGTAGTAGATAAAGTAAAATGTCGTTTTACACTTCACATAAAACCCAAAGACCAACTGCCTCGCCTGCTCAGTTCCTTTTGCACCAGCCTTACGGTGAAGAATTTGTCATACAATGGAGAGGATCGTACGACGAGCGTTTCACTTTTACGGGTAAAGAGCGGGATGCCGAAACGGGCTACTACTACCACGGTGCAAGGTTTAACAGGTCGGATATTGGCTGGCTGAGTGTGGACCCGATGGCGGATAAGTACCCCTCGTTAAGTCCTTATGCGTATTGCGCTTGGAATCCGGTGAAATACGTGGACCCGGATGGGGAGACTATTTGGATTGTCAATGAAAAGGGAGAAAAACTATTGTACACTACAGGGATGAGTACGAATGGATTTGACAAATACACATCTGAAACTATAAAAGCCTTGAATAAACTATCAAACACAAAAACAATGGGTACTGATCTGAAACACGTTACTTACAAAGAATATTTAACCATAACTATTACGAAAACAGACGAATTCTCACATGCTTCGGTTGCCCAATATGAAAACGATACCGAAGCAGTGCCATTAGAGCAGGAGATATTATTTAATCCTTTTTTAGGGATACAGGACACAAAATCCAATAAAGTTCTCTCTCCTGCCGCAGGGTTAGGACATGAAATAGGCCATATCTTCAATGCATGGACCAATGCTTCTGAATACTTTAAAAGAATAGAAACAAAGCTAGATGATGTTTGGAGTAATAAAGAAGAATACTACAACATCACCACATGGGAACATAAAATCGCAAATGAATGGAATGAGTTGAAACGAGAAGGGCACAAAACAACAGACTCAGATGGAAATGAAAGATACCGAATTGTAAGAACAGCAGGCAGTACAAGCACAAAAATTGATGAATGAACATGAAAACGACAAAATTATTGTATCTGGCGGTCGCCATCTTTCTGTTTCATAACCTTTCTTATGCACAGGACAAAAACAAGTGCGATTGTACACGATTGGAGGGTATTGTACTAAATGCCGCAACAAATATGCCAGAACCATATGCTGCCATATACTTATACCCGCAGAAAGCAACTGCCGTTTCAGATACCACCGGTCGATTCCGTATGGAAAACATATCATGCGAAACATCATTGATTGTTGTTAGAATGATAGGTTTTCATGAATACAAACGTGTCTTGTACCCTAAAGATTTTACAAGAGAATTAATAATAAAGGCAACATCTAAATTAAAAAAAACAGACACGAACGTTCACCCCATCATAAGACGCAAAATACACTAATGGTTGGGGATCGTAACACATTAAACATACTGCCCGCAAGAAAACAATGCGGCAAGATGGCGGCGAACTCCAGTGGGACGACTGATACGCCAGCGGACAAAACGGAACGGGGATTTTCTTGGAAAACTCCCGTTTTTTTGTACATCTGCACCTGTAAAATGCAACTCAACAAAAAATAAAAAAAAGGCGTCATATAAATTGCAGATCCGCCGCAACAGGGTTTCCTGTACATTTAAAAAGATTTTCCGTTTTAATTTGGCAAATCCCGAAAAAAAATCGTACATTTGCAAAAAATTTCCGAATGAAGATCCGCGCCGTGATATTGACAATGCTGCTGTGGGCGGGTGCCGTCGTCGGTGTCGCCGCACAGGGGGTCGAGGGCAATGCCGTTGAAATAGACGGAGCCGTTGTCGCGACAGTCGGACAAGGCCGTGTCGAAATACGTTGCCATGGTCTTTCGCTCCATGCCAAGAACATTCCCGCCGGTTCGCCTGCGACATTCTGCGCCATACCGCTCCACGGGGAACAGCTTCCGCCCATACCCGTCACGATGAAAGTCGTTTCCGAAGACAGATTCCCCGGATACAGGCTTCTGCCCGGCGGCGAACATTTTCCCGATGGGGCCACAGTCCGCCTCGCCTACGATCCTGCAAAGATACCCGCCGGACACAGTTTCCGCGACATACGCACCTACTACTACGACGAGACTGCCCGTGAGTGGAAAGCCCTGAAACACATCGAGACAGACACCGCAAGACATGAGGTGGTGTCGCTCACCACACATTTCACCGACTTCATCAACGGAGTGATGCAGGAGCCCGAAGCCCCTGAAGTGGAAGGCTTCGTGCCCACCACGATGAGCAAGCGTCCCGCCGCCGAGCCACTTATGGAACTTCCGCTCATAGAGCCGCCCTCGGCCAACAGCAACGGCACCGCCGAACTAAGCTATCCGCTTGCCGTTCCCTCCGGACGTGGCGGCCTGCAGCCAAACATTGTCCTGACGTACAGCAGCTCTGGTGGCGACGGCTGGCTCGGGACAGGCTGGGACATCCCGACACCGAAAATCACCGTGGACACCCGCTGGGGCGTACCGCGCTACAATCCCGCCAAAGAGAGCGACATATACCTTTACAACGGCAACCAGCTGGTTACCAAGGACAACAGCGGCCTTTTCGACCCCATGCCCCACCGCACCAACACGTGGCAGAGCCGCAAGCCATCCGGCACACAATTCTTCCCACGCATCGAAGGAGCTTTCGACAGCATCGTTCGCAAAGGCGGCCACCCGTCGGAATACTGGTGGGAAATTACCGACCGCAACGGCGTGAAATATTTCTACGGCAAAAGCCATGTCGCCGACGCCATGGAAACTGCGGCCACCCTCCACGACAACCGCGGCCGGATAGCCGAGTGGTATCTCACCGAAATCCGCGACCCCTACGGCAATGTCGTAAGGTATTATTATACAGACCATTCCATCGGTGACGGCAGGGAAGTGAGCCTCTCGCAGATAAACTACACCGGACACGGTTCGAACATGGGTCTTTACGACGTGGTCTTCGAGACCGAAGCTGCCGCCGCAGGCAGGCAGAACGACTGCCGCTACGGTTTCCGGAAAAACAACAGCCGCCTGCTCAAAACAGTGAAAATCAAGTATGACGGCCGCACCATCGGGGCATACCTTTTCGGCTACGACAACGGCGACAGCACAATGTACCGCAACCGTCTGTACGGATTCGGACTGGTGGACTCCACCGAACACAACCAGAACCAAATCATTGACAATGAGATAACTGCGATACATGCGACGGGACTGCGCTCATACATTTTCAGCCAAGACCGTCCCAACATCTGGTACTATGCTTTCGACTACTACAACGCTCCCGACGCAGCTCATCAGTTCGGGGATGAGACAACCATAGATTTGGAGGACGACCATGTTCATTCAAACTTTCTGACAGACCCATTCAACCAGTCCGGAAAGGGCAGTGCCACTGCCTTGGGAGCGACCAGCGGAGAAAGCCTCGGCGTCGGCGGAGGTGCCGGTGTCGGATGTGGTCCCAATGTCGCATTGACGTCTTTCTCCGGAGGAGGCAACTACAATGCGAACTGGTCGAAAAGCACCGGTTTGCTGACACTTATGGACCTTGACGGCGACGGCCTTCCCGACAAGGTTTTCAGAAGGTCCGACGGAGTATATTACCGCAAACACATACGCGACAGCGAGACCACACACCACTACGCCACTGCAGAAAAGATCGAGGGCATAGACGAGTTCTTGGAAGAGAAGAGTTTCAGCTCCACGTGGGGCATACAGCTGTCCGCAGGAGTGGCGGGCGTCAACGGCTCGTACGGCACCGACAAAAGCCGCACAAGGATTTATTTCTCCGACGTGAATGGTGACGGACTCCCCGACCTCGTCTCCCCCGACGGAGTGAAATTCAACCAGTTGCAGGACGGAGTGCCGACTTTCAACACCACCGCGGCGGCCGACGGCACGGTAAGCACAAGCTCCATGCCTTGCGGCCGCATTATCCACGACGGTGCCGTGAGCGACAGCATACTGTGCCACATAGAGAGAGAGGAAGTCTGCCAAGGTGCGATAAACGAAACCTACGCCCCGCTGATGGAGCGTCTGCTGGGTGGAGAAGAGCTGACGGACAACGAGATAGCCTTGATAATGACATCCTCGGGACTGGAAGACCTCTGCGAGGAATGTTTCCGCGGGAGTGGACATTACATCGAGTACAACTATCTCTCGAAAGAGTTTACCTGTTACAGACTTACACCCATTTGCGAAGGCAGTGGCGAGCCGCAGATGGACGCCGTTCGGGTGTGGGTTGCCCCGAATAACGGCAATATACAGATAACCAGCACCTTGCAGATGGACAACAGCGGAAACACCCCGCACAACGCCGACGGTGTCTGGTGCAGCATACAGCACGAAAGCAACGTAACATGCATGAACGACCGCCTCCAGTCCCCTATGAGCGACACTCTGTGGAGCATAGAGCTGTCCAAAGACGACTACGACCAGCACACCAAGAACACGCAACTGTATGTGGCAGCGGGCGACGTGCTGATGTTCCGTCTGAACTCCAAGAGCAACCGGAACTCCGACAATATATTGTGGGTCAATACGATAGAATACAACGACATACCGCAAGACAACGACCGTTACGGCAGACCCGGAAACAGATACAATTCCGCCGAAGACTTTGTCATGACGGACAAGTCTTATTTCCAAGCCGTTACAGCAGGAACGGTGCATTTGAAAGACAACCCCTCTTTATCAAGCGGCGACACCGCGTTGTACAAGGTATACAAGAACAACGCCCTTGTCCGCCTCGATACCCTGCGTTCCAACCGCAACGTCCTGATAACCATGCAGATGACTGTAGCGAAAGACGACAGCATAAAGATAGTCGTCGCTGCACTGCACAGCGACAGCATACAATGGAACGCCGTGACATCCTATCCCGCAATAGATTTCACGCCCAACCCCGGCGACACTCTGATAAAAGAGACGGTGCATTATGACCTTATACCCAACCTGCTGATATTCAACCAATTCAACAATGTTTACCACGATCTTTTCGGACCGTTGTACCGAGGCTGGGGACAGTTCGCTTACCTAAACGACAGCACCGACGCCCCAGGCAGCCCAATACTGTTCGACCAGCTCATCGTGCCTGACTACAATGCATACGGCACGGCGGGCAACAACCCGTTGCCGGCTGTAACAGACTCTTCGTACAATGACATAAGCAACATGTTGGCTGGAAGTTACAATCCTGTCGGAGGCACGACGCGCCTTGTCCCCATGACCGCCAACGCCATAACGAAAGGCTGGACGGGATTCGGCAACACCTCGCATGTCTGGGGTATGATGATGAGCAATGTACGCAGGATTGCCACCACGTTGCCTCAAGGGACCGACCCGAACCTGATGGAAGAGATGGACAGTCCTATCCCTCAGAAAGTCAGCGGAGGCAACGCCAATTTCGTGGAGAAAGAGAGCCGCTCGCATCCGTTGAACGTGGGTTTTACGTTGGCTTCCTCATACGGCATAAATAGCTCCCGCACAACCAATTACATAAGTATTGACTATCTGGACCTCAACGGCGACCGCTACCCTGACGTGGTGAGCGGCAACTCGGTGCAGTACAGTATGCCGTGGGGCGGTTTGGGAAGGCTGACCCCTTTATATAAAGATGTCAGGACGTCGGACGAAACCCACGCCAAAGGCGGCAGTTTCGGGCGCGACTACCCCAAGACTGGACACACCACCTCCAACGCCCCGCGAAAAGCCAAATTCACCACCTCCGGCAACGGCTCCGCCAACAGCACCAAGGCCAAAAACCATTCTGTAAAAGGATGGCTCGACGTGAACGGCGACGGTCTGCCGGATATGGTTTACAATGACGGAAACGTGTCGTTGAATGTTGGCTACGGCCTGCTTAACGCCGAAAGCTGGAACATGGGCGAACTGCGTGGCGGCGAAAGCCGAAGCGGCTCCCTGGGCGCCTCGCCTATAAGTATGACCCTGTTCAACGTGGTGGACGGAAGCATAAGCGGCGGTATAGGACTCAACCTTTCGGCAAACAGCTCGTCCTCTGTGTATCAGGATGTTAACGGCGACGGTCTGCCCGACTGCATTACAGAGCAAAACGGTGTCGTTTTCGTAAATTACAACAAAGGCAACGGCAATTGGACAACGCAGATGAATTTTCCCAACATTGACAAAATCAGCTTTGGCGAAAACTACAGCGAAAATCTAAGTGCCGGATTTACAGCTGGCTTTACATGGGGATTTGTCAAAATCACCGGCAGCCTCAACGCCTCGGGAGGGCACTCGTTCAACCGCGAGAAAGCCGCGCTTGCCGACATCAACGGCGACGGTCTGCCCGATTTCGTCTCTTCCGACAACGAAAACATCTTGAAGGTGCGCTTCAACCAAGGCGGCAAGGCCAACCTGCTTCGCCGTGTGCGCAACTTTACGGGAAGCGGATTTACTGTGGATTACGCCCTCACACCCTCCTCCTACGACAATCCGCAGCGGCAGTGGGTGATGTCCGAGGTGCGGACGCGCGACAGCTTTGCCGTGCAGAGCGGCGCCGACATGCGTACCACTTACG
>JAZLHE010000057.1:0-66038 GCA_045616665.1 Bacteroidales bacterium | reverse complement strand
AAAAAATTTAACCTGCCCGCCTTTTTTCTGTTCACGCCCCCTTTTTTTACCCTTTTTTTGCCATTTCCACACCCCCTCGGACACCCGTTTTGGAAACTTTTCCCATTTCTTGTACAAAAAACGATTTCTAAACTAACAACCTTTGAAGGTAAAAAATGCATCTTTCAGAATACTTATTCTATCATTTCTTCGATATTTAAAAAAATTGTACCTTTGCAAACTCAAAAATCATCAATAAAGTGCAAAAATTTCTCCTATATACTATATTGTCTATTTTAACTATACCTCTTTGGGCAACCCATCAGCGGTCGGGAGAAATTACTTACGAACACATTTCGGGATTAACCTATAGATTTACCATTGTTACCTACACCTATACTCCGAGTCCTGCCGACCGACCAGAAATAGAAGTGTTTTGGGGAGATGGAAGTTCTTCTGTCATCATCAGAGCAGTAAAAAATAATCTGGGAAACGATATAAGTCAAAACATATATATATCCGATCATACTTATGCGGGAAATGGAGTTTATTCCATTTTTTTCGAAGATCCCAACCGAAATGCAGGTATTGTCAACATTCCGAATTCTGTAAATATCCCTTTTTATATTGAAACAACACTTATCATTAATCCGTTTTTGGGTGCGGATAATTCACCGCAATTGTTGTTTCCGCCTATTGACAATGGCTGTTTAAATACTCCCTATTGCCACAATCCTGGTGCGTATGATACCGACGGAGACAGTCTGTCGTTCAGTTTAATTACTTGTAGAGGTTATGAAGGCGAAGACATTCCAGGATACACTTTGCCCAATGCCACTCATTCCATCAGCATTGATCCTATTACCGGTGATTTGGTATGGGATAGTCCAACTATGGTGGGTGAATATAACATCGCTATACTTATTCAAGAATGGAGAAGTGGCATACTGATAGGCAGTGTGGTTCGCGATATGCAAATCACGATTGTGGCGTGCGACAATCGTCCTCCAGTCATTACTGCCCACGACACTTGTGTGACAGCTGGACAAAGAATTGATATGCCCATTACAGTGAGCGATCCCGACAACGGCTTAGTATCCTTGAGTGCAACAGGTTCTTGTTTTTACGCGTCTCCATCCGCTGCTATCTTCCACGATATCGTAGATGGTCATTCTCCTGCCAGTTCAAACTTTATGTGGAACACGCAATGTCATCATATCAGCGCGTCTCCTTACAGCGTGCATTTGAAGGCAAAAGACAATGGACCTCAAGTTGAATTAAGCACTTTTAAGACGATTTCAATTAGAATCGTCGCGCCGGAACCCGAAAGCCTCGAAGCGGAAGCCGTCGGAAATGAAATCCATTTAAATTGGGATTTTTACAATTGCACCAATGGTAAGGGATTTAAAATATACCGTCGTAACGGAAGCAATCCTTTTGAACCGGGAGAATGTGAAGTTGGAATGCCTGATGATGCCGGTTATTATCTTATCCACACCATTAATAATATAATGGAAACTTCCTTTATTGATGACGGAAGCACGGTTCCACTATTGCACGGTAATGAATATTGTTATCGCATCGTGGCATTTTTTGATGATGGAGCGGAAAGTTATGTTTCTAATGAAACCTGCGCTCACTTAGCCAAAGATGCTCCCATTCTGACTAATGTTGATGTGGAGGAAACCGATCAAAACGATGGCATTATCCATATTCAATGGCTTCGACCTACAGAATTTGACAGTCTGCAATTTGGCCCTGAATTTCAATACCGCATATTCCGTTGTTCAAGGCAAAATGAAGGAAATTTTATGGTCATTGACACCAATTTTTCTATTTTCGACACCAGTTATACTGATTACAATATTAATACCATTGACAGTGATTATTATTATCGGATTGATTTTTATGGAATGGCAAACAACAGTATGCAATATATAGAAAGTTCCGACCCCAGTTCATCTATTTACCTTTATATTGAATCAATGGACAGGCAACTCAAGTTGTCCTGGAACGAAGATGTTTCGTGGAATAATACTAAATATATTGTACATAGATTAAATGAAGATTTACATTCGTGGGATTCCATTGGCGAAACAAGCAATCAATACTATATTGATCAAAATCTCGAAAACAAAAAAGAATATTGTTATTACGTTCAATCTGTTGGCGGTTATTTTGCGCCAGACAGCATTTATCCGTTATACAATCGTTCTCAAAGACTTTGTGCCATTCCCATTGACAATATTCCTCCTGAAATACCAACCATTGACATTACTACAGATTGTGAGTCTGTATTTTTCAAGTGGGATTTTTCCACTTCTGAAGCGGCAGCAGAGGTTAAAACCTTTTACATATATTTTAAAAGGCAAATCAATGATGAATTTTCCATCATTGATTCCATCGACGGAAGTTTTTGTGACGGACGTCATTGTGAATATACTCTAAGCAATCTTCCGTATGTTACCGGATGTTTTTCGTTGGCAGCCATTGATTCCAACTACAATTTATCTGGACGCACAGCCGAAATCTGCATTGACGTTGACGAATGTATGGATTATCGGTTACCCAATACTTTTACGCCCAATAATGATGGAATTAACGACTTATTCCAACCGTATCAGCCTTATCATAATGTTGAAAAAATCGATATGACGATTTACAATCGTTGGGGCAGAAAAGTTTTTCATACGAATGATGCCGACATCAATTGGGATGGCCGAGACTATCTGAGCAAGGAAAAATGCTCGGACGGCACCTATTTTTACAGTTGCGACGTTTACTTATACTCTTTGCAGGGATCCATCATTCATCCCTTACACGGCACCATTACCATTGTCACCAACAGATAAATTAGTTGGCACAGGCCAAAGTTACAACACTGACGCGCACATTTTCCACCTGTTTGATTTTCATAATGGCAGCTTCCATCGTAGCCCCCGTAGTCAACACGTCATCACAAACAAGCACGTGTTTTCCTTTAATTGGTTCCGCATCATCCACGACAAACACATCCTTAACATTTTCCCAACGGTTAAAACGACTCTTTTTTGTTTGCGTTTCTGTATATTCCGTTCTCAACAACACATTATTATAATATGGTATATTCATACTTTTGCTTAATCCCATAGCAATGCATTCGCTTTGATTATAGCCACGGATTTTATATTTCTTGGGATGCAACGGAATCGGA
Organism: Bacteroidales bacterium; assembly: GCA_045616665.1. GTDB lineage: Bacteria > Bacteroidota > Bacteroidia > Bacteroidales > WCHB1-69 > RUG11690. The sequence continues at coordinate 62,866 of JAZLHE010000057.1, read as the reverse complement.
AGAATGCAATCAACTGATTGATAATATTCACTTTTTATCAATTGCTGTCCATATATTTCTCCTAAAAAAGCGCCGATTTCTTTATTTCCTTTATATTTCAAGGCGTGCAAAATATGCTGAACCGGATTTCCTTTTTTATAAAAAAGCATTGAGGATACCTTTTCCACTGGCACACGTCCCGAAAAAATTAAATCCAAGGGAGACTGTTCCATTAGATGAAAATTGGTTTCAGGCAAGTGCATCAAGCAAGACAAACAGAAGTGTTGTTCATTTTTTTGCAACGCATCACCACAAGCGATGCAAGAACGAGGATAGAAAAAAGCAATAAAATTTTTTAAAAGTTCATCAAATTTGTTCATATAGCATAATAAATTAGTATCTTTGCAGTTCTAACTTTTGAGATTCAAAAATACAAAAAAAATGGAAACCACACACGAAAGAAACGAACAAAATCCATTAAAAAAATGGGTTATTATTTTAGGAGCATTATGCGCAATTCTTTTATTTACAACACTATACTTCGGATTTTTTGCAAAACCCGTTTTCAACCAAGAATACACTGAGGTAACCACAGAGAACGAGAATCTGCAAGCCGAATTGGATTCATTATTGGCAGAACATGAAAAAATTAAAAGCGAATACGGCGAATTGTCCGATTTACTCAGTGAAAAAGACAGTACCATTATGGCCAATGCCGCCGAAATTCAGAAGTTGATTGCTTCTCAAGGCGACTACAATAAAATCAAGAGACAACTTCAGCGTTTACAGAATATTGCCCAAGAATATGTTACCGAAATTGACCAATTATATGCTGAAAACCAGGCTTTGAAAGAAGAAAATTCTCAAGTTAAAGAAACTTTAGCACAAACGCGTGAAGAGAAGAACCTTCTTCAAAGACACAAAGACAGTTTGAACACTCGCATTTCCGGTGCCGCAGTTCACAAAGCATATAATATTCATAGCCGTGCCGTATTTTACAAAGCCAAAGGAACTGAAGTTGAAACTGACAGAGCCGGTCGTGCCAAAGCGTTAAAAACCACGTTAACATTGGCTGAGAACTCACTTTTGCCAGCAGGTCCAGTTAATCTTTATTGCCGTATTGCCCTTCCAGAAACCGGCAGAGTATTAACTCCAGGGGCTGGAGATTTCTATACTTTTGTCAATAACGGCCAGCGTTTGCAATACACCGCAAAAACCACAATCAATTATGATAACAAAGCCCAAAATGTTTCTTTGGTGTGGAATATCAGAGAAAATGACAAGGCAATCAAAGGGAAATATATTGTTCAAGTATTTACAGACAATACTTATTTGGGAGAAAGTTATATTACTTTAAAATAAAGCTTTCAGACTTTGAAGATTCACTTTTATAAAAAATTTCTTCTCTCTCATAGAAACGCCGCCGACATTTCGACGGCGTTTTTTTATTTCAAAGATATTATTTGCATAATATCAAAGTTTTAGTTATCTTTGCAAAAAAATATTCATTTATGAATACTATTGACCCAAATAATATACAAATAGCAAAAAAATTTTTATCACCGAAGGTTGATAGCAAATTAGTTACACATCTTAATGCTTGTGTTCACTGTGGTTTATGCGGAACAAGCTGTATGTTCTACAAAACTTTTAATGATCCCAAATTCATTCCCGGGAAAAAAGTTGATCTCGTTGCTTCCATTTACCGCAGATACTGTACTTTCATCGGGAAAACCGCACCGGCTCTGGTCAATGCGAGAGATTTGGACGACAAGATGATTGAAGAAATGGTCGATTCGTTATATGGAGCTTGTACGATGTGTGGACGTTGTGTCAAACATTGTTCCATTGGCGTTGACATTCCCTTTATTGTCCGCACAGGTCGCAGGATGCTGGCAGCTATGGGCTATGTTCCCAAGACCTTGCAAGCCACTGTTGATGCAGCCATTAACACAGGCAATAATATGGGCATTCCGGAGGAAGAATATGTTGACACCATCCAATGGATGGAAGAAGATTTGCAAGATGATGTAGAGGACGAGAATGCGAAAATTCCATTGAATGAAAGCGGGAAGGAAATGCTTTACACGCTCAATCCCCGCGAACCTAAATTTTTCCCGCTTTCTATTGCTGCTGCCGCCAAGATTTTATACGCAGCCAAAGCCAACTGGACCTTATCTTCAAAGATGTATGATGTAACAAACTATGGCTATTTTTCCGGGAATGATCAGGAAGCGACTCAAATTGCGAAAAATATGTTCAACGAAATGGAGAAATTGGGTTGCAAGACTTTGGTTTTGGGCGAATGCGGACACGGATCGCGCGCACTTCGTTGGGAAGCACCCAACTACTTACAACAACATCCTGATTTTAAGATGATTACCCTGGTTGAGCTCATTGAAGAATACTTAAAAAAAGGTATTATCAAAGTAGATAAAAATCTTAACACAAAAAAATACACCATTCACGACCCCTGCAACATCACACGTAATGGCGGATTATTCCATTCGCTGCGCTATGTCGTCAAAAGCGTGATTCCAGAACTGATTGAGATGAATCCATACGGAAACGACAATTTCTGTTGCGGCGGCGGCGGCGGAATGTTGGCTATGAGTGAGTATAACGACCGAAGACTCAAAGTCGGAGAAATCAAGGCCGAACAAATTAAAGCTACCGGCGCCAACGTCGTCATCACTCCTTGTCACAACTGCGTTGACCAGCTTATCCAAATCAATCACCACTACAAACTCAATGTGGAAATCAAATCTGTGGCAGAAGTCGTGGCAGACGCATTAATTATAGACAAAAAATAACATTTGATTATTATAGTAAAAATTTAATACGAATAGTTATGAAATCAATTGACCAAACCAACTTTAATGGGAAAAAGGTTTTAATCCGTGTAGATTACAATGTTCCCTTGAACGAACAATTTGAAGTTACCGACACAACCCGTATTGAAAGGACAAAAGAAACCATCAATACCATTACCGAAGAAGACGGCATTGCCATTTTGATGTCCCACCTTGGTCGTCCGAAAGGCGAAGTCAACGACAAATTTTCGCTTAAGCACATTGTAGGCAAAGCTTCTGAAATTTTAGGTCAAACCGTTATTTTCTTAGGAGATGTTTTAGATCCTGAAACCAAAAACAGGATTGCCTCTATGAAACCCGGAGATATTGGCTTATTAGAAAACCTGCGTTTTCACGCGGAAGAAGAAAAAGGTGATATGGAATTTGCCAAAGCCATTGCCAGTCTTGGCGATTGCTATGTCAACGATGCTTTTGGCACTGCCCACCGCGAGCACGCTTCCACTGCCACCATCGTCAAATGTTTTCCTGGCAAGAGTTATGCCGGCTATTTACTATATAATGAAGCAGCCAATCTTGACCACGTACTTCAAAATCCTATTACACCTTTTACTGCCATTATCGGTGGTTCAAAAGTGTCAAGCAAACTCAATATCCTGAACAATTTATTAGATAAAGTTGACAACTTGATTATTGGTGGCGGAATGGCTTATACTTTTTTGAATGCCCTTGGTGTTAAAATTGGCAATTCTTTATTTGAACCCGAAATGGTTCCCGTCGCCAAAGAAATTGTTAAAAAAGCACACTTAAGAGGCATCAACCTGTATCTGCCGATTGACAATATTTGTGCAGACAAATATGCTGAAGACGCAAACACTTATACGACCACACAAAACCATATTCCAGATGGTTGGGAAGGAATGGACATTGGTCCCAAAACCATCCGAATGTTTGCCGACATTATCAAAAATTCAAGAACCATTTTATGGAATGGTCCGTTGGGCGTTTTTGAAATGAAGCGTTTTTCAAACGGCACCCACGCCATCGCTTTGACCGTTGCCACAACGACCATTTCTGGTGCCTATTCTCTTATCGGAGGTGGTGATTCTATTGCGGCTATCACAAAATTTGATTTGAACGATTACATTTCCTACATCAGCACTGGTGGCGGCGCTATGTTGGAATATCTCGAAGGGAAAGCCCTTCCAGGCATTAAAGTGCTAAACGAAGACGAATAATCAATTCAAGCATAAAAAAACGGGGCTCCAGCAGGTGTCCCGTTTTCATATTCAGAAAAGCAAAGACTATTTCTTGAAATAACGGTTGAAAAGGCCTTCGAAACCTTTTCCGTGACGTGCTTCATCCTTAGCCATTTCATGAACGGTATCGTGAATAGCATCTAAATTTAAATCTTTGGCACGTTTAGCAATGCGCATTTTGTCTTCGCAAGCGCCACATTCTGCCACCATACGTTTTTCGAGATTGGTTTTGGTATCCCAAACCACTTCACCCAATAATTCGGCAAATTTAGCGCAATGTTCAGCTTCTTCGAAAGCATAGCGTTTGAAGGCTTCCGCAATTTCCGGATAACCTTCACGATCAGCTTGACGACTCATTGCCAAATACATACCCACTTCGGTAGCTTCACCCATAAAATGAGCATTCAAATCTTTCTTCATTTGGTCATCAGTATCTTTAGCGATGCCGATAACGTGTTCAGTAACGAAATTTAAACCAGCTTCGTTATCCAATACTTTCCATTCAACAATTTGTTTACATTGAGGACATCTTTCAGGAGCTTCAGTTCCTTCGTGAACATAGCCGCAAATAGGGCATACAAATTTTTTCTTCATTTTTTTTGATTTTAAGTTAATGATAAATTTAGTTATTGATATTTTGACTTATACTTGACATACAATCTTCACAAAAACCGAGAAAAAACACCTGCGTTTCAAGCACGAAAAAATCCTTTCGCCGGTATCTTGGCAAACGACAGTCCATCACATCCATTATCTTACCGCATTTTTTGCATTTCAGATGAGCGTGTTGTTTAGTTTCCCCATCAAAACGAATATTTTTCTCATCAATAACGAGCATAGTAGCCACCCCACTCTCGGCGAATATTTTCAAGGTATTATACACGGTAGTCTTTGACAATGTAGGTATTTGCGAAGAAAGCGCCGCAAAAATCTCATCAGCGGTAGGATGAGTTCGATATTTCATAAGGTACTCAGCTATCGCAATTCTTTGCACAGAGGGCCTGATGCCGAATTTCTCAAGATACTGCGGAATAGTTTTTCCCTTTCTCATTTTTGTATTGATTACAAATTTAAATTCATTGCAAAGATACGAATTATTTTCAAATAAAAAAATCACTAACGATAAAAATAATTTTTTTTTGGAAAAAATTTCACATCAGTTGCCATAAAAGATTCTTCATGAGCGGCAAATTTTGAAATTTCATCCTGCATGAAAATTTTCCAAAAATTTTGTGGGAAAAATTTGTATATTTGCAGCTCAAAAAAATATAAAGTATAATTTCCAAAAAATACATACTATGGGAAGAGCATTTGAATTTAGAAAAGCAAGAAAATTTAAACGTTGGGGTAATATGGCAAGAACCTTTACCCGACTGGGAAAAGAAATCACAATGGCCGTTAAGGCTGGCGGACCTGACCCTGGTATGAATCCGAGGCTTCGTCTTCTGATGCAGAATGCCAAGTCAGAAAACATGCCTAAGGAAAATGTGGAAAGAGCCATAAAAAAAGCCCTTGAAAAAGACACAAGCGATTACAAGGAAGTATTTTACGAAGGTTACGGACCTCACGGCATCGCCATTTATATTGAAACCGCAACAGATAACCACATGCGTACGGTTGCCAATATCAGAAGTTATTTCAACAAATTGGGTGGTGCTTTGGGTACTTCAGGTATGTTGGATTTCCTTTTTGACAGAAAATGCCGTTTTACCGTTGTAAAAAAAGACGATGTCAATTTGGAAGAATTGGAGTTGGAACTCATTGATTACGGTATTGACGAATTATTTGAGGACGAGGACGAAATCGTAATCTATGCCGAATTCCAGAACTTTGGACCGATTCAGAAATATTTGGAAGACAACAAGTTTGAAATCAAGGAATTCAAATTTGAAAGAATTCCAAACGATATGAAGAAATTGGCTCCTGAAGAACAAGAAGAAGTTGAAAAATTGTTGGAAAAAATTGAAGAAGACGAAGACGTCACCAACGTTTTCCACAATATGATTATGGAATAACCCTAAAAAAAATTCGTCATGTTTTATTATAAGTTCAGAGTTTATTTTGACGAGGTTGAGGATTTCGTTCGTGATATTGAAATTTTATCCAACGACAATTTTGAATCGCTCCATCAAATTCTGTATCAGTCTATTGGATTGGAAGGCAATGAATTAGCATCCTTCTCACTTTGTGATTCCAAATGGAACAAGCAAAATGAAATCACCTTGATTGATATGAAGGATGATGAAGTTGCAGATACTCCGGAATATGATGAAGAAGACGGCTACGCTACCAAAACGCATCTTCCGAAATTCATCATGAAGGATAGCATACTGAACAAAATGATTTCAGATCCTCACCAACATATTCTTTATGAGTATGATTTTCTGAACCCGAAAGTTTTCTATATCGAATTGATGAAAGTGGCCAAGGCAGATGACGACACGGTTTATCCGCGTTGTACGCATAAAGAGCAAGAGCTGCCAAAATCCATAAAGAACGGTCATCTTCCTGATCCTGATGAACTTTTGGAAGACCTCAACAATGATGATTTATTTGATGAATTTGAAGACGGTTTTAACGAAGAAGACCAACTTGATTTAGGAAGCATTGATGAATTTGGAAGCTATTAACAAGCCAACGCTCATAGTCATTGGTGGACCTACTGCCGTAGGAAAAACGAGTTATGCCATTGAAATAGCAAAAGAATACAAAACAAGCATTATATCTGCCGATTCACGTCAATTTTACAAAGAGATGCGAATCGGCACTTCTTTTCCCACGGAAGAAGAATTGGCAGCAGCACCGCATTATTTTGTCGGGCACCTATCCATTAACGATTACTACAGTGTTTCCAAGTTTGAGCAAGATGTTTTAAAGCTACTTCCAACCCTTTTTTCACAAAACAACATCGTGATTATGACCGGCGGCAGCGGTTTATATCTTGATGCTGTCTGCAAAGGCATTGACGATCTCCCTGACCCGGATTTAGACATTCGTCAACAAGTGATTGAGTTATACGAAAAAGAAGGAATTGAAGCATTACGAATGCGATTACGGCGATTGGATCCTGCTTTTTGCGAGAAGAACGACCTTGCCAACCACAAGCGAATGATGCGGGCATTAGAAGTTTCCCTGCAAACAGGAAAACCTTATTCTGAATGGCTCACTCAAGCATCCAAAAAGCGCAATTTTGACATTCAGAAATATTATCTGAACCGTCCACGCGAAATTCTGTTTGACCGCATCAACCGCAGAGTGGATCAGATGATGGAACAAGGCTTATTGGACGAAGCCAGGTCTCTTTATCCTTACAAACATCTAAATTCGTTAAATACTGTTGGTTACAAAGAACTTTTTGCTTTTCTTGACCATCAAATAAATTTAGATGAAGCCGTTGAGAAAATCAAAGTCAATACCCGACGTTATGCCAAACGTCAGATTACCTGGTTTAAAAGAGAGTATTTGGAAATTCTGTGTTAATCGGCTGAATTAGTCTTGGTTTCAGCTGGAGTATGGTCCTTTTGCCATAATTGCCAACTGTTAAAAACATTCTGCCAGATTGAATAAAAAGCCATAAAAATTGACGCCAACGGATTCAGATACATATTGGACATCCAAATACCGAAAGCCGTATTTTTTTGTCCCAGCAGCTGTCCTCCGGCCATAGCATCTCCATATTTACTGCCCAGCCATTTTCCAAAAGCAAACTGGATAGCACAAAAGACGATTGAAACGACACCCAGCACAACAATACTTCTTTCATTTCCTTTCCCGTGCAAAAAGACAAAATCGAACGTACGGCCCAAGACCAGCAACAAGGCGCAAGCCCAAAAATAAAACGAGAGTCCCTTATACCTGCTTATAAAATCATTTACTTTAGGTAAAAAGAACTGCAGAAGCAAAGCCAGGAAAAAAGGAAAAACAATCACGGGACTTATCTTTTTCAAGATCAGGAAAAAAGAATCAAAAAAAGGCATATCCTGATGCATTCCTATAAAAGAAAAGTAGATAGGAGCAACAACAGCCACCATCAAATTGCCCCAAATGGTATAGGTAGTCACAGTTTCGCGGTTGGCGCCCAACATACAGGCGATGACCACTACCGAAGACGCCACCGGGCACAAAACCCCGACCAAAACTCCTTCGGCAATAATATCATTAACGTGAAAACACTTCAAGAGCAGATAACACGCCAGACTCACCACGATTTGGAACAACATCAACCAAAAATCCAACCAACCAAACCGCATTTTTTTCACATCCACCGCGACAAAATTCAGCAAGAGAATCATAAAAATCAGATACGGCACCAAAAAGTTGACAGCTGCCCACAAATGATGGAACAGCAGTCCTAAAACAATAGCTAACGGGAGTACGAAACTACGATATTTTGTCATGTATGAGATTGATTTTTCGGGCGGCAAACTTACTCATTTTATTTGATATATGTCATCATAAAACAAGCCTAAACGATTCAAGACAGGACAAGCCCGCGCATTATCGATAGTAACGCGTACCTGCTTAGCAGTACAGGTCGGAAGCAGTACGATTCGTTTGTACCCGATAGTCGTTTCCTCTGCTATGGTTTCCCAATCACCGTTTTCATTCATAAAATCAATATGAAATTTCTCGACGCGCTGTCCCAAGGGGATATATTCCTGCAACAACACTCGATTGAAAGTCTGAACAGTATCAAATATCAGTTTCACCCAAGCCGTCGTTACACTGTCATCGGTGGCCCAATATGCATAGTATGGATCTAATTCAATGACATAAAGTGATTCAACTTCTTTTGACCAATCACAATATGCTGCATCCAGCAAATTATTCACACTGTAATAATCATGAACAGGAAGATAACTGTTACGTACGCTTCTCCAATATCCATATTGGCGAGCCTCCGTACCTCTGACATTAGAAGCAATGATATATTCAGCATTGTCAGCAAGATTATGCGAAAAAATCTTGTCAATGGCAGCACGGAATTCCATAAGCCGTGCGGAATCTTCAGCAGCAATAAGGCCTCGTTCATCAGGAGGGACATTAAGCAACAGCAATGAGTTGCGACCTACACTGGTATAATAGATTGACAATAATTCCTGCAAAGTCTTTGGATGCTCCGTGCTGCGGTAAAACCAACCGGGACGGATCGAGACATCTGTTTCAACCGGAATCCAATATTTACCATTGTAATTACCCGTTGTCAGCGTATCCTGGGAAGGGGCATCAGCTCCCGGTGCAAAGCCATCAGTGTCGAGGCGTGACCAACACGTTTGCCCAGCCCTACCCTGTTCATTGCCGACCCAACGGCAACCGGGTCCCACATCACTAAAAATCATGGCGGCAGGCTGAAGTTTATAGACCTGCGCATTGAAAGCAGGCCAGTCATACTCCTGACGGCGTCCATTAGGACCTTCACCGCAAGCACCATCAAACCATTGTTCAAAAACCGGTCCGTATTTTGACAAGGCATTCTTCAACGTTGCAAGGAAAACCTTATTGTATGCCGGCGTTCCGTAGGCAGGAGCATTTCTATCCCATGGAGAAATATAAATGCCGAACTTCATCCCCTTCTGGCGGCAAGCCTCCGACAAATCTTTCAATACATCTCCCTTTCCTTTTCGCCACGAAGACTGTTTAACAGTATGATTACTGACAGGATTAGGCCAAAGGCAAAAGCCGTCATGATGCTTTGCCGTAATGATGACACCTTTAAAACCTGCATTTTTGGCAATGTCAACCCATTGATGACAATTGAGTTGCGTAGGATTGAAAACATCTTCAATCTCGGTACCCTCTCCCCATTCCTTACCCGTAAAAGTATTGGGGCCAAAATGGCAGAACATATTCATCTCCATCCGCTGCCATTCTACTTGGGCAGGTGTCGGAACCGGGCCAAAAGGTGCCGGTGCCGGAACACAGTTTTTTTCACCTGGTGCCTTATCTGATACTATTCGCCTATTTTCTTGCGCTTCGGCATTCAACAGAGAAAGCAATAAGACTGCCAACATTGACAAGAAAAAAAATTTTTTCATCTGCAAAAACATTTTCACTGCAAAAATACGATTTAATATTATTTTTTGAAAATATATTTGCAATGAATATTTTCAAAAGTAAAATAACGTATATTTGCGGTTCTAAAAAAAAGGAAATGGCAGATAACTACTTAGAAAGCCGATACGATGAATTATTCGGTTCCGGAAAGAAAAAAGTCGTTGTAAAGCACGTTGGACAAAGTTTGGACAGTTTGTTGACCAAAAACAGAAGTTACCGCGGTTACGATCAAAATCGTATAGTCACGACAGAAGAATTACAAAAAATCATCAGTGTCAACACTAAAATTCCATCGGGACGCAACCAGCAAGTTTTGCGATTCAAAATGGTAACCAAAGGCGACAACAGCGGCAAAGTATTGAGTAACATCAAATTGGGAGGAGCATTACCCGAATTGCACCTACCCTTTGCAGGAACCGAGCCAGAAGCCTTTATCATTGTATGCAGCAAAGTTGGCGAAAACAAGATTGTTGATATTGATTCAGGCATTTCGGCACAAAGTATGTTGCTAAAGGCTACTGAGATGGGATTAAACGGCATTATCATTGCCGCCTTCAATAAAGAAAACATCAAAAAGGAATTGGATCTTCCCTACGAGCCCCTGCTCATTATTGCCATTGGGAAAGGCAAGGAAAAAATTCAATTGACAGAAATTGACGAGGATGACAATCACAACTATTACCGCCAAGACGGCACGCATTTTGTCCCAAAGGTGAAATTAGAACAAATCATCATTTAATTTCGGCATACAGATTTTGAGGAAACAATTCAACAACCAGCCGATATTTTTTGTATATTTGCCAACGAAAATTATCAACTTAAAATATAATTATTATGTCAGTTATCAAAGCTTTCAAAGGATTACGTCCTCCAAAAGAAATCGTAGAAAAATTAGCATCTCGTCCATACGACGTTTTAAATTCAGAAGAAGCTCGCAAAGAAGCTGAAGGCAACCCCTACAGTTTACTGCACGTTACCAAGGCCGAAATCGACCTTCCCGCAGGCACCGACGAACATTCTCCTGAAGTATATCTTCAAGTAGTCAAGAATTTCAACAATTTCAAAGATTTCGGTTGGTTGGTTCGTGATGAAGAAGAAAAATTATACATTTACGCACAAAGCATGAACCCTACAGAAGCCAATGCTCACTGGCAGTATGGTATCGTTGCTTGCGCATACAGCGAAGACTATATCAACAAAATTATCAAGAAACACGAATTGACTCGTAAAGACAAAGAAGAAGACCGTATGAAACACGTTCGCATCACGAATGCCAACGTTGAACCCGTTTTCTTTGCCTATCCGGCAGTAGCAGAAATCGATGCTATCGTTAGCAAGATTACGAGCACGGCTCCTATTTACGACTTCATCGCCAAGGAAGACGGTTTCGGTCATCGTTTTTGGGTAATTGACGACAAGGCCACCATTGCCCGCCTCGTTGAACTCTTCGCCACCAAGGTTCCTGCCATGTACATTGCTGACGGTCACCACCGCAGTGCTGCCGCCGCATTGGTAGGACAGGAAAAGAAAGAACACAACACCCATCATACCGGTAAAGAAGAATACAACTATTTTATGACCGTTATCTTCCCAGATAACCAGTTGAAAGTTATTGACTACAACCGCGTTGTAAAAGACCTCAACGGTCTGAGCAAAGACGAATTCCTGAAAGCACTGACCGTGGCATACGACGTTCAGGAAATGGGTGCTGACATTTACAAACCAAGCAAATTACACGAATTCAGCATGTACCTGGATGGCAAATGGTACAAAATGACAGCCAAAGCCGGCACTTACGACGACAATGATCCTATTGGCGTCTTGGATGTGAAGATTTTAAGTGACCACGTTTTGGATAAAATTTTGGGCATTAAAGACCTTCGTACCGACAAACGTATTGACTTCGTTGGCGGTATTCGCGGGTTAGGCGAACTGAAACGTCGTGTTGACAATGGCGAAATGAAAGTGGCTTTTGCTTTGTATCCTGTTTCAATGCAACAGATTATCGACATTGCCGACAGCGGCAACATTATGCCTCCAAAAACCACTTGGTTTGAACCGAAATTGAGATCAGGTTTGGTTATTCACGAATTAAACGCATAATTTAGGCGATAATATCGTCAAAAATGGACCATTGTGAAAAGATATCTCTGATTCTGCGAAGCCTGCCGGAAAAGCCGGGAGTGTATCGTTTTTATGATGACGAAGGCACTATTATCTATGTTGGCAAGGCAAAAAAACTCAAACGTCGTGTTTCTTCCTATTTCAACAAGCAGCACGACAACAAAAAAGTAAGGATTTTGGTTTCCAAAATCAGAGATATCCAAACCACGGTTGTCAATACAGAATGGGAAGCGCTACTGTTGGAAAACAGTATGATTAAAAAATACAAGCCCCGTTACAACATTCTGTTAAAAGATGACAAAACCTACCCTTGGTTAGCCATCTCAAGAGAAGATTTTCCCCGCATTTTTTCCACCAGACATCCCGATAAAGAACAGATGCAACTTTTTGGGCCCTACGCTTCTGCCCATTATTTAAGCACCTTGTTGGAAACCATACGGGAGCTGTTTCCTTTGCGCACTTGCCGCCGACTGGTCAAAAGCAGCCGTCCGTGCATCCAATACCAGATTGGCAAATGCCCCGCTCCGTGTGCCCAGTTCATCAGCAAAGAAGAATATCAGGAAGAGATTAAATCCATCATTGAAATCATCAAGGGAAACAGCAAACTGGTTCAGCAGAAACTCAAAGAACAGATGATGCGATATGCGGAAGCGTGGAAGTTCGAAAAGGCACAAGTTATCAAACAAAAAATAGCCGTATTAGACAATTTCATCGGGAAATCTGTCGTTGTCAATCCCGACATCAGCGAAATGGACGTTTTTTCCATTGACACGGATGAAGAAAGCGCATATATCAATTTTCTCCGCATTATGAACGGTGCCATCGTTCAGTCATATACCTTTGAAATCGGCAATAAATTGGACAAAAGCGAGGAAGATTTGCTTTTAATGGGAATCATAGCCGTTCAGGAACGTTTCGGTTCATTGTTCTCAGAAGTCATTGTTCCCTTTATGCCCCAAATTGAGGCCGAGGGAATCCATTTTATCGTTCCACAACGTGGCGACAAATACAAGCTTCTGGAATTATCTCAAAAAAACGCCAAATACTATCGCTTAGAAAAGAAAAAGCGCCAGGATCTGGTCAATCCCGAAAGACGTCACCAGCGGGTTTTGGCAGCCTTGCAGCAAGCGCTCAATATGGATCGGTTGCCACGACGCATTGAATGTTTTGACAATTCCAATACCCAAGGCGACGAACCCGTTGCGGCAATGGTTTGTTTTCTTAACGGCAAACCTGCCAAAAGCGAATACCGGCATTTTCTCATCAAGACCGTAGTTGGTCCCGACGACTTCAGCTCAATGGAAGAAGTGGTTTATCGTCGCTATCATCGCATTTTGGAAGAAGGCAAAGAACTTCCGGACCTGCTTATGGTTGATGGCGGGAAAGGCCAACTCAACGCAGGCTACCGTGCACTGAAGGCCCTTCACATTGAAGACAAAATGATGATGATTGGCATCGCCGAAAGATTAGAGGATATATACAAACTCGGAGATGAATTGCCGACTTATATTGATAAAAAATCGGAAGCCCAAAAACTGCTGCAGTATGTTCGCGACGAAGCCCACCGCTTTGGCATAACACACCACCGCCAGCGAAGATCCAAGAAGAGCATTGCTTCCCGTTTAGATGAAATTCCAGGCATTGGAGAAGTGCTCAAGACAAAACTGCTTAGCCATTTTAAAAGTGTCAAAAAAATTGAGGAAGCCAGCGAAGCCGATCTGGCGGCTGTAATAGGACCCGGCAAAGCCCACAATGTTTTTCAATTTTTCCATCCCCAAAACTAAAATTTTCTACCTCTTATTTTTTTATCTATTATAGATTAAAAAAAGGATCTTTATTCAAAATAAATGACACTTTTTTCGCATAATAATATTTTTTTCGAAAAAAACTTCAAGATATTCTCAAACAAAGAAAAATTTCTTATTTTTGCGACAGAAAAACATAAAAGAAAATATAAAACATTTTCTTTTCTCGATGTAACTGAAATCTCGACAATTTCAAAATGCTATACAGAAAGAAAAGAGAAATGTCCATCGTTTATCGTGGACTTTCTTGTGGTATAGCAGGTAGTCGAGAGCCTCAGTTACATACAAGTGGAGTTCACGATTTTTATTTGTTTTTTTTCGATAGTTGTACAGAATTAGCAGTATCATTTTCCACCAATATCAAGAAGAAATACTAAAATGAGATAAAATCACGACACAAATTTTCATTTTTCAGAAAGATGATACACAAGTTAAATTTAAATTGAAAAAAATGACAACAACTTCATCATCATAACTGAAAAAATATTATTTTTGCGAATGAAATAAAATGGCAAAATTTTGTATTTGCCGTAATTATAAATTACTGACACTATGAATTTTATTGAAGAAATTATCGAGGAAGACCTACGGAACAACAAGAATGACGCAAAAGTTCATACTCGATTTCCCCCAGAACCCAACGGTTATTTACATATAGGCCACGCCAAAGCCATCTGCATTGACTTTGGAATGGCACAAAAATACGGCGGTCTCACCAATCTTCGATTTGATGATACCAATCCTGTGAAAGAGGACGTTGAATATGTTGACTCCATCCGAGAAGACATCAAATGGTTGGGATATCAGTGGACCGAAGAACATTATGCCTCCGATTATTTCGAACAATTATACAAATGGGCTGAGCAGCTGATTGAAAAAGGACTGGCTTACGTGGATGATTGCACGCAGGAAGAAATCAGCGAAATGCGTGGAGTGCCCACCAAACCAGGTATTAAGAGTCCTTACAGAGATCGTAGCGTAGAAGAAAATCTTGAACTTTTCCGCCGTATGCGTGCCGGTGAATTTCCTGACGGAAGCAAGGTTTTGCGTGCCAAGATAGATATGGATTCACCCAATATGCACATGCGTGATCCTATTATGTACCGTATTCTTCACGCTCATCATCACCGCACGGGCGATAAATGGTGCATCTATCCTATGTACGACTTCGCACACGGACAAAGTGATTCCATTGAAGGTATCACCCACTCTATCTGCACTTTAGAGTTTGAAATCCATCGTCCGCTATATGACTGGTTCTGTGAAGCTTTGCAAATTCACCATCCTCGCCAGATCGAATTTGCACGCTTGAACATCAGTTATACCATTATGAGCAAGCGTAAACTGATGCAGCTGGTACAGGAAAAGCACGTTATGGGCTGGGATGATCCGCGAATGCCGACGATTTGCGGATTGCGCCGTCGCGGTTATACGCCACAATCCATCCGCAATTTTGCAGAAACCGTAGGCGTGGCCAAAAGAGACAACATCATTGATGTTTCCCTATTGGAATTTTGCGCCCGCGAAGATCTGAACAAAGTCGCTACCCGTACAATGGCCGTGCTGGATCCGGTAAAGTTGATTATTGATAATTATCCGGAAGGACAAACGGAAGAATTAGACGCAGTCAATAATCCTGAAAATCCCAATGCAGGCACCCGTAAGATTCCATTTGGCAAAGAATTGTGGATTGAACGTGCCGATTTCAGAGAAAATGCGGATAAGAAATTCTACCGTTTGACCATTGGCGGAGAAGTCCGTTTGAAATATGGCTATATCGTCAAATGTACGCATATTGACAAAGATTCGGAAGGTAACATTACCGCCATCCACGTCACTTACGACCCTGAAACCAAAAGCGGAATGCCACTCAGCAACCGCAAAGTAAAAGCCACCATTCACTGGGTTGACGTGAATCACGCCCAAAAGACCGAAATTCGCCTGTTTGAGCGCCTTTTCAACGTTCCGGCACCAGATGTGTGCGAGGAAGGGAAAACGTTCATAGACAACCTTAATCCCGATTCTTTGCATATCATCAATGGATATGTAGAAGAAGGTTTGAATTTGCAAAACAAAGCCGATTACTATCAATTTGAAAGAACCGGTTATTTCTGCATCGACAAAGATTCTACAGACGGGCACTTGGTTTTCAACAAGACCGTCAGCTTAAAGCAATAAACTGTGGCCGAATTGCATTGCCTCACCGACTACGACACCAAACTTCTCCTTGCCTTTTTAGAAGGATTGAAAGGAGACAAAAAGTTTTTGGATTTTCTGATTGCCAACAATTTTGCCGAATTGGCAGCCTTGGCTAATGCCATCAATTCCGACACCGACGCTTTGGATTGGCTGTTAAAACAAAGCAATTATCCAGAATTTGGCGTCTTAAGCAATGCCATTGATGGGGAAGAAAATGCCATTGCCTGGTTAAAAAAATACAAGTGCGACTTTCTCTTGAAATTCGCACTTGCCTGTCAAAAAGACGACGAAGCCATACGCTGGTTCGCCGAAAACGACTTAAAGCTCTTTATTATGATCATCCAAAGAATCCACGACATTCTTTTATTTCAATCGTGGGATTCTTCGGACGTTCATCGTAGAAGATATTAGAAGCTATAACCAATACCTACACCCAAGACTTCCTTAAACTGTACACGAGGGCCAACATTACCCTTTGCGTCAGTGATTTTAACTTGGTCATAATATTTCAAGGAAGTCATCAAGCTAACATTCAACACTTTCAAGAATTGATAGGAAATGGCGAAATCCCAGTCAACATCGAAATTGCCGAATGGTTGGGCCTTGGACGTATAAGGGGTGAAGAGAACCAAACTTGACATCACGTTCAAATTTTTATAAGTATAATTGACTTGCGCCTTGAAAGTCAAACCGAAGTCGGCTTTGAAAGGTTTACCAGACAAGGTATCAATACCATAAGAATTTCTCATCACATTGTCAGGAACGGTACAGGTGGTGATACGACCGGCTATCGGGGAGAGGTAGAATGACAAGAATGTCTTTGGTTTCCAGTCGATACCGACAGAGAAATCTGAATAAGAAGGAGAAAGCCAATTAGAAACGTAAGCTGGACGATAGGTTTCCAACTTATCAAATTTTTCATAGTCATAACCTCTGGCATATTGAGATTTGAAGCTGGCCATAGCCGTTACGAACCAAGTTTTCTTGAACTCGAAACCATATTTCGTGCTGAAATCGATTTTATCGCTTGATTTTCTCCATCTTGTCTTGCCTTCCACAATCCCATCTTCATTAACGATATCACGAGCAGCCATAGAGAACATCATACCAATTTCAGTTTGGAGATGCGCTTCCCACAAGTGATTGCCCTTTTGATAGGCCAGATTCAGGTTGGCAAACAAAACGCCGTTCGCATTGTTTTGACCACCAGCTGCCCAATTGGTGAAAGAAGTTTGTGTGACATTCAAGCCAACTACACCGGTGAGAGTCCAGTATCTATCCCAATCCGTTGAATCTTTGGGAACATTGGGGTCAACATTTTTCTTTTTGAACAATTGTTCAATTTGTTTTGCTTGAATTGGGTTTCCAATTTCAGTTGCGTGTAACATCAATACTGACAACACCAAACAACTAGTCAATAATAAAATTTTCTTCATAGTATAAAATTTAATTTAACGATTCATTTTATGATAAGCACGCCACCAACGTTCAGGAATTTTATCGTGGCAGGCAGTTTCATAATCTTTTTTTGAACAGGGCAGAAAATACTTTTGCTCCAAATCTTTCTTAATATTGATTACAGGAACGACCACCCACCATCGTCCGGTTTTCTTGCTGCAATAAAAATCAAGCTCGTCAATAGCTTCAGATACTGTTACACTATGTCGGGTGTACGTATTTTTATCCTTGAAAAATATATCGCCTTGGCGATATGTATAGCCCTCAATGAAGTACCAAATAATATGACCTATCAGCTGAGCTGTTTGGGATTCCACATCCAAAGTCGGGTCGTATTCATAAATACCAAAAGAAGACAATTTATCGCTAATGCCGGCATAACGAGCCACTTGACAAATTTCTTCACCATAGAAACCGTTGGCAGAACCTTTGGGATTGCCTGGAGCATCAGAACGGCGAACAGCAGAAATATCAATACTCATCATTTCCGCATTGCGCACAATTGGTTCAACATCCTCCATATCCTTACGCATCACACCCACGCGATAAGTTTCGAAGAACAATTGATTCATCAATTGGATACTTTCAGGACTATTCATATAGGTTTGATAACCAATATTGGCATAATTTAAAAGATAATTAGGCTGTTGCAATACGATTTTGTTCAGATAGCAATCGGAACGTATATCACCTTCGTCATTACCCAAATCGAAGCGCGAATCCACGGCAACGATATTCACCACTTTTTCAAGTTTCTCGTAAGCCCGATAATTCGCGTAAGCCAAATCATTACTTCCGCCTAAAACGATCGGGATGACATTGTTATCAATGAGGAACGACAAAATATCGGAAACGACCTCGTAAGTGTCGGCAACGGTCTCCCCAATGACGAGGTTTCCCAAATCCACTATTTGTACAGGGGTTTCCCACTTATACAATTGATACAGTTGTCTTCTGATTTCATCAGGAGCGAGAGCACAAGAGCTATTGCCGACTGCATTTCGCGATTCCGGGATTCCCACAATGGCGAACTCAACACCAGTCAAATCCAAAGCTCCGTCAGGATGATAGAAGCACACATTACTGATAAGTAACGACGGGTCGTAACTTTTTTCCGTAAAACCTATGGCGTCAAAGTCAACCGGATTAAAATAGGGAGCAATATCCATATTATTTTTTTCTTCTGTAACTTGTTTTTTTTGCCGTCGGCGTAGTATTGGAAATAATTTCCATACAATCGTCGTAGGTCAGGTTTTCAGGAACACGGCCTTTCGGAAGTTTGTAATTATTGGTTCCATCCGTCAGATAAGCGCCATAACGACCATTCATCACTTTAATGTCGGGATTTTCCTTAAAAGAAGCCAACACGTTATTGGATTGTGCTCCAGTAATCACCTGAACAGCATCTTCCAAAACCATTTCCGCCACAACCGTTCCTTTATTCAAAGTGATGTTTTTGCCGTCATATTTAAGATATGGACCATATTTGCCCACTGCCACATAGACCTCTTTACCTTCGTGTTCACCCAAAAGTCGTGGTGCATGATCTTGATCCGCCTTTTTCTTCAATTCAATTAATTCGATAGCACGCTCGTAGGTAATTTCAGTTGGTTCTTCGCCTTTGGGAATAGATACAAAACTATTATGGTATTTAACGTATGGGCCGAAACGACCGATACCGATAACCAAAGCGTCGCCTTCATATTCACCTAGTGTTTTGGGCAATTTGAACAAGTCGAGGGCTTCTTCCAAAGTAATGCTTTCAATAGACTGGGTAGCTTTCATACGGGCATAACGAGGTTTTTCGTCCTCATAATTTTCACCGATTTGTACCATCGGACCGTATTTACCCAACTTGGCATACACATTGGCATTGGTTTTAGGATCCGAACCCAGCAGTCTTTCTCCACTTGCCTTTGTAGAATACGTAATGGCATCTTCAATAGAATGATGAAAATCGCCATAGAAATTATTGATCATTTCCTGCCATTTGACTTTTCCTTCAGCAATATCATCAAATTCTTTTTCGACATTGGCAGTAAAACCATAATCCATAATTCCATCGAAATTATCCTGCAAGTAATCGTTGACCACAATACCTATATCTGTAGGGAAAATCTTATCTTTTTCGTAGCCATATTTTTCCTTCTTGACAGATTCGTGGATCGTATTATTTTTCAATTTTAACTGAACATACTCTCTTTCGGATCCTGGACGGGTTTCCTTCACCACATATTCACGTTTTTGAATCGTGGAAATGGTAGGCGCGAAGGTTGAAGGACGACCGATTCCCAACTCTTCCAATTTCTTAACCAAACTGGCTTCCGTATAACGCACGGGGGGTTGAGAATAACGTTGCGTAGCAACGATTTCAGAAGCGTTCACCGTTTCGCCGACAGCCACTGGAGGCAACCACCCCTTAACTTCTTCATCTTCTTCGTCTTTAGATTCAATATAAACTTTCAAGAACCCGTGGAACAAAATCACCTCACCGGTGGTCACAAACTTTTCGGAACGATTGGAAATAGGAATCGTAATGACCGTTTTTTCGGTTTGGGCGTCACTCATTTGAGAAGCGATAGTTCGTTTCCAAATCAATTCATACAAACGTTTGGCAAACGTATCGCCAGGAATCGTGTGATTACTCATCACGGTAGGACGAATAGCTTCGTGGGCTTCTTGTGCACCTTTGATTTTAGTAGCATAACGGCGAGGATGTGAATATTCGGCACCATACTGCTTTACAATCTCATCCTTGGCATCACTGATGGCGAATTCCGACAAATTCACGGAGTCCGTTCTCATATAAGTAATGTAACCTTGTTCATACAACTGCTGTGCGATAACCATCGTCTTACTCACAGAGAAGCCCAATTTGCGAGAAGCTTCCTGTTGCAAGGTAGAAGTTGTAAACGGAGCCGCCGGAGATTTCTTTCCCGGATTTTTTTCCACCGCACTAATTGAATACTTGGCTGATTTGCAATCTTCCAAAAACGCATTGGTTTGCTCTTTATCGGCAAAACGCATATCTAATTCCGCTTCAATTTCATTTTTTGCATCCTTTTCCGACAAAAAATTACCGACCACTCTATACGAAGAAGTGGTTTTGAACGCCTTGATTTCATGTTCGCGTTCCACAATCAGTTTTACTGCCACGGACTGCACACGTCCGGCAGAAAGTTGTGGTTTCACCTTTCGCCAAAGCACGGGTGACAGCTCAAAACCTACCAGTCGATCCAAAATACGACGTGCCTGCTGGGCATTCACCAAATCAACATCCAACTGACGTGGATTGGCCAACGCATTCTCTATAGCGTTTTTCGTAATTTCGTGGAATACGATACGTTTTGTTTTTGATGGCGCAATATCGGCAACTTCCATCAAATGCCAGGAAATAGCTTCACCCTCACGATCATCATCGGTTGCGAGCCAGACCGTATCTGCCTCGTTCGCCAACTTCTTTATATTTTGTATCAGCTTTTTCTTTTCTTCAAGGATTTCATATTTAGGCTTGAATCCCATAGGGATATCAATACCAAGATCTTTTTGAGGAAGATCTCTTACGTGACCTTTACTGGAAATAACCGTAAAATCCTTCCCGATAAACTTTTGGATAGTCTTGGCCTTTGCCGGAGACTCCACGATGATTAAATCTTTACTCATTTTATTGTATATGTATATATATAGTCTAATTTTGCGGCGGCAAAAATACATTTTTTTTTTGACTTTATTACAAAGAATAAATTATCTACCGCATTTTTCAATTATCTTTCTAATTTTCAATATTTTATGATTAATAGGGTAATTTTTTGTTTTATCAAGATATCCTAAAGCAAAACAAGTTGCACACTTTTTTGTCCCGAAAAACAGTTTCATTAATTTCATATTTTTTGATTGAAGTCTTCTATAAATCAAGGTGGCAAAAATACAAAAAAATATTATATAAAACAATAATTATATATTTTTTCTATAATTAAATAAAAACCACCCATACTATGCAACCGATAAAAATCAAGATAACAATCTAATTGTCAATATGTTTACAGCAGAATTTAAGAAGACTGAAATGCGAGTTCTCTTTCAGAAATAAACACAAAAGTCATAAGGGTAACAAAAGAAATCGAAAATTAGCGGAAATTGTCGGACACATCATTCAGAAAGACAAAGTGTGCAAGGGGGAAAGGAGTAAAAAAATAAGTTTTTGCGTAGATTTTTGAAAAAAAACTGCCGTGTCATTAATAAATATTGTATTTTTGCTGTATTAAAAGCAAGTGCTAATATTATGAGGAAAAAAGTAGATTTTTTAGTTATCGGTTCTGGTGTAGCAGGATTGTGCTTCGCCTTGAAGGCCGCCAACTACGGCAAAGTTTGCATAGTAACTAAAGCCAAAGTCGACGACACCTCAACTAAATTTGCCCAAGGTGGCATTGCGGCCGTTGTTTATCAGCCGGACTCCTGCGAGAAACATATTGAAGACACGATGATTGCTGGTGATGAGTTGTCGGACCGTCACGTCGTAGAATTAACCATTCGTGAATCCACAGCACGGGTGATGGAATTGGTTGAATGGGGAGTTGATTTTGACAAAACCACATCAGGAAAATTTGCCTTGGCAAAAGAAGGGGGGCATTCGGAGTTTCGCATCTTGCATCACAAAGACGTGACCGGCCTTGAAATTGAAGAAAAGCTCATCAAAGCTGCCAAAAATCACGAAAACATAGAGATTTTAGAAAATCACCTGGCCATAGAAATCATCACGCAACATCATTTGGGAGTAGAAGTCAGTCGCCGCACGCCCGACATCACCTGCTATGGCGCCTACATTTATAATCCCAACACCAATAAAGTAGAGACCATTTTGTCACGCATTACGATGATGTGTACAGGCGGCATCGGCACAGTATATGGCAACACCACGAATCCCACCATTGCCACAGGCGACGGCATAGCGATGGTATATCGTGCCAAAGGAGCCGTAAACGGTATGGAATTCGTGCAATTCCACCCTACTTCACTCTATAATCCCAAAGAATCGCCTTCGTTTTTGATTACTGAGGCCCTTCGTGGTGCGGGTGCCATTCTCAAAGACGAAAACGGGGTGGAATTTATGAGCAAATATGACCCACGGGGTTCGCTTGCGCCACGCGACATCGTGGCCAGAGCCATCGACAACGAAATGAAGCAAAAAGGCTGCGACCACGTATATTTGGATGCCACCCACATCAATCAAGAAGAGATTTTCAACCATTTTCCAAATATTTACGCCAAATGTCTCAGCATCGGCGTAGATATCACGAAAGATATGATTCCCGTTGTACCCGCCGCCCATTACTCGTGTGGCGGCATCAAAGTCAACGAATGGGGAGAAAGTTCCATCATCAACCTCTTTAGTTCCGGAGAATGCTCTTCCACTGGTCTTCACGGAGCTAACAGATTGGCATCCAACTCATTATTAGAGGCATTGGTATTTTCTCACCGGGCTTGTCTAAAGGCTGTGGAACGTTTCGAGAACATCCAATTTTGCGATGACGTTCCAGAATGGAACACTGAAGGCACCGTATTAAACGAGGAGATGGTACTGATTACGCAATCCAGAAAGGAATTGCAGACCATTATGTGCAATTACGTCGGCATTGTCCGTTCCAACATCCGCCTGCAGCGCGCCTTTGACCGCTTGGAAATTCTATACAGAGAAACCGAGGAACTATATAAGAAATCCGTATTGATTCCTGAAATTTGTGAATTACGAAATATGATCAACATAGGCTACCTAATCATCAAACACGCGATGAGTCGCCACGAAAGCCGAGGACTGCACTATTCTCTTGACTATCCCGGCCGCAAAAATATTTCAGAATCCGACAACGAAGAATAGCCGTCGCAGACTATTCTTCATCTTTTTGGACTTCAGGCTTCGTTCCAGCTAGAAAACGCATCACCTCACCCTGTTTATCTTTTAAAATCAAGGTGTCGCTATGAATTTCATAGGTTTTAAAGTCATTATGAAGACCATTGAGATACATTTTCTCTGTTTTCATATTTTGACATAAACGTTTCGTTGCTCCGGCATATTCCATTTTTATTCCATTTTTACCTTTTTTAAAGTAAGTGCCGAAAAAGGAATTGCAACCCAAATTGCCATAATATTTTCCATCAATTCCGAAAGTCATCGTAGGTTGAATAAAATCTTGCGGAACAGGTTCCCCCTTAACGGAAACCAGAATCCAATACGTATCCACCAAGGGCTTGTTATTGGCGAGTTCCGCCTTCTTTTTTGCCGTCATACAAGAAGCCAGCAAGACCACGATTATGCCAAACGCAAACACGCCGACTAACAGATGAGAGATTTTTTCATTTTTCATTCTTGAACAGGATTTATTGAATTATAAAATACTTCATTGATTTGCTCGATATAATTTAATAATTCGACTTTTCCACGACCATCAACCGCGGAACAGACGAAATATGGAGGAAGTTCTTCCCAAGTTTGCAGTAATTTTTTGCAAAACTGCTTAACATTCTCGACACCACGCAACTTACCGACTTTGTCGGCCTTGGTGAAAATCAAAGAAAAAGGAAGTCCCATTTCTCCCAATTTATTAATAAAATCGATATCAATCTGCTGCGGTTCCAAGCGAATATCCACCAGTACAAAAACAAGCTGCAGATTTTCTCTGAATTTCAAATAATTATCAATCATTTTAACCCATTTCTCGCGCATAGTCTTTGATATAGACGCATAACCATAACCCGGCAAATCGACTAAAAACCAACGATTATCCACGGAAAAGTGATTGATAGTCTGCGTTTTGCCTGGTTTTGACGAAGTTTTGGCCAATGACTTCTGATTAGCCAACATATTAATTAACGACGATTTACCCACATTGGAGCGGCCGATGAAGGCAAATTCGGGATAATTTTCCGCCGGACACTTCCGCCAATCGGCTTCCGACTGGACAAATTTGATATTTTTAATCTGATAATCCATCTTGATTTTTCTTAAAAATAGAATTCATATATCTTTCGCGCTTATTTTCGTAAATATCCGGAATATGAATCATAATAGCCAATTCCTCCACTTCGCCAAAGGAGGGATTATCAGATATTCCGAAATACTTCAATGATGGAGAGATAGACATATAGGACTTTATCAACGGAGGAATCATCGTCCCCATTGCGCGAATCTTCTTTTTCAATAAAGACAAATTGTCGCTCACGCTATTGCCCTTAAAAATTTCCGAATTTTTCTTACTCACGCGAGTTTTGTCTGAAGGATGGAACGGTTTCACCAGATTTTCATCCCCCTGGAAATAGCGTTTTAAGAAATCTAGTATGAGTTTACGAGCCAAACGGCTATAGGTATTGTACATTGTCATTTTGCCGAAGAAATATTCGATTTCTGGATATTTCACCGTCAGGGCGCCCAGACCGTCCCAAATATTGTCCAAAGCGAACAAGCCCTTGCGAGGATCTGCCGATGCCTGATATTTTGGTTGGACAAAGCTCCGCCCCAATTCAATGGTGCGCTGCCATTGGTTTTTAATAAACTCTTCGGAGAATCTAAACAACTCTGAAGTAGCGGTATGGGGGTAGCCATTTTCATCAACAGGGGCATCTTTGCCCAAGATAAAGCGATAAGCACTGACAATTTCCTCTTGTTCGGGATTCCACACAATCAGTTGTTTCCAAGCCATCGGTTCCACATCAAATTCATCCAAATCGAGTTCCTTACCCGTTCCTCCGCTTGCCGCTCTGAAAGTAAGTTCCCTCAATCTGCCGATTTCTCGCAACACATTGGGAGCCGACGACGCATCCACCAAATAAATGACATTATTCAAAGCCGTAGTTTTACGCAATATTTTATCATCGGTAAGTTCCTGCTTGAGCAATTCGACATCCACTGGAGGAATAATCTTTTTCATACTCTATCTTTTAATAAATACACTTGTTCTTTCAACCATTGTGCCCACTCACAGTCGTTTTTTGATTGGTCAAATTGATGATATGAGATAGGATTGCCGAAAGTGATTTCAAAGTGAGACTTTTTCTGTTTCAGCAATTCCCGAGGCAAAAGCATCATTTCCAAATTGAATTTCACTCCCAACTTCTTTCTAAGATTAGCAAAATTATAAAAAAAGTTTGAATTTTTTCCATCGAAAAAACACGGAATAATATCGCGTTTTGTTTGCTTTGCCTTGGCGACAATCGTCTTCTTCCAATCCAAATCCCGAATTTCGCCTTGCTGACGGCGAGAGCATAAACCGGCGGGAAAATACAAAATCAAATCATCTGATTCAAAAGCGTCATTCAACGTTTTATAAGCTTCTGCACCCATTTTACCGTGTTTGTTGATTGGGATAAAAATATCGCGCATCGGTTCCACATAACACAACAGGTCATTGACCGGAAACTTTATGTCGGGGCGATATTTTCCACAAATGCTTATCAAAGTCATTCCATCAAGACCACCCAAAGGGTGATTGCTCACCACGATATAACGTCCAGTTTGAGGAATTCTTTCTTCATGATGAATCACCAATTCATTATCCAGGTAACGAATAATAGCATTGGTAAATTCCAGTGAAGGCAATTGGTCATATTGACGCAACAGACTATTCATTTCATCTTGACAAACAATGCGCTCCACCAAGCGTATCAAAAACTTCGGCAATTTTTGATACAACTTGGGATTTTTATCCTTGATGGCTTGTGCAACGGAAATCTGCATAAGAAAACTCTATTTTCTTGACAACCAACCGTTTGGATTTAGATAAGAACTGTTTTTCCAGACTTCGAAATGCAGTTCGTAAGTGTTGTTGCTCGTAGATTTTCCAACGGTTCCAATGGTTTGCTTGGTTGACACCTTATCTCCCTTTCTCACACTGACGGAAGCCAGATTCTGATAAACCGTCAGGTATTCGCCGTGACGAATCATCAGCACCTTGGTTCCCATTACATCAAGGATTCCGGTGACCTCCCCTTGGAACACGGCACGCACAGCGGTATTGGGTTCCACCAGAATATCGATACCACGGTTTTCTATCATTACGGAAGGCACATCAGGATGCGGATAACTGCCGAAGTCGCCCACTTTGGCACCTTTGACCACAGGCCAGGGCAACTTACCCTTATTACTTTCAAATGAATTGCTGATCAGCTGTTCTTCTGGGGTCAGCATAATTTCATTTTTGGAAGCAGGTTTCGCCGGGGTGGCAGATTTGTCTCCAGAACCCGAACCTGTTTTTCCTGAATTCTTAGCGGAATTTTTGGCGGCTTCGGCGGCTTTTTTCTTATTTGCTGCTACGATTTCAGCTTCAATGGCCTTCTTGATCGCCACATCCAGTTCTTTTCTTTTCTTTTGTTTTTCCTTCAAAGTAGCTGCCAACTGTTTCTCTTTTTTCTTCAATTCCTGCGCTTTCTGCGTAGTAGCCGTACGATCTTTCTCCAAACGCTTGATTTCCACTTCCTTGCCTTCAAGCAAAGTCTGTTTTTCATCTTTAATTCTTAAAATCTCTTCATTTTTTGCCTTGATCTCCGCCTGTGTCTTTTCAATCAACTCCACTTGACGTTTGACATTGTCGGCAAACACAGAATAATACTTGATACGACGGAACATTTGGGAAAAATTATCCGCAGAAAGCAAAAAAGTAACTTTGTCGATTAAATTTCTGTTTTTATATGCCAGATAAACCACCCGAGAGTAGTCAGACTTCATATATTCCAATTTTTTCGTCAGGTCCTGCGACAATTTTTCGTTGAGCGCAAGTTCTTCCTCTAAAGCAAAAATTTCAGAATTCAAATTGGTAATCAATGCTTCCCGATTAGAGATTTGCTGACGAAGCACACTGATCTGCTGCAAGGAAGCATTTTTATTTTTTTCCGTTTGCTTAAGCAGTTTTTGGGTATTGGCAATCTCGTTTTCAATTTTCTTTTTATCATTTTTCAACTTTGCACTTTTGGACTGTGCGGAGAGGTCAAGCTGACCGACAAGCATCGCAAAAGCGAAAAGCAAAAGCAGATATTTATGGAATTTTGCGAAAAAACACTTCATAATTGTTCCTATTTACAACAACTTACAAAAATACGAGTAAATTTCCGCATTATTTTTATTGATTACTAATATTTATACACTTTAAAATGTTAATGTTGACCGTGACATTTTCAGAATATCACTGGATGAACTTCAACGGTCCGATGTGCAGTTAACTACCTACAGCTGAAACTCGCCTCTATTTGTCACACCATTATCTTGAAATCTGAAGATATAAGAAGTTGAGAAAAACGATTGACTCAACAACAAATTTTTCATCGCTAAATTTTTTATCTTTGCAAATTCAAAATTCAACGTGATAATATTTCATAAACACCTGTGAACGAACAACTTGACAAATATCGGAAATTTCATTCCCAGCGTAATCATCGCAGGAAAGTTACCGTACGCGCCATCAAGTGGAAGCAGGATAAACTCAACGCACGACTCCACAATATGGTACACGACCTTGCCATTGTTCGTCGTCTGCCCCAATTGCACTCACCCAAGGTCACGACAGGTGTTTCTCGCGGAGATTATGTAAGAGGTTTGCTTTTAGGCAAATCCATTGGATTAGGGTATGTTCCCGTTTCGTTTACATTTGGGTTGGTTGCCGTACAAATGGGATTTGACCCGTGGGTGGCGGTCTTCATTTCGTTGACCAATTTAGCATCGGCGGGACAATTTGCCGGTATTAGAATGATTGCGGGTGGAGCTTCCGCCATTGAACTGGCTATGACTACGCTGGTGGTCAACATCCGTTATTTTCTGATGAGTTTATCGCTCACGCAGAAAATAGACAACAAGATGCCCACCTACAAGCGCTGCATTATGGCATTTAGCGTTACCGACGAGATATTCGCCTTGGCAGCGATGGAAAAAGACGATGTCACGTTTCCGTTTTTCGGCGGACTGATGACCTGTCCCATTGTCGGGTGGACGTTGGGGACGGTTTTGGGGGCCTTTGCCGCAGAATTGATGCCACCTCTGATTCAATCGTGCATGGGTATTGCCTTATACTGCATGTTTATTGCCATCATCGTCCCACCGTCTCGCACCAATAAGAACATATTTTACGCCGTTCTCATTGCGGCAGCCATTTCCTGTATTTTCAAATATGTTCCTTTCATTAATCAGATTTCACAAAACGGTGGTGGATGGTCACTCATTATCTCAGCCGTTGGCGCAGCAGCTCTTTGTGCGACCTTTTTGCGTGTGGAAGAAAAAGAAGAAAATAGAAAGGAGGTGCTGAAATGATAAGTTTTGGTGCTGCAGGAATTATGTTGGCGGTAATGGCCATAACCACTTATCTTATCAGGGTAACGCCTATGGCCCTATTCCATCGGAAGATTGAAAACCGCTGGTTCAAGGACTTTATGTTCTACATTCCCTTCTGTGTCTTATCCGCTATGACCTTCCCCGACGTCATTTATTCAACTCTTAGTCTAACTTCGGGCATAGTCGCCACCGTGGTAGCCCTCATCATGTCTTGGCGGAAAAGAGATTTACTGGTCGTAGCCATCGGGGCGGTTGCCGCCGCCGTACTTACCGAACTGATTGTCGGCTCAAATATTCTTCACTGATTAAACATCGCAATATGTCCCATATAAAAGGAAAAGTATTAATGGCCCTGAGTGGCGGAATTGACAGCAGCGTGGCTGCCATGTTGCTCTTGGAACAAGGTTACGAACTGATTGGCGTTACATTCCGCACCTACGACAGTCAGCTCACCAGCGGCTGCTGCAGCATTGATGCCGTCAGCGAAGCTGCCAACTTGGCTGCCAAATTAGGCATTGAGCATCACGTCGCCGATTTCAGGCAAGTTTTCAAAGAGCACGTCGTCAACAATTTCATTGACGAATATATGCACGGACGCACGCCCAATCCTTGCGTTTTATGCAATTCGTCCATCAAGTGGGGATTTTTATGGGAACAGGCGCAAAAGCTTGGCTGCGAATATATCGCCACGGGACACTATGCCCGTGTCAAGGAATTAAACGGACATTGGTATTTGGCCACCGCCGCAGATACGCTCAAGGATCAGACCTACTTTTTATGGATGCTCACAGAAGACAACCTCAAACACACCATCTTTCCCTTAGGCGACTTCACCAAGACAGAAGTCAGGACTATGGCGGCACAACGAGGCTTTGAGAGATTGTCGAAAAAGGAAGAAAGCCAGGAAATCTGCTTTATCCCCGACAACGACTACCGTCAATTCTTGGCCCAACACGTCAGCGATTTCGAGGATCGCTGCCAAGCCGGCGACTTTTTGGACATCACCGGCGAAAAGATAGGACAACACGAAGGATTTCCCAACTACACCATAGGACAGCGAAAGGGACTAAAAGTAGCATTTGGCGTTCCAAAATACGTAGTTCACATTGATGCCGAAAAGAACACTGTAACTTTAGGCGATCGGGAAGATCTCGAGGCATTAGAAGTTCGGGCACGTCAATGCAAGCTCACCGACAGGGAGCAAATCTCAAAAAATCCTCACTGCCTGGCCCGCATTCGCTATCGCAGCGCAGCCACCCCCGCCAATATCCAAATTGAAACCGAAGAAGGTCAAGACGAACTCTTCAGTATCAAATTGACATTTGAAAATCCCGTATGGGGCGTCACACCGGGTCAGTCGCTCGTACTCTACCAAGACGGCTTGGTCATCGGAGGAGGAATCATTTATTAAATCAACATTTGACTGTGCATAGCTTAACGACCTTCGGGTCGTTTTTTTGTTGATAAGTCCCAATTTTCCCATTTTCTTCCATTTTTTTCCACAAAACTCCAAAAATCAACAAAAAATTGTGGAAAATTTTGGAACAAATTCTGAATAGTTATTATAATTTACTGATTTGTAATTATTTATACACAAATCAAACGCATACGATTTAGTGTTTGAAAATCAATATTTTAAGTCATTCCTTAAAAATAAAATTAATTTATTCCATTTTTTTCCATATTGATTATCAGTAAATTATAATTAAAAAGACATTTTTTTTGACAAAATATACAGAATAGTGGAAATTGAAAACAAATATTGTTTATTTTTGCGGTGTAAAAATTCATAAAAAGTAATATGTCACCATTTGAATACGGTTATTGGGAAGTTGCCATAGAGAAGCACGGGCGCATCAAGTTGCCAACCGCGCTTTTGAAGGCATTGGATGAAGATGACCGTAAGAATTTCGTGGTCACACCCGGCTTTGGCAAACACGTTATGCTGTGGACCATGAAATCCTACAAAGCTCAAATGGACTATCTTAACTCATTAGATAGAAACATCATCGCCATCAAGAAATACCGTAACGCATTTCTTACGCGCAATACCTTTGTGGAATGTGACGCTCAAGACCGCATCGTCATCCCCAAGCCCTTCATGGAATTATATAATATTGACCGGGAAGTGGTTCTGTTGTTAGATAACGGGAAGATTGAAATGTGGAACAGCGAAGAATACCACAAAGAGTTCGACATGACTCCTGAAGAACTGAACGAACTGAACGAAGCCATCCATAGTGGCCAATTTAATTCTGCGCGAAAGGAGGAAGGCAATGAGTTACCATAATCCCGTCCTCCTCAAAGAATCGATTGAACAACTTATTTCCACCCCTTCCGGTACCTACGTTGACGTCACCTTTGGCGGCGGCGGGCATTCTCGGAAAATTTTGGAAACATTGGACGCCCAAGGTCGCCTTATCGCTTTCGATCAAGATCCGGACGCTCTCAAAGACAGCATCACTGACGAACGTTTCCAGTTTGTTCCGAATAATTTTCGGCATCTGAAAAAATTCTTACAATATTATAATGGCATTCCAGCAGACGGCATCTTGGCCGACCTGGGCGTTTCTTCCTACCAATTCGACACGGCAGAACGTGGTTTTTCCCATCGTTTTGATGGTGAATTAGATATGCGAATGAATAAGCAGAAAGGTATTTCGGCACGCGAAATCATCAACGGCTATGCCCCGGAAAGACTTGCCGAATTGTTTTACACTTACGGCGAATTGAACAACGGCCGTCGAATGGCCCAGCAGATTGTAAGCGAAAGGGAAAAACACGAAATCGCCACCACGGGACAATTGGTAGCAGCCATTACACCGTTGCTACCGAAAGGGAAAGAAAACAAAATCCTGTCCCAACTTTTTCAGGCCATCAGAATTGAAGTCAACGACGAAATGACCGTTTTGAAAGAATTTTTGAGCCAATCCGCAGAATGTCTGCGCCCGGGCGGAAAATTAGTCATCATCGCCTATCATTCATTAGAAGACCGCTTGGTCAAAAACTTTATGCGTTCAGGAAAATTTGAAGGCGAAGTGGAAAAAGACTTTTTCGGAAATCCCATCACACCATTTAAGGTTCTCACCCACAAAGCCATCATTCCAGACGAAGAAGAAATCTCCATCAACCCAAGAGCCAGAAGTGCCAAATTACGCGTGGCAGAAAAAATATGATCATCTATGATAACGACGCAAAAGACAGAAGAAAACAAAGGACAGAAAAAAGACAGTCTGTGGAAGCAAGTGCTTTCCGGTGATTTTCTGTTTAATTCGCGTGCCAGGAAATGGTACCCTTTCTGCCTATATATCTTCATTTTAATGTTGCTTGTCGTCATCAACGAACACTCCATCGCCAATAAAAGACAAAAAATAAAAGAGTTGGAAACCGAATACAAACTTACCATCGGACAACTCAAACACAACAACCGCTACATTCTCTATGATGAAAATCAGAAATTGATTAACCTATTGAATGAAAAGGGATTTGAAAAAAACGAGAAACATATTTATAAAATAGTAGTTGAAAAATTAGACGAAGATGCCGAATAACGACAAAATGCTGGATAAACAAACTAAGACCAGAATGGGGGTTATTTTACTCATCATTATGGTCCTGGGCATACTTTGTCTGTTTAAAATACTATATTTGATTACTTTTCAAAGAGGTCTCTATACCGGCAAATCAAGCAAATGCTTGGACAAAACCGTTGAAGGATGGGAAAACAGCCCACTTGCCCAAAACGAAGACTGCGACTGCTACGTCGTGGCCAACAATGTACGTCCCGTCAGAGGAGAAATCTATGACGATCAAAATCGGGTACTGGTAAGCAATGTAACCGTATTCGACCTCACCATAGACGGACGGACCTTTGCCAGCAAAGACACTTTGTACAGTCGTTCTGCGACAGCACTTAATCAACTTATCGACAAATTAAGTGCGGAATTTTATCATCATTTCAAAGATAAATTTCCGAATCGCAACGAAAAATATTATCACAACAAGTTCACGATTGCCTTGGCAAATCATAAAAACGCCTTGATTTTGCAATCGAATGAAAGCAATGAACGACATTGGATTACTTCGGAAGACACTGCTTTCATCAACCATTTGCCAATGTTTTCCGAAAGACCGTGCAATCGCTGCGTTAATTACACATTCCGTACGGTCCGTATTAATCCTTACGGAGATTTAGCCAAAAGAACACTTGGCAAGAACCTCAACGGCCGCAACTACGGTATGGAATATTATTTCGACAAAGAATTGGCCGGTGTGGAAGGTTCACGTAAATACCTGTATGTCAACAAGGCACGACTTCCTTTAGATGAACGCGTCGAACCCATTGACGGATATGACCTTCACACTACCCTGAATCTGGAAATCCAGAATATCGTTCATAATGAACTTCAGACCAAATTAATTGAACAAAATGCGGAATGGGGTTGCGCCATCGTAATGGAAACGCAAACGGGCGAGGTAAAGGCCATCTGCAATCTTCGCAGAGCCAATGCTGAAGGAACACAGTACACCGAAAGTGATGAATATGCCCTACATAAAATGGTTGAACCGGGTTCCACTTTCAAAGTTGCTTCGGCTTTGGCTTATCTTGAACAGAAAAATGGAGATGACGACCACGTCTATCCGATTTTAGCCCACACGTTTGAGCGCAAGAGCAAAGACGGCAGCAAGACTTTCCGCTATGCGAAATTCGACCACCACGGTGACGCTCCTTCCACAGGAAAACCAGTGGACATTATTCAGCGTTCTTCCAATGTCGGCATAGCATCTATGATTTTCGATGCCTTCGGCATTGACAGCTATCAGACCTATTTGAAAAAAATTGACCAATTGTTCATCACGACCTCTTTTTCCACTCAACTGGGCAAAGTTCAAGCACCCAACATCAAGCGCAAGGCCAGCGACTTTCACACCTATTACAACACTTGTTACGGTGCCGGCTTCACGATGACGCCGATACAGACCTTGGTGTATTACAATGCCATTGCCAACAATGGCAAAATGCTCGCCCCGCTATTTGTCAAATACATCACCAAAGCCCACGAAACAGACACGCTCAAAAGTTTCAAAGCCGAAGTAATCAATGAACGAATCTGCAGTCAACAAAACATTGACAAGGTAAAATCGTATATGGAAGCCGTTATTACGGGAGAACACGGTACAGGTCGCTACTACCGTAATCCAAATTTCAATTTTGCCGGGAAAACAGGTACGCGCGACATTTGGGATGAAAAAATTCACGCCTACAACTACAGCAAAAACAGCATTTCCTTCTGCGGCTATTTCCCTGCAGAAAACCCGAAATACACCTGTCTGGTATTTATGTATAATGTTGCCCGCAAGAGTTCCATCGCCGTAGATGTTTTTGCCCGCATCGCCAAAAACATTATGAACACGACCAACTACGCGGCACTGCAAAACATCAATACCGAAAAGGGTCCGCAACTGCCGCGCACACACGTCGTAAATGCCAAGCAGTATGCTTTCATTATGGAATCGTTGGGCATTAACTACGCCAAAGAGCAAATAACGACGCCTTACATTACTTCAGGATGGTCTGACAATTATCAAGTAATCATAAAAAAACCAAAATTCAACAGCAAGGATAAATATCCTTGTGTTGAAGAAATGATTGCCGCTGATGCCGTCAGCGAACTGACGCGTTCGGGCTATAAAGTAAAAATCGTCGGATATGGTGTGGTCCGCCGCCAAGAATATGATATCAACACAAATACAATGACCCTGTATTTGGAACATTAAAAAACATCTGCCGTGAAAAATTTATCATTTCTACTACAACATATTGGTCCTCACGAACTAATTGGAACTGCTGAACGCATTGTTGAGCACATCACTTTCGATTCGCGAAAAGTCAATGCCGAACATCCCGACACCTTGTTTGTCGCCCAGCGTGGAACAAGCGTGGACGGACACAATTTTATCGGCAAAGTCATAGAACAAGGCGGAGAAATCATTGTTTGTGAAAAGCTTCCTGAAGAAATCAATGACCAGGTTACTTACATTCAAGTACCTAACAGTGACATCGCCTTGGGTAATTTGGCCAGTGCATTTTTCGATTTTCCCAGTCAGAAACTCCGTTTGGTAGGCATTACCGGAACCAATGGCAAAACCACGACCGTTACACTTTTGTATCGTTTATTTAGAAAAATGGGATTTCCAACCGGCCTGCTCTCAACCATTGAAAATCGAATTGAAGAAACGGTTGTCCCATCCACACACACCACCCCAGATGCCGTAGAGCTCAACGAATTGCTGCATCGTATGGTGGAAGCCGGTTGCCAATACTGCTTTATGGAAGTGAGTTCACACTCCATTTGCCAACACCGCATTGCGGGCTTGCAATTTACGGGAGGACTGTTCAGCAACATCACCCACGACCATTTGGATTACCATAAAACCTTTGCCGAATATATCAAGGCCAAAAAGATGTTCTTCGACGAACTGCCGGAAGACGCTTTCGCCCTTACCAATCTCGATGACAAAAACGGTTTGGTAATGGTACAAAACTGCAAAGCCAAAGTACACACTTACAGTTTGCAAAAAGCAGCCGATTTCAAAGGCGTCATATTAGACAATGACTTTACCGGATTACAGATGACCATCAACGGCAAGGAAGTTTTCTTCAACCTCTGCGGCAAATTCAACGCATACAATCTATTGGCCATCTATGGCACGGCCGTGTTACTGGGTATGAACACCGACGAAGTTTTGCAGCAGATGAGCGGATTGGGCAGTGCAGCGGGTCGTTTCCAGTTGATAAGAAACAACGAAGGAGCATCAGCCATTGTGGATTACGCGCATACACCCGACGCACTCAAGAATGTTTTGACCACCATCAGTGATATTACGCAGCACAGTGTTCAGGTTATCACCGTTGTAGGCTGCGGCGGCGACCGAGACAAGCTCAAACGTCCCGAAATGGCAGCCATTGCCTGCGAATACAGCGACAAAGTCATCCTAACTTCTGATAATCCTCGAACCGAAAAACCCGAAGATATTCTCAATGATATGCAGCAAGGCGTAACGGCTGACCAAAAACGCAAAGTTCTGGTCATCGAAAACCGCCGCGAAGCCATCAAGACAGGCTGTATGCTCTTGCAAGCTGGCGACGTGCTGTTAGTGGCCGGTAAAGGTCACGAAAACTATCAGGAAATCAATCACGTCAAACACCATTTTGACGACACAGAAGAAATCAAAGCTAATTTCAACATCTAAAATACATCAACTATGCTATATTATTTTTTTGATTGGTTAAAAAACGATTTACACGTTCCTGGAGCAGGCGTATTTCAATACATCTCCTTCCGAGCCGCCTTTGCCATCGTATTATCGCTGTTTATCTCTTTAATCATTGGCAAAAGTGTCATCAGAATGCTACAAAAAAAGCAAATTGGTGAAACAATTCGTGATTTGGGTCTGGAAGGTCAGATTCAGAAAAAAGGCACGCCGACAATGGGCGGAATCATCATCATTGCCTCCATTTTGATACCTGTTCTCTTATTAACGAAATTAGACAACATTTATATCCTGCTGATGATTTTCACCACGCTGTGGTTAGGATTTATAGGCTTCACTGATGATTATATTAAAGTCTTCAGGAAAAACAAAGAAGGCCTTTCCGGAAAAAAGAAACTGCTGGGTCAATTAATTTTAGGTTTAGTGGTGGGATTGATTATGTGCATTCATCCTGATGTTGTAATTAAGGAAAAAAGCACGGCAGAACGCCAATATGTCGAAACCAACGAAGTCTTTAAATTCGACAATGTCAACCGAACCACTACGGCCTTCACGAACAGTCCCGCCGAGCACTCCACCAAAACCACCATTCCCTTTGTGAAAAACAACGAATTTGACTATGCCTGGCTGACCAATTGGATCGGTGATTCATCGGGCATTGTCGGTATGATCGTTTACATTGCGATTATCATCTTTATCATTGCCGCCGTATCCAATGGAGCAAACCTTACGGATGGTTTGGACGGATTGGCCGTGGGCACCGCAGCGGTCATCGCCATAGGCATTGCCGTCCTGGCCTACGTTTCCGGCAACTCCATTTTTGCGGATTACCTCAACATTATGTACATCCCAAATATTGGCGAACTGGTTGTTTTCATTGCCGCACTCATCGGCGCCTGCATCGGTTTCTATTGGTGGAACTGCTTTCCCGCACAGGTATTTATGGGTGACACCGGAAGTTTAACCTTGGGCGGCATCATCGCCGTATCGTGCATCATTATTAGAAAAGAATTATTACTGCCTATTTTGTGCGGACTATATTTGGTTGAATCTTTGTCCGTCATCATCCAGGTTAGTTATTTCAAATATACCAAAAAGAAATATGGCGAAGGCCGCCGCATTTTCCTGATGACGCCTATTCATCATCATTATCAGAAAAAAGGCCTTCACGAAGCCAAAATCGTCCAACGATTCATCGTCATTGGCATTATGTTGGCAGTTTTGACAGTAGTAACATTAAAAGTAAGATAAAAATGGGAGCAAACAAAAACATCGGTTACAACAACTTTCCAACCACAGACAACAGGACCAGCATGGCTGCCGCCTTGGCAGGAAAATTGCTTCACGCCCGTAATGAAAGCTTAAACGAATCAATGTCCGACTTTGAAGGCAGTGCCAATCACTTGGAATTGGTAAAAACCATCAACGACATTGACTTCATCAACGACTCACGCTCAACCAATGCCAACGCCGTTTGGTTCGCCTTAGAAAGTATGACCAAACCCACGACGTGGATTATGAGTATTGAAAATCGTGAAGTTATCAACGACGAGTTGATTGATATTGTAAATGAAAAAGTGAAGCACATTATCATTTTAGGTGTTTATAATCCTGAAATATATGATTTTTTTGCTGATTTGGGGAAAGAAGTCGATTTTTCAATGAATATGGAAGACGCCGTCCGCACTTCATTTTATGCTTCCGCAGGCGGAGACGCAGTTCTCTTTGCTCCTGGAACTACCAGTTTCGGGATGTACCGCACTTATCGTGAAAGAGGCGACAAATTCAAAGAAGCCGTTGCTCAACTGTAATACTCATCTTCGATATGAACATATTAGAGAAATTTAAATTCAAGGGCGACAAAGTCATTTTGGGGATTACCATCCTCTTAAGTTTGATTTCGATTTTGGCAGTATTGAGTTCTGCCGAATCGGTAGGCGCCTTTATTCGTCACCTGATGTTTATAGGCTTATGTTTTCTCAGTATGTTCATCACCTACATTATTAGCTACAAAACCCTGTCGAAATTAGCTCCTGCCTTTGCCTTGCTCGCCTTTATACTGCTTGTCGTCACGCTCCTGTTCGGCAATGAAGAACGAAGAGGCATCCAAGTAGGTTCTTTCGAATTTCAAACATTTTACATTATCGGTTTTTTAGTTATCTTTTTCATTTCCAAATACTTGACTGCATATATTAACTCTGGCATTGAAATGTCACGCAATGGACTCATTATTTTATTTGGAATCGTACTGATGTTTACGGGAGGAATGGCTCTCAGCAATATGTCAACCGCCATTATCTTTTTCAGCACGAGTCTGGTCGTGATGTTTTTGGGCAAAGTCCCTGGCAAATACCTGCTTTTATTTTGCGCCGTCACCGCCATCTGCGGTTCCATCTACCTTTTTGGCACCGACTCTGGTCGTTCCAGCACATTTAGGCACCGCTGCGACTTTTACATTACCAACGACAACAGCGAAGGTTATGGAGACCAAATGATCAAATCCAAAGCCGCCATTGCCCGCTCTGGGCTGCTTCCTGCCGGTCCGGGACAAGGTGTCATCAACAAAAATCTTCCCGAAAAAGACACCGACTACGTTTTTACAAGTGTAACCGAAGAATTGGGTGCATTAGTAGGCATTGTTATTTTATTGTGCTATATGATAATTTTTTACCGTTCCGTTCAAATTGCAAAGAAGAGCGAAGGACCATTCGGAACGCTGCTGGCAGTGGGAATTGGTTTTTGGTTTTGCTGTCAGGGCCTTGTGCATATTGGCGTTAACTGCGGACTCATACCGGCAACGGGACAAACCCTACCCTTCATCAGTCGCGGCGGTTCCTCTCTTCTATTTGCAGGCTTAGCCACAGGTGTTCTGCTCAATATCAGCAAATCTGAAGCACAGCTTCATAGTTAATGACATTCCTATACGAAATTAGTTACCGCACTGCCACATCCTTTCCCGCAGCAATGGCTTCCATTGTGCGAATAAGAATTAGCAAATGCATTAAAAGAGCACGCGAGTCTTAAGACATTTTGACTAAAGCACCTTCGCGCTTGCCTCTCGCCGCCCGCTGCGCAGGATATATTAGCCGTATGTGACCTAAAAGCAATTCTAAGCCCAAATCCCTACACCCTATACCCTAACTTAGTCCCGAAGACACCGGACGCTAAACCCGTTGTTCTTATTGCCGCTTAACCTGTCCACTATGGCGTCGTAGGAGCTCACGTAGCGGTAGTAGGCGTAGTTGCTATAGCCCTGCGTAGCCGACCAAAAGATCGCGAAGTCGCAGAAATAGTCGTAGGTGCCGTTGTAGTTGCCCGCAGGAACAGCAGAAAAGCCCGTGGCATTGTTGGCAGAAGGATTGTTGCCGGGGTAACAAGTGCTTGAACTGCTGCTCCACCCCGTGGTGGAGGCCAACGCCTTGGCGATGTATCTGTTGTCGCCACCACACACATACTCGCTCTGGCTGCCCACATAGTCGGTCAGCTGCGTCCACTCCGCATCACTCGGTACGTGCCAGCCATTGGGGCAGATGCCCTGCACCCCGCTGGGGTTGTCTTCGCTGCCGTAAGAGTTGTGCATCACCGCCGGCCAGTTGTACAGGTAACCGTAGGTGCTCACATTGTCACTGTTATTATTGGGACAATAACGATAAGCGACAACATCCGACTCGGTGCTCCCCATCGGTATTGTAGTGCCGTCAGCGTATTTCGTCGTGCGCAGGTTTTCCGCCATCCACACCTGATCTCCCAACTTCACCGCATCGTAGGTGTTACCGTCAATGTCCGTCACCGCATTCTTTATTATCTCGTCTCCGGAAGGTATTTCCACGTTCCCCTCAGAAGGGTTATCACCACTCTGCGTAGTTACTTTTTCCTTCTTGCAGGAACCCATTACCACTACGATGGCAAAGGCCATCGACATAATTGCAAACATTCTTCTTTGCATAGCTTCTATATTTTTTGATGATTCATATTCGTTTTTATTTTGCAAAAATAACATTTTTTAGCAATAAAAATGAGATTGTTTCCTTTAGTCTTGTAAAAAAATATCTTTTTAAGGGATTAGCACTTTTCGTCTTGTAACGAGATTCCGACTTCGCCATGCTTCGTCGGAATGACGACAAGTCTTTGGGCAAGAAATGGCGGCAACGGAAAGTAATAACGCAACAATATTGTCGTGGTGTCGCCGCAGTAATCGCGATTGCGGCGGCATCACACACCGACCCTGATCGACAACTTTGCGCAGCTGCTCACTATGTTCTCCGAATGCACCCGTCATCCCGAGTGGAGCGCAACGGAGTGAAGGGATCCCAACAAGATTATACAGGATAATCCAATTTTTATAATCCAGAGTGGGACGAATGAAATGAGGCACAAACCCTCGACTATGACGACACACCCCGTCAAATTTTGAAATCGGAAATTTAATTTTGACAATACTAAATGTTAAAAAATGTTAATATTTAGTATCTTGCATTGCAAGGTATTGTAAAAACGCATATTTTTGCCACGAATTTAAACAAGAAAACTATGCCCATCAATGCGGAAAACGTTAAATCTCAAATGCGCAAAGGTTATTTAGAATATTGCATTCTTCTGATCATTGCCCAAAAACCCGTCTATGTTTCGGATATCATTACCGAATTAAAAAAAGCGCACCTCATCGTCGTTGAAGGAACTTTGTATCCACTGCTTTCCCGCTTAAAAAGCAGCGGCATACTCAGCTATCAGTGGCAAGAATCGCTGCAAGGTCCCCCACGCAAATATTATGAACTCACCACGGAGGGCTTTCAATTCTTGAATGAATTGGAAGAAAGCTGGATTGAAATCACCCAAGGCGTTGAATTATTAAAAAACAAAAACATATAGCCCTATGAAAAAGACCACCAATATCAACTTAGGAGGATTTGTCTTTAACATTGACGAAGATGCCTACCAGGCATTGAGCAACTACTTGACAGAATTAGGAAAACGCTTTTCTGCTGAAGAGAGAGAAGAGATTTTGAGAGACATCGAGTGCAGAATGGCAGAATTGCTCAACTCTCAACTCAAAAACCGGAATGTCGTTGAAATCTCCGACATAGAAGACGTCATCGGAGTGATTGGAAAACCTGAAGAGTTTGGCGAAAGTACCGAAGAGAAAAACGATTTTTCGGAACCACAGCGCCAAGACAAGAAATACAGAAAACTGTACCGCGATCCGGAAAATAAAGTCATAGGGGGCGTCGCTAGCGGCATCGCCGCCTACTTCGGCATAGACCGCGTGCTGATGCGCATTTTGTTCATCATACTGATTTTGATTAGTCTTGGCTGGGGACTACTCATTTACCTGATTTTTCTCATAGCCATGCCGGAAGCCAAAACGACGGCTCAATTGTTGGAAATGCGAGGCATCGAGCCTTCCTTGGAGAATATCAACAATTTTCACACAAATTCAGGCGACTACATTAAAAGCAAGAGCACAGCAGGCAATATCTTCAAGTTTTTGCTTATCTGCCTTGGCATTGTCATTGGAATCATCTTTGGCATTTGCTTTTTAGGTTGCGTTATTGCCGTTTTCGTTGGATTAATCACATACACTCCTGGGGGGTTTGGCGATTTGACCGACATCCTTCTGCTGACAAGTGTTGCCGTATTTTGCCTCTGCCCGGTCATTGGCATCATCGTACTTTGCGTTCGCGCCTTTAGAAACCAAGGTCGCAAACATAAATGGGTGGGTTGGACTTTATTGGCTATCTGGATTATCAGTTTATTCGCCATCATTTTTTTCGGCATTATGGAAGGTAAAAATTTTGATACTGACTACCGGATTCAACATAGTATCGACCAATTTGGCAATAACTATAACAAGTCAAACTACACAAATTATGATTGGAACGACGATTATGAAGATGATGCATGGATCACTGATGAAAACGGATACAAAAGTTATTCTTACCAAAGCAGCGAACCAATGAATGACGAAAATATCAATGAAGCGGTAGATAAAATTTACGAAGTATTGGAAGATAAAGACAATAACGTCAACATCAGCATAAAGGCAAACAAGGATAACGGCTTCGAGATGCAAATCAGCAGTGGAGATCCCGAAGGCAAAAACAGTGCAACTGAGAAAATTCAAGAAACGACAAAGCCTAAAACTTCTTCAAAAAGCAGCAAAGTCAAAAATTCTTCCGACACAACAAAAACGAACAAATAATCGTTTAAACTATTGAACAGCTAATTCCTGAATCAAAAATTATGAATTGTTTTTTGTATTTCTATCTAAGAAAAAACGATAATTCAAAATTTTTCTGTAATTTTGCTTTTTTATAGTTGAAAATCCAAAATTAAGCAAAATGTCCATTTCCGTTCATAATGTAAGTAAGGTTTTTGGCACACAATATGCCCTTGACAACGTGAGTTTTGAAATCGGCAAGGGAGAAATCGTCGGCTTTTTAGGCCCAAATGGCGCGGGAAAATCGACCATGATGAAAATCATCACTTCATATATTCCGCCCACTAAAGGCGACGTGTCGGTGTGTGGTTGTGACATTTGGAATGATTCGTTGGCATTGCGTAAAAAAGTCGGATACCTTTCCGAAGCAAACCCATTATATTATGATATGTATGTTCGGGAATTTTTAGAATTCATTGCCGGCGTCCATCAGTTGAAAGACAAAAAGGAACAAGTGGAAAAAGT
Source organism: Bacteroidales bacterium (assembly GCA_045616665.1). GTDB lineage: Bacteria > Bacteroidota > Bacteroidia > Bacteroidales > WCHB1-69 > RUG11690. The sequence continues at coordinate 19,913 of JAZLHE010000057.1, read as the reverse complement.
CATCAAAATGACAGGATTGGAGCCGGAAATGCACAAAAAGATTGGCGCGTTGTCACGTGGCTACAAACAGCGTGTGGGTTTGGCACAAGCCCTCATCCACGACCCGGAAGTCTTGATTTTGGATGAACCGACCACCGGCTTGGATCCCAATCAACTGGTAGAAATTCGAGAATTAATAAAGAAATACGGCAAGACTAAAACCGTTTTGCTTTCCACCCATATTATGCAGGAAGTGGAAGCCGTTTGCGACCGTATCATCATCATCAACAAAGGTAAAATTGTTGCCGATGCCAAAATTGAAGAAATACGAAAAATGACTGAACAGATGGGATTCAAACGACAAGAAGAACGGACCACGAATTTGGAGATGGAGGAATTATTCCACCAACTGACAAGATAACGATATTATTTATTTCTGATACAAAAAAAGGGAACACCTGCCAGTGATGTTCCCTTTTTTAACTTATACCTTCAAGCATCAGCTATTCATCGATACCAAAAATTCCTCATTAGTTTTGGTCAGGTTCATTTTGTCTCTGATGAAGGTCATTGCTTCCAGAGGGGTCATGTCGGCCAAATGATTACGCAAAATCCACACTTTCTGCATCACTTCTTGAGACTGCAGTAAATCATCACGACGGGTACTTGAAGCGACGATATCCACGGCAGGATAGATTCTCTTGTTGGAGATCTTTCTATCCAGCTGCAGTTCCATATTGCCGGTACCTTTAAATTCCTCAAAAATAACCTCGTCCATACGGGAACCGGTTTCAATCAATGCCGTTGAGATAATCGTCAAGGAACCACCGTTTTCGATATTTCGTGCCGCGCCGAAGAAACGTTTGGGTTTCTGCAGGGCGTTGGCTTCCACACCACCAGACAGGACCTTGCCGGAAGCCGGAGCCATCGTGTTGAACGCACGCGCCAAACGAGTGATGGAGTCCAGCAAAATACAAACATCGTGACCACATTCCACCATTCGTTTCGCTTTTTCAAGCACCATATTGGCAATGCGCACGTGGCGTTCGGCAGGTTCATCAAAAGTAGAAGAAATGACTTCCGCATTTACACTACGCTGCATATCGGTCACTTCTTCAGGACGTTCATCAATCAACAAAATAATCAAATAAATTTCCGGGTGATTGGCTGCGATGGCATTGGCAACGGATTTCAACAAAACCGTTTTTCCCGTCTTGGGCTGCGCCACGATCAATCCACGCTGACCTTTGCCGATAGGAGCAAACAAATCTATTACCCTTGTGCTCAATGTTTCACCGGGATGTCCCGTCAACTTGATCTTTTCATTGGGAAACATCGGCGTTAAATAATCAAACGGTATTCTATCGCGAATTTCTTCCGGATTACGACCATTGATTTTTTCGATTTTCGTAAGCGGGAAAAACTTCTCCCCACTTTTGGGAGGTCGGATAACGCCTTTGATTGTATCACCATTTTTTAATCCAAAGAGTTTGATTTGAGAATTAGATACATAAATATCATCAGGAGAGGATAGATAATTATAGTCTGACGAACGCAAAAAACCGCAGGAATTGTCCGCATTAATTTCCAAGACACCTTCAGAAACAACGGAACCGTCAAAATTGGCATCGGCCACGAGTCCCCATTGTTCTTCATAAACAGAATTGGATTTTGTTTCCGCAGTTTCTGATATTGCTTCGGCAGCAACCTCTTCCTTATCTTCGGATTGGGTTGATGGCACTGTCTCTTTGGGCTGCAGATCTGCCCTGAGTTCCAGACTTTGCATTGTTCCGGCCAGCTCGTCATTGATTTCGCCTTCAACGAAAGAGTCGTCATCCAGCAAGATATCATTGATGGCTGAAATTTCAGAGGAAACTTTTTTCGAAGAAGACGTATTTTTCTTATTGGTTTGTTTCGGTTTCTTCACCTTTGGACTTGCGGTTTCCTTGTTTTTTGAAGTTTCCTTTTTCGCTTTTTCAGGCATACCCACATTATCGTCAATCAAATCCACATCCAAAGGCAACTCTTGCTGAGCGTCTGCGCCAAGAATTTCCACCGGCATTGGAGATTGGATATCTTTCGGCACACTTGGAAATATAACATCAGTTAAAGTAGGTTCAGTCGTGATTTCTGTAAAAATGGACTGCAGATTTTCTTCTTTTTCCGATTCTTTTTTGGCTTTATTGTTTTTCTTTTTGGTAACCGTTACCAAACCGGAAGAGATTTTTTTCTCGTTTGAAGTCGCAATTGGAACATTTCCAGCTACAGAAATGCGTTTTCTTTTAGATTTTTTTTCAAGAGAGTTGTCCATAACTCAAAGTAAATGATGATGATTTTGATTTTAGAACAAACACCTTTGTCATAAGTGATTTGTTCCGAATAATGATTATACGTTGCACAAAACAACGTGGCAAAAATACAAAAAAAATTGTTCACTTGCCCATTCTTGGTCAAAAATTCAAAAAAAAATTATACTTTTGCATTCTCAAAAAAAAAGTAAAGTCACTAATTAATTACCATCCTATGAAAAAATTAGTTTCATTCAGCCTGTTTATCATAGTATTGGCTTTCTGCCAAACGCTATCTGCGCAAATCAATACAGGCAAGCTTCCTCAGAGTGCTGTATCACAACTTTCTTCGGCTACAGTACCACAATTTGACGTGCCAACGCCAAACTTCGACAAAATCAAACAAGACCAGGATTTATCCATCAAGGACGGAAAGCCCTTGAGTGTAGGTGTTGTTGTTCCTTTAGCAAATATGAATGCTCAAAATTCCGGAATATGGGAAACGACGGACGACGGTTATGACATTTGGCGTTTGAAATTGCACAATGGCGATGCCAAAGGATGTTGCGTGCTGTTTGACAAATTTTATTTACCTGAAGGTTCTACATTTTTCTGCTACAATGAAGATATGTCATTGATTTATGGTCCATATACTTCTGAAGATGTATCAGGCGAACAATTCAGCACGGGTGTTTTTGGCAAAGGCGATGTCATTTTGGAATACATTTCTCCAAAACATCAATTAAATCAATACGGACATCAGGAAATTTCATTATTCGGCTATAATTTCTTTTTCCGTTCTGAAGGTCTTCCAGAGATGAAGGTCATCAAAAGTGATGAAACCGGTTTTGAAGCTTCACAATCCTGTATGGTTAATGTCAACTGCCCAGAAGGCAACAACTGGAGAACAGAACAGAAAGGTGTGGCAAGAATGCTTGCATACTTTCTTGAAGGTGGCCAACAATATTCGGGATGGTGTTCTGGTACCATCGTCAACAACACGATGGGCGATGGAACACCCTACTTTTTAACAGCCAACCACTGTGCCGAAAACACTCCTTCTTCCTATTGGGGTTGGTTTCAATTTTATTTTCACTACGAATGCCCATACTGCGACTGCTACCATATCGAACCCGGATACACATTATTCAGTAATGGTTGCACCAAAATTGCCAACAGTCCTATCAATGGCGGTTCCGACTTTTTACTATTAAAAATAAAGAATGTCTCGTGGAATACTCTCAAATCTAAAGACATTGTATTGAACGGATGGAGCAAAAGTACGACAGGTAGTCCTTCGGGTGTCAGCATCCACCATCCTGCCGCCGACGTCAAAAAAATCTCCACTTATAACACTACCCTTACCAGCGGCACGTTTATTACTCAAGGTGAAATCGGTGCTTCCAACGCATACTGGGTTGTTCCATGGGCCACCACGTACGACCAAGGTTCCGCACATCACAGCGTTACCGAACAAGGTTCTTCCGGTTCACCCATCTTCAACAACAACGGCCTGGTGGTTGGAACCTTGACAGGCGGAAGTTCATCATGCAATTACGATGCTGCCGAATATTACGGCAAACTTTCATACCATTGGCAATCTGCCGGTTCTACCGATGACAAACGCTTAAAACCCTGGTTGGATCCTATTCCACTTTCACAAACCACTTGCGACGTCCTTGACCTCAACTCCTCATTCTATATTTTACCGGCAGCCAAGATTTTCACAGGAAACGGCGGCAATTTCACTTTCTCCGTTTACTGCGATCAAGCCTGGACTTTGGAATACCTGAATGAACACGATTGGTTTACAGCCAATCACGAATCCGGCAGCGGAAACGGCAACATTAAAATTACCTGCGATGCCAACAACACGGGTACCGCTCGTAAGGCCAACCTCCGCGTTACCAAGGCCGACGGAACCTCTTTCAATATGTATGTAAAACAAGAATCTAATGGCACAGGCATCGCCACAATCGACGACAGAGAATTCAATATCTATCCTAACCCCGCTCACGACCAAATTCATATTGATGCCATCAACTACTTCATCAAGGAAGTAGAAATCGTGGATATGTTGGGCAAAGTGGTCTATAGTTATAACAACGCCGGCGCCAATTCTTTAATTCTGCCTGTCAGCCAATTGGAAAACGCAATGTACATTATTCGTATTACTACAGACAATAATAATATTGTATATAAGAAATTCACGAAAAACTAACTGATTTTACCCTAACTTTTTTATATAAAAACGACCTTTGCCAGGTCGTTTTTTTTATGTCTAAGGGTCAAAAATCAGGCGGTAAAATGTCGCATTTTTTCATCAGAAAAACAACATAAAAATTCAAGTATGGCATTTTTTTTGACTTTTTTTCTTAATTATCTAATAATCAAACACAAAAAATATTAACTACATTTTGTTAATAATAAGTGTGAATTTTAACATTAGAATTATAGGAAACTATTTATTTTAGCAAATGAGTTTTCGTTCAACAAAGAAAGTCACAAATGTTTTTCTATCAACAAATTACAAAAAAAATTTAGAGAAACAATGCGTAATTTTGCGGAAGTGGGCGTAAATTTGATTATTGTCAACCTCAATTATTCGAACCTATGGACAAAAATTTATCGCTGTTTGATGAATTAAAAATTTCGGAGACTGAAAGTCAAAACATTTCTCAGCAACAGGAATTGCTGAAATCTCGCGAAAATCAGTTAGACGAAATACAATTTGATGATTTGGCGGAGCTTGTTATGGAAAATATGACTGACGAAAAAAATGAAGTTATGGCTCCTCAGGAGGAGCACGCAATGACCACTTACGAGAAAAATGAAATTTTTCCGGAAGTAGTTGACTATTTCGATGGCGACGAATTGGCCGCAGGCGTATGGATTGACAAATACGCACTGAAAAACGATGCGGGAAAATTATTGGAAAGCAATCCGGACGAAATGCACCGTCGTCTGGCACGTGAGTTTGCCCGCATTGAGAAAAAATATGCAAACCCAATGAGCGAAGAATTGATCTATTCTTTGTTCGAACACTTCAAATATATTATTCCCCAGGGAAGTCCTATGGCAGGCATCGGTAACGACTTTCAAATCTCATCTTTGTCCAACTGCTTTGTCATTGGCAACGATGCCCGTTCCGATTCATACGGTGGCATTATGAAGATGGACGAAGAGCAAGTCCAGCTTATGAAGCGTCGTGGTGGCGTGGGACACGACTTGTCACACATCCGTCCTTCGGGAAGCAAAGTGCAAAACTGTGCCATCTCCTCCACAGGCGTGGTGCCCTTTATGGAAAGATATTCCAACTCGACCCGCGAAGTGGCTCAGGACGGTCGCCGCGGTGCCTTGATGCTCTCTATCTCCATCAAACACCCAGACGCAGAAAAATTCATCGACGCCAAAATGACAGAAGGCAAAATCACCGGAGCCAATGTTTCCGTAAAAATCGATGACGAATTTATGGAATGCGTGAAAAGCGGCAAACCTTACGTCCAACAATACCCTATCGATTCTCCTAATCCAAAATTCAAACAGGAAATTGATGCTTCCAAATTGTGGCAGAAAATCACCCACAATGCTTGGAAATCGGCTGAACCTGGTGTTCTTTTCTGGGATACCATTCATAAAGAAGCCATTCCAGATTGCTATGCAGACGAAGGATTCAAAACCGTTTCCACCAATCCCTGCGGTGAAATTCCACTCTGCCCTTACGACAGCTGCCGACTCATTGCCATGAACCTGTACAGCTACGTGGACAATCCTTTCACCGAACAGGCAAGTTTCAATATGCCCCGCTTCAGACAGCACGTCCAATATGCCCAACGCCTTATGGACGACATTATCGATTTGGAATTGGAAAAAATCGACAAAATCATCGAAAAGGTTAAAAGCGATCCCGAAACCGATGAAGTAAAACGCGTGGAATTGGAATTATGGAATAAAATCAAACGCCAATCCTTGAAAGGCCGCCGCACCGGTCTCGGCATCACCGCTGAAGGCGATATGCTGGCCGCCCTCAACATTCAATACGGTTCCGAACACGGCAATGCCTTCTCTACCGAAGTCCACAAACAACTGGCTTTGGCTGCCTACCGTTCTTCCGTAACGATGGCTCGCGAAAGAGGTGCTTTTCCTGTTTACAGTTGCATTAAGGAAAGCCACAATCCTTTCGTACTGCGCTTAAAAGAAGCCGACGGCAAACTTTACGAAGATATGATTCGTTACGGCCGTAGAAATATCGCTTTGCTCACCATCGCTCCTACTGGAAGCGTAAGTATCTGTACTCAAACCACTTCCGGTATCGAACCCGCATTCAACGTGGTTTATATGAGAAGAAGAAAAGTCAACCCCAACGATATGAACCAACGTAAAACGGTTCACGACGTGGTGGGTGACCTCTTTGAAGAATATATGGTATTCCATCCGAAATTCATTGATTGGGCTGCCGTTCAAGGTATCAGCAAAGAACAATTGACATCAATGAGCAAAGATGACATTATGACTTTGGTACAAAAGTCTCCTTACTACAAATCTACCGCCGCCGACACCGATTACCTCAAAAAGGTTGAACTGCAGGGGGCCGTACAAAAATGGGTAGATCACTCCATTTCCGTTACCATCAACCTCCCTGAAAATACCAGTGAGGAAACCGTAGCCGGTTTATACGTTAAAGCTTGGGAAGTGGGGTGCAAAGGTATGACGGTTTATCGCGAAGGTTCTCGTGATGGCGTCCTCAATACCATTTCAGACAAAAAAAGCGAAAATAAACCAAGCGAAAAGCCTAAAAACTACAAACGTCCAACCGTATTGCCCGCCGAAATCGTCAGATTCAAAAACAACAGCGAAGACTGGATCGCCTTCGTCGGCTTGCGTGACAATCGCCCTTACGAAATCTTTACCGGTAAAACCGAAAACGACCGCTTCGTGATTCCTAAATGGGTTGAAAACGGAAACATCATCAAAAGACGTCACGAAGACGGAACAAAGACATACGACTTCCAATACTACGATAAAGATGGTTATGAAGTTCTTATGGCAGGTTTGTCCCGTACTTTTAATCCAGAATTTTGGAACTATGCTAAAATGATTTCTGCCTTGTTAAGACACGAAATTCCTATGGAAAGCATTATCAATATCATCTCAGGACTGAACTTTAGAGAAGAATCCATCAACTCTTGGAAAAACGGCGTAATCCGTGCCTTGAAAAAATTCATTAAAGACGGAACAAAGGCCAAGGGTGCCATCTGTCCTAAATGCGGACAGGAAAACACGATGGAATTCAAGGAAGGCTGCCTTTGCTGCTCTAACTGCGGTTACTCAAAATGTGGCTCCTGATGATTTCATAATTTGTATTAGGGTTAATGAAAAAAAGGATGGCTGAAGTTTTAGTCATCCTTTTTTTATTCATCAAGCAGATAATTTTGTAATTTTGTAGCCGTATTATGGAAGAGTTATTCAAACGGCATATCAGCGAATTAGTTGAAACCGCACCATCCAAAACTTTCTTGCTCGCAGTAAGTGGAGGTGCAGATTCTTCCGTATTGGCCTATTTATTCGCCCATTGCCGACTCCATTTTGCCATCGCCCACTGCAATTTTCATCTCCGCGGAGAAGAATCCAATCAAGATATGGTGTTCGTCAGGAAAATGGCAAAAACTTATGGTGTAACTTACTTTGAGAAAGAATTCAACACCATCGAAGAACAAGAAAAAACAGGCGAGTCCATAGAAATGGTGGCAAGAAACCTCAGATACGCCTGGTTTCAGGAAATCGGCTCCGACTACGACTACCTCGTTACCGCACACCACGCCAACGACAATGCCGAAACCGTTCTCCTCAATTTGTCACGCGGAACCGGATTAAAAGGTCTATGCGGAATTCCTGAAAAAAACGGAAAAATCCTCCGCCCGCTCCTACCCTTTTCCGCCCGACAAATTCGGCAGTTCGCCACTGAAAAAAACATCGCCTTTCGTAACGACAGCAGCAATTTCTCCGACACATTCCACCGCAATAAAGTCAGACTGTCTGTCATTCCTAAATTGGAAGAAGTCAATCCTCAACTCATTCAAACTTTCTCCCATAATATCCAACTCCTTCAGCGTCAATACCAATTCTATCAACACCAACTTGACAAAATTAACGCGGATTTGATCCAAATTCAAGGCAATGAAATTATCATTCCGATAGAAAAATTATCTTTGTTGGACGATAAAGTATTGATTTTGAACGAAATACTTCGCGAATATAACTTTAATGAAGATACTGTAAGGCAAATTATTCACTGCGAACAGGGCTTGTCCGGCAAAAAATTCCTTTCACCGACCCATATTCTGGTTAAAGACAGGAATAATTTGATTATTAGTCATTTAAATTCAAATATTCATCATTCAATAACAATTAATTCCTGGGAAGAGTTAAGTCGGTACGGATTTCAAACTTGCCAATGTTCTATCAGTCAAAAACCTATATTCGAAAACAATCCCAACATTATCTATGTTGATGAAACAAAAATAACTTTTCCACTTGTCCTTCGACACTGGAAACCAGGCGATGTTTTCTTTCCCTTCGGAATGAAAGGAAGCAAAAAAATCAGCGATTTTTTCACCAATCAAAAAATCGACATTCTGAAAAAAGACAAAATATGGCTGCTATGCGATGGAGAAAAAATAATTTGGGTGGTAGGCTTCCGTAGTGACGACCGCTTCAAAATCGACCATAAAACTACTAATTACATAAAAATAAAATACAATGAATCCATTTAAAGAAAACGAAAGACCGCAAAGATCCCCCTGGCTCTTAATTTTGGCCATCTTAACTTTCATCGGTTCAGGATTTTCCTTTTTGACTTATTTTACCCTTTCCTTTTCTGCCAGCTATATGCCGATAGCCCTTGAAACATACAAATCAATGGGAATGCCGCAGGAAGTGATCGGCCAAATTGAACAAATGCTTGAAGTTCCCTCTTGGCAATACTTGCTTTTATCATTGTGCTACGCCTTGGCCATTATCGGAGCAGCCTTGATGCTGAAACTCAACAAAGTCGGCTTTCATTTATATACCATCGCCCAAATCGCATTATTCGTTATGTGCAACCTCGTCATTAAGGGCGCCTTGACAATGAACGGATTTGCCATCTTCACCACTGTAATCATTATCGTTTTATACGGCATGCTGCTCAAGGATGCCTTGTTCAACAAAAACAATAACTCCTACACAGATTACGAAGAAACAACTGATAATCAAGACGAAGAAGACGATGAATAGAGAAGATTTTTGCATTCTAAATCAACAAATATACAAACATCCTTTGGTATATTTGGACAATGCTGCCACAACGCAGAAACCGCAGGTAGTGATTGACGCCCTCAACAACTACTATACGCAAATCAACAGCAACATTCATCGCGGCGTGCATTACCTCAGCCAAAAAGCCACCGACGAATTTGAAGTGGCTCGCGAGAGCGTTCGGCAATTCATCAATGCCAAGCATCACTACGAAGTGATTTTCACTCGCGGCGCTACTGATTCCATCAACTTGGTGGCCTCTTCCTTTGGTCGGACTTTCTTGCACGAAGGCGACGAAATCGTCATCAGCGAAATGGAACATCACGCCAACATCGTGCCTTGGCAGTTTTTGTGTGAAGATCGGGGTTGTATATTGAAAGTGATTCCTTTTGACGAAAATGGCGAACTCTGCTTAGATAAAATGTCAGAGCTCCTATCCGATAAGACCAAAATCGTTGCTATTAGTCACGTTTCCAACACACTCGGCACTATCAATCCCGTGAAGAAAGTCATCGAGATGGCTCACCAACATCATATTCCCGTACTCGTTGACGGAGCCCAGGCCGTTTCGCACTGCAAAGTAGATGTTCAAGACCTTGATTGTGATTTTTACTGCTTTTCAGGACATAAAATGTATGCGCCAATGGGCATTGGCGTGATGTACGGCAAAGAGGAATGGCTCAACCAAATGAAACCTTACCAGGGCGGCGGCGAGATGATCAAGCAGGTTACTTTCGCCAAAACCACTTACAACGACCTCCCTTTCAAGTTTGAAGCGGGAACGCCCAGCGTGGGCGACGTGATGGGACTCCGAAGCGCCATTGAGTACATTTTGCAAATCGGAATTGAAAACATTGCCCAATACGAACACGAACTGCTGTCGTACGCCACGGAACGACTTTTTTCCATTCAAGGGTTGAAAATCTATGGCACTTCGGCACAAAAGGCGGCCATTATTTCCTTCAATATTGGCAACATTCATCCGTCAGACATCGGTGCCATCATCGACAAATTGGGCATTGCCGTGCGTACAGGGCACCACTGCACCCAACCCATTATGGACCACTTCGGCATTCCCGGAACCGTGCGCGCCTCCTTCGCCCTATACAACACCAAAGAGGAAATCGACAGTCTGTACGAAGCCGTCTGCCGTGCCAAAATGATGCTGGAGTAAGATTTCTCGAATTTTTCATCAATGAATTATTATACTCTCAATAATTGAAATAATAAGTATATTTGCAGAATTAATGACATTCATATAAAAATTGAAAACATAAAGGGAAATCACATCACGCATTAGCTATTATTCACATTCAAAACAAAAAGCGTCGGAAATGGACATTACTAACGAGATAATAAAACAGATTTGACGTTTAAACATCTAACTTGAAGACAATGAAGGTACAGAATACAAATATAGAAGCATTGGGCGATGCAACAAGTAAAGTGCGGTCGGATGTGGCAAACAGCGATTCTTTATTTCAAGGAATCGTTCAATTGATTGCACAAACGAGCCATAAAGTTGCTGTTTCGTTAAACGCTGAAATAAGCCGTCTCTATTGGAGTATCGGCAACTATATTACCACGCAGGTGCGTTATGAAACCTATTCTCAATATGGAGGGCAAATTCTTGCGACATTGTCGAAAAGATTAACAGAAAAATTCGGGAAGGGCTATACATACTCCGCACTGACGAGAATGGTAAAAGTTGCCCGCGAATATCCCGACGTGTCAATGTTTGCAACACTGTCGCAAACATTGAGCTGGAGTCATTTCGTTGAATTAGCTTCCATTGAAGAGACTACAAAACGACTGTTTTATCAGCAAATGTGTTTGACGGAGCATTGGAGTTTGAGAGTTTTGCGACAGAAGCAAGATACTATGCTTTACGAACGTTCTATGATTGCCACAAAATCTGAAACGGAAATTTCAGAGCAATTAACGAAACTTAATGATGAAATCATAACTCCGGATGTTGTATTCAAAAGTTCGTACGTCTTGGATTTTTTAGGACTTTCAGGAATCTTCTCTGAAAAAGAACTTGAAAATGCCATTGTCAGCCAGTTGGAAAACTTTATTTTGGAATTAGGCCAGGGTTTTGCTTTCTTAGAACGTCAAAAAAGGATGTCCATTGACAGTATTGATTATTATTTGGATCTTCTTTTTTATCATCGAAAACTGAAAAGGCTGGTTGCTATTGACTTGAAATTGGGCAAATTCAAACCTGAATACAAAGGACAGATGGAACTTTATCTCAAATATTTGCAGAGATATGAGATGCAATCTGGCGAAGAGAAACCTATCGGGCTTCTTTTATGCAGTGAAGGAAACACCGAACATATTGAACTGATGATGCTTGACGAAGAAAACATCAAAGTTGCTCAATTTCTGACATATCTTCCCGATAAGCAGTGGTTTATCGATAAATTAAACAAGGCCATTAGTATTGCTCAACAATATCTGACAGAACACACATAAAAATATTATCTTTACAAAACAAAAATAACAGAAAAACAGGAAAAAGAAATTTTAAATAACATATTATAACTTAACGCATTAGCTATTATTTCACGTTCGACGAAGTCTACCAAACAACATTTGAACTACTGAAATAATTTAGTAGGTGTCAAACCTTCTACAAAGAGTTAATAAGGTTAATGTTCACGTATACGTGGACACTGCTTATTTCTTTGTGGGGGTTTGGTAGACACCTGTCGAACGGATAAGAAAGCCCACGTATTTTTTATCCGTTAACACTGATTGATAGCATTGCAAAAAACTATCAATCGTATGGCCAACAAAAACCTAAATCAGGCAAAAAACGCCAAAAAAGACGAGTTTTACACGCAGCTTGTGGATATTGAAAACGAACTGAAACACTACAAGGAGCATTTCAAGGACAAAGTGGTGCTTTGCAACTGCGACGACCCAAGAATCAGCAATTTCTTTCACTACTTCAGCTACAATTTTGAAAAATTAGGACTAAAAAAACTCATTACCACCTGCTACAAGAACCAGGAACGGGACTTGTTTTCGCAGAATGATTCGGAACGAGCCATTTGGTTGGAGTACAACGGCGATAAAAACAACAACCGCGTTCCCGATCCCGATGAAATCGGCATCAACTATTTTGAAGGCGACGGCGATTTTCGCTCAAAAGAATGTATCGAACTGCTCAAACAAGCGGATGTTGTCGTGACTAATCCACCGTTTTCACTCTTTAGGGAATATGTGGCGCAATTGATTGAATATGAGAAGAAGTTTATAATCATAGGACATCAAAACGCAATTCATTATAAAGAAATATTTCCTTTGGTCAAGGAAAACAAACTTTGGTTGGGCTATGGATTTAAAGGAGGGGCAGGACATTTTATTAGCAAATATGAAGATACGGCATCTGCTGGTGACCATCGGGCTGGAATGATTCGTGTTTCGGGTGTCAATTGGTTTACAAATTTGGAAATCAGTAAACGGCATGAAGATTTGGTCTTGTATAAGGCATATTCACCTATAGAATATCCCAAATACGATAATTTTGATGCTATAGAATGTTGCCCTACCGCAAATATTCCATACGATTATGATGGACTCATGGGCGTTCCTGTAACATTTTTAGATAAATATAATCCCGAACAATTTGAAATTATTGGAATTTTGAATCATGGTTGCGATAGCGAGTATGATTTAGCGAAACCTATACTTAATGGGAAAGAAAAATTTTCCCGTATCCTCATCCGCCGCCGCAAACCAGCCATTCAATACGCACGGCAGGAAGAGACATTGCCGTTGGCCGCAGAGGGCGAAATAGAATACAACACAACAATTAAGAAATTAAGAGAATAAGAAATAAAAAAATGGTGGTACTTCATAAAAAATATTACGGCGAAGCCGTACCTTAAGCAGTCCCAGAGGGACAAAACCTCAGTAACCCCAGGTAAGCCCGTAATGAAATGAAGGGCGCAACCTGGGGATGGCTGCAAGTCAGCCTGCAGGACCGTGGCAGCGCGGAAGAACTTGCCACGAAGCATCGCGGCAACGATTGGAAGGGCGCCGGAGGCGGTACAGGTAGAGGCGTGGCGTGCCGCGTCTCTACCTGTACGGAACCCCTGGAAAGCGTGACGGCGACGTAAGGAGCCGGGCCGCCCAAGAAATAAAAATCATCAAAAACAACAAACAAGCAATATGCAAATAGAACTACACAAGATTACCGTCCGCGACCTTACGCAAGGTTACGAGGACAATGCCGAAAACGGCGTACGCGCCTACGGCGGCCGACTTGATGTGCGCCCGCCTTACCAACGCGAGTTTGTCTATAAGGAAAAACAGCGCGATGCCGTCATCGACACGCTCACGCAAGGTTTTCCGCTCAACGTGATGTACTGGGCCGTGCGCGACGACGGCACTTACGAAATCATCGACGGACAGCAGCGCACCATCAGCATCTGTCAGTATGTGAATGGCGACTTTGCCTATATGTTCCGCTATTTTCACAACCTGCAACCCGACGAACAACAGCAGATTCTCGACTACGAGCTGCAAGTCTATATCTGCAGCGGCACCGACAGCGAGAAACTCAAGTGGTTCAAGACCATCAACATCGCGGGAGAAGAGTTGACGGAGCAGGAGCTGCGCAACGCCGTGTATGCGGGTGCTTGGGTAAGCGATGCCAAGCGCTACTTCAGCAAACCCGGCTGCGTGGCCGCCAAAATCGCCTCAGACTACCTCAACGGCTCCGCCATCCGGCAGGACTATCTGGAGACGGCCATCTCTTGGATCTCGGACGGCAACATAGAAGTTTATATGTCCAATCACCAGCACGACGCCAATGCCGCGGCTTTGTGGCAGTTTTTCCAGTCAGTCGTTACGTGGATAGAGACCTCGTTTCAGCCAACCAAGGAACGCAAGAAAATCATGAAGGGCATTGACTGGGGCGCGCTGTACAAGGAATTCAAAGATAACGTTATCGACAGCAATGCGGTGGATGAGGAGGTCAAGAAACTGATTTTAGACGATGACGTAACGAAGAAAACGGGCATCTATCCCTACGTTCTGACGCGCAAGGAGAGATTCCTTTCCATCCGTGCCTTTACCGATGCTCAGAAATTGGCTGCTTATGAAGCACAAGAGGGAATTTGCGCCGAGTGCCACGAACATTTCGAACTGAATCAGATGGAGGCCGACCACATCACGCCGTGGCACGAAGGAGGCAAAACCACGGCCGACAACTGCCAAATGCTATGTCGCGAGTGCAATAGACGGAAAAGTGGAAAATAAAATCTCTTCCTAATTATTCTCTTTCTTTTTTCATAAAAAAATATTACTTTTGCAGATTGAAATAAACAATAACAAAAAACTGCATTATGCGTCCTGATTTCAGTAAAGTAGATTTCAAGAAAAAGCCCGAAAAACAACAAAGTTTTGAAGAATGGGCCAAAGAAAACAATATTGACACCTCGTGGCTGACTGCCGAGCAGATTCCCGTAAAGCCCGTGTATGGCAAAGACGACCTCGCCGGTATGGAACATTTGAACTATGCCGCCGGTATTCCGCCTTATTTGCGTGGACCTTATTCAACGATGTATGTCAACAAGCCGTGGACCATCCGCCAATATGCGGGTTTCTCTACTGCCGAAGAGTCTAACGCCTTCTACCGCCGCAACTTGGCCGCCGGTCAAAAAGGTCTGTCCATCGCTTTTGACTTGGCGACCCACCGCGGTTATGACTCCGACCATCCAAGAGTCGTCGGTGACGTTGGTAAAGCCGGTGTTGCCGTAGATTCAATCTTAGATATGAAAATCCTGTTCGATCAGATCCCATTGGACAAAATGTCCGTCTCTATGACGATGAACGGTGCCGTGATGCCAATTCTGGCTTTCTACATCGTGGCCGCCGAAGAACAGGGCGTTCCTATGGAACAATTGACAGGTACTATCCAAAATGATATTTTGAAGGAATTTATGGTGCGTAATACCTATATTTACCCGCCACTTCCTTCTATGAAGATTATTGCCGACATCTTTGAATTCACTTCAAAGAATATGCCGAAATTCAATTCCATTTCCATTTCGGGTTACCACATGCAGGAAGCCGGTGCCACCTGCGACATCGAATTAGCCTACACTTTGGCCGATGGTTTGGAATATTTGCGCGCAGGTATCAATGCCGGTATGAATATCGATGACTTCGCACCACGTTTGTCCTTCTTCTGGGGTATTGGCATGAACCACTTTATGGAAATCGCCAAGATGCGCGCTGCCCGTTTGCTCTGGGCTAAGATTGTTAAACAATTCAATCCTAAAAATCCTAAATCTTTAGCTTTGAGAACCCACTGCCAGACTTCCGGCTGGTCTCTCACTGAACAAGATCCATTTAACAACGTTACCCGTACCTGCGTTGAAGCAATGGGTGCCGCACTGGGACATACCCAGTCATTGCACACCAACGCTTTGGACGAAGCCATTGCATTGCCTACCGACTTCTCCGCACGTATTGCCCGCAATACCCAGATTTACATCCAGGAAGAGACCAAGGTATGCAAGAGCATCGACCCCTGGGCAGGTTCCTACTATGTTGAGAGCCTGACCAACGAACTCGCACACAAGGCGTGGGAGCATATCGAGGAGGTGGAGAAGCTCGGCGGTATGGCAAAGGCCATCGAAACCGGCATCCCCAAGCTCCGCATCGAGGAGGCCGCTGCACGCAAGCAGGCTCGCATCGACTCGGGCAACGACAAGATTATCGGTATCAACGAATATCGTCTTGACCACGAAGATCCCATCGAGATTCTCGACGTGGACAACACCAAGGTTCGCGAAAGCCAGATTGCACGTCTCAAGGCTCTGCGCGCTTCTCGCGACGAGGCCAAGGTTCAGGCTGCCCTCGAGGCAATCACCAAGGCTGTCGAAACCAAGAGCGGCAACCTGCTCGAACTCGCAGTTGAGGCTGCAAAGGTTCGCGCAACCCTCGGAGAAATCTCCTATGCTTGCGAAAAGGTAGTTGGACGTTATAAAGCAGTTATCCGTATGAACACAGGTGTATATTCTGCAGAAGTCAAGAACAACGCACAGTTCGAAGAGGCCAGGAAGATGGTTGCCGAATTCGCTAAGAAGGAAGGCCGCCAGCCTCGTATTATGATTGCAAAACTCGGCCAGGACGGTCACGACCGCGGAGCCAAGGTTGTAGCCACCGGCTACGCCGACTGCGGTTTCGACGTGGATATGGGACCTCTGTTCCAGACTCCCGAAGAGGCTGCGAAGCAGGCTGTGGAGAATGACGTTCACGTAGTGGGCGTATCTTCACTTGCTGCAGGCCACAAGACACTCGTTCCGCAGATCATAGCAGAGCTCAAGAAGCTCGGCCGCGAGGACATCGCAGTGATTGTTGGCGGAGTTATCCCTGCACAGGATTACGACGAACTCTACCGTGACGGCGCTATGGCAATCTTCGGCCCCGGTACCCCCGTTGCCACCGCAGCTATCAAGATTATGGAAATCCTCAATCAGAGATTCGAATAATCGGTACAGATTCTCGAATTATTTACTAAATTTGGAGGACGGCTGTTCGGCCGCCCTCCTTTTTTTGAATGGTATGAAGAAGACGATAATCACGATTCTTGCGCTGGCGGTCTGCTTGAGCGCAACGGCAAAAAAGAAAACCGATTTCACCAAAACCGTCGGGATGAAATATCTTGATGAGAGTTTTGAGGTTTATGATGCTCTGCACAAGCAGATTCATCAGTTCGCCGAGCCTGGCTATCTGGAATACAAAAGTTCCAGGGCACTTGCGGACCATCTTGAGGCCAACGGGTTCAAAATTGAGATGGGTGTGGCCGAAATTCCCACCGCATTTGTGGCCACTTTCGGCGAAGGCTCTCCGGTAATCGGTCTGCTCGCCGAGTTCGACGCCCTGCCCGGGATGTCGCAGGATACGGTGCCGTACCCCTGCCCGCGTGTGGAGGGGGCTGCCGGTCACGGCTGCGGCCACAATCTCATCGCTACCGGCCCGGCTGCGGCTGCCGTGGCCATCTCCAAATGGCTTGCCGAGGGGCATAAGGGCACGGTGAAGTATTTCGGATGCCCTGCCGAGGAGGGTGGCGGAGGAAAGGCCTATATGACCAAGGCGGGCGTATTCGACGGCTGCGACGCATTCTTCGACTGGCATCCCTCCAATCACAATTCGGTGAGTATGGCCACCGGGCTTGCCAACGTGCGGGTGCGCTTCTCTTTTACCGGCAAGCCGTCACACGCTTCGGTTTCGCCCTGGAACGGACGTTCCGCGCTCGATGCCGTGGAGGCGTTCGACTATATGATGAATCTGATGCGCGAGCACGTCCCCACCGACTGCCGCATACATTATATAATAGACAACGGCGGCCAGGCCCCCAACGTGGTGCCGGAGCACGCCTCCTGCCTCTATTACATAAGGCATCCCAAGGCAGAGGTGGTGCTTGAGATTCTGGAGCGCGCAAAGAAGGCTGCCGAAGGGGCCGCTCTCGGCACCGGGACGAAGATGAGCTATGAGATTATGAACGGCAATTACGAGCGTCTCACAAACTCCGTTCTTTCCGAAATAATGCTCAGGAGCCTCATAACCGTGGGCGGCGTGAAGTTGGATGAACGTGAAAAGGCGTTCTGCAACGAGGTTATGCGCAATTCCGGACTTCCGGAGAATTGCTCCAATTTCGACAAGGTCACAACTACCATATACAAGGGTTATTCCGGAGGTTCGAGCGACGTGGGCAACGTGAGCCAGATGGCTCCGCTTGCCAACTTCGCCATAGCCACCGAACCCGAAAAGGCGAGTCTCCACACCTGGCAGCAGACCGCCATCGGCGGCACCACCATCGGCACCAAGTCGCTTCTGGCAGTGGCCAAGACCGAGTATCTCGCGGCTCTCGAACTCTTTACCCATCCCGAGTACATCAAGGCTGCCTGGGATGAGTACTACACCCAGCGCGGTCACGACTTCAAGTTCGTCCCCCTTATGGGAGACCGCAAGCCGCCGTTGGATTACTGCAAGGGCAGATAGCCGCTTGCAATTCCGATAAAAATCAGTTAAATTTGGAATGAGCATATTCACCGCCCCGAAAGGGGCATAAAATAGGAGGTATTATGATAATCAATGTGCAGTCCATCAAGTTTGATGCAGATCAGAAACTTTTAGATTTCGTTGACAAGAAACTGGGCAAGCTGACAAAGTTTTATGATGAAGCCACACGTATGGAGGTGAGCCTTTCCCTTTTGCCGGACCACGACAACAAAAACGTCAAGGCACGCGTCATCATCCCCGGCGCAGAAGAGATTGTAGTTGAACGTAATGCAGACACTTTCGAGACGGCTGTCACCGAATGTGCAGGCATTCTCAAGGACCTTCTTGTACAGGCAAAGGAAAAAAGATTCAAATAATGAAAAGACTCGTTTATATTATGGCTCTGTTTTCACTTCTGGGATGCAAGGGTGGAGGTTCTGAGTACCCTCAGGATACGATTCAGGCCAAGGACGGTTCCGACATCGTCATCACGTTCTACGCCCACGCCTCCGTTGCTTTCAACTGGCAGGGCCACAACATCTATGTGGATCCGGTGGGAGAGGGGATAGACTGGAGCAGTCAGCCCAAGGCCGATATGGTGCTCATCACCCACGACCACTACGATCACTATGATCCGGCTGCCGTCAAGGCTTTGAACGGCACCGGCGATTTTGTAAAGATGGCTCCCGGCGAGGTTCTGGAACCTTTCGAGGGTATGTCCCTCAAGGCGGTGCCCGCATACAACATAACTGAAGGCCATCTCGATTTTCATCCCAAGGAGAGGGGAGATGCAGGCTATATACTCACCTTTGGCGGCACTGCAATATATGTGGCCGGAGATACCGAGGACAATGAAGACGTTCTTGCCATCAGAGGAGTGGACATCGCATTCCTGCCGGTAAACCAGCCCTATACTATGACAATCGACCAGTGCGTGCGCGTGGTGGAGGCTATCCGTCCCGCAATCTTCTACCCCTACCATTTCGGAGGCGTCGACGAGCCTACCGACGTCAATGCGCTCAAGGCGCGCCTCGACGCCATAACTGAAGTGCGCATCCGTCCGATGGAGTAGCGACTTGCAGAATATGTACAACGCCGGCTGAGGCTTCCCCGCCCAGCCGGCTTTTTTGTTTGGCGCCCAACTTCAGTTTATTGCTCAGACTCGGCTGTGAATTGACGTCATGTTACGGTCGGCTGACATTAATCTTCAAATCACTGTCCGCGATGACATCACGACTGCATCGCGGACTCTGTCATCGGCATAAAAAATGGAAGCGAGCCTTGCAGCCCGCTTCAAATGTTTTCACAACGGAATAATCCTTA
>JAZLHE010000056.1:0-67278 GCA_045616665.1 Bacteroidales bacterium | reverse complement strand
TGTTCCACCGGCTTGGCACACCGACAGAGACAAAGCAACAAAAATGCCAACACAAATGCGAAGCTGATTTTTTTCATAAAACAAAAGTTTGGTTTGATTTTTTTCTTACAAATTTACAAATAAAACAAAAAAGTCACCGCGTTGTATGTGAAAAATCGTCGAAGTTCGTCCAGTTTTTGTCAACTTTTCGTCCAGTTTTCGTCCTAACGAACAATGTGGCAATGTTTTACGAGACCGAAAATTTTTGTCGTTTCACCGTGTCTTTTTTCACACATTTATATTGAAAAAAATGATTATGGACGAATTATGGACGAAAACTGGACGAAAAATACCCCATTTTCACGTCGTTTCGGAAGAAAAATATCCGCAGGCACGTCGGCCCACAGTCCATCGCATCCAACTGCCGATAAAACGAAAACCTCCCCCTTATTACCTATTACTTATTACTTATTACCTGTTCCTTAATCTTCCCCCCAAATCTCCTTATTCAGTTTGTCAATCCGTTTCTTGTCTGGCACAAAGCCCGTTTCGCGCGAATACGTGCCGCATTCCTCCACGGACCCTTCTTCTCCTTGCCATTTGCAAATGTAGGGGTTGTATAAAAGTAGAATATTCTATGTATAATCAAATTACGATGGGATTTTATAATTCAGAATGTATTTCAATAAGTTCTTTCACTAATGCAGGCACATTATCTTCCTCATATTCAAATAGAACATCTGGTTTAATGCCACTGGAAAAATCATATCCCTTAAAATCAAAAGATTTGAACGAATTAATGAAAATGTTAATACCTGATTCTAATGGAATAGTCAGAGGTTGTCCATTTGCGCCAGCGGTTTTATTGCCGAAAATCGTTACATTTTCACCTTGGGAAAGTGTGACTGTCAAACCTTCAGCAGCAGAAGCCGTATGTGGTCCAACAAGAAGGAATAACAATCCATTGAACCTGTCAGATTTTGGCACAGTGTTCGATATGTAGTTCGGTCGTAGTACAGTATCGAAAACAGTTCCATTGACATAGGGGTAGTAGTTTTGTTTGAACCATTCATCCACCTCATTCTCTTCATAATATAATTGTTTGGACATACCCCACGCTTTTTTTGCCGAATTATGAATTTTTGCCAATACATACCAACTATAACTAATTGTATCTTCTGCAAGCAAATAGGGAACTATTGATGAATATGCATTACCATCACCACCCAAATTTTCTCGCAAATCTATTATTAAATACTTTTGTTTCACAATCTGTGGCCAATATGAAAAGAATGTTTCCGCAATTTGTTCGTTTATTTCATCAAATCGAAGATATGCAGCATTCGCTTCAGTAATTAACATAAAATCTGTGTACTCGCCACTATGTGGAGTGGGATCCAACCATTTGATTTTCTTCTGAAACTCTTTTTGTTGCTCGTTAGGATTGAAAAAGAGATCAAAATCAACGATAACTTGGCGAATACCTTTCTCCGTCATTATTTCCAAGAATAATTTACGATTTTCAGACACCAAGGCAAACCTATTTGGACATTGACTATGCATAGAAAACATCGACTCTTGGATTTTGTTATTAGGATTGGAACTCGACACGTAAGGTACTGCAAAGCGATTAAAATATTCAACAGCTTGTATCTCATTGATTCTCAAAATTTCGTCCCCCACTTGAACATCCTTTAACCCCTTGTTGTGCAAACCGATGTTGACTAAAAGAACCTTGCCATTGTCGTATATTGTTCGCAAAGTTGTTGTACACAGATACGGAAATAAATTCTGGGGAAGGCTGCAAAAGGTATGTCCATTATTGAAATTTGCGGCAAATGACTGCATTTCAAGATAATATTCATAGTCATTGCTCGTTTCTACAACACGGGAAATATAAGCCCGATATAGACTGTCCACATTTAAGGTCGAAATCTGGTCAAAATTTGCGAAATTATAGCAAAGTTCTTTCCAGAACACTGACAATTCGTAAATTTTTTGTTCTTTGCTGATATTGTTTGGCTGTGCATTTGCTATTATACAAACTAGCAAAAAAAATATCATCAAAAATATTTTATTTTTCATTGGCTTGCGTTTTTCTTATGTATTCATTTTGTTGATGTATTTTGTCCCGAATGTACCATTTAAGAGAGAGTTCAGAAACATCGTATAAACACTGAAAAGACTTTCCCTTTATGTAATGGTCATACGACTTTTGAACACATGGACCATAACACAATGGAAGCATTTTACATTTCCTACAAGTTTCATTATCAAATGTGCAGAACGAGAAAAAATTACATACCTAATTTTTGCATAGCGGAAAACAAGTGACTATTTATTCCCCGCACTTTTTCTAGATTTGTGGAATTATTGATAAGGAGATAATATTTTTTACTATCAAGACCGAAAAAAATTTTTTCGACCAAATTGCAGGCAATGTAGGTATCATCATCAAATTGCCTAAAAACATTGTATTTGCTTAATTTATATTTTTTCATAAATCATATTAATGGAATAATTCTATTGTTTTTTGTAATGTAACGTCTTCTCCAGTAAGAAAATTGTTGAAAGATGTTGAAATTTCTATGTCAGGTTGAACCCCTTTCCCAACAAATGCTGTCTGACTATACGGAAAAAGGATTCTTCGAGTACATAATCTAGCGTATCCGTCTAAAGGAAGGTCGTTTATTACCAGTGGCGACCCAGTTGAACCTCCAGATTCTTTGCCAATAAATAAAGGTCGATTGGGAGTTTCGTACAGATTGACCAAAAAATCTTCTGCCGCGGAGAATGTGTATTCGCCGAAAAGGACTACGGTTGGCATGGACCATCGCTGTATAGAGTCTGCTATAGCAATGGTATCCCCAGCTTCTGTTCGATAGGCCTTTTCTAAATAATAATCTTTGTATTCCTTGATCCAATTGCCATTGGCTTTTCTTACCCCGTCATTAATACGGCTTTGCCATGCAAAATTGATAAAATAAGGTGCTTGGGTCAAGTGAGACTGTAAATAATGGGCGACGACAGTGGATCCTCCACCATTTTGTCTCAAATCTATAATCAGCCCTTTTGCCTTTTGTATTTCATTCTCCTTCTTAGCTATAAGCGATATTACATATTCATCTGGGTAGAATGAATTGATAGATAGTTGAAGAATAGAATCCTGATGCCAAAACAGTTGAACAAAATCCCAAGGTTCAGAAGTCTTTTCCCTTAACCTGCAATGCTGAATGTTCTCGCGTCTTGTAGCTTCACCATTACGTACCAAATTCATACTGGCTTTTTCGCCATTTTGTTTTTGTATTTCAAAAACCAAGGGTTTGCAACGCAATCCATAACAAATGGCTTGTGGAATCCGCGTCCAAAGAGATTGTTCTGTGGAAGCAGATATATAAGGGGAAATGCTATCTTGTAAGTATTGATGAATAGGAATATTGTTAATCATAAGTATTTTAGCAGCCAAAAAGGAGGAGTCGTAGTCTTGGGCTATAGTTGATGTAATATACAGCTGCTTGTCGAAATAGTCTATTGCTACTGGAACATAATCTTCGTATGCCGTTAGAGAATATGGCATATAGACTTCAGTGTGGCCATCGTGGAGTGTTGCGTAAAAACGCTGTAAAATCCGATAAAAATCATAATCGTTGCTCGTGTTCTTTACCAAAGGAATATAGGCTTTATACAGACTGTCCCAATCAAAATCAATTTGGTCAATATTGACAAAATTATATTTCACCTCACTCCATAGGCGGCTTAAATGAAACAGTTTTTCGTCCTCACTAATGTTGTTGGGAATATCGTGTACACCAATAATCAACGTATTGATAGAATCTTTGTCATTGATAATAAACACCAAACGGATGGTGTCTAGATTTGAAACCAGAAAATTCAAATCTTGAGAGGGAAGATGGAATGTCAGTTCTATCGGATTTTCACAATATAGATAAAGGACATTAGGATCATCTTCTGTTGAAATATACCAATCTCGCATGTAATCTGAATGGTCTAGATCAAAAGTGATTTCTTTTGTGGTTGAATAATAAGCACCTCCTTCAATAATTTTTGAAAACGAAGTATAAACTATATTACACAGCAAAATGATGACAAAAAACTGTTTCATGGAATTTATTGATTTAAACAATTACAAGAACAACAATAGGTTTTATTTATTGTATTACTGAAATCAAGCCAGGTGCATCTACAGGTTTTTTTAATGTGTTTTATGCACAGCACTCACTAGTGCGGCGGGAGAAAACATTTTTTTTACCCTGGTCGCAGTGTCGCGCATCGCCTTTAGCCTTGTCGGCTTTTTCGTTCCCGTTGCCGGCACACACGCAACGGGAACATCATTAATGAAGTTGTTCTTTCCCAGCAAATAAAGCAATCGGTTCATATTTCCGCTGTTAATTGTTTCTGTAATATTGGCTGCCGGAGTAAATTCCCTGATTGTTGGAATGGACGTGTTCCACCGGCTTGGCACACCGACAGAGACAAAGCAACAAAAATGCCAACACAAATGCAAAGCTGATTTTTTTCATAAAACAAAAGTTTGGTTTGATTTTTTTCTTACAAATTTACAAATAAAACAAAAAAGTCACCGCGTTGTATGAGAAAAATCGTCAAAGTTCGTCCAGTTTTCGTCAACTTTTCGTCCAGTTTTCGTCCTAACGAACAATGTGTCAATGTTTTACGAGACCGAAAATTTTTGTCGTTTCACCTTGTTTTTTTTCATACATTTGCCTTGAAAAAAATGATTATAAACGGATTATGGACGAAAACTGGACGAAAAGCACCCTGTTTTCACATCGTTTCGGAAGAAATTGGGCTTTTCATTTGATTTTTTGCGTGGGCTTTGCCTACGTGTTCACCCACATGTCGGTGATGCGTCCGCTAATACCTCACCCGGCCTATCTGGAGTATGCGTGTGCGGCGTTTGTGCTGTTGTTTCTTTACCTGCACTATTGTTTTCTTATACCAAAGTTCCTATTACAGAGAAAATATACCCAGTATGTCGTTATGGCTATCGTCACCGCCCTCGTGTGGAGTTGTTGTGAAGTCGGCTTTCTGAAGCCGTACCTGGACAAATACTTTTATGCAAAAGTTCCAGTTCCCTTTCAAACGGGACTGTTTGTACAAGACATTGCGGCCATCTTTATGAGGAACATCGCGACACTGGCCATCTACATACTTTTCGGACTATATGAAAAGGCGGTTAGTGAGGAAAAGAATATGAAAGCGGCCTCTGCGAACCAGCTACATCTGCTTAGAGTAAAGGACAATCAGAAGGAAGACTGTTTTATAGAAATACCCCAATTGCTCTATTGCAGACAAGACAGGAACTACACGCATTATTTCACCCGAGATGGCGAATACACGACCCTAACGACCTTGAAGGAAATAAAGGAACTGATAGGGGAAGATTGTGTGCAGGTGGGTCGCAACCTATTGATAATGAGGCAAGCCATTCTGGAAGAAAATAGCGAATACGTTACCTTACACAACCCGTCAGATCCTGAAAACCCGATTATCATATCTGTAAAATAAGGGCATTGTCTTGGGAAACCGAGTTTTTTTGTGATTATTTTAGCGGTACAAATGTTGAGTTAGCCCATTCGACTACCAAATACAAAGGAACTGAAATTTATTTATTCTACGATTACTTTTTCCCAAAAATGATTGTTTTCATTATCAATTGATAAAAAATACATTCCTTTTGATAGATGTTTCAAGTGAATGGAATAAGAATTTTGCCCATCCATATTGATTTTGTCTGAAAGCAGAAGTCGGCCGTTGATGTCGTAAAGGGAAAGATTGGCGCCATTGAGTTTTCCCGTGGTTTCAATACGCAGAAGGTCAGATGTGGGATTGGGATAAATGGTGATGTTGCCAGTCTTGTTGTCGGTAATACTGACCGGCGGTTCCGGTCCGCGAATGCCAATGATGATGGCTTGTGAAGAACTGAAATTGTATGGTCCGGGATTGAGTGCGGTAACGGCAAAATAGCCGTCGTAGGAGCCCAGGCCCCAGTTGATGTGCACGAAGTTGTCGTCACGGTAGCCGTCACATACAAAGACGTGGCCGCCTTGACTGCCCGTTCCGCCATAAAAGAAGGGGGCAAAATCGTCCAATTCACCCTTGATAAGTTCAAGCCAGGTGGTGGCATTGGTAGAACTTCGCTCAATGTATTCAATCGTGGCGGGATAGCTGAAATAGTTGGACATGGCCGCCACGATGTTGTTGGAATTGGACCAGCTGGCCGAAGGTCCGTAATTCATATTCACGGCCACACCACAGTGATACAGCAAAGTTGAAACTGCCTCGACTTGCTCATTAGTTGAGGAATTCAAGAGTCGTACAGGCATATTGTCATAGTCGTAGATGGTGTTGCCGAAATCGGCGGAAAGGGTGCCGTAACTGCCGCTGTTGTACGAATGGGTGCCGCTACCCGTGATAGGATAGTGCCAATAGCGCATGACCTGCCCCATCACAATGGCACCGCAACCTACCAATGCGTGGCCTCCCGCCGCTGCTGGCGCACTGGCATCTACGGGACAATGGTTGTTGTAATATTTTCCCTGTGTCCATTTTGATGTTACCAATGGCCCGACAACCACGGTGCCTGTTGCCCTAATTTTTGACCTGGACTGCGTTAATGATGCCCATTTTTGGTCAAAACAATGTGAGTCGGTTGCTGGACTTTCTATGATGGCTTGAATTTCTTTGTCGTATTCCCGTAGTAAAAAATGCAGATTCTCGGGTATGTTCTCTGAATGAAATGCTCCTTCCGTGGAAAATCCTAAAATGGGTTGCACTTTTTGGTCCCCACTGACGATGACAAAACCTTCGTCACCCAAATTGATGATGTAAAATCCAACGCTGCTGCCTTTTTGTGAACTTATGATTTCAGATTGATAGGCAATAGAGGCTTGAAAACCGCGTGTGGTTGCTTTTGGGAGTGTTCGATAGAAATTTTTTGCCACATTTTTCGCCGTGACGCTGTCAATTTCTTGTGATTTGGCTGAAAATGAAGTCAGAAGAATCAGAAAAACGATGAATATAGAGCTGTTTTTTTTCATATTTAATTATTTACATTTGATTTCGTCAATCATAATCCACGATTTTTCTCCCGGATTGCTATGCCATTCAGGCATTTTTTCCACGGGTTGGGCGGAAATTTTTATAAAACGAATCTTCTTATTTGCAATCTTATGTCGTAAAATATAGACTTCCGCCTGCTCGTTTTGCTTCAAAATAGGATTAATGGGCAAAGCGATTTCTTCTGCTTTGCTGAATTTTTTCCCGTCTTTTGAATAGGAAATCAGCACCTTTTGGGGTAAAAATACCCATTGCGTTGGATTATGCGAGAAACTCAGCATCAATTCCCTTGTTTTTTCTTTGCTCGGTGAAATTTGCAGCGTGCAAGTCATTGTATCTCCAAAAAATCCTATCCAACCTTCGTGATAATCGGCAGGATTGCCGATTTGTCCGTCCGTGAGAGTCGAATTGACGCGTTCATTGTAAGGGGCTGAAGCCTCGCTTTCCCAATGAATTTGCTGAATGTTTGACTTCTGGGTTTTCGGCACGGTGTTAACCAGATATTCGAAATAATCTATGCGGTTTTTCTCAACAAATAAATCGTCGAAATATTGATTTTCACCTATTTGCAAATGCAAGGTAAAACTTTCGGGTTTTGCCTTGATTATATAGGGTTCTTGGGTGCTCGGACCGCAAGTGGCAGTACCTAATCCGCTTTGCCGATAATCCATATTCAGGGTATAAAAGTCCGCTTCTTCTAAATCGTTTTCGTGCTGTGCCCTTTCAATATTTTCGTCCGTATAAGGATAAATACTGAATTGGCACTGGTTATCAATCAGTTGCGCAGAAAGCATTCGCTGATGCTGTTTGTTGAACAGGGACACATAGCGGGTTTTCATTCGGTTTCCGGCGGCTTGTGGACGAATAAAATGGTGAAACAAATCGTTCGTTGGACATTCATAATGGCTTACAAAACCCGCCGACTTTCTATCCGGATAAGTTTCTTGTCCGTAGCCCACCCATTCTGTATGAATGAGGTCTTTGGCTACTTTCATCTGCATTCCGACTTTGGGTAAACAGGTAACCCACGTTTCAGGATTGATGACATTGTTGATATAAATGTCGCCCGACTCGTGGATGGTGTATAATTGCCGAATTGAACAAACTTTTTCTTGATTGTCATTATTGACCTGCCAAATGCAAAGAATGCTGCTGGTTTCAATACTTTTAATTTTTTTAATTAACAGATTCTTTAATTCAAAATGCAAATTGTTGAATCCCAATCTATCCCACAGTAATTCTCCGTGCGCGTCGCGTTCATCATTGTCGGTGGGTGGTCGCCAAAAGCAGAGTTTGGGACCTTCCACAAGAATCTGTTTCCCGTTTTTCTCAATGGAGCTGATGATTCCCTGTTTGGTGTTGAAACGAAGGGTGATGCCGTTGAAAACAGCGGTGGCTATCGAATCTTGGGCATCATTCAGAAGTATGGTTGGATTGTGCTTGATAAATTGTCTATGTGCTCTGACAACAGGAAGGTGGAATTGCTCGTACGCGATGACGTGGTCTTTTGTATTTTCCTTTGAAACCAAGTAAAAATCAAGCGTCACATTCCGACCCGGCGGCAATGGGTTCAGTGTTTCGAGAAAATGCTTAAGCTGTGACGGCAAAGTGAAATTGAGCGTGTCGTGTGGAGCAACGTTCAGCGACAGTTCGCCGCAAAGCGAATCCGTTTCGTATTGCAGAAATCTGTCCGGATGTACGGGTTTTTCGTGGGCCACATCAGGGCGTAGCCGGTAACGTAGTGTATATTCATCCAAATTGCTGAAATCAAATCGGTTGATGATGCGGAATTGTAAATTTTCCATATCAATAGCCTCCATTTTCATTGGCTGATACACTTTCTTGACTTCGGCAAGTTGCGGATGCGGCGTGCGGTTGGGGGCAACCAGGCCGTTGATACAGAAATTGCCATCGGAAGGCACTTTCACCGCCGGATTGACGATGTTGGCGGTCTGTGCTGCCAGGTTAATCGGTTGAGTGAAGTCGCCGCCGTAGGCATAGTAGGCTTTGCCGCTTTCATCGTGCGTCAGGAGGCCTTGATCCACCCAGTCCCAAATGCAGCCGCCCTGAAGCAGCGGGTATTTGTAGATGGTGTCCCAATAATCCTGCAAGCCGCCGCAGCTGTTGCCCATGGCGTGCGCGTATTCGCACATGATGAACGGACGGTTGTGGGCGCCGCGACCATATTCGGCAATCTCTTCCACCGAAGGATACATAATGGCCACAATGTCGGTATTGCGCTCGTAAAGGGCACGCTCATATTGCACGGGGCGCGTGCTGTCTTTGGCTTTCAGCCAGTCGTAGGCGGCTTCGTAGCAAATGCCGTTTCCGGATTCGTTGCCCAACGACCAAGTGATAACGCAGGGATGGTTTTTGTCGCGTTCGTACATATTGCGGGTGCGTGCTACCGTGGCTTCCAAAAAGTCAGCGCGTTTGGCCAACGAACTTTCCCCATATCCTTGTGCGTGGGATTCCGCGTTGGCTTCGTCAATGACGTAAAGACCAATTTGGTCGCAAAGATTGTAAAACAGAGGGTCATTCGGATAATGGCAGGTGCGCACCGTATTGATGTTGTTGGCCTTCATCAGTTCCAGGTCTTCCTTGATGCGCTGCGTGGCCACGTGACCTGTCAATGGGTCGTGTTCGTGTCGGTTCACCCCGCGAATCGTCACCGGCTGTCCATTGATTTTCAGCAGTCCGTCTTCAATGGCAATATGGCGAAAACCCACACGCGTTCCATTTGAAGCAATGATTTTGTCGTTATGAAATAAAGTAAAATTCACATAATATAAATGGGGAGTCTCGGCGGTCCAGGGAAATATCTCAGGAATCGTTTGGTGAAAATGAATGCTCTTTCTGTCATTGGCATTGATATGAAAAGATTCGGAATAGGTCGGCACCACACGTTCAAACATACTTCCCTGAATAGCATAAACATCCATTTGCAGGCGAAGGTTCTCTTTTTTTAAACTGTCAACATTTTCGATGATGACATCTGCATCTAATATGCCGTTGTTAAAAGAAGCGTCTAAGTCGGCATTGATTTTAAAGTCTAAGATATGTGTTTTGGGCTGTGCGTACAAGGTAATATCCCTTTCAATACCACTCAAACGCCAAAAATCCTGACATTCGAAGTAGGAGCCGTCGCTCCACTTAAAAACCTGGATGGCGAAGAGGTTGTCCTCACCAAACTTAATAAAGCGGGTGATATCAAACTCGGAATTGGTTTTGGAATCTTCGCTGTATCCGGCAAATTGACCGTTGACCCAAAGGTAGAAGCAGGATTTTGCGCCTCCGATATTGAGAATAACTTGTCGGTCTGCCCAATGCGGACTGATGCTCGCCCATTTGCGGTAACTGCCCACGGCATTATTCCGGATTGGAACTTTAGGAAGTTGAGAATTGTCGAAATCATTCGTCGTATTGACATAAACCGGTATCCCGTAGCCGTTGAGTTCCCAGTTGGTAGGAACGGAGAATGTCGGCCAGTTTTCATCATCATAATCGAAATTGAAAAAATCTGTTGGCCGTTCATCGGCGTTGTTTGCATAATTAAATTTCCACATTCCGTTCAAACTCTGTGAAAAAAAGGAATCCTTATGGCATAAATCGTTTTGCGGAATGTTGGATCGAGGGTACAGTTTATTCAGTTCAAAAACGGCAGGGTCTTGCCATTCGGTGTGGTTTTGGGCATACGAAAATGAAGTTATACACCAAATACAAATCAAGACGAAAACAAGCCGAAGTTTCATAAAAGAATATCGTATAAGTTAGCTGCAAAAATAATAAAAATAGAAATGACGAATTTGTCGGGAGTAAATAATCCGTGTTTTTTTGTTTTTAGGGCGGTCCGACACCTTGCTGTGCCGTCGTGCTATCCGCTTTACTTCACTTGGTGCCGAAGTAGGGTATAGGGTTTAGGGTAGAGGGGTTAGACGTGAGGGAAGCCAAAATGCCGTAAACCAATGGGTTGAAATATAAAAAGGAGTCTGAGGTACACAACAGACCTCGAAGAGGTCGTATCTCCATAACCCCAGATTAGCGCCAGCGTAATCTGGGGCGTGACGTAAGCGCCAGCGTAATCTGGGGCGTGACGTAAGCGCCAGCGTAATCTGGGGCGGGATGAGGAGTAGGTCCCAGGCATCTCGGAGAGATGCCACATCCAGGTCAATGAACGATGTGGAATGAGGTTCCGCTGTGCTCCCTCCGGTCGCTTGCCGAATGGCGGGGCTTGCCGGTAGGGAAAAACCAGATGGGCGGCGGCGAACAGCAAAGACGGAATCTATTTACAAAACTAAAAGTGGTGATTCTCCCAAAAAATCATTCTCTTTCATAAAAAAAGTGTTTTTTATAATAAACAAAATGTGTAGAAAATTGTTTTGTATAAAAAACAATAATCGGCATCTGTGAGAATGTAACGTCGAGAAGGAAGCGAAGATGCCGTATAATTCCCCTCCTTTTAAGGAGGGGTGGCCGTAGGCCGGGGTGGTTGTTTCCGCACGGAATAGGCTGGCGACCGTAGGTCTCATGGGTGGCCGTAGGCCGGGGTGGTTGCCGCAAAACGCACTATCAACCGCCAAAACTCCCATTTTAAATCTATAATTTAACTATTAATTGCTAATATATAAATTATAATTTTGTAACATATTGATGTTGACAGGGATAATTTTTTTAATGAATATGCGGATTGATAAAAAATTATGCTATCTTTGCATCCGATTACAAACGTTGACTAACATAATACTAAATTGAACAATGAAACCTGCAGTAAATCCAATATTGAATCAAGACCCACACCAGTTGTCATGGGCAGAACTGAAGGAATACATTTCGGCCATCTCGTCTCAGATGCAAGAAACGAAACGGATGTTTCAAGAGACCGATAAACGCATAGAAGCGTCAAGAATAGAGACCGACCGACGTATAGAGGCGTCGAGAATAGAGACAGATAAGCGTATAGAAGCATCAAGAATAGAGACCGACAGGCAGATGCGGGAGACGAAACGCCTGTTTCAAGAAACCGACAAGAAGTTCAGAAACCTGAACGACCAGTTCATCTCGCAGACGGGCCACATCCTGGAAGGGTTGACGAAGCGTTCGGCATTGCGTGCGTTGCAGAAGGCGGGTTTCAGGGTGGAGCAGAGCTTCAAGGAGATGACCGGTTCGAACAGCGAACTCGGACTCAATATGGAGATAGACCTTCTTTACGCGGACACGACGGAGGCCATCGCGGTGGAGGTGAAGACGAACTGCACCAAGGCCAAGATCAACCACTTCCTGAAGCAGATGCGCAACTTCAAGCTGCTGTACCCGCGTTTTGCGGACTTGGATGTCTATGTTGCCATTGCGGCGCTGAATTACACGAAGGAGGCGGAAGCTTATGCCCGCGAGAAGGGAGTCATCGTCATCCACGTCAGCGACGATGTTTTCACCATCGACCCCATAGACAGGGAAAAGTTGAAACGATTTTAATGTTCTCGCCGGCCGTAGCGGTTGTTAGAACCAAGTAGAGACATCGACATTTCAGCGAAGTCGGAATCTCTTTGTTAGACGTAAGAAGGCAATTTCAAAAGTTTTTGAGACTCATTCAAAAATTTGTGTATTTTTGCAAAATAATTATATTGGTGAAAATTTTTTTGAAATTATGTCTATTACGGCAATTTTATCTGCAATTTTGATGTTAACCGCGGGGATTGGTATCTTTTTGGTGGCGTGTCAGATGATGAGTACCAACCTTGAATCAGCAAGTTCTCAAAAATTACGTACTCTATTTTCCAAGGTTTCCAACAACAAGTGGTTGGGGGTTGGAATCGGCACGGTTACCACGGCAGCCATTCAAAGTTCGGGTGCGACTACCGTAATGGTCATCGGATTTGTCAATGCGGGCATTATTTCACTAGCGCAGGCAGCCACGATGATTTACGGCGCAAATATTGGAACTACCATTACCGCTCAAATTGTAGCGTTGGGTATGTTTGGCGCCAATACCTTATCTACTTCCGTTATTTTCTCCGCGTTTGCCGGTATCGGCGCCTTTATGATGCTCTTTGCCAAAAAGGAAATGCTGAAAAAGTTGGGCGGAATCATTACCGGTTTTGGTATGCTTTTTGTCGGTTTGACATTGATGAGTGATTCAATGTCGGAATTTGCCGCCTTGGATTCCGTCAAATTGTTCTTGGCAAAAATCAACAATCCGCTGTTGCTGGTCCTTATCGGTACTTTGTTGACGGCGATTATTCAAAGTTCATCCGTAATGACTTCTATCGCGATTGCGATGGTTTATACTCACCTGATTTCCCTTGACCAAGGTATCTTCTTGACGATGGGTTCCAATATCGGTTCTTGTGTGGTGGCTATCATCGCAGGCCTCACCAGCGGAATGAATGCCAAGCGTACCGCTTTGATCCATTTGATTTTCAATTGTAGCGGGGTGGTGATATTTATGGTTGTGGCAGCTCTGCTTAGCGTATTTACACACGAAGATGTTACTTTTGGCACTTTGTTTGAAAAAATGTTTCCGGGAGCGCCACAAACACAGTTGGCAATGTTCCATACCATCTTCAATGTGATAACCGTGCTCATTGTCTTGCCATTGACATCTTTGATGGTGAAGACTGTTTGCCGACTTATTCCTGACTATGAGCCGGCACAGGATCCGGATGCTCCTCATCTATATTTTATCGATAAAAATATGCTGAAGACGCCAGTCGTGGCTGTGCAGCAAACGAAAAACGAAGTGGTTAATATGGCATTGTTGGCCAACGAAAATGTAAATCGTGCCTTTACCATTATCAGCAGTATGAATTTCGAAGAAGTGGATAAGTTTAGAAAGGTGGAAAATGAATTGAATTTCCTTAATTTGGAAATCGTGAATTTCGTGGTGCGCCTGTCCGAAAAGAAACAGCTTGACGCGAATGACCACTGGTATTTGACGACCGTGTTCCGTACGGTTCGAGATATTGAGCGTATCGGAGATTATGCCGAGAATATCGTGGAATATGCGGAAACCCTGCAGGCTTCGCAAGCTCGCTTCTCAGAGGTCGCATTACAGGAAATTTCGGAATTGCGCTTGATGATCAGCAGATTATATGAAAAAATGATGAAGGCATACGGCGAAGACGACGTGGAGGCCTTCAATGAAGGTGACGTAATTGAAGATCAAATTGATGATTATACCAAGCAGATGGAAGAAAATCATATTGAAAGAATGGCAAACGGGATTTGTACCCCGACGGTAGGTGCCGAATACCTGTCACTTTCTTCCAATGCAGAACGTATCGCCGACCACTGGATCAATATGGGCAAAACAATCCTGCGCCGTCAATAGGCCAATTAGATATTCTTTCCCTTAGAAAAATGATGTTTCTTGGTTCAAAACAACTGAGACTATGCTTGTTTTTTTCTATTGATGATATAAATCAAGTAATCATTTTTAATTTGTTGAACTAATCAAAAAATTTAGTATCTTTGCTCCAAATTTGTTGAGACCTTAATATTATTATTCATAAAAACTTGCATAATGAAAAATACTCCCATCCCAGCAGAAATTGTTGACAAAATTGTGGCCGGTAGTGGCATTAATGAAGTCGGTAAAGCCTCTATTCGTGAAATTAAACGTTTGATTAACGATATCGAGAGCGCCAGTGGCGAGAAATTCGTGAGAATGGAAATGGGCATTCCGGGTCTTCCTGCTTGCCAAATTGGTGTTGATGCCCAAATCAAGGCCTTGCAGGACGGCGTGGCCGCTATTTATCCCGATATCGATGGTACGGTAGAATTGAAAGAGGAAGCTGCCAAGTTCGTGAAGAACTTTATTGATCTGGATGTGGATCCTGCCTGCTGTATTCCCACAGTCGGTTCGATGATGGGCGGTATGGCCGGCTTTATGACCTTTGTTCGTGCCCGCAAGGAACGCGACACCACGTTGTTCATCGATCCCGGTTTCCCAGTGCAAAAACAGCAGCACCGCGTGATGGGATTCAAATATGAAACCTTTGATGTCTATAATTATCGTGGTGCCAAGTTGAGAGACAAACTCGAAAGCTATCTCAAAAACGGAAATATCCATTCTATTATGTATTCCAATCCTAATAATCCTTCTTGGGTTTGCTTGACGGAAGAGGAATTGCAGATTATCGGCGAAATGGCCAACAAGTATGACGTTTTCGTTTTCGAGGACCTTGCCTATTTCGGTATGGATTTCCGTCGCGATATTTCCAAACCCGGTGTGTTCCAGCCTTCCGTTGGCAAATACACCGACAATTACGCATTGATGATTTCCGGTTCCAAGGCCTTTAGTTATGCCGGTGAACGTATCGCTTTGCTGATTTTGTCCAACAAATTGTATAACAGCGAATTTCCAGATCTCGTTCCTTATTTCGGAACCCCGAAATTGGGCAGGGCCATCATTTATGGAACCGTTTATGCTATCAGTTCAGGTACTTCACATTCAGCTCAATATGCCTTGGCTGCTATCCTGAAAGCTTGCAATAACGGCACTTACAATTATTTGGACGATGTAAAAGAGTATGCTGAAAAAGCCGCTATCATGAAGAAGATGTTCCTCGACAACGGCTTCGTGATTGTTTACGATAAGGATGGCGACATGCCTTTGGCTGACGGTTTCTATTTTACGCTGGCATACCCCGGTATGAGCGGCGAACAACTACTGAAGGAATTTCTGTACTATGGTATCAGCGCCATTGCTTTGTCTATTACGGGCAGCGAAAGAACCGAAGGTCTCCGTGCCTGCGTTTCTTTGGTCAACAGAAATCAATTCCCTGCGCTTGAAGAAAGATTAAAAGCATTCAAAGCAAATCATTAATGATCAAAAAATCCTTCTGGGAAAAGTTTGCCGTCGCACTTTTCCTCTTGCTTTTATTATCTTGTAAAACCAAGACTACGGAGGTGGAACCTGTGCCGCATTGGTTCGATGAATACTCTTCGTTCAATAAGAAGGATTATCAACAATATTTCAGTCGGGAGATCAACGCCTTGTCTTCCGACTTTATGCTTTTTGGCAATGCCGTTAAGCAATTCTATCAGCAGCGCGGTTATGAGCCGCTGTGGACCTTAAACGGATTGCAGGAACATAAAATCGACACCTTGTTTCTTTTTCTATCAGACTCTTATACACACGGCTTGCCGTCATCTTTTTTTTATCATGAAGAACTTGATTCTTGTATCAATCTGCTGAAAAATCATAAGGTGCATAATTCTGCTGAAACTTTATATCCTGCGTTGTTCCATCTTGAAAAACAGTTGACTACCTCGTATATACGTTATGCCAGTGCCCTTCAATTTGGCGCGACTGATCCGAAACTGGTAAATGGCGACAAATGGTTTAATCAAATCCAAACTGCCGATTCGGCATTTGTGGTCGGATTGCTGCACCAATGGACGGCATTGACCCCGACTCTGACCGCGATGGCGTCACAAGATTCGGCTTACCTGCGCCTGAGACAGGAATTGTTGCGTCTTTATCCGCTTAAAGATTCGCTTTTCGAACCTTTGGAAGCCAAAAATTTATCCTTGAATCAGAAGGACAAAATGATTCTTTTGTTATGTCAACGTCTTCAATTAACAGGGGAACTGCCACAGGATTTTGAGCATACGGATACCTTGACCGAGGCGGTAATGGCGGCGGTCAACCTGTTCAGAGTCAATAATGCCATTCCGGAAAGTCCCCATTTGGATGTGGAAACGGTTGAGAAACTCAATCGCCCGATTTCGTACTATATCGACAAACTATCGGTCAATATGGAACGTCTCAGATGGAAGGTGCTGCCTCAGAAAGGCGAAGACTATATCGCTGTCAATCTGCCAGATTTTTCGCTCAGTGTTTTTCGTCAGGGCGCAAAGGTTTTGACGACCAATGTCTGTTGCGGGAAATCTCAAGATCCGAAAGGAGACGACGAACGCTATAAAAACGGGCTCATCCGCCCGTTTAAGTCCGAAACGCCGCTCCTGGCCAGCGAAATCACCCGTATTGTGCTCAATCCAGAATGGAATATACCGTATTCTATTCTCAAAGATGAATATTATCCGAAGTTGTTGAAGAGCAATACCGCCGTTATCAATAAGGAACATCTATATGTTATTCAAGCAAAAAGTAAAAAAAATATAATTCCCGATTCTATCGATTGGCATAAAGTCAATCGAAGAAATATTCCTTATCGCTTGATTCAATCTTCGGGAAAATATAATGCTTTGGGATTAGTGAAATTTGACTTTGCAAATTCGGAATCCGTATATTTGCACGACACCAATAATAAGTCTGCGTTTAAGCGGCGTAAACGCGCCATCAGTCACGGTTGTGTCAGGGTGGAAAATCCTTTCGATTTAGCGGCGATTATTTATGAGATGAATGAATTTGATGAACAGAGAATCGAAGAGTTGGGCATTATCGTGGGCAATGCGCCCACGACCGAGGACGGCGAGGAATTCTTGAAAAATAAAGAGGAAAGGGAGGAAAAATATTATCAAAATCTGTCCGCTGAAAAAAAGCATTTTTACAGGAAAACCCGTCCCACTTCTATTCATTTGGAAAACACAATGCCTCTCTATATTGAATATTACACTTGTTTCGTAGGAGATAATGATTATATTCAATATCGGGATGATGTTTATTATAAAGACGAAAATATTAATTATCTTATTAAAAATCAATAAAATGCGTAAAATATTTGTTACTTTGGCCCTTCTTGTAATGACAATGGGCTTGTTTGCTCAGAATTTTGATTACTATTTTGAAAACAAGACCGTGCGTATTGATTACAAACATATTGGAAATAGTAAGAGCGAGAAAATTGAAATCGAGAATTATTATGTGGGTGAACAATGGACGGGTACCGTATCCCATTTGGTAGAGTTTGAGCGTCACGGGACCCTGATGTTCGAGGTTTTTGACGCGTTATCCGGCAAGTTGATTTATAGTCGTAGCAGCGACTGTCTGTTTTATGAGTATCGTACTACGGAGCGCGGCGAAAAGGAAGTGGCCGCTTTTGAGGAATGTGTGCGTTTCCCTATGCCCAAGATGTTGGTGAAATACAAATTTACGGGTTTCGACCGTCACAATCGTCCCACCGAATTGTTCCAGGGTTCGTTTGACCCGCAAAGTACGGCCTGCCAACCGATGAAGAAGGAGTATAAAGTCAAGAATTTGCATGTTGCCGCCGATTCCCGCGACGCCATCGACATTTTGTTTATTCCTGATGGCTATACCAAGGACGACAAGAAGGAGATGATGGCGGATTTCAAGCGCTTCACGAAACACATTATGGAGTGCTCTCCCTACAAGGAAATGGCCGACCACGTGAATATCAGGGCTATTGAAGGTTATTCGGAGGAGTCCGGCATTACGGATCCCAATGCTAAGATTTTCAAGAAAACACTTTTAAATTGCAGTTACAATGTCATTGACCTCGACCGCTATCTGATGTGTCTGAACGTGTGGAAAATGCACGCTATCGCTGATGACGCTCCATACGATTTCATTATTTTGATTTGCAACAGCAAGAAATATGGCGGTGGCGGCATCTATAATTATTATTGTACGGTGAATAATGAAGGCGAACATTCAGATTATGTCATCGTACACGAAATGGGCCATTTGATTGGTGGTTTGGGCGATGAATATTATCAGTCTGAAGTTTCCACTCGCGATTTTTATCCCGAAGATGTAGAACCTATCGAGCCCAATTTAACGACTTTGGTGGATTTTGATGCCAAATGGAAATATATGATTGAACCGGGTATGCCGATTCCTACTCCCGCAATAGAGGAATATAAGGAAAAATTAGGCGTTTTTGAAGGTGGCGGCTATGTGGCGGAAGGCGTTTTCCGTCCGTCTATGCATTGTACGATGCAC
Organism: Bacteroidales bacterium; assembly: GCA_045616665.1. GTDB lineage: Bacteria > Bacteroidota > Bacteroidia > Bacteroidales > WCHB1-69 > RUG11690. Next base: position 48,332 of record JAZLHE010000056.1, on the reverse strand, counting down.
CAGATTGTCTATAATCATTATTGTCCGGTTTGTCTGGATGCTCTCGAAGACGCAATTTTGTACTATTCTAAATAAGGGTGCCTTGGGCCATTTTATTGAAACTGGCTTTGAACAATGCCTCTTCTTTTGAACCTTTGGGCATAAAGTTGTTATGCCAAAGGGCAATCATCTCTCCTTGAACCAGTTGCACTTCTTGAATAAGGGATTGCAAGTCATTCCAATATGTTTTTTCCGAAAAATCGGACCGGATGGCGGCGGAATCCATAAATAACAAGGGATGAAGGATGAGTTTTGTCTTTTCTCCCTTTTTCAGGTCGAAAAAGGGAAATGGAATGGACATTCCGTTGCGGAAACCGATGCGGTCGTAAAAGCCGAGACTGTAGTCGTCCGTAATGCCGGCGGCATGCAGATTTTGGAAGGTTTGTGGCATTTTTTCCTTCAAAAAATGCTGCCGTGATGAAAAAATGCGTTTTTGCGTTTTGATTTCCAATATTTTTTTCTGATGAAGAATCTCATTCAGATTTTCAGCATAATATGATGTGTGCAAACCGATATTGGCAAAGGATTGCAATTGATGAATCAACTGATCAAAAGCAGATGTTTGTGGAGATATGTTACGGTCGTACTGGCTGCGTCTGGAAGTAAGGACAAAGTAGGTGGGTTTGAGTTGATGCCGGATGCAGAGTTCTTTTTCCGCATCATACAAATCGTAAGGATCATCAAAATTTTTGTCAAATTTAGCCTTGAGGATGTTTTTGGCATTTTGAATTTTGCCTTTCAGCAGTGATTTGAACAATGCACCGCAAAAATGCCCGAAACTCTTGCCTTTGAATGCGTAAGCAATATCCACGTCAAAGGTGGGAATAAACTTATATTTTCGTTCTTTCCATTGAAAAGAAGCCTTTTGCTTTGCAAGTATTTCTTTGTATTTCAGTGCAATACGGTGAACAACGGCTTGGTTGTGCAGCTTGTGCCTGACTACAAAAGATTTTTCGTGAATGATTCTTCCATGTTGGTCGCGGGGGCAGTCGGGGAGGTATTCTTCGTAATTGCTTAACAGGAAAAATGCCAGGGCCGGTTTGTCCTGCAAAAGCAGAGTTTCATCCTGCGGGCAGATGTCATTTTCAAACAGGATATTGGACTTTGGAAGGTAGCGTAATTTAAGATCCTGGTGTTGCTGGTAAGTTTGCTCATTCTGTGTAATGGCATAATCCAAATTCAGTATCAGCTTGAAAATGACGTGGCAAACATAGTCAAGTCGGGGTGAATTTTGGGGTGACAGGATGAGCAGCATAGCTTGTTTTATTTGGCCAAAACGCCTTTCAGCGTAGCGGGTGAGCAGGATTGCACGGTCACCATTACGTATTTGCCGATTTGGGCATTTCCTTTAGGGAATATGATGACTTTATTTTGACTATTGCGACCGAAATATTCGTTGGCATCGCGTTTAGAGGCGCCTTCCACCAGCACTTCAAAAGTTTTGCCTATGTCTTTTTGGTTGTGTGCCAATGACAACTCTTGTTGCAGTGCGATGATTTCTTCCAGGCGGCGGCCCTTGACCTCGTCGGGAATGTCGTCGGGGAAGCGTTTGGCAGCCATCGTGCAGTCGCGTTCAGAGTATTTGAACATATAGGCGGCGCAGTAGCCCACCTCTTTCATCAGCGACAAAGTGGCCTGGTGGTCTTCTTCGGTTTCGCCGCTGAAGCCGGCGATAATGTCTGTGGCAATGGCACAATCGGGAATCAGTCGTTTGATGGTGGCGATGCGTTCCAGGTAGTATTCGCGGGTATAGACGCGATTCATCCGTTTGAGCATCACGTTGCTTCCTGCCTGGACGGGCAGATGAATGTATTTGCAGCAGTTGTCGTATTTGGCGATGGTTTCGATGAGCTCATCGGAAATGTCTTTGGGATGGGAGGTAGCAAAACGCACACGTACTTGCGGCGAAAGCAAGGCCACTTTTTCGAGCAATTTGGCGAAATTGACCACTTCGCCGTTTTCATTCGAGCAATATGAATTGACATTCTGTCCCAACAAAGTGATTTCCTTATAGCCTTGATCTATTAATTGCCGTGCTTCGCGAATGATGGTTTCAGAGCTGCGGCTGCGCTCGCGACCGCGGGTATAAGGCACGACGCAATAGCTGCAAAAATTGTTACAGCCGCGCATGATGGAGATAAATGCCGAAATGCCGTTGGTGTCGTAGCGAATGGGCTCAATGTCGTCGTATGTTTCTTCGGTGGAGAGCAAAACATTGAAGGCGGTTTTGCCAAAGGCAGATTCTTGTATTAGAGCAGGCAGGCTGCGGTAAGCGTCGGGTCCGGCGATGAAGTCCAATGCTGTTTCTTCGTGAAGCAGCTTTTCCTTGACACGCTCGGCCATGCAACCGAGCAAACCGATTTGAAGTCCGGCCTTTTTCTTTTTCAGGGCTCCTAATTCGTTAAGGCGTTTTCTGATTCGCTGTTCGGCGTGATCGCGAACAGAACAAGTGTTTAAAAGGATGAGGTCGGCGTTCTTGATGTTGTCGCAAATTTGGTATTCTGCTGATAAGATAGATGCAACCACCTCACTATCAGCAACATTCATTTGACAACCGTATGTTTCGATAAATAAATTTTTCATATTGCAAAGTTATACAAAATTTTTGAGATATAAAAAATCACGGAATTATCCCGTTTAAGCATATTGAGATTCCGGTGTTTCCACCATACGTTGGAAACATCGGAATGGCGACGAGTCATACCTACGTCAGGGGGCGGCGCAACGTAAGAGGTAAAAGTATGTGAGTGGAGCCGCCTAATTCACCGCCATTCCGCTGAAGCGAAGCGGAAGGCGGAATCTCATTACAAGACTTAAAGGGATAATTTTGGTTCATTAAACAACAAGCTTGTAATCAACACTTTATGTTGTCTTTTGTCAGAAACAAATAATATGCAAGATTATGCGAGGAAGTTGAAAATTTCAATTCTGTGGAAATGAAAATTTTCTGATTTGTTTTTTCTTTTTTTGTCGTTTGTTGTGAAATTTGTTAGTTTTTTTGTATTTTTGCAAAAAAATAGTTGAGTATGAAAAAGATACTGTTATTGAGTTTTGCTGCCATTGCAATTGTTTTTGTTAGCTGTTCAGATGCTTCTAAGGCAAAAAAAATGGTAAAAAATTATCTAGAAGAAAATTCCAATGATGGAAAAATTGAAATCGTCAAATGTAGTAATTTGCAAGATTACACCTATGAATTTGATGAAAAATGGCTTATAGCTATTGATATGGAGTCTGCTGTTAGGGAAGCAAATCATCAAATGGATATGGCTGATATATATGGTGTCGGTACGACAGAATATGACATTTATATGGCAGAAGCTGAAAAACAATTAGCTATTGCTGACAGTTTCCAAAATATTATAGATAATACTGTAAACAAAACTTATTCAATCAAAAAAATGGAAATAAGTGCACGTGGAAATAATGCATAGGGAAACAAGGTTTTGCAGGATTTTACTTTATATTTTGACAACGAATTAACGAAAGTGAGTCACACACCATCCGATGTTATTGATAAGTAAGATTTAGGAAAGAGTATTGATTACCTCAGCTACGTCATTTTCATTCAAGTCAAACCATTCGCCACGAATGTGTTGATTTGAAAATGTTGTGTGTAATGCAGATTCAATAGCCCTAGCCATTTTCCGAGACGGAAATTTCTTGTTACATATCAGTTCTATTGTAGGTTTTTCACTTTGAAGAGTCTTTTCACGATATTTTGGATTGTTGGAAATGCCTATTTTAAAGAAATGATTTGCGCAGTCTTTCATTAAGTACACATAACAGCATTCTAATGCGTTTTCTTGTTTTTCGGGTTCAAAAGTTTGTTTGCATTTTATTATTTCTGATTCTGGAATATTATTCTTAACCTCATTCTCGAATTTAATAATGAAATCATTAAACACTAAACCTATTCCCTTATCTTGGTGATGAATTTCATTTCTTCCGATAATTTCACTATCACTAGATTTAATTTGCCATTTTAACAGATATGAATCTTTAAATAAATTTATATGCTCTGCATTCAACCCAAATCTAACAACGGAATCTTCTTTGCAGTTAACGCATTTAATTGGACTTGAAGTGGTATTTAATGAGATAGTTGTTCCGTTATCAAATAATAATTGAAGTGTGTCATTTTTTCTAATGTTTATTGTTTTTCTTGTAAACTTTACTATCAAACCATACTCTCCCATTCTGTTTTCAAAATTAATACTTATGTCGCCAATGATAAAACCATTTTGCGAACCCGCCATTTTCTCTCCTCTGATAATAATGTCTTCTGAAAAATCGTCTTTTACAACTTTGATTTCATTAACAGATAATGTATCAATAAGAGAATCCATATTGCTATATATTTCACAAATCAAATCATCTTGATGATAATCATGAAAATTTAATTGTTTTATGTGTAAAAATCCAGAAGATGGAGCTTTTATTGAAAAATGATGGTTGGAATCGTATAATGCTTCCAAGGTGAGTAATTCTTCCCCCTTTTTCACATAATCAAATTCATCTGCATGCCAATTTTTAATTCTCCACGTTTGTGTGTGTGGATAAAATTCCTTTAATTCCTGTTCGTTAAATAAACAAGTCGTTAATTCATTCTCTTGCTTGCAAACAATAATGCTATCTGCTATTTCGGATAGTGGTTTATATTTTTTTTCAATAACATTTTGCTGAGCTTCTTTTTCATTTTGCGATTCATCAAGGTGACGATGTTCGTCAAGAAAAATCAATTGTTGCATTTTGCGAGCTATTTTCACTAATAGAATCGTAGGAATGAAATAGAAGAAGTCAACCAGTAAAATAATCTCAAAAGATGATTTTAATTCAGAAATAATACCGATAAAAACACTTGTTCCCAAAAACAGAAGTATCAAAAAGCAAATGCCTAATCGTTTTAAATGCTTTCGTTCAGTCTCATAATCAAGCCTGTTAGTCTCATTTTTTCTTGCCGCAATGCTTTCTTCTTTTGAATGGTTTTCCTTGTATTTATTTTTAAGATATGGGAAAATTATAAAAACAACAACTATAATAATTATAATCATATCGCATTTAATTTTGAAAGCAAACTTACACAAAATTTTTGAGATATAAAAAATCACGGAATTATCCCGTTTAAGCATATTGAGATTCCGGTGTTTCCACCATACGTTGGAAACATCGGAATGGCGACGAGTCATACCTACGTCAGGGCGGCGGCGCAACGGAAGAGGTAAAAGTATGTGAGTGGAGCCGCCTAATTCACCGCCATTCCGCCGAAGCGAAGCGGAAGGCGGAATCTCATTACAAGACTTAAAGGGATAATTTGGTTTTTCAGGTGGTTAGTGCAGATGGGCATGTTTGGTGTGAAATCTTGAGTCTCAGAAATTAGCGAAAGCGATGCCACGTCTTTCAGTCGTGTGCCCCAAAAGGGCACACCCTTGTGCTATTTTTGCACAAGATAATTCACATAGTATTATTTTATGTTGTATCTTTGTAAATTAAAAATGACGATAGAAAATGAAGGATTTTGCTGCCATTGATTTTGAGACTGCCAATTTCGCACCGAGTAGTGTGTGCAGTGTGGGCGTAGTGGTAGTGCGTGACGGCGTGGTGGTGGACAGTTTTTATAGTTTGATCAAACCTGAGCCTAATTTTTATAATTATTATTGTCAGCGGGTACACGGCTTGTCGAATGAAGATACCGACGATGCCCCGATTTTCCCGAAAGTATGGGCGCGGGTAGCTCCAAAAATTGAGGGATTGCCGATGGTGGCACACAACAGCCAGTTTGATGAGAGCTGTTTGAAGGCGGTTTTTAAGTTATATCAAATGGATTATCCTGATTATAAGTTTTATTGTACCTATAGAGCGGCCAAAAGGCATTTTGGCAAAACCTTGGAGAACCTGCAGTTACATACTGTTTCCGCGGCTTGCGGCTATAATCTGGAGCATCATCATCACGCGTTGGCGGATGCCGAGGCATGTGCCGCCATCGCGTTGCGGATTTTGGAATAGGAATCTATTCAGGGAATTCTTGGCGTTCAGCTGTCATTACAAACTGGGAAAAATATCTCTTCCTAATTTGTTGGAAAAACATTTGACCATAGCACTTGATATATCATCCTCGATAAAAGTTCTTCCTCTTTTCGAGTCATATCTCCGATTTGGCTATTATCCCTTTTTCTCTGAGGAAGGAGATGGATTCCCAGATAGGTTACAAAGTATGATTAAACAGGTATTGGAGTCTGATTTGCCAAGTATTGAAGATGTTTCATACGCTACAATTCAAAAAATCAAACAAATGTTGATGATTTTGGCTGACAAAGTGCCTCAAACACCCAAAATGAACGAAGTATATGCCCAATTGAACACATCAAGGGATCAAGGATTAAAAATGTTGGACCTGCTTGAACGAGCAGGTTTGATGGCGTTGCTGAGTTCTGAAAGCAAATCCTTAAAGCGGATGTCCAAACCCGACAAACTTTATGTGGGTAACACCAACTTGATGTATGCACTTTCACCGATGGCGAATGTGGGCACCTTGCGTGAGACATTTTTCTTAAACCAACTTTCCGCAGTGGCCAAAGTGCATTATCCTCCAAAAGGAGACTTTCTTGTTGACGGCAAATATCTGTTTGAAGTCGGAGGCGGAAGCAAAAGTTCTGAGCAGATTAAAGACCTTCCTGACAGCTATTTGGCGGTGGCAGGTGCTGAACTTGGTCATGGTCATCGCATTCCTCTTTGGATGTTCGGTTTGCTGTATTAAAAAAATCATTCAAAAAAACTGCAGCAACTGAGTGCTGCCATCCGCGAAGGCGAAGAAAGCGGCATTTGCGAGAATTTCGATTCCAAAAACCATTTGCAAGAATTGAAGAAAAAGGTCTAAAGTGCAGACATTGCTATAAGCACTTGATTTTTTAAAAAATTCAAAAAGTATCAACGTGGAGGTGTATTTTGTTTGTATTTTGAGTACTTTTGCAACTCTAAATTTTGAGAGAAATGGAAACGATAACAGTAAGTTATGATGCGAGTAACGAAACTATCAGAAAACTAATAAACAGTCTGATAAATTCGGGTATTTTCATTAAGCAGGAGACCTCATTCAATGATGCCACCGCGCAGGCCATTGAAGAAATAAAAAATGGTGGCGGCACCCGTTGCAATAGTTTTGAAGAATACCTGAAAGCAATACAATGAGAACAATTGTAATTTCAACTCAATACAAGAAGGACTTGAAATTGGCGCGTAAAAGAGGACTGCCAGAAGAAAAATTAAACGAAATAGTATTTCGGCTTGCCAACGACGAACCCCTTTCTCCAGCCAATCGTGATCATATTCTTGTCGGAAACAAAGATGGTGTTCGAGAATGCCATATTCAGCCGGATTGGTTGTTGTTGTATAGCAAATCCGATGAAGAGCTGCAAATTTTGAATCTTTTCCGCACGGGTTCTCATTCTGATTTGTTCAAATAAGATTTTGAGGAGCGGAAAAGCAAAAAAACGCCCCTCGCGGATGACGAGGGGAAAGAACATTCTCTTTATTTATTTCCTTTGGCTCGGTTGTGCGTTTGGCAAAGCATTTCACAATTTCCGATGGAGGTGCTGCCACCTTTGCTCCAAGCAGTGACGTGATCGGCATCCATTTCATTCAACTTCCAGATTCTTGTTCTGTTAGCATTCGTACCCATAGCACACAACGGGCAGTTGGATATGCCTTTCGCAATGGCATCGGTTGTCTGTTTATGATATACGGTATTCTTTGTTGCATTGTCAAAAACACGAATTTCCAACAACCTATCATCAGCGCAGCCGCCCAAAACATATTCAAATATTCCTTTTTTGTTGGCAACATATTCGTCTGCATATAATCGGTCAACTTCTGAACCGACTTTAATTTTATTGTACGGATTTTTATGATACGTTTCATACAGACGACCCCACTCCAAACCGCACATCTCTTTTTTAACTGTTGGAAACACACTGTCAATCCAACCAATCACGCTATTGAAATAGGTTTCCATTTCATTGATGTCCGTATCCGAACGATGGGTGGCCATATAATTTTCAATATTTCCTTTGCTCACCCAATCCAAGGCGCATTCCAAAAAGTCTTGGCGGTTGGCAACACCTTTGATGAATGCACTCCATTTCTGGATGTTTGCGTTTTGTGAATTGCTAAACACTTCTTTTGCTTTGGTTACAAACGGCCCGGAATATACCGCGTTCAACAGCTCTTGCGGTTTCAATGGAACACCGGCAATATTGATGATCTTGAACCACTCTTTTATTTCTGTTTCGGTTCCTTCACAAATATAAACCAACAGTTTTGAGTTGTTGATAAGTTGTTGTTTGTCCGATGCCAAACTTGAAAAGTACTGTTCCATTCCGTTGGCGTCTTTAATGGCAAACTTTCCGGTGACAAACCGACCCAAGGAAGTGATGCGTTGTTGCCCGTCCAGCACTTCAAGCCTGTCATCTACTTTGTTGAAATAGATGAGCCCCAGTGGATAACCTTTCAGCACGGATTCTATAACGGCCACGTCCTTTTTGCCATCATTGTAAATGTAGTTTCTTTGGTATTCGGGCTGGATTGTCAATTGACCACCCAAGCCGAACAAACCTTTGCCTTCTAATTCGTTGTATAAGAAACCTTCACAAACTTCCTGAATTGTGTACTCTTTTAATGTCGTTTTCATTTTATTGTTTTTTACGGATTAATATTTTTGCGAAAAGGCTGATTAACTTTCCATCATCATTTCTATAGCACAATTTTCCTCGTCTAAAACCTTTATCCTCTTTAAATAGCTTTTTACAATCTTCTTCGGATAAATTTGAACTAACGCCGCATTCTATGCCAAGATTTCCACCATTGGCCATTCCAATAATCTCAAATTGTTCTGGACAATATTTGTCCAGCCAAGAAATAGGGACACCCATCACACCATTGTAATCACTCGGTATAGCATCAGATTTGGGAATCTCAATAGCATCAAAATTCACATACCTTTTATAACCAACATTTTTTACTTCTTTGTGCTTGCTGTACTTGATATTATCATCCAATGTCATCAGTTTCATAGGTTGATGACGACGCCCATGCTCAAGATTTGTAAACCAATAGGTGTTGCCCATTTTTTGGATACCACCATTGGGTTTCAAATATTCTCTGGCACCGCTTTTTACACCCAGCCACATTTTATTCTCCTTAATCTTTGGAAAAATTTCTTTGTAGGCAATAGCATTCATATTACCTAAAATCAGAAACTTTTTATCTGCTTCCATAATCCACATCAAAAAAGATGTAAACAACGAAAACGGTGGATTGGTGATGATTATGTCGGCTTCGTCTCGCAAGGCCTTTACTTCATCACTGCGGAAGTCGCCGTCGCCTTCTAAGTATTGCCATTCCAAATCTTCAATGTCAATCTTTCCACTGGCATTGGTGTCACGTTCAAGCGTGAAAATCTTACCTTTGATTTTGGTCTTATCCAAATCAAAGTTGGGATTTTCCTGTTCAAACAAAGTTGGCTGCCAGTTCAGGTCTATGTTTTTGCTTTCTATAGCATAACTTGTGCTAATCAGCTTTTTCAAGCCGAAATTTTCAAAATTCTGTGCAAAGAATTTTGTAAAGTTTGACCATTCGGGATCGTCACACGGAAGAAGGATAGTTTTGTCTCGAAACACATCCGGATTATATTCCAAATAGGCGTTTATTTCATTTTGAATGTCCGCATACTGAGTATAAAACTCATCGTTTTTTTTCGCTTTTGCCTGCGATAAATTCTTGTTTGCCATACGCATTTGCTTTTAGCGTCTGGCACTTGTTCCCTACGAACACAGAACGTGGGCTAATCTTGCCCAAACTCTGCGGTCGTAGGAAACCGATTGATACAGACAAGAATGCCCACGTAAGCGTGAACATTCGCAATCTGTCCTCGGTATCAACTTTTGAAATTTCCTACGTTTCAGAGTTTCTCGAACAAATAGCAAACGCTATGATTTATTATAATATATCAGTTGAATGTTTATCTTTCTGTTTTTGTTAATTGTTTGTTGTTTAATGATTTAATAAGAATCGCAGTATCTGATTTGTGACTGCAAAGATGGTTAATTTTCGTTTTGCTCATCAATCCATTCCCGTAATTTTTTTTGCAGGAGATCTTTGTCTGGCAGATAGAGTGCATATTGCTGCGCATAAATGTTAGCGTCTTTTGGCAATGTTAATTCAACCAGCATATCGTCTTTTTGTTCACACAGCAAAATGCCGATTGTCGGCTTCTCGAAATCTTGTTTCACATACCGGTCGTAGTAGTTCACATACATCTGCATCTGTCCCAAATCCTGATGCGTCAGGTCGTCCATTTTCAAATCTATCAGCACATAGCATTGCAAAAGCCTGTTGTACAGTACCAAATCGACATAAAAATTGCGTTCTTCAAACGAAAATCTTTTCTGTCGTGCCTCAAACAGGAATCCTTTGCCCATTTCTAACAAAAAATGTTGCAGTTTGCCGATTATCGCGCTTTCAAGTGATGTCTCGGAATAAGAAGCATCGGATTTAAGACCCATAAATTCCAATACAATCGGGTCTTTTATTACGTCAGACGGTTTCTCTATGGTTTGACCTTCTTTGGCCAAACGGATTATTTCATTTTTGTTCCGGCTTAATGCCAAACGCTCGTACAAACTGCTGCCAATTTGCCGTTGCAGATAACGCTTGTCCCAATGTTGGTTATAACATTCTATTTCATAAAAACTTCGAGCTTGTGGATTTTCAACTCTCATTAAAATTTGATAATGAGTCCACGACAATTTAAACTCAGGTGTTATATTTTGATCAGTCAATTTTGCTGACCAACGGTTAGCGTTTTCATTGCCAATTTGCTGACCAGTGGTTAGCGTTTTTGAATACACCGCATAAAATTGACGCATAGCCCTGAGATTGGCAGCAGACCAACCTTTGCCAAATTTATCTGTGAGTCTGCACGACAAATTCTCCAACACTTCTTTGCCGTAAGAAGCTCGGTTGTCTCCATTTTGTTCATCTTCAACGATATACCGTCCTATCTCATAATAGGTATATACCATAGCGGTATTCACAAACGAAACGACTTTGGTACGTGCTTCCGTAATCAGTGCCTCAATGCGAGATGCAAGCATATCCGCACGACCAATCTCGTCTTGAACAATATCTGTCTTTTTTTCTTTCATGATTTAGAACAAATAGCAAACGCTATGATTGATAATATGTTAGTTTAAAATATCTTTTTTATTCTATTTTGTCATTTTGCAAATTAAACAATTCTTTTTGAGCCTCTATCTCCCTGCGAAGTTCTTCTTCGGTAGGCATTAGGGGCATATATTTAGCGGCAAATAAATTATCGCTATCCCGTAATATGGAATAGCGTGCAATGTCTTTGCTCGTTTCGCTGCAAAGTACTATACCTATGGTGGGGTTGTCGCCTTCCGTGCGTTTCAAATCGTCGTACATACGCACATACATATCCATTTGCCCAACATCCTGATGGGTTATCTGACCTTTTTTCAAATCTATCAGCACGAAACATTTCAAGATGTAGTTGTAGAATACCAAATCGATATAAAAGTCACCGGCATCGGTGAAAATATGCTGTTGCCGTGCAACAAATGCAAATCCCCTGCCTAATTCAACAAGAAAGTCTTGAAGATGCTGAATCAGGCCTTTTTCCAAATCGGTTTCCGTAAAGTCGGTATTTTGCTTGAATCCAAGAAATTCTGCCATTATTGGGTTTTTTAGAATTTCCAATTTGTCAACCTTATTGTCATTCTCGGTATTTTCAACCAACTGCGGTTGCTTAAAATGACGCTCATAGTATTGCGTGGAAATATTGCGGTCGAGTGTGCGCACGCTCCACATCTCTTGTGAAGCTGTTGACAGATACCAACGTACAGCTGTAGGATCCTCAACTCGTAAAGTTTTAAGAATATGGGTCCAAGTAAGATTTGGAAATCGCGATTTCCAAATCTCCAAATCAGGAACAACAAGATAAAACTGTCTAAATGCTCTCAAATATCTTCCACTGAATCCTTTTCCGTATGTTCGCGTCAACTCCTCTGAAAGTTGAGCAATAAGTTGAGTTCCATATTCGGCACGATTAGATCCTTTTTGCTCTTGCAAAACAATACGTTCTCCTATTTTCCAATAGGTTTCAATCATCAGCTGACTTACGGAGGCGTATGCTTGTTGGCGACCTTGCTCAACAATGTGCTTCACTTCAGCAAGAAAAGATGCATCGATCGTGCTTTGTACTATGTTGTTTTTTTCTTTCATTCCAAATTGGTTAATAATCCGTGATTTCACTTTTTGCCGATTGAAGGCAAAAACAAGGCGCAAAAATACATAAAAATTCCACAGCCGAGAAATGGAAGTAGTTTTTTTTGAGTTTTACCTTTCCTCAACCGGCTCGTCGTTGCGGGAAATTACCGGCACTGGGTAGTAGCAGTTGACTGGCTGACCCATATTGGCGCCGGGCTTCCACTTCGGCATTCCGGAAATGGCACGGATAACTTGTTGCTTTTAAGTTGTGTCAAAGACGATTTTTCAAAAAATGTATTTTTGCAGCTATTTTTACGTTGAAAAAATGTAATAATTCAACACAACCGACTGAATCATAATATTATGAGGCGATATTTATACAACGACTTAATAAAATGGAAACTTTCTAAAGACAGGAAACCGTTAGTGCTGTTCGGAGCGCGGCAGGTTGGCAAGACATGGCTGCTGAAGGAATTCGGGAAAAACGAATATAAAAGCATATCCTTTGTCAGCTTCGACCGAAACGATGCCGCATGTCAGCTTTTTACGGCGGAGAAGTCCGCGGACAGGTTACTGAAAGGTCTATCGGCCATAACCGATGTTGACATAGTCCCCGGCAACACTCTCGTTATTTTAGACGAAATACAAGACTGCCCCGTTGCGCTGACAAGGCTGAAGGCCTTGGCCGAAGATGCGCCCGAATATCACATTGCGGCATGTGGCAGAGCCTCGTATCGCAGCTGACCAAGGAGAACAAGAAGTTCATTTTCGGTGTTATGAAGCACGGAGCCAGAGCCTCCGAATTCGAGGAGTCAATCCAATGGCTTGTCGATGCGGGAATCGTATATAAAATCAACTGCGTGAACGCAGTCAGGATGCCGCTGAAGTTCTATGAAGATGCCAACGCCTTCAAACTCTTCATCCTCGATGTCGGGCTGATGGGCGCAATGGCCGACATCCCCGCAAGCCAGATGATGGTCGGCAACAACATCTTCAAGGAGTATAAAGGGGCTTTCACCGAAGTATATGTGGAGTCGCAACTCGCCACCACCGGCATCCCCGTATATTATCATTCCGTGGAGAAGTCGCGCATAGAACTCGACTTCGTGATTCAGCTCGACGACAATGTGTATCCCGTGGAGGTGAAAGCCGAAGAGAATGTCAGGGCGAAATCATTAAAGATCTTCATAGAGAACAACCCCGACCTCAAAGGCATCCGGCTGAGCATGAAAAACTACGAAGACCAGCCGTGGTTGGAGAACATCCCGCTTTACGCCTTCAGAGACTATATGGAACGGAAATCAGGCAATTAGATGTTCCGGTTTCTGTTCACGGTTTCAAGCAGCCGATGGGCACGACATACACACCATCCAGACGGCGATAGGCATATTGGCCTATTCCTGTCAGTACCATCATAAACGATGGCGCGTTCATCTTTTCAGTGTCAATCTTGGCGGATAATGTTTTAAGGGTGATTGCACCTTTTTCTATATTATCTGCGCCTCCCAATTTGATTTCAATAAGTCCGTATGCCCCATTGCGACGATGGAGGACAGCGTCACACTCCAAGCCGTTTTTGTCGCGAAAGTGGAAGACCTCCCCATCCAAGGCGTCGGCATAAACACGCAAATCGCGAACAGCCAAGGTTTCAAAGTAGAAGCCAAAGTCAGCCAAATTATTCAACAAATCCTTTGGTCCGATTCCCAATGCCGATGTGGCGATACTGGGATCAACAAAATAGCGAGTGTCAGTGGTCCGTATGGCCGTTTTGCTACGCAAATTGGGATTCCAAGCCCGCATGTCCTCTTCTAAAAATATCTTGTTCAGCACCTTTACATAGTCCTCCACCGTGTCTGTGCTGATGGTTGTGTTTTCATTGTTGATTATGTCTGCACGAATAGTGGTGTAAGGAATCTGTTCGCCTTGGTTACGGGCCAGACTTCGGATGATGCGCGACATCGTATTGGCATCGCGTCTAACATCATCCACCTTGGATATATCCGAATTGAGCACTGCTTTCAGGTAGGCATGCGGAACATGCAGTGCGGCTCGCTCAGATAATGAAAGTGTTCCCGGCCATCCGCCACGGCAAGTAAGATATGCTAATCTGTCCAAATCTATTGTGGCAGCACCATCAGGCATCGCTCCATTGAATAATGCTTGGAGACTGACGTCACCGGTGCTGTCTCCTGATTCCCAAAGTGACATGGTGCGCATTGTGATCCAGTCGAAGCGACCGGCGCCGCTGTGAAAAATCCGTTTCCTGTCTTTCTCCTTTGGAACGGCTGAACCCGTAAAAATAAATTGTCCGATATGCACTTGCCGATGGTCAATCTCAAAACGTGCAGCATCCCACAGTTGGGGCGCTAACTCCCACTCGTCAATCACTCGTGGAGTGGCACCTTCCAACAAACGCTTTATGTTGGTCTGCGCCAGCGAAAGATTCTGCTCCTTTTGCGTCGGATCATCCATATAGAGAACACTTCCGGCATGATGAACAGACGTGGTGGTCTTGCCACACCACTTCGTCCCCTGCACAATGACGGCCCCCAATGCCTCTAAACTTTCAGATAGTAATTGGTCTGCAATTCGTACTCTATAATCTTCCATTTGTTTAGATTTGTAATTCGGGCGCAAAAATACTAAAAATAAATGATATACGTAAATAAATCCGCTATTTTTCTTTGTTTCGTTCACCTAGTCGGCCAGATCTCGTTCACCTAGTTGGCCAAATTTTGTTCACCGAGTTGGCGGTAATTTTTGTGCAATCTGTAGCTTATTGGAAAATCCTCAATCCTTCCCCAAATTCCCCATTCTTAGGATTCTCATACGTTTCCGTGTTGTCGTTGTTACGTGTCACGCGCACGGCCGATGTTCCGTCCTGATTGGTGAACTTCACTTTCTTCACTCCGTAGAAGGTGACGGTGCTGCCGTCCTGATGCTTCCGGAGCCTCTGGCGTTGCCGTAAGCGTGAAGCCGGCGGCTGCCCGTCTGGTTCCTCGATGTTCTCGGCTATCGAAAGATTTCGGGGTCACGGTATATTTTTCGTAAAAAGATTTCGGGGAAAATTTTTATAAAGCCTCAACACCCTTTATTTCAACTAATTCAGCTTCTTTTATTAATGGCATTTCGTAAAGATAATGTCCTATTGGGTCATATTCTTTAGGACGATACATCTCCAAATAGGTTAGCAGTTGTTGCCCGTTGAGTTTCACAACGGCTAAGACCTTTATTTTGTTCCCTAAATGTGCAGATTGGTCGTTTTTGGCAACTTTTAACAGAATAACATTGTTATTATCCATCTTCTGCAGAATGCAATCTTTCACTTCATATTTGCCAAATTGCTGATTACTGCAAATCAAAACATTTTTCGGATCGTTTATACGCGAAGGATAATTTTCAAAATATCCTTCTTCTCCATAAAATAGGTCATTCCAATGTTGGGTGAGATTTCGTTGGGGCAGATTGAGTTTCAGACTGTCTTTAAGATAATGGGCAAGTTTGTATGCACTCACCAAAGAGCCAGTGTACGTCATGTGTTGATTAGCATCATACGTGTTTTCAAAACAACTTCTATCAAATTTCACAGTATCATACGGAGATTGTAAATCCAACCATGCCGCACCAGTTGGTTTAATGACTTTTGCCACCTCATTTTTCCACGCATCGTAATTTTTTACATGTTGATAATACATGGGCAGTGTAACAAATACAGGAGTAACCTGATGTTTTTTACACAATTCCACTATTTTCCGCACATATTTGGCATTTTCCTCGTTCACTTTTCGGTTATTGCCATTAACAGGTGCACCCAATTTTTGATATTTGACGATAGTAGAATCTTCTATGCCTGTAGTAAAACTTACAAATCTTCCTAAATATAACCCTTTTTCTTTTTTAGGTTTTTTCCGCATAAGTTCAGCGTTAATCTTAAGTTGATTTCTATCCCGAAAAATAAAATCATGATTTCGTATAGTTTTAGACCACGAAGAAATGTAATATTCCGGTGAAAACAACTGAAACATAGATAATGTTTTGTATTTTAAGTCTTTGCGTGCATTGAAGCTTTTAAATTGATCCGACAATCCACCAGCAGTTAATTCATGATTGGTGGTATTACTTATTCCGTATGTTTCAATAATTGCAACCTTGGGGGAAGTCTTTTTCAGTGCTTCTTCCAAACAAAAGTAGGAGTCCATGATGGTTGTTCCTGGGGAGGCCAACACAAAGCAGGTTGCACCTAACGCAGCCGATAGATTTTTAGGATTCACACCAGCATAACAATGGGAATTTCCAACAAGTACAACATCAACGGTGTCCTTTTCCGTAAAATCATAAAATGAATTCCATTTTCTGCTGGTATGATTGTTTGATTGATCCGGTTCAAAATACCCCTTTTTATCAGTAAAAACAACTACCGAAACCACAATGCCAAGCAAAATCAGGAATTTCACTAATAGCACATACCATTTTTTCTCCTTTTTCACTATGGCAGGGGTTGACTGTTTGGCGTTTGCATTTTTCTTTGAATATGATGTTTTTGCGTCCATTGTCTGTCGAATTTAGAATTGGAAATAAATAAAAGAATTGTCGCTGCCGATCCCATATACACCCAAATAGATGGTAACCAAAATAATGATGAGGTAGATGGCCCATCGGAACATGAAAAATTTATTGAAGAAAAAGTTCTCTATTTTTTCCTGTTTGTTTTTCAAGATTAGTTCTATCAACATCAAACCTGCCAACAGCCAGAATGTGAACTTGAGTTCTACGGCATCCATTCCGTGTGCGAGCAAATCGGCTGAATTTCCGAAGCCCAGATTTCCAAACATTGTCATAGCCTCGCTAAAGGTGCCTGCACGGAAAAATATCAAAGATAAGGCCCAAGCCGCTGTGACGAAAAGACAACAAATGATCTTTGACAACATCTTAGTCGGTTTCAAATGAAATGCCTTGTCGAAAACAGCAAGGAAGATACCGTTCAAGAATCCCCAAATAACGAAATTCCAGGATGCGCCATGCCATAGTCCGCTTACCGTGAAAATGATAATCACATTGAGATAAGTTCTGAATTTACCTCTCCTGTTTCCTCCTAATGGGAAATACAGATAGTCGCGGAACCAGCTGGTGAGCGTGATATGCCAACGAGACCAAAAGTCCTTGAAAGAAGTGGCCAAATAGGGCTTGTTGAAGTTAGTGCTTAGTTTGAAACCGAAAATCCGCGCCGTACCAATGGCGATTTGCGAATAGGCTGAAAAATCCAAATAAAGTTGGAATGCAAAGAATAATACGGCAACCAATGCTGGCAAGCCGTGCACTTCTGACACGTTTCCATACACAGAGTCAACGTATATCGCTAATCTGTCCGCAATGATGATTTTCTTGAAAAGACCGACAGCAATCAGGAATAATCCCTTTCTGGCATCGTCGTAATTGAATTTCTTTGGAGTGAAGAATTGAGGCAGCAAATCACGCGCACGCTCGATAGGTCCGGCAATGAGCTGTGGAAAAAAGGCCAAAAATGCGCAAAAGGCAATCGGGTCTTTGGTCGGTTCAAACTTCCTATAGTAAATATCTAATACATTACTCAATCCTTGGAATGTGTAAAAACTGATGCCCACGGGCAAAATGATGTTGAAAGGCGTGAACGTCCCAGATGCACCGAAAAGGTGAAGCAGCGAATAAAAACTATCAACAAAGAAATTGCAGTATTTGAAAAATCCGAGTATGCCCAAATTAATGACTAACGCGAGTGTCAAATACAGTTTTCTCCGTTTTTCGCTTTCCTCTTTGTATATCAAATTGCCGAAGAGGAAATCGGTGGCAGAAACGATGATAATCAATATCAGTAGTTTCCAATTCCAGAAGCCATAGAAAAAATAGCTGGCCACCAAAATGAACAAATTGCGCAACTTTATGTTGCGATTAAAGGCCAACCAGTACAGTAGATAGACTGTCACAAGGAAGAATCCGAAGGAGAATGAGTTAAAAAGCATTGTTTAATGTGTCGTTTAAAGCTTCCTACTCTTGGAACTCTTCCCAACTAAAAAAGGCGCTCGCCGTTTCTTAGTCGCTTATTTCACTCCGTGGGCCGACCAAAGCCTTGTAGGTAAATAAGCACGAAACAGTTCACGCCTAAGACGTGAACCTTCCGCTATCTTATTCTCACCTACTAAATAAATTGGTCGTTTACGGAGTAGAGAACAAGAGCGTAAAGCTCAGATTATTACTATGTTATTCTATTTTTCTATATACTGTTTTTATATTTAACAATGAATTCTTTATATTCTGCAAAAATACACATTTTTCCCAAAAATCACTTATTTGTGAGATTTTGAATTTTTTTACGGGATTATCCCGTTTAATCTTGTTGAGACCCCTTCACTCCGCTGTGCTCCGCTCTGGATGACGAGTGCACTCGGGGAACATAGTGAAGCGGCGGCGCAAGGTGGTCGATCAGGGTCGGTGTGTGATGCCGCCGCAATCGCGATTACTGCGGCGACACCACGACAGTATTGTTGCGTTATTACTTTCCGTCGCCGCCATTTTCTTGTGTGCAGCGCATCGTCATTCCGAAGCGTAGCGAAGGAATCTCTCTACAAGACAGAAAGGGATAATTTCGTTTTTTTATTGCTGTGTGCTAAACCATAGAAGAATGGAAAAAATTAACTTATAACCATCTGATTATTAATGAATTTAATTGACAATCATTTTGTTGCTTCATTGGCAAAGTGATTGATATTTATCGGTTTAGAAACAAAAAGCACCATATTTTTCATCTGTTGCCACGAAAAAGGACTTTGATGCTAAAAGACAGAGCAGTTGAGTTTTACCAAAAACGGTAAAAAAATCATTGATTTGGGTAAAACTCAAGAAAAAAGATGGTAATTGTTCCAATTGTTACCAAATTTTGGTAATTTTGCAGTTCTAAATTTATTACTTATGAAAAATACATCGGTCGCTTTAGGTCCTTACTTTGAAAATTTCATCAGTTCTACTATCCAATCAGGGCGGTACAATAATGCAAGTGAAGTGATTCGTGCGGGTTTGCGACTTTTAGAGGAAAACGAAAAAAAACTGCAGCAACTGAGTGCTGCCATCCACGAAGGTGAAGAAAGTGGTATTTGCGAGAATTTCGATTCCAAAAAACATTTGCAAGAATTGAAGAAAAAGCATCGCAATGGCTAATTATCAATTGACAAATAAGGCCATAGAAGATTTGGATTCTATTTGGCTTTACACGTGCGAAGTCTGGTCAGAGAAGCAGGCCGATCAATATTATCATGACTTGATAACCGCTTGTGAGAGCGTTTGTAAAGATAGTTTCAATGCAGACAAGGAATACGCTGAAATACAGTCTGGCCTGAAGTGCAGACATTGTCATAAGCACTTGATTTTTTATAAATATTCAGCAGATGACCTTGTTACGATAATCAGAATCCTTCACGAAAGTATGGATATAACCAGCAAATTATAGTCGAAAACTTACTCCGTCTTATAATTGATGAAAAATAATTGAGTTTTTTCAATCTTATAAGATTTAATTTCGAGTAGTCTCACCAATGGACTTTGATGCCTATATCTCCTTAATCATTTTCCGGTAGGGTTCGCCAAAGGCGGAAATGTTGCCACGGTAGCGGAATCCCATCGATTCGTAAAGCCGTTGGGCCGCAGGATTTTCAGGAGATACAATCATAGACACTTGCTTTATCCCTAATTCCGTCGCTTGGCGAATGCCTTCGGTCAGCAAGGCCGTTGCCACTCCACGATGCCGGTATTCGGGAAGCACGGCCATCGAGTCTATGTAATACTCGCCGGGTACGGTTTCCAAATCCATTTTGCTGAAATCATTCCCGGTATGTTGGGCAATGATGGGAAAGGTGACGCCCCTCATCGCTTGGTATCTTTTGCCCTCATAGCAACAGAGACCGCCGGCAGCTTGCCCGTCAAATTCGGCAATGATCGAGTTTTTCCAACTATAGAGCACGTCTTCCCGGCTGCATATCGCGGCAACCTGTTTCAATAGCGCTTCGTCTGTTTGGCTGATACCGACGGCGGTGACAATGGTCCAGGCCACAAAGGACACATCTTGAATGGAGGCGGATCGGAGTAAAATGGACATCGTTCTTTTTTTGCAAAAATACGACAAATTTCCATAAAAAAAGGGAAGTATTCGCTTGAACACTTCCCTTCCAGGATATCATTGATGGTTTAGTATCCGAAAATATCTTCCAAAGTTAATTTTTTAACTTTACCAAATTTTGACAAAGCGTTGAAGTCCATATCGGATTCGCGACCTAAAACCAGGTAAAATTTCTTTTGTCCTTTGAGGTATTTGTGGTTAAAGTTCACCAAATCCTGCATAGACAATGTAGGATAGGTTTCAAATAAAATCTGGCCACGGGTTTTCTTCATATCGAAACCCATTTTTTCGTAAGTGAGGTAACTGTTGATGATGGAGAATTTCGTGGTGCGGTCGGTGCGGATGCTGCTTATTGCGGCGTCTTGAGCCAGCTTGAAGTTGGCTTCAGCCACAGGCATGTTTTCAAACAAGTCGTTGAAAGCGTTCATAGCGTCAAGCAGTTTGTCGTTTTGAGTGGCAATAATGGCCACATTGGTGAAATAGCCGTCTTTGCGGTTAGGTGTCACATAATAACTTTGAGCACTGTAGGCCAAAGAGCGTTTTTCACGCATTTCCTGGAATACGATGGCGTTCATAGATCCACCGAAATATTCGTTGAACAAGTTCAATTGAGGCAGAATCTTGACATCGAATTTGTCACCGCGGAGGTATTCCTGCATATAGGTTTGGTTGGCGTTGTAGTCAACGAAGTAAATGGTGTTTTCGTTTACTGCGTTAGGCACCAATTTCTTGTTTACGGGAGTTTTGGCAAATTTGGCCGGCATTTTGTGGTCGCGGGCGATGATGGCCTTCAAGTTATCCATACTTTCAGGACCATAGTATAGAATGCGGTGTTTGTAGTTGAATAACTGCTTGATGGCATCGCAGAGCTGCTGGCTGTTGTATGCTTTCAATTGGCTTTCGCTGAGTACGTCCTTTGTTGGGCTGTCTTCGCCATAAACGCCATAGTTGCGCAAGGCGCTAAATGCACGTTGTTGGTTTTGCTTGTTGTCGGTACGGCTCTTGATGATTCTTGAAACAAGCATTTGAAGGGCTTCCTCATTGGGTTGAACGTCAGCAAATATTTCTTCTACCAAGGCCATGGCCTTTTCCATATTTTCGCTTAAACCACTGATGCTGACCACGATATTTTCGTTGCCCACACTTAAAGAATAGTTGCAGGCGAGTTTGTAGAATTCAAGTTGTAATTGTTCGGGAGTATGTTTTGAAGTTCCCAAGTAATCCATCAAGTCGGCAGCCAAATCGATGGTCTTATCGGCACGATAACCGAAATCGAAGTAATAATTTAAGTTGAAAGTCTTGTTTTCAACATTCTTTACATAAAGAATTTCGGCACCGTTATTCATCTTGCTTTTTTGCAAATCCTTGCTGAAATCCACGTATGCAGGTTCGATAGGAGTCACCTGACGGTTCTTGATATCTTTCAAGAATGCGCTTTCTTTGTCGCGGCTTACTTCGATAGGAGTGATGGCAGGTTTGGAAACCTTCAATACAGGATCAGGTTCGCCTTGTAATTTGTTGATAATTACATAATTATTGTCTTTGAAGATTTGATTGGCAAAGTCAACCAAGTCTTTTTTAGAGATTTTCGCCAATTCGTTAAGTTCGTTGCAAACATCGCCCCAATCTTGGTGTTCCACAAATGCGTAGGCCATTTGAGAAGCACGGCTGTTATTACTTTCCGCCATCTTCATAATGCTGAGTTTCATATTGTTGATGGCAGCTTCGAGAATGCTTTCGTCAAATTCGCCTTTCTTAACCAATGCGATTTGCTCAAACAAAAGCTGTTGGAGTTGTTCCAAAGTCTGACCTTGGTTTGGACTGCCGCCGAACATGAATGCGGAATAGTCATTCAAAGCGTAGCATCCAGCGTAGGCGCCCAAGCATTTTTGCTGTTGGTTGATGTTGATGTCAATCAAACCGCATTTGCCGTTATTCAATACGGATTCGAGCAAGGAAGCCAGCAGCACTTCGTGACTGCCGTTACCGGCGTCAATACGATAGGCAATAGTGGTGTTTTCAGGATCTAAACCAGTGATAGTCTTAACGATAGGGGTGGTAATAGGACTTTCTGGAATTTTTTGGAACACAGGAACATTGCCGGGCTTCATATTTCCCCAATATTTGTCGATGATGGCAATGGCTTCGTCGGGATTGAAATCACCGGCCAAGCTGATACACATATTGTTGGGCACATAATAAGTGGCTACGAAGTTGCGAATGTTGCGCATAGAAGGATTTTTGAGGTGTTCCTGTTCTCCCAAAGTGGTTTGTGTGCCATATGGATGATGAGGAAACAGGGCTGCGAACATTTGTTCGTTTACGCGGCGGCCGTCTTTGGTCAAACTCATGTTTTTCTCTTCATAGATGGTTTCCAATTCGGTGTGGAACAAACGAAGTACCAAGTGTTGGAAACGGTCGGCTTCAACGTCGCACCAGGTTTCCAACTGGTTGTTGGGAATGTTTTCAACATACATCGTGAAGTCGTTGCTGGTGAATGCGTTGGTTCCTTCCGAACCGATACAGCTCATTGCTTTGTCGTATTCGTTGGCAATGGCAATCTTTGATGCCTCGTACGAAAGACTGTCGATTTTATGATAGATAGCCGTGCGGGTGGCTTGGTCGTCAAACATACGATAGGCCTCAAAAAGGTCTTCAATTTTTTGAATCAGCACTTTTTCCTTTTCCCAGTCGGAAGTGCCAAGGCGTTCGCTGCCCTTGAACATCATGTGTTCCAAATAGTGGGCCAAACCAGTGGTTTCGTGTGGGTCGTTTTTGCTTCCCGCGCGAACGGCAATGTAGGTCTGGATTTTAGGGGCGTCCTTGTAAACGCTCATATACACTTTCAAACCGTTGTCCAAAGTGTATTCACGAACCTGAAGGGGATCGTTAGGGAAAGTTTTGTAGGTGTATGATTTCTGTGCGAACAGAGAACCGATACACAACATAATCATCGTAAATACGATGGCCGATAATCTGAGTTTTTTCATAAATCGTTGGTTTTTAATTTGTTATATTGACAATATAAATTATTTTCCAATAAGAGTTATTATTTGACGGCAAAGATACAAAATAACTACAAAATGAATCGTTTTTTCATTGAAATTTATTGTGTATGGATGTACTTCTCGTCGATTCATACAATAGATACGGAATTTCGTACATTAGGCAGGGCAAAAAGGTTCAATGGGTGTATTATAATGCTATTTTTGCTAAAATATTAAATCTTTGGAATATGAAAAAATCCCATTTGATCTTACTAATTGTAGCCGCCGTGTTGCTCTTCTTCGTCATTTTCCTTGCCAATCGAATTCCATCCGAATATCTGTGTGGTTCGAAGGAAACCATCCCGCAGAAAAATTCAGTGTATTATTGGCGTACTTTTTTCTCATTCAATGACGCAGAACGTAGATTTTTGATAGACAATGAGATAAAGAAAATATATGTTCGCTTTTTTGATGTGGATATAAACCGAAATCCGAATTTCAATGACGTGTGCGCTCCAGTGGCCAGTGTCGAATTTTCTGTATTTGATTTGGATTCTGTGCAAAATTCAGGTATAGAAATCGTACCGGTTGTTTTTATTACGCCGGAAGCGATAAGATCATATTCAACGTTTACCGACCATCTTGCCCATAGATTGTTTGCGATGTGCACAGACAACAATATTGATATCAAAGAAGTACAGTTTGATTGTGATTGGACCACTTCCACCCAACAGGACTATTTTACGTTTCTTACGGATGTTCGTGAGTATTTGAATCAGTATTTTCAAGATACCCTTAAGATTTCCACCACCATTCGATTGCATCAGCTTACGCAGGAAGCGCCTAAGGCAGATTATGGCGTGCTAATGTGTTACAATACAGGCGATTTCAAGAATTTTGACACGGAAAATTCAATTTTGGATGTGAAAGACGTAAAACAATATGTGAATCGCAAGCTGAAAGATTACCCGTTGCCTTTGACTTTGGCTCTTCCGACGTATTCTTGGTGTGTGGAGTTTGATGAAAACAAGGAATTTGTCTGTCTCAATAAATCTGATTGTCCTGTTAATGACACCACAAAATACAGACTTCTATCGGGCAATCGTTACGAGCTGATTGACAGGTTGCCCGAGAGTGCCACGAAATATGTCCGTTATGAGGAAGTTTCGGCCCAAACGATTTTAGAGGCGAAAAAACTGTTGAGTCGTTATTGTAGCGATAAATCCGTCATACTTTACCACTTAGAGGCAAAACAACTTTCAAAATATTCAGACGATGAAATTCAGGCATTTTTTAATTAGTTTATTATTTTTGGTTCGCTGTTTTTCAGCTGATGGATGTGTTGGAGGTTATGAAGTTGATCCGCAATACCATTGGTTTTTTTATACGGGATATCCTGGCGAAGGGGATTGGCAAAGGGTGTTGGACGAACAATTTCGCAAAGAA
Organism: Bacteroidales bacterium; assembly: GCA_045616665.1. Lineage (GTDB taxonomy): Bacteria > Bacteroidota > Bacteroidia > Bacteroidales > WCHB1-69 > RUG11690. The sequence continues at coordinate 23,435 of JAZLHE010000056.1, read as the reverse complement.
AATATTGAGTTCTGGCACCAATATGTGAAAAAGTCGGTATCGCGGAAATCGGTGGAGGATGCGTTATACCGTGTTTATTGTCTGAATAACAAGACCGGCAATGACTTTTTCAGATATTTGATAAAGCATAATGACACGACTGCCCTGCAATATTGGCAGAGTTTGAAGGTGACAGACGAAGCGGCTATCAAGGAGGTCGCTTGGAAGCAGTCTGCTTGGTACTATAATGTCGGCCATTATGATGATTGGTGTGATCCGACCGATCCGTCAAAACAAAAAATGGATGTGAGTATATTCAAGGTTCGCGAATTGGATGAAAGTTGCATAATACAATGTAACAATCGTCACATTCGAAATCGTTATGTGTTGCAGTTGATGCGCAAGTATTTTTATTGTGCGGAATATCAGAAATGTGTGTCTGTTTGGGATAGCTATGGCAAAAATATACCTCAAAGTGTCTTGCGAACCCAATGCCAAAATTATTATGGCGGCGCGTTGCTTCGGCTCAAACGTAAGGCAGAAGCGGCTGTCGTTTATGCCAATATCGGTTACTGTGATATCAATCTGCATTATGATCCTGCCGTGCTGCGTACGATATACCAACAAACTCCCAACAATGAATGTTTTGAATTTATGTTGCAGCAATTTGTCAATTATTATTTTGATCATCCGAAAGCTGAAAGGGCAATGGCGTTCAATCGTTTGGCGGACGAGGTGCTCCGTGAGGGCAAAACCCGGAATCCTGCCTTATGGAAATCGGCACAGGCGGCGCTGGCCTATATCAATCGAAATCACGAGGATGCTTTGAAAATTCTAAAAGAGGCTGAAAAACTGCAGGGAACCGCTATGGTGAAAGAGAATATTCGGCTGATGAAGCTGCTTTTTAATTCCACACGCAGTGATAACGACAGCTTGTACGAAGAAACCCTTTATCCCGACTTGAAATGGTTAAGCAATAAAATCAATAGTGATTTGAAAAAGAGTGATATAGAATACTTCAAATATGACAAAACTTATGGTGCACTATATCCTGATTGTTCAATAGAATATCAACACCCCTCTCTTGCCGCGCATTATGTAAAGGTGTTCCGTCGGGTGATTTTTCTTGGCGTTATTCCGCATTTTGAAAGAATGAATCAATCGCATAAAGTCATTGCTTATTTAAATCTATATACTGAAGTTTATTACAATGATAAAAAAATCCGAAACCTTGCGAGGAAAGGGAAATTTATTGCCAAAGTGAATGAATCGGGGAAATGCTATAAGCATCCACCGATACGTCGTGAAGGATATATTGATACCCTGTCCTATTGTCTGAATTTTGACTACGGCACAAAGCTGTTTCAATATATAGATACGGTTAATGTCGAGACTTTATTGCAATATGTGACATTTATTCGTTCTGGCGGCCAAACCCCAATGGAAAAATATCTCATCCGAAACAGTTATAAGGATTTGAATTATTTCTATGAACTCATTGGTACAAAATATTTGCGACAGGAACAATATGCGAAAGCCATTCCCTATTTTCAAAAAGTGAGTGAAGAATTCTTGAAGACACAAAATATAGCGGAATATTTCGATGATAAACACAATCCCTTTGTCGAAAGATGGATTACGAATAAGGAACTGCAAGGAAAATTCAAGCTTTCCTTTAATCCTGCGGACGCATACGCCAAAAATCCAAGTAAGCTGAATTTTTGCCAAATTATGCTACGTTTGAGCAAGGAATGTAAGTCGGCTAAAACTGATGAGGAGCGAGCCAATGCCGCTTATGCCTATGCTTTGGGACTTTATCAAAGTTATAAGGGAAGAGCGTGGTTTTTAAGCAATTATGGTATTAGTTATGTAGATTTGGGCAATTTTTTGGAGGACTTAACGGAGAATGACGATCCTCAGCTTAGACTTTGGCAAATCAATGTGAACCGCAGGCTTGACCAAGCTCTTACTTATAGAAAAGACCGGATTTTTTCTCTGAAATGTGAAATTCTCCATAGCCAACATCGAAAAGATTTGCAGGTGATTGTCCAACACAAGTATGCTTCCGAAAAAAAGTTTAAGAAAGACGTTCGGAATGTTTTTTGCGACAGATGGAGGGATTACGGGAAGAACAACGCTGATTGGAAAAACAGTGTTTGGTACTATTGATACCATCGTCGGTTATGCATAAATCCGATTAATTACGCATACGAATATAATCAATAATTGTTGTATTTTTGCAGAAAATAAAATGCAATATCAATTATGTTCAAGCGTATATTAAATTTTTTCAAGAAAAACTTATTGGCAACTGTTGCCTTGGCGGTGGCATTGGGAATTGCCTTGGGACAGTTTATGCCTCTTTGGTTTGTGAGAATCTTCATTACTTTTGACGGATTATTTTCGTCTCTTTTGGCATTCACCGTGCCATTGCTGATCTTGGCATTGATTACGAGTGCTATCGTGGAAACGGACAAAGGGGTGGGCAAAATGCTTATTTGGACGTTGGTGTTGTCGTATGTCTCAACGGTCATCGCCGGTTTATTCACATTTGGTGTTTCCGATCTGGTGTTTCCATCTCTTGTTGGTGGCCAAATAAATTCTACGACCGATCTTGCGGGAGGCGTTTCATCGGCGGCATTGGATCCGTATTTTAAGATTGATTTTCCACCATTAATGGATACGATGTCGGCTTTGCTCTTATCGTTTATTTTGGGTTTTGCCATCCTCAAGTACAATCATCACAGCATTAAGTCTGGCGTGATCGAGTTGAAAGATGTGGTGATGATGATTATCAACAGTATCATTTTGCCCTTATTGCCCATATATATTTTCGGAATGTTTTTGAAAATGACGGTTTCTGGAGAAATGAATATGGTGATCAAGGTTTATTCGAAGGTGATTTTAGTGATGATCGTTCTTTTTATCGCGTGGTTGCTGATACAGTATATTATAGCAGGAATAATTGCGAAACGGAATCCGTTAAAGTCGTTACGTACGATGTTTCCGGCTTTGTTTACCGCCTTGGCCTCGTCGTCTTCGGCGGCAACGCTTCCTGTGACGCTTCGTTGTGCCAATAAGATGGGTGTGAGACCCAATGTGGTGAATTTTGTCATTCCGATGTGTGCGAATATTCATTTGTCCGGTGCGTCAATCAGAACCGTGGCCCTGGCTGTTGCCACCATGCTGATGTATGGTGTGACCTACAATTTCACATTGTATTTCGTGTTTATTATGATTTTCTCTATCACGGTACTGGCAGCTCCCGGCATTCCCGGTGGTGTGATTATGGCGGCCGCGGGAATGATCCAATCTATGCTTGGTTTTTCGGATCCGATGATTGCGATAATGATTACGTTGAGCATTGCGTTAGACTCATTGGGAACGGCAGTAAACGTGGCTGGCGACGGTGCCTTGATGCTGATTGTGAATAAGGTGACTGCGGAAGATGAACAAAAAGATATACAAAGTTTGACAACTTCAGAAAATTAGTGAACTATTATAGATTTTTTACCCAAAACCTGTTGAAATCGCCACATTTCCCCCTATCCGGAAGGCAACAAAAAAAAGCACCTAACTCATTGAGAATAGGTGCTTTTCTTTGCGCTCCCTCTAGGACTTGAACCTAGGACCCTCTGATTAACAGTCAGATGCTCTAACCGACTGAGCTAAGGAAGCGTTGCGCTTTTTCGCTTTTTTTTTAACGCTGCAAAAATACAACTTTTTTTAATTAATACAAGCTTTTTTTATTTTTTTTCGTAATTTTGCATTTTGATATAATTGTCAAAATTTAATTTATTGGAATTCAGTAAGATAATAATTCAATAATCAATATTAACCCAAGAATTTTATCATGATTACCACTTCAGAATTACTCAAGGAGATTAAAAATTTCGTATTTATTACCATCGGTTTGGCAATTTTCGCATTCGGATGGACCGCTTTTCTTATTCCTAACGCCCTTACTGGTGGCGGTGTGAGTGGTATCGCCGCTATCGTTTACTTTGCCACCAAAACTATTCCGGTTGGTGTTACCGCTTTCGTGCTGAACTTGGTTTTGGTCGTCATTGCATGGAAAGTCCTCGGTCGCCGCTTCTGCATCAATACGATGATATGCACGTTGATTTTGTCTTCTCTGCTTTCCGTGGGGCAGGCCATTTTCAAGCAGCCTTTGGTGGATGATGCCTTTATGTGCTCAATGATTGGTGCGGGTCTCGCTGCTTTCGGTGTGGGTATGGCCATCAATTTCGGAGGAAATACGGGCGGAACCGATATCATTGCCCTGATGATTGGAAAGTACCGGAATATCTCGTATGGTCGCGTGTCTTTTTATTCCAATATATTGATTGTCGGGTCTTCCTACTTCATCGTCCATTCGGTGGAAAAACTGGTGTATAGTATGGTGGTGATGTTCGTCTATACCGTGATTTCCGATGTGGTAATCGACGGTTATAGGCAGAGCTATCAGATTATGGTATTTTCTAAAAAGAATCGCGAAATCGCCGATAAAATCAACAACGACCTTCACCGTGGTGCCACCCTCATCAAAAGTTATGGCTCCTATACGAAAGAAGAAAGCGAAATTCTGCTCATTATCGCCCATAAAACCGACAAGGTGCTCATCACGCGTATCATCAAGGATATTGACGATACGGCATTCATCAGTATTTCTAAAACTTACGGCGTGTTTGGAAAGAATTTCGATCAGCTGAAGCTGTAATGCCTGTCGGACAAAGAAATCCAAGACGGAAATTTTGTTGTTTCTTTGTCGAAGCTTGATGTTTTTTGACAAAAAGAGAGGCGAATCGTGATAATCCGCCTCTCTTTGAAATTTATATAAAACCTTTGCAAATATTACTTTTGTGCTGGTTTAATGATGATTTTAGAAGCAACGCCTTTTTCAAGATCAATAACGTGGCGTACGCCATCTATCCAATAGGCAGGCTTGATGCCTTCGTCAATGGTATAGAAGCTTCCCACCAGATAAAGTTGGTTTTTGGAGTTGATTGACATGTCAATGATGGAACTGATGGTGTTGGTTTGTGGGTATCTGTACATCGTTTGCGGCATAACGCTACCGTCTTTCACCACATAAAATCCACCATAACAAGTGTCTATGTATGGTTCTCCAGTTGTTGGACTTATCGCGTAGTGCTCGTAATCTTCAGTTACTAAAGAATAGATACTGCCGGCTCCTTCCGCTTCGGTTTTATTCCACTTGGAAGAATTGACTATTCCGTAGGCCATGCTGACATTTGAGCCTTCCCACTGATAAGGGATTCGGGTGCCCATACTTGTCTGACTATCGTATTCGTATGCCGTGTAGTTTCCGTCTTCATCCAAATAATTACCTGCGATTTTGAAATTGGCGCCATTGGTGAGTGTGCCAGAATTGACAACTGCTGAAGCACCGCTCATAGGATCTGCGTTTACAAGTTGGCGATCCACCCATACTGCCGGAACGTACTTTCCATTAGCATTTACATAGAAACCCGCAATGAGTTCGTGACCATTCCTATAATCCATTGATGTAATGTACCATTTACTAATATTGCTTCCGGCAGGAAGGGGCAAATTTGTCGCGGTGGTACCATCCCACACAGCGGGTCTAATTTGATCAGTAAAATGCAATCCCGCAAGGACAATCTTTCCATTGTCTTCTATGGCAATGCGGCAAAATGAAGCATAATCAAAGCCATATTCATAGCAAGGTACGCCATTTTTGAATAACATCGATGATGGAAGCGCACCATCATCGTCAGGTTCTACCTCTCCTGCAACATAGAGGTCGCCATTGTCGGCAATCGCCATGTCAAGTGCGCCAAAATCTCCAATATTATTGTTAAAGAAGCTTAGTTTGTCATTCGTTAGGAGAAATGACTTGGTTACTCCGTAAGTTCCCATGATATAAACGGTTTCCTCTGAAGTCGGTTCAGCAGGATCTTCTTTTTTGGGATCTTCTTTTTTACAGGACATAAAAACCACTGACAGCAAGAGGCAGGTCAACGTGAGTAATTTGATTTTTTTCATAATGTATTATTACTTTTGGGCTGGTTTGATGATGATTCTGGAGGCAACGCCATCTTCAAGATCAATAATGTGGCGTACGCCATCCACCCAATAGGCAGGCTTGATGCCTTCGTCATTGTCATAGAAACTTCCCACCAGGTAAAGCTGGTTTTTGGAGTTGATTGACATGTCGATGATAGAGCTGATGGTGTTGGTTTGTGGGTACCTGTACATCGTTTGCGGCATAACGCTACCGTCTTTCATCACATAAAATCCACCATAACAAGAGTCTATGTATGGTTCTCCAGTTGTTGGATTTATCGCGTAGTGCTCGTAATCTTCAGTTACTAAAGAATAGTTACTGCGGGTTCCTTCCGCTTCGGTTTTATTCCACTTGTAAGAATTGACTATTCCATAGACTACGCTGAAATTTGAGCTTTCCCACTGATAATTGATTTGAGTGCCGCCTGTCTGACTATCGTATTCGTATGCCGTGTAGTTTCCTTCTTCATCCAAAAAATTACCTGCGATTTTGAAATTGGTGCCATTGGTCAGTGTGCCGGAAAAGATTTTTGCCGAAGCACCGTTCATAGGATCTACACTTACAAACTGGCGATCTACCCACACTAATGGATTGTATTTGCCATCCAAATTCAAAGAGAAACCAACAATGAGTTCGTGACCATCCTTATAATCTATAGATGTAACGTGCCATTCATTGATGTTGCTTTCACCAGAAAGAGGCAAATCTGTCGCGGTAGTACCGTCCCACACGGCGGGTCTGTATTTATCTGACAAATGCAAACCTGCAAGAACAATCTTGCCATTGTCTTCAATCGCAATGCCGCAAAATGAAGCGTGATCAAAGACATATTCATAGCAAGGTACGCCGTTTTTGAATAACAGTGATGATGGGGAACTTATCGACAATGCTTTTACTTCTCCTGCAACATAGACATCGCCGTTGTCTGCAACCGCCATGTCAAGTGCGCCAAATCTTCCTATATTATTGTCGAAAAAGCTTAGTTTGTCATTCGTCAGGAGAAAAGATTCAGATCCGTATGTGCCCATAATATAGACGGTTTCTTCTGAAGTTGGTGTATCAGGATCTTCTTTTTTGGGATCGTCTTTTTTACAAGACATAAAAACCACTGACAGCAAGAGGCATGTCAAGGTAAGTAATTTGATTTTTTTCATAGTGTATTATTATTTTTGTGCTGGTTTAATGATGATTTTAGAAGCAACGCCTTTTTCAAGATCAATAACGTGGCGTACGCCATCTATCCAATAGGCAGGCTTGATGCCCTCATGAAGGGTATAGAAACTTCCCACCAGATAAAGCTGGTTTTTGGAATTGATTGACATGTCGATGATAGAGCTGATGGTGTTGGTTTGTGGGTATCTGTACATCGTTTGTGGCATAACGCTACCGTCTTTCACCACATAAAATCCTCCATAACAAGTGTCTATGATTTGCTCTCCGGTTGTAGGATCAGGAACGTAATGTTGGAAAATTTCAGTTATTAAAGAATAGTTACTGCGGCTTCCTTCCGCTTCGGTTTTATTCCACTTGTAAGAATTGACTATTCCGTAGGCCATGCTGACATTTGAGCCTTCCCACTGATAAGGGATTCGGGTGCCTGTGCCAGATTGACTATCGTATTCGTATGCCATGTAGTTTCCTTCTTCATTTAAATAACGACCTGCAATTTTGAAATTGGTACCATTGATCAGTGTGCCGGCATCAACTATAGTTGAAGCGCCGTTCATGGGATCCACATTTACGAGCTGACGATCTACCCACACTGCCGGAACGTATTGACTATTAGTATTTACATAATAACCGGCAATGAGTTCGTGACCATCCTTATAATCCATTGTTGTAATGAACCATTCATTTACATCGTTTCCGGCGGGAAGAGGTAAATTTGTAGCGGTGGTACCGTCCCAAACGGCGGGTCTAACTTGATCAGAAAGATGCAATCCCGCAAGGACCACCTTGCCATTGTCTTCAATCGCAATGTTGCAAAATGAGGCGTAATCAAAGTAGTATTCATAGCATGGAACGCCGTTTTTGAATAACAGTGATTTTGGCTGCATGCCTGCTGCTGCACTTTGAACCTCTCCTGCAACATAGACGTCGCCGTTGTCTGCAATCGCCATGTCAAGCGCGCCAAAATCTCCTTTATCGTTGTTAAAGAAGCTTAGTTTGTCATTCGTCAGGAGAAAAGATTCAGATCCGTATGTGCCCATAATATAGACGGTTTCCTCTGAAGTTGGTGTGTCAGGATCTTCTTTTTTGGGATCGTCTTTTTTACAAGACATAAAAACCACAGACAGCAGGAGGCATGTCAACGTGAGTAATTTGATTTTTTTCATGTTTTTTTGTGGGCTCGATAGGTTAATATGGTATCAGGAATTGGTGAACCCATTAATCAGTTCTTGATACAAAAATATAAAGTTGTAATAATCTAAATTCAATAGTATTATTATCGTGCAAAAATACAAATAATTTCTATTTGTCCAACATAAAAATCTCAAAACTTTTGTGTAAGTTTGCAGTCTTAAAAATTTGAGGCATGAATCAGGAAGAAGAATTGTTATCGCAACTCAATGATGCGCAGCAACGTGCTGTAAAACAGATAGAAGGACCAGTGATGGTGATTGCGGGCGCGGGTTCGGGCAAAACCCGCGTGTTAACCTATCGTATCGCCTATATGCTTACCCGCGGAATCAGCCCGTTTCAAATTTTGGCATTGACTTTTACCAACAAGGCGGCCGGCGAAATGAAGGAGCGTATTTTTAAGTTAGTAGGAGACAGTAATGCAAAGTCCGTTTCGATGGGCACTTTCCACTCTATTTTCTACCGCATCATCCGTGTGGAAGGTTCCCGTTTGGGATATAACCAGAATCTAACTGTTTACGATGCCGATGATACCAAGAATATGATCAAGTCCATCGTGAAGGAAATGCAGCTCGACCCCAAGATTTATGTGGCCAATTATATCCAAAATCGTATTTCTTCCGCCAAGTCAAGTCTTTTTTCGGAAGAAGATTATGCCAAAAATCCCGAAATCCGCGAGGCCGACGCCCGTAGTGGCAAGCCCCTTATTGCCGACATCTTTATGCGTTATAACCAACGCCTGAAAAATGCCAATGCGATGGATTTCGACGATTTGTTGTACTATATGAATGTCCTCTTGAGAGATTTTCCGGATGTTCTCTATAAATACCAGCAGCGTTTCCGTTATATTTTAGTGGATGAGTATCAGGATACGAATTTTGCCCAATATCTGATTATCAAGAAATTGGCTGCCGCATACCAAAATATTTGCGTGGTGGGCGACGATGCGCAAAGTATTTATTCCTTCCGCGGCGCTGATATTACAAATATCTTGAATTTCAAGCAGGATTATCCCACGTGCGAAATCATCAAGCTGGAGCAGAATTACCGTTCTACGCAAGTGATTGTGAATGCGGCCAATGCGATTATCAAGAATAATAAAAACCAGATGTATAAGGAAATCTGGACAGATAATGCGGAAGGGTCGAAAATCAATATTCTCAAAACTGGCAGCGATACCGAGGAAGCCTTTGCCATTGCGGATGCGATTTTTGAAATCAAGGTCAATGAGCAGGCTTCCCATAGTCAGTTTGCCATTCTGTATCGTACCAATTCCCAATCGCGTGCTATTGAGGAAGTGCTGATTAAACGGCATATTCCGTATAAGATTTATGCAGGACTTTCTTTCTATAAGAGAAAAGAAATCAAGGATTTAATGGCTTATTTCAGATTGGCGGTCAATCATTATGACGAAGAGTCGTTGCGGCGTGTGATTAATTACCCGCAGCGTGGAATCGGGGCTACAACGGTGGATAAACTTCTGAATTGTGCCGCAGAACATCACGAACGGATGTGGAATGTGATGGTCCATCCCGATGATTTTAATTTGGATGTGAATGCGCCCACCAAGGCAAGAATGACCGATTTTGCGGCGCGAATACAGAGTTACACCGCCCTCCTGCCTACTACCGATGCTTTCGATTTGGCTAAGCATATCGCTGAATCTTCGGGCATTGTGAGTGCATTGCGGGAAGATCCTTCCGATAAAGACAGAATAGACAATATCGAAGAATTGCTCGATTCTATCAAGGCTTTTACCGAGCGTGAGCCCGAATCCTCCTTCAACGAGGCTACTGGAGAACTTATCAGTACGTATTTCCCGTCATTGGACCATTATTTGGAAACGGTTTCTTTGTTGAGTGATGATGATGAAAAGGATGATACTGAGGATAAAGTGAAAATGATGACCATTCATGCGGCTAAAGGTCTTGAATTTGATTATGTCTTTGTGGCGGGTTTGGAGGAAAATCTTTTTCCGTCTTCTCTTTGTGTCAATACGCGAAAGGAATTGGAAGAGGAGCGCCGCTTGTTTTATGTGGCGCTGACACGTGCCAGAAAACGGGTGATGCTTACTTATGCGGAAACCCGATATAAGTTTGGTTCTCTGCAATTTGCCGAACATAGTCGTTTCTTGGATGAAATTCCCGAAAAATACTTAAATACCACGCGAAAGGCATCGGCAGGAAAAGGTTCGTTTTCTATGCCCGAAACGCCTTCGTTCGCCAAAAACCGTTCTTATACGGTCCGTACCAATCCGTATTCTCCGTCATCTCGTCCGGTGGTTCCTAAGCCGACAGTGCAGACGAAAACCGAAGCAGAATTGGCGCAAATCGGCGAATTGGCCACGTTCGATCAAATTGTTGTCAATAAACGGGTATATCATGGCAAGTTCGGCTATGGAATTGTAATATCCACCGAAGGCAGCGGCAATGAAAAAAAAGCCCTTGTCGCTTTCGATACCGTCGGAAACAAAACGTTAATGCTCAAGTTCGCCAAACTGATTATCCCTAAATAAATATGAATTTCAGAACCGAAATACCAACTCCTAAATATCCGTTCGACATCAATTATAATCATAAGTTGATGTTGTTGGGTTCGTGTTTTTCAGATCATATTGGGCAGTTTTTCCAAAACTTGAATTTTACTTGTTGTTCCAATCCTTTTGGAACGCTGTTTAATCCAGTTTCTATCGCCAATGCTTTGGAAATGAGCATCAATCCTGATTTATTCGGTGAAAAATATATTGATTTTGTCAATGAAAAATGGATCAGTTATGCTCACCACGGTCATTTCTCCAATGTCAATAAAGATAATTTTTTACGTCAGATACACGAAGGATTGCACCAGGCTCACGAGGCATTGAGGCAGGCGGATTTCTTGTTTCTGACTTTCGGAACAGCCTATTGTTATCGCTTGATTGAACGTGATATGATTGTGGCGAATTGCCATAAAATTCTCGCTTCCCGTTTTGAGAAAATTTGTTTGTCTATCGAGCAGATTGTAGTGCTTTATCGAGATTTATTTCAAGAATTGAAAGATTTCAATCCTCAATTGAAAATAATATTTACCGTTAGTCCGGTGCGGCATTTAGGCGACGGATTTCACGCCAGTCAAATCAGTAAATCGATATTACATCTGTCAGTAAATCAGCTTGTTGATGATGAAAGCAGATTTTATTTCCCCTCGTATGAAATTTTGCAGGATGATTTAAGGGATTATCGTTTTTACGCCGATGATCTTTGCCATCCTTCCGCTTCGGCAGTGACTTACATTAGCGAAAAATTAAGCGAGGCATTTTTTTCTAAAACCACGATGAATAAGGTGAAAGAAGTGATCAAGGAAAATAAACTCAAAGGACACATCCCGTTAATGTAGTATTAGGCATCAACGTTGACGACCAGCCGCACGCTTTTGAACTGGTAATTTTCTTGAAATTCCTGAAGAATTTTATAGAGTGTTAACTTGTTGTTTTCCAATTGATTATCTTTGTTCAACTTAATCCAGAAATCTTTGAGGTAATAATTTTGAATTTTAGAAACCAATGGCCATTCAGGACCTAAAACACGTTGGGGGAAAGCCGTTCTTAGTAAAGGTGTCAATGCTGATGCGGCTTCGTTGACAAGATCGCTGTTGGCATTTTTCAATGTGATTTTGACGAGACGGCAGAAGGGAGGAAAGTTAAATTGCTTTCGCTCATTAATTTGCTGCGTGTACATACTATAGTAGTCGTTGCTGACCACATAATTCAGGGCCGGATGGTTGGGTTGGTAGGTTTGAATGATAACTTTTCCCGGAATTTCTTTTCTGCCGGCACGGCCACTCACTTGCGACATAATTTGAAACGCTTTTTCAAATGCTCTAAATTCAGGGTAGGACAGCAGATTGTCCGCATTAAGGATGCCCACCACACTCACGCGGTCGAAATCTAATCCTTTGGTTACCATTTGGGTGCCGACTAAAATGTCGGTTTTATGTGCTTCAAAATCAGAAATGATTTTTTGATATGCGTTTTTTGATCGGGTGGTGTCCAGGTCCATTCGGGCAATGACGCTGTCAGGAAATAATTCTGCCAAGGAATCCTCTATTTTTTCGGTGCCGAATCCCCGCATTTCAATGTCCGTGCTGTTGCATTGGGGGCAGGTCGCGGGGACGGGAATGGCATAGCCGCAGTAGTGGCACTTGAGCAAATTGCTGTGTTTGTGGTAAGTAAGCGAAACGTCGCAATGAATGCAGGTAGGCATACTTTGACAGGTGTTGCAGTACATTCTAAGGGAATAACCGCGACGATTTTGAAACAGGATTATTTGTTCGTGTTTGGCTAAGGCCTCCGTCATTTGGTCGATGAGAAACTGCGAAAAATGTCCGTTCATCTTTTTTTGGCGGTTGCTTTTAGGAATGTCAACCACCCAAATTTCGGGCAAGGTGCTTTGCGCAAAGCGCTGTGTGAGATTGACTAAGCCGTATTTGCCCTGTTGCGCGTTGTAGTAACTTTCAATAGAGGGAGTGGCGGTTCCGAGCAAGACTTTGCACTGATGCAATTTTCCTAAGACAACGGAACAGTCGCGGGCGTGATAGCGAGGAGCCGGATCCGCTTGCTTATAGGAACCGTCGTGTTCCTCATCAACAATGATCAAGCCTAAATTGTTATAGGGCAACAGTAAAGCGGATCGGGCACCCAAAATCAGTTGGTATTTGTCGCTGAGGTTTTGGGTGTCGCCTTGACTTAACACGCGATTCCAAATTTCCACGCGTTCATATTCATTGAAACGAGAGTGATAAACTCCCACTTTGTCACCAAAAAATTTGCGTAAACGATTGACAATTTGTGAGGTCAAGGCAATTTCCGGAAGCAGATACAGAACTTGTTTTCCTTCCGATAAAACTTTGTCAATTAGTTTGATATAGATTTCTGTCTTGCCGCTTCCCGTGATGCCGTGCAGTAATACCGTTTCGTGGTCTTGAAATTGATGCAGAATCTCTTTCATCGCTGTCTCTTGTGGCGAAGACAGTTGTATATCGGCAGGGCTTGCCTGCGAATCAAAGGATTTTAATCGGCTGGTGACGATATTTTCTTGTATGAAAATATGCTTGTCAATCAAAGTTTGCAGCCGTGCCTGTGAAATGTCGGTGTTTTTCACCAAATCCGATTTTTTTACGCTTGCTTTCAGATTGAATTTTGCAGTGTTATCGTTGGATTTCGTCTGCATTAAAAAAGCAAGCAGCACATCTTGCTGTTTGGCGGTTTTTTTAGAAGCTCCCAAACTGTCCAGCAAAGACATTACCGTAGCTTCATCGTTGCAATATGGTTCTGCCAGACTGATGAAGGATTCGGTTTTGGGTTTATATGAATCTCGGATTTCCTCATCCGTGATGATGATGTCTTTTTCCACCAATGACTTGATGATAGGTATAACTTTTTGAATATCAATTGTTTTTGATACTTCATCAATGGTCATGATGGGGTGATAAGACAGGGCTTCTACCAGTTTGAGTTCTTTGTCATTCAAGATGGACAAGTCTCCGTCGAATGTTGGACTGAGTTGGATTTTGGTTTCGCTGGCGAGTTTAAGGGCGGAGGGGAAGGCGGCGGCCATCACCTCTCCGAGCCCGCACATATAGTATTTGGAAATCCATTGCCACAAGGCAATTTGCTGTTTTGAGACGATGGATTGATTGTCAATGACCTCTAATATGTATTTAATATTGACTTGCTGGGGTGCGTTTTCGTGGACGTTTAGCACCAAGCCGGAGTATATCTTGCTTTTGCCGAAAGGAACAACCACCCGTATTCCCCAAGTGACACTGTCATTTAATTCTTGAGGGACACGATAGGTAAAAAGCCTTGGTAAGGGTAGGGGTAGTAAAACGTCGGCAAAGTAAGTACGCATTGTCAATTATTCTCCTGCGATGTAAACGGCCAAATCAACGGCTTTGTTGGCATAACCCACTTCGTTATCGTACCAGGCGATAAGTTTGACGAAGTTAGGATTCAGCATAATGCCGCCGGCAGCATCAAAAATTGAAGTGTGGGTGTCGCCAATCAAATCGGTAGAAACCACCAGGTCTTCGGTGTAACCGAGAATGCCCTTCAATTCGCCTTCTGAGGCGCGCTTCATAGCGGCTTTGATTTCATCGTAAGTGGTGGCACGTTCCAAACGGCAGGTTAAGTCAACCACAGAAACGTCGGCAGTGGGAACACGGAAAGACATACCCGTTAATTTGCCTTTCAGAGAAGGAATAACCTTGGTGACGGCCTTGGCAGCGCCTGTTGAAGAAGGAATGATATTGCCGAAGACGGAACGTCCGCCGCGCCAATCTTTCATAGAAGGTCCATCAACAGTTTTTTGTGTGGCGGTGGCGGCGTGAACGGTTGTCATCAAACCTTCAACCATCCCGAAATTATCGTGGATAACCTTGGTCAAAGGTGCCAGACAGTTGGTGGTGCAGGAGGCGTTGGAAACGATCGGCTGACCAGCATACTCCTTATTGTTAACACCCATTACAAACATAGGAATGTCGTCTTTTGGAGGGGCCGAAAGAACCACTTTCTTCGCACCGGCCTGAATGTGGGCTTCTGCCAATTCCTGTGTCAAGAACCGACCGGTGCATTCAATGACTACATCGGCATTCACTTCATTCCATTTCAGGTTGGCAGGTTCTTTTTCTGCGGTAATACGAATGGGATTTCCGTTGATAATCAAATTGTTATCCTTAACATCAATCGTGCCTTTGAAATGACCGTGAACAGAGTCGTATTTCAGCATATAGGCAATGTAGTTTACTTCCAACAAATCGTTGATGGCAACTACTTGAACATTTTCTCTTTCTAATGACGCGCTGAGCACCAATCGGCCAATACGACCGAAACCATTGATACCTATTCTGATTTTTTCCATATTTAATAGTTTTTATTATTTTGATATTCATAAACTTTATTGATGTGCAAAAATAATAATATTTTTTTGAAAATGGATTCGTTTAAATATTTATTTTGGGATTATCCCGTTTAGTCTTGTTGAAATACCTCCATTCCGCTGACGCAAAGCGGAGAACGGAATTTCCTTACAAGACCTAAAGCAATAATTATGTTTTAAAATAAAAAAATAAAAAAAAAGTGTACAACAAAAAAAATTTTTTTATAACTTTGTGCAATCAATTTTGAAAATGTTAAATAGCGGTTGTAAAATATTGGTATTCAATAAATTATAAACAAAAACACAAATTTATGAAAAAAATTCTACTTCTTTTCAGTTTATGTGTCCTGACTTTGACGGCGGTGTTTGCTCAATGCGATGCCCCTACCAATGTGCAGGCCAATGCACGTTGGAATCACGTGAATCTTTCCTGGACATCTCCGCAATCGCAAGAATCTTGTGATGCAACCTTGTCTTATGGCGGAAGTTTGGCTTCAGGTATCGGTGTGAGTTCTACCACTCCTTTTACCGTGGCGGTTCGCTATCCCGTGTCCAGTTTGAGTGAACACGAAAATTTGTATTTAACCAAAGTCAGTTTTACGCTGTATGATGTTGCAGTAAGTTCTGTATCTGTAAAAATCTGGACTGGCGGCAGTTTTGATGGTGGGGTGCTGAATCCCGGCACATTGGTGGCTACGGTTCCGGTAAATGTAAGTACATTAGTGGCTAACACGCCTAATACTGTTATGTTGCCCAATCCGATTCAAATTGACGCTACGGAAGAAATATGGATTGGTTATGAAGTGGCTGCTGCCACAACAACGGCATATCCCGCAGCTGCCAGTGATGTGGAGATGATGAATCTGAACGATCTTGTTGAATCGGGAGGAGAATGGGACAATCTTTCTGATGCAGGTGTTCCTGGCTATGGCTGGATGATTGACGCTTGTCTGCAAATAACTCTTCCAGAGTTAACAGGATTCAATGTATTACGTGATGGCGTTCAAATAAATGAATCGCTGCTTTCAGCAAGTACCATTACTTATGTGGATAATACGGTTTCTCCGTTGTCTCCCTATTGTTATGAAATCCAGTCGGTATGTACCTCTACCACAATGAATTCCGATCAGGTTTGCATTACAACCCCGGAACAGCCGAACTGTGCTCCTATGATTGGGAATGGTACGGGAACTACTGATGAAATACCTTTTAATACATATTATAATTATTCATACGTTCAGCAATTGTTTGCTCCCGATGAATTGGGTGCTACAGAAGGAACGATTAAATCGCTTACTTTCAATTATTTCTATGACACACCGATTGTTATGAATGACATTACGGTGTATATGGCTAATGTGGCCAATGCGACTTTCGCTTCAGCTTCAGCTTGGGTTCCCGCTTCCGCGTTAACCGAGGTGTTCCACGGTGCGGTGGCTTGTTCTAATGCCGATTCCAATAAGGTTACGATTGAATTTGACAATGATTTTGAATGGGATGGCCAAAGTAATGTCGTAGTAGCCATTCTTAATAATCAGGGTTCATACGCTAATTCAGATCCTCGTTTTTATACCCATAGCACAACGGGAAATAAAGTACTCTATGTTTATCAAGATGCTGGTGCATACGATATCACGGCTTTGGGCTCGGGAACGCTTTCCAGTTATCGTAATAATATGCAGTTTTGTTTTGGACCTGCTCCCACTTGCTACAAACCAAGCTTAGTGAATGTTTCCAATATTACCGGCGAGGATGCGACCGTGAGCTGGACTGCCCACAGTCCTGAAGATTATCAATGGGAAGTTGTGGTGACCTTGCAAGGCGAACCCGTTGAAAGTGGGACTTCATATACGGTTACCGATACATTTGTCAATGTGGGGAATTTGATGGAAAATCAGGCTTATGATGTATATGTTCGCACGGTTTGTTCTCCTTCAGAACAAAGCGAGTGGTTGCTAAGTAGCTTTAGAACACGCTGCGTTTCTATGCACGTAGGTATTCCCTATATTGATAATTTTACTGATTATGGTACTGGTCAGACGGCTTTCCCTTATTGTTGGAGTCGCCTTACCAATAACCCCACCACGCATTACCCGTACATTTCGACTGCCAGTGCGACATTGGGACAAATGGTGTTTTATTCTAATTCACAATATTATTCCTTGGCAGTTTCTCAGGCATTGGATTTGTCTGCATTCCAAGGCGGCAGTTTGTCTTTGAGTTTCTGGGCAGGCATCACCGCTGCAAATTACGGTAGAATGGATGTAGGCGTGATGACCGATCCCGAAGACATCAATACCTTGACGGTTCTCAAATCTTTATATCCCAATGATTATAGTGTCGTTGGTAGTTTTGAAGAAAAATCCATCTTGCTGACGGAAACCTATACCGAGCCGATTTATTTGGCTTTTTACGCTCCTGTTGGCAATGGTGAAAATTATGTGGTAATTTCTAAGGTTAAAGTCGATGAAGCGCCAACTTGTTCGGCTCCTGCGAATTTGGCAGTATCTGAAATTTCTGGAACTTCCGCCCATCTGACTTGGGATGCGGCTTCATACGGTGTGGAAAGCTATACTTTGATCTATGGTGAACCCGAAGGCGAAATGACATCCGTTGAGGTGCAGGCCACCGACTATAGATTGTCAGGTTTGACCCAAGGAACAGAATACGAAGTGATGCTGTTCTCGAATTGCATTGAAGGTGAAGCCGACACGTTGACCGCCAATTTCACGACAGAACTGTATATTGAATGTTCGCAAATAGACACTGTAGGCCGTGAAATTTCCGGTACTAATGCGACCACTACTTATAGCATTCCTGTCAACAATTTCTTTAATTATAGTTATACTCAGCAGATTTACAAAGCCGATGAAATCAGTGCAAACCATACACCAACTGTGATTACGGCTATCGCTTTCAATTATGCGCATTCTTCCTCAATGACCAGCAAAAATAATGTGAAGATTTATTTGGCTCATCGTTCTTCCGACGTATTTGCCTCTAACTCCGACTGGACTCCTATTGCCGATGCCACTTTGGTTTACGAAGGTGCGCTCAACTGTTCTCAGGGTTGGAATAAATTTGACTTGACCAATTATTTCAATTATAATGGCAATGACAACTTGGTGGTGATTGTGGATGATAATTCGGGTAGCTATAATGGCTCTTCATACGTATTTAATGCCCATACCAATACAGATAATAAATCATTATATTATAATAGTGATGGTACAAATCCTGATCCTGTGAATCCTCCCTCTGGAACGTTAAGCCACAACCGTAACAATGTCAAGTTCTACTGCTGCGACCAAATCGTTCCGGTGGCTTGCCCAGCTCCTTATTTGTATATTAGCGAAACGACAAGTGAAAGTGCTACGATTGCCTGGGAAGCCAATGGCGAAGAAAGCGAATGGAATCTTGAATACAGAGTGATTGGCACTACCGATTGGGATGCCGAAGTGGTCACCTCTTCTCCTTATACGATTAGCGGTTTGCTATCTAACGAGAACTATGAAATCAGGCTGCAGGCCATCTGTACGGATGAAAACAGCGAATGGGCTACCGTTACGGCCTTTATTCCTTGCGAAAGCGTAGAACTTCCTATTGATGAAGATTTTGAAGGGAGTACTTCTGACTTTGTGGATTGTTGGCAACGTCTATATAGCGGAACAACAGCTTCTCCATACATTAGTTCAACTCAGTCTTATTCTGGTTCAAAATCATTGTACTTCAATTGTCCTTCAAGTGGAAATTATGCGTATGCCATCACTTCACGTCTGGATGATGCCGTTGATATGGACAATTTGATGATTCAATTTTACGCATACGTTGCAACACAAGGTCATTTGATTGAAGTGGGCGTTATGTCTGATCCTAACGACGTGAATAGCTTTACGAAAGTAGGTCAATTTATGCCTTCTATGATAGATGTTTGGGAATTGGGCGAAGTGTTTACTTCAAATTATGACGGCGAGGGTCGTTATGTGGCTTTGCGCGTGCCTCAATGGAATGCCAACAATATCTTTATTGATGATCTTTACGTTGATTATATTCCGTCTTGTCCTCACATTTCCAATATCCAAGTCAATAATGTTACGGCTACGACCGCTGATGTAACTTGGACACAGGGTGGGGAAGAAACACAGTGGAATTACGTATATGGTATTGCCGGAACTATTGATCCGGAAACGGATCCCGCAACGCCAGTTACTGAAAATACGGTTGCTTTATCAGACTTACAACCCAATACCTTGTATGAAATTTATGTACAAGCCGATTGTGATGATGACGAAAGCACCTGGATGCGTAAGGAATTTAGAACAGGTTGTGCCGCAATGACTTTGAATAGTCTGCCATACGTCGAAAATTTTGATTCTTATGTGGGATCAACAGATGAATATGAAAATGTTCTTCCTAACTGCTGGTCAAGAATCAATGAAAGCACTTCGTATGAAGGTCTGCCCACCGTTTGGCATTCTGCTTCTGCTGCCCATTCTGGCAACAATAGTTTGTATTTCTATACCGATTCTTGGGCTGCCGATCAATACGCCATCCTTCCGGAAATTGATGAAAATGAATTGGCCATAAACTCATTGCAATTATCCTTTATGGCTCGCGCCTATTCATCGGATTATCCTTTTATCATTGAAGTGGGTTTGATGTCTGATCCTGCCGACGAAACGAGCTTTGTACCTGTACAAACGGTTGAAGTGGTTGGAACGATGTATCAGGAAAAAGAAGTGTATTTTGACACTTATACCGGAACAGGAAGTTATATTGCCTTGAAAGTGTCTTCTGACGACGAAAATTATGGTTATATTGATGATATGGTTTTGGATTTGACGCCAGAATGTTCACCGGTTTCTAATTTGTCGGCAAGTAATATTGCCGGTGCTTCTGCCTTGATTTCTTGGCAAAACGGTCATTATGGAACCGCTTCAAGCTATACCATTGAATTATTTGATGACGAAGCAGATGCTTGGAACACCATCACGAATGATTTGACGACAACCTCCTATTTCTTGTCAGGTCTTGAACCATTGACAACCTATATGGTGCGTGTGAAAATCAATTGCGAAGATGCCAGCGAGAGTGCATGGAATACCATTTCATTTACTACTCGTTGTTTGGCAGGTGGAGAAGTTGCCATTGGCAATGGAACCTCTACCAATACATATATTCCTTCTTATAGTTTCTATCGTTACGGTTATTCTCAACAAATTTATCTGGCTTCAGAAATGGCTGGTTCTACGGCGATCACTTCCGTTTCATTGCAAATGGCTAACCTGGGTCAACAAAGACACTATAAGATTTATTTAACCCATACGACCCTGTCTGCTTTATCAAATTGGGAAAACGTAAGCAATGCCCAGTTGATGTATGATGGTACGCCTAATTTACAAGTGGGATGGAATACCTTTGAATTTAACACTCCTTTTATGTACAATGGTACTGACAACCTGATGCTGATTTTTGTGGATGAAACAGGTAGTTATGTTTCTGGTAATTCTTGGTACACCCATACTACTTCAGGAACACTTGCCAGATACAATTATACAGACAGTTCTCCGTATAGTATTACTTCGACTCCATCTTCAGGTACCAATCTGTCAGAACGTAACAATGTGATTTTTGGTGGTAGTTGTGATGCCTCCGTTACTTGTATCGCGCCGAATATGTTGGTGAATAATATCACAACGACCACTGCCGACGTGATTTGGGTTCCCGGTTATGAAGAAACTGCTTGGGAAATGGAATATGCCGTGGCTACCGATTCCGTTTGGACTCCGGTTCCCAATCCTACCGACGGCTTGGTTACCTTGTCGGCTTTGACTGCCAACACGCCTTACAATGTAAGAATGCGTTCGGTTTGCGATCCTGATGTAAGTACATGGACAATGGTTGATTTCAGAACCGAATGCGATGTTGAAACCATTCCTTTCTTTGAGAATTTCGATTCGTATGGAACCGGTACCAATGCCTTCCCACAATGTTGGACCAGACATTCTAATTACAGCTCAACAACGTCTTACCCATATATAACCTCGATGGGAGGTGCAGGCAATGTGGGCGCACTTTATTTCTATGCTTCACCTTCTACCTACGCTATGGCGATTACTCCGGAATTGGATGCGGAATTGAGTACGATGGAAGTTTCTTTCTATTTCCGTTCAAGTGCTGCGTCCAATGGAATGGTTGTCGGTGTGATGACCAATCCTGATGACATTACCACCTTTGTTTCTGTCGATACCGTTTATTCTTCTTCGGATGAATTTGATTTCTTTGAAGTTGATTTGGATAATTATACGGGCAATGGAAAATATGTGGCCTTCAAGACTTGTAATGTAAGTACGAATTTAATGTATTTGGATGAGGTTACGATTGCTCCAATTCCAAGTTGTAAGAGACCTAATGAAGTTTCTGTTTATGATATTGATATGACTTCTGCTGAAATTTCTTGGAATGAACGCGGAGAAGCTACTTCCTGGATCATTGAATATGGCGAACCTAACTTCACCCCAGGAACGGGTACTCAGGTGTTGGCTACTTCAAATCCGTTCATACTTACTGGTTTGACTTCCAGCACTGAATATGAAGTATATGTACGCTCATTGTGTAGTTCTATTGATACCAGCGATTATGCCGTTAATTCTGTCGTTTTTGCAACAACGCTTTGCTCGCTCAGCGACCAATGCGAATATCGTTTTGTGTGCAAGGACAGTTATGGTGACGGTTGGAACGGAGCATACGCCGCAGTTAAGCAAAACGGTGTCACCGTAGCCATTGTAGAAGCAGAAGACCACGATTTGTCCAGTACGACTACCGTGGATACCGTCAGAGTGATGTTGTGCGACAATACGCCTACTACCATTGAATGGACTTTGGGTGGCTACGACGGCGAATGTTCTCTGGCCCTGATCGCTCCTTCAGGAGAAGTCTTGTATAACCAAAACGATATGTCTGCGATTTCGTCTCCAACCTTATTGGATTTCACGACAGATTGTGGTGCTGTACCAGAAGTTTGCGATGCTCCAACGAACCTTCAGGTTGCCAGCATCACGACCAACTCGGCCGTTGCCATCTGGACCGCCGGCGGCAGCGAAACCTCCTGGAAGGTTGGCTACAAGCTCCAAAGCACAAGCCAGTGGCAGGAAGCCACCGTTTCCACGACGACCTACAACATCGAAGGCCTGACGGCCAACAGCACATACGACTTCCGCGTGAAGGCCCTTTGCTCAGCCGACAACCAGAGCGACTTTGCAACCACCACTTTCACCACGAATCCAGAAGTGGGTATTGACAATGTTGAATTGTCTAATAACATTAATTTGATGCCAAATCCGGCAGATAAATATATTGAATTGACAGTCAACAGCAATGTGCTGGTGAGGGAAGCCGCCATCTACAACGCGTTTGGCCAGATGATCCAGCTGGTTCAGCTGACCGACAACCACGCGCGCATCAACCTGGACAACTATGCTTCAGGCATGTATTTCGTACGCGTAGCGGACGACAACGCCGTGGCCACGAAGAAATTCATCAAGAAGTAGGGACGCGGCGTGCCACGTCTCTCCGTACAGGGGCTGACATCTTGCCCTTGTCCATATATCAACGGGACTGTCCTCATCGGCAGTCCCGTTTTTTATTTGCCGTTGACAGTTTGTTTGTGTCATCCCGACGCATGCTTTGATGTGGCATCTCTCCGAGATGCAGGATATGTCACGTCACAGTCACACATACCATAACCTCAGATTACGCTATCGCTAATCTGAGGTTATGGAGGTGTGACCTCTTCGAGGTCAGGCATCGTCGTATGCGTCGGCTACAAGCATTACGCATCCACCGTTCTCGAAGAGAACACACCTCAATCACCCCACATCAGGACGAACGCAGTGAGGCCGAGATGTGGGGACCAGGCCGACACTCAGTACGGCAACCCCGTTCTCGGAGAGAACACACCTCAATCACCCCACATCAGGACGAACGCAGTGAGGAGGAAATGTGTGGACAAGGCGATATTTATTTCTAAAAATAGTAATAGATAATTTGTATTATTTATAATATTTTTGAATTATTTTGAAAATAATTACTATTGTAATGAAATTTATTTGTATCTTTGCAGCGGAAAA
>JAZLHE010000055.1:0-61212 GCA_045616665.1 Bacteroidales bacterium | reverse complement strand
TGATGCTGTCCGTCGTTCTGAACGGAGTCGTGATGACTGCAGCCATCGTAGCCGCAGAATCAAGATATATGCCGACACCCGTGCTGTCACTCGTCACCGCACCTGCCTTGATGGTAGCCCCATTCTGCAAACCGGAAACGTAGTATGCGTGGTTGGAAGCATTGTACACGCTTTCAAACACCTTTCCATCATATACCTTCGTCGTATCCAAGGTGATAGCCAAATCTCGTTTAGTGATTTCCTGCTTGAAGTCATAAACAACCGTATAGTTCGCAATGTTATCAGAAGTGGCAAATGGAACAGAAATAATGGATGCAGGTGCAATAGTGTCTCTATACACATTTACATCTTTCGCACTTGTTTTAACCTGACCAGCCGTAACTGTTGCACTATTTTGCAAACCATTTACAGTATATGCTGAAGCAGTGGCACTATACGTATTAACCATCACCAATCCATCATATACCTTTGTGGTATCCAACGTAATATACAGATTGCGAGGTGTGATTTTCTGCTTGAAATCATAAACCACACTATAATTGCCAATATCATCTGAAGTTGCAAATGGGATAGTAATATTAGCTCCCGTATTATCTGCATAGGTATTGACATCTTTTGATGGAGTAGTAACCTCACCGGCAGTGATTGTCGCACCACTTTGCAGACCGGTAACAGTATATCCTGCTCCTGTTGCAGCATACGTACTGACAAATACAGTACCATCGTAAACCTTCGTAGTATCCAACTTGATCGTCAAAGTTCGAGGAGTTATAATCTGAGTAAAGTTGTAACTAACATTATAGTTGCTGATGCTGTCAGAAGTTCTGAAAGCAGTTGTAATATTTGCACCGGTATTGTCGGTATAGGTAGCAATGTCTTTACTTGGAGTAGTCACCACACCAGCAATCAAAGTAGCACCATTTTGCAATGCGGCTGCTGTAATCACACCTCCGGCTGCATTATAATTGGTAACCAATGGAGTGCCATCATAAACCTTCGTATCATTGATAACGATAACCAAATCGCGTTTCGTGATAACCTGCTTGAAGTCGTACGTTACATTATAGTTGGTAATACCATCTGTAGTAGCAAAAGCGGTAGCAATATATGACATATTTGTAGCAGCACTGTCTAAGTATGTATTAATATTCTTAGAATCACTCTTAACCACACCGGCAGACAGTTTGGCATCATTTTGCAAACCAACTGTCGTAACACTATCTGAATTGTAATTGGTAGTAAAGACAAGACCATCATAAATCTTGGAATCCTTTACAACGATAAGCAAATCGTGTTTCGTGATAGTTTGGGTAAAGTCATAAATAACATTGTAGTTGCTGATATCGTCAGATGTTTTGAACGCCGTCGTAATATTAGACTTATAAGTAGCTGCACTATCTCTATAAGTCTGAACATCCTTAGCCGAACTTGTTACCTCACCAGCAGTGACAGTCGCGTCATTTTGCAGACCAGTTACCGTATATCCCGCACCTGTTGCAGCGTAGGTGCTGACAAATGGTTTACCATCATAAACCTTGGTTGTATCCAAAGTTACAAACAAGTCTCGTTTTGTAATAACCTGCTTAAAGTTATAGGTAACCGCATAGTTAGCAATATTATCTGATGTTGCAAACGCGGTAGAAATAGTGGTAGATGAGTTGTTGTAAGTATTAACGTCTTTACTATTGCTTGTAACTTGTCCTGCGGTAATAGTCGCACCATTTTGCAAACCCGTAACAGTATATCCCGCACCTGTTGCAGCATACGTACTGACAAATGGCGTACCATCGTAAACCTTGGTAGTATCCAGCTTAATAGTCAAAGCTCTTTGCGTAATCTTCAAGTCGCCAAATACCGTAGATTGTTGACTATATTGAGTACTGTTTGTCAAAGTATAAGTAAAGGTATTGTTGTCGGCAGCAGACTCACCAACTTCCTTAACACCAAGGGCGGTTGGCGTAATTCTAATGGTATCCTTCGTTGGCAATACGAATACCTTTCCATCAGAACCTGCCAAAGCGGCAATGTTTCGTGTACCATACTTCACGGTGAATGTTGAATCCTTGTGATTCAAACCATCATAATTCCAAGTATGGTCAACAGAAGTAAGTACAATAGCCGTATCATTAGAAGTGATAGTCAAAGTACCAGGGGTTGGCGTTGGAATCGTGTAATTGCTGATGACATCTTTACCATTATTGGTAATTGTACAATGATCCACAACATTGGGCGTTGTTCCGATGTAACGAATTACACTTTCATCAGTATAGGTAACCGCCAAGGTATCGTTATTCGGGAACACATAGATTGCCACGAATCCAGTGTCGCGACCTTGAATATGAGAAACGCCATCTACTTTCACCTCGAAGTTCGGATACGTATGGTCTGTATTGTCATACTTCCAACTCTTGTCTCGAGCCGTAATAGCCAATTCGCTATTGATAATATGCAAAGTGTCGTTGACGAATCTGAATACGTAATTTTTATGGTTAGCCTTCAACGTACCGATAGCAGCGAAAATCACAGAATCACCAACAGCAGAATTGATATGGGCATTAGTCGTGTAAGAAGCCACGCCCGTCAATGCGGTAGCCACGGTTTCACCGTGAACAAAGCCCGTGATCACACCGTCCAATGTTGGATTCGTATAACCATACTTGCGAGTCTTTTCATTGGCGGTAACCGTCAACGTATCCGGAATTACCGTCAAGGTAATCGTATCAAATACAGTTACATAGTTCGGATTAGAAGCTCTGAAATATACCGTATCCACACTTTCATCCACATTCGTAATGGAAGGAACTTGAGTATATGGAATGTATTCTTTCCAGGTTGAACCATCCAAACTATATTCAAGAAGTACTTCAGAATGGTCTGAAATAGTATCTGTCACCACTGGCACCAATCTAAGTCCATCGTACAATCTTGCCGTATCATCGGCCAAGATGGCCAATTGACGAGAATTACGATGAATAATCAACGTATCATTGTAATAAATGATATAGTTGTTCGTCACATCCTGACCAATCAAATCATTGTAAATCTTGAATGGTTCACTGATATATGCCGAATTAACAGAATCGGAAACATAGGTATAGGTTCCGATATCCTTTGAATTAGACGTAATTGAACCAGCGGTAAAATGATCAGTTGATGGCAATTCCGGATCAATCGTATAGGTATGATCGCGAACCATCGGAGCATTGTCATATTCCTGCTCTTCCTTGATCACAATATGCAGGTCTCTTGGCGTAACTGTCAAAATGAACGTAGAATCGACAGAGAAATAGTTGTGCTGACTTGCCCTTACCGTTACTTCAATCGTTCCGATATTGGTAATGGATGGAACCGTATCAGTCCAAGTTGTTCCACCATCAACACTATACTTCAAGTCGATATTTGGAATATCGCGAGCATAGATGGCCGATGAATCGGTCAAACTTGACAATGGCGTACCATCATAGATTTTCTCACGAATTGCAGGAGGAGTCATTGAAAGGCCCTCAATCGCATCAATTCTAAAGAGACCCGTATCCACAATAACCTTGACACCCCAATCTCTAACACCCGGATCATAAGTTACAACAACATTCGAGTCGTCAGTAACGACAGGTGTACCAAATACTTTATTGGTATCCAATCCAACATCTATACGGATAGGATCAGAAGTTGAAATATTTGAAACTGTGAATACACGATTGTATGGTTTGAATTTCAAGGTGTCAAAGCCTACAACCTGATGATATTGAGCATCATAATCCAAGGTATCACCGATAGAGGTTAATTCGACAACCAAGACGGAATCCAAGATCTTAATCCAACCGTCACGAACTTCTTGAATATCGTAATTAGCCGTTACATCTTCCAAAGCCATATTCTTAATCACAATAGATGCCGGATCCAAATGGATGGTCACTTGACCCGGATAACGGATACGACCAGAACCTTCAACTTCGGCAATACTATTGTCATAAATCAAACTTGTTCCATCAACAGCTTCGCAATAGGGCATCAACAAATCTCTATAACTACGGATTTCGCCATTATAGAAATAAGTTCTATTCAAGGTTTGAAGAATCAAAGGACGAGGTTTAACCTTCAAAACACCCGGTATCAGATTGACCGTAAACTGAGAAGTGACTTCATTATCGTCTTCATCCCAAACACGAGGTGTGCCCGTAATATTCACAGGCCATTCACCCACATTTACAGCGGTTGCTTGTGCAAACACATTGGTAACGTGATAATGAACTCCGTAAATGGTGGTGTCCAATCCCATAATACCCGTTACCGAACCGGTTTCACCATAGATACAAGAATCACTCTTGGCCGTCAAGGTAATTTCAAAATGAGCAGGAGTAATCTTCAACTCACCGGGTACCAAGGTTATCTCATAACCCTTGGTCATATCATATCGTTCATCAATATGGGTATAATCGCCATGAACTTCTGTCGTATCAACAATCACGATAGAGGATGGATTGACAACGATAGGCGTAGTACCCACCAAACTACGTTCACCTGTCATACCAAGAAGTACAATTGAATCATTGCCGACCAGGTGACCATCAGTGATTTCAAATCTTGGAAGTGGCATAGAATCCACATTATAGGTGGCACCCGTGTACATGTGTTCATAATTATGAGCCGTAATGGTAATAGGCACAGGCGTAATAGTAAATGAAGTATCAATATAGGAGATGGAATAATTGGCCGTTACCGTATCATTGGTTGTTTTGTCGATAATCACCGCATTGGAAACCTGGATAGGATAAGTTCCGGCCACTTTTCCAGAACCTTGCAGCATCACAGAAGCAATGGAATCGGTTGACAGTAATGCCGCATCAATGATGGTATAACCCACAGAGTCGGTTCCTCTATCATAATAATGTCTCATACCATCATATACAATGGTATCTGGGGTAGGATGATTAGCCATAATAACCACCGGACGTCTGGTAATCGTCAATGAACCGGTTTCTAAACGAATATCATAGTTCTTCAACTTCACCGTATCAGTACCATTCACAATAGAGAGTGAAATCGGATAAACGCCTACAGGAGAATTTATATCGGCCGTTGTGCTTAACACTGGTCTTGCCGAACCGATGTACAAATTTTCAATCTGTTCTCCATTTTGTAGGCCGGAAGCAGTAAATCTAAATACAGGATTATCTTCTCCATACGTACGGAACGTGTCTTTTGGAGCCAAATAGGCGATAGCGGGAACAACTCTCAGAGTACCGGTTTCAATAGAAATATCATAGTTGGTAGGATCGTAGGAAGCGCCCACGATTTCATAGTCAAATGTATTCGGAGCCGTTTCACCCGCATTTTTCACGTGATTATAATTGCTAAAGTTGACAACTTCATTATCCACAAAGCCATCACCATATACATTAGCAAGTTTCATATACTGATCTACACCAGTATAAGTAAATTGCGCACCTTCCGAACGGAGAATGACAGGTCTTGGAGTAATTTCAATCCAACCCGTATCAAGGGTAACATTAGCATAATTGTCGGCATTGGCAATATAGTAATCAAATGAGTTCAGACCACTTTCCAAAACATTGGCGATACCTCTACCCGCATCCTTAGGAAGGATAAACAAACTATCACCGGTAGGCAAAATAAAGAGGGTGTCAGCCGATGACGAATGATTGATTCTATTGCCATCGTAAGTAACAATATAATTATGTTGCGTATGTGTTCTGTATTTACCTGTAAACACGTATGAAGCGCTGTCAGATACAATCTTCAACGGAGCAGAAACAGGCTTGATCTTCAATATTCCAGGAACTAACGTAATATCATAATTATATGTATAATCACTATCTTGCGCATCCAGGATACGAACCGAATCAGGATTATGCAAAGCAAAGATAGTATCACCGTGAACATCATAGAAAACACCTGTATAATCACCAATATTCAAGCCTTCCACTTTATAGGAAAGACCAACAATATGGTGACTTTCCAAAATATAAGGTGCTTCATACGAAGTTTCTTCCTGCATTGCACCAGTATAGGTCACTTCGTTAGACGCACCGGTAATTTCCAAAATTCGAGGCGTAATAACAATGTGACCTTCATTATAGGTGATATCATAATTAGTGGTATCAAAACCAGGATTCAATTTCAGGATAATCTTATTCAAAGAATCGCCAACGTTGCAACGCACACCGATAGCATACGTCGTATCTAATTGACCGGCCACAAAACCATCACCACTGATACTCACTGTTGGGAATCGTAAGGTATCACTGTTATACTCACGCGTTTGTCCATTAGAAGTCAAAGTAACAGGACGCTTGGTAACCGTAAGCGAACCATTTTGAGTAACAATATTGCTATAGTATGCCTTGTGAGAAATAGTATGGTTTGACTTGAGTACCACGTCAAATCCGGTAGTATCCACACTATTCGTAACAGAACCCACATTGGTAATCGTACCATTAACTACAACATTGATGATAGTATCTTCGCTGTGCAAACCAACAAAAGTATAATAAGCATCTGTTAAAGGAGTGGCATCATAAACTTTTTGGTTGGTATTCGCAATAATTGTCAATTCACCATTTGGAACGATCGTCAATGTACTTGGAATTTGGGTAATCTCATAATTGGCTGTAACATCGTTATGAGCGGCATCCGTAATCACAGGATCACCGGTAAACGCACCATTATATGTGCCGATATTGGTTCCTGAAGCCAAATAAGAAATTCCACTCAAGACCTGATTATCAGCCAAACCAATGGTATCAAACGCCGTCTTGGTTATTTCAAAGCCTGTATATGGGACTGTGGCTTGAATAGCACGAAGTTCAAGAGGTCTAATCGTTACCGTTAACATTCCTTCATTTTTCGTGATTTCATAGTTGTTGGGGTCAAATCCCGTTAATGGCGTAATCACGATTTTGTTGAGAGAGTCACCAATGCTGCAACGAGCACCAATGGCCGAAGCTTCCGCTTCACCTGCTACGAAACCATCTCCGCCAACCACAACCAATGGGCGTTTCAAGGTATCACCATCATAAATCTTGGTGTCGCTTTCAGAAGTCAAAGTTACAGGACGTTTCGTCACCGTCATTTGACCATTCTGAAGCACGATGGAAGCATAACAATTCTTGTGCGAAATGCTATGATCCGCGATAGAAACGATATCAAAGCCCGTACCTGTCGTATCAGGACGGTTATCCAAACCTGTACCACAATTGATACGAGTGCTCACATTCACGACATTGATCACGGTATCACCGGCAATCAAGCCAGTAACCGTATATTGATCATTGGTCAGCAGGGTACCGTCATAAACCTTGATACCGCCAAGTGCCGTAATGAGAACCTCACCTGAAGGATTAATGGTCAACGTTCCCGTTCTAATACTGTCAATCACATAGTTTGACGTGATGATATTGTTGTTTGCATCTTTAATCACAATATGACTTCTGACGGCATCAACATCTGGAAGAACCGTAATTCCATCATAGTAAGAAGCAGGATATATTCCAGGATAAGTACCTGAAGCATTATAAGTGATATTATTTACGCTATGTCCTTCAACAAGACCGATTACGGAATAATCTGTTACAGAATGTTCAGCACCATCAAAGGCGGCCATAGAGGAAGTACCTTGTAAATAGATATGATTAGGAATAACACTAATTGTTCCTTCATTATAGGTAATATCATAGTTGTTGATATCATAACCCGGTTTCAAAGTTACCACAATCTTATTCAAGGAATCACCCACACTGCAACGGGCACCGATAGCGTATGCGGTATCCAACTCACCGGCAACAAAATCTTCCTTGCCAACCACATTAGGCAATCTCAGGGTATCACCATCATAAACCTTCGTTTGACCCAAAGATGACAATGAAACAGGACACTTGGTAATGGAAAGGGTACCATTCAAAAGCGCAATACCATCGTATGCGTTTTTATGAGAAATACTGAAATTATTCTTATCGACAATATCAATATGATAGGTCGCCGTATCAATAGTATTGGTAATTGTACCATAATTTGTAATACTTTGATCAACCAAAACATTGATAGCCGTATCGTTGTCCATCAAGCCGACGGAAGTAATCGTTGAATTCTTCAATGGAGTACCATCATACGGTTTGGTTGCCGTTGCTGAAATCAAGGTCGCAATACCCACTGGAGTGATTGTCAATGTACCCGGCGTAGTGGTAATTTCATAATTATTTGTAACGACCACACCGTTTTCATCCTTAACCACGGCCGTACCAGTAAACGAACCGGTATATGAACCTGCCATAACACCTGATGCTTTGTAGTTCAAACCACTCACCACGTGTGTAGAAATCAAGCCCGTTGGAGTATATTGGTTCAAAATTTGTTCTTCTCCGTTATACTGTACCGTATTGGACTCACCTGTAATGGTCAACTTTTTCTTAAGTACTTTTAATGTACCTTCATTATATGTAATATCATAGTTATGAATATCATAACCAGGATTCATCGTTACCACAATCTTATTCAACGAATCACCCACACTACAACGTGCGCCAATAGCGTAGGCGGTATCCAACTCGCCTTCAAGGAAAGCACTGGTACCGGTCACTGCTGGACGTCTCATCGTATCGGCATCGTAAATCTTCGTGGCATTGGCAGATGTCAAACTTACCGGGATCGGTGTCACCGTAAGTGTACCATCTACAAGAACGATATTGGTATATACTTCTTTCTTGGACTGATGCGTGCTGTCACCGAGCGTAAGGATATCAAAACCAAGTGTATCCACCTTGTTTGCCACGACACCTGCATTGGTAATGCTACCAATCACTTTTACATTGATAATAGTATCGCCTTCCAATAAACCGGCTACCCGATAAGAATCCTTCTTCAATTCTGTTCCATCATATACTTTTTCCGCATCATCCGCGACAATGTAAACTTCTTTTTCATTGGCAATGATTAATCTGCCAGGATTCAACGTGATAGCATAGTTTGCTGTCACATCATTATTCGTGGCATCCTTAATCACCACACTGTCCGCCGTAGTAACTTTCGTGGAATCGTGGTAGAAACTTCCGGTATAAATGCCTGGAGTTTTACCTGCTACCTTATATGAAATACCGCTTAAGTTATGACCGGATATTAGATTTGGATAGGTTATTCCAGTTCGGGTAAAGGTGGTGTCAACATCTTCCTTATAGGTTTCCAATCCTGATTCACCATTGATGACCAATGGTCTCGGAGTAATGGTTAACATACCTTCATTATAAACAAGCTCATAGTTGTCAAGTTCATAACCGGATTTCAAGTTCAATACAATCTTGTTCAACGAATCACCCACAGTGCAACGAGCACCGATAGCATATACGGTGTCCAACTCGTTGGCAACAAAACCTTCACCACCTACGGAAACCGCTGGCAAACGCAATGTATCGCCATTATAATTTCTTGTTTCTGATGCAGAAGTCAAGGTTACAGGACGTTTCTCTATGGTAAGTGTTCCGTTCTGAAGTACGATACTTGAATAACAAACCTTATGTGAAAGACTATGATTGGTTTTATCTACAATGTCAAAAGAACCCAAAGAAGAAGTATCAACCACATTGGAAACAGAACCCACATTCGTAATGGAACCACTTACCTTGACATTAATTACGGTATCGGTCGGAATCAGTCCG
Source organism: Bacteroidales bacterium (assembly GCA_045616665.1). GTDB lineage: Bacteria > Bacteroidota > Bacteroidia > Bacteroidales > WCHB1-69 > RUG11690. Next base: position 51,544 of record JAZLHE010000055.1, on the reverse strand, counting down.
ACAACCGTAAACGTGCCATCAGACAATGGTTCACCATCGTAAGATTTAGTCTGAGTGGCAGCTGTTATGGTTACGGCACCCTTGCTCGTAACAATCAAAGTTCCTGGCTGACTGTTAATGTCCATATAGTTGGAAGTAACATCATTTCCATACGCATCTTTGATAACCGCATAGCCATTCAAATCAGTAATGACATTCTCTTCATTATCATAGAATTGACCTGGATAAGTACCCACTAACGTACCGGCGGCACGATAAGAGAATCCTGAAATGGTTTGATGAGGTGCCAAGGTTTCTGAACTATAAGTTTCAATAGAATGTTCAGTACCGTCAAATGGAACGACATCAGAACTACCCATAACTGTCAAACTTCTCTTGATAACACGTAAGATGCCTTCGTTATAGGTTACGACATAGTTTCTCGGCTTATAATTTTCCAGTGCCGTGACCACAATCTTATTCACAGAGTCACCCACACTGCAACGTGCACCGATAGCACACGGCAGTGTTACTTCACCTGAAACAAAACCATCTCCACCGATAATAACTTCTGGCATTGTCAAAGTATCTCCGTCATAAACTTTGGTACGACCTTGGGAAGTAAGCGTAACATTTCGTTTAGTAACCGTCAGCACACCCGGTTGCAAAGAAATACCTGAATAGGAGTTTTTATGGGATTCGCTGAGATTGGTCTTTGAGACAATGTCAATGCCATTCGACAGTGTATCCAAAACATTCGGTGCCGTACCGGCATCCAAAATAGAACCAATAATCCTCATCTTCACTACCGTATCTCCCGGCATCAAACCATTGGCAACGTAGGTAGGTGCCTTCAAGGTATCACCGCTATATTTTGCGGTAGCCGACGCAGCCGTTAAAATCACATTGCCAATAGGCGTAATGGTTAAGGTTCCGGTATGAATGCTAATATTATAATCGTTGGTTACATCATTATTATGATTATCCAAAATGACAACATCAGCAGCATCGATAACCGGAACATTATTACGATAGAATTGACCTTCGTACGTCCCGGCAGCCGTTCCAACAGCCCTATAGGTAATATCCGCTCTATGGTTATTCAGCAAATCGGTAGCCGTAAAGTTTTCCAAAACACGCTCTTCGCCATTGTAGCTAAACACATTGCTTTCTCCTTCGATTACGAGCGATTTTTGAGTTACCTGAAGTAATCCTTCAATTTTGGTAATGTTATAGTTATTGATATCATAACCATCGTTCATTTCAACGACAATCTTATTCAAGGAATCACCCACGCTGCAACGGGCACCAATGGCGTATGCGGATTTCAACTCTCCGGCAACAAAACCTTCTGTTCCGGTCACTTCCGGTAATTTGAGCGTATCACCGTCAAAGATTTTTGATTGCGAGGCCGAAGCCAATGTCACTGGGCAAGGATCTATCGTTAACTTACCTACGACAAAGGTTACACCCACATAATTGCCACGATGTGAAACGGACAAGTCGGCCTTTGAAACCACATCAAATCCTGTGGTATCAAGACTGTTATCAACTTCACCCACATTCGTATTGGTTCCCGTGACGACCACGTTAATAATGGTATCACCAGGCATTAAGACATCGGATGCGATAATTTCTGTATTCGTCAAAGGAGTTCCATCATAAACTTTTCTCGCAGAAGCCGTTTGGATAAGCAAATGTCCCATAGGAGCAACTACCAAAGTGCCTTCCGTTTTGAATATTTTATAATTTAAGGTATCAACAGCAGAAGAAAGCGTATAGGTAAAGGTATTGGCACTTGAACCTGCTTCCGTCTGACTACCTGTCACATTACAAGAAATCGTATCTTGTCCTAATGCCGGCAAGAAGCCATCACCTGAAATTTCAACCAAATGCTTGGTCAACGGGGTGCCGTCAAATGACTTGCTGGCACTTGCCGAGGTCATATAAACATAACGTGGGGAAATAGACAACTGGCCATTTTGCAAATCCAAATTGTACCGACAGGTCTTATCCTCACCACCTTCCCCTACAATTGAACAAGACAGTACTTCGTTTACACCTACACCCACGCTATTCAAGGTAGTATCTTTAATCACAACGGTCATTACATCTCCATTTGGCAATGTAACAACATCGTGACTATGATGTGTGGTCGTATCTGTTGAAGTCATCAATTGATAAGAATCGTCGTGCAGTGCGACTCCATCATATTTCTTACTTGCACTGGCTGCCACAATGGTGATTTTTTCAAACATACCCATCAAGTCAACATTTTCAATCACGCGTGAGCAACCGTTATGGTCTTCCAATACCAGCGAATAAACGCCATCGGCAAGACCCGTAATCATCTTCGTACAAGCAGTATCGATATTGGTCTTTCCAGAATCCGCAGTAGATTTCCAAGACAAACTATACGGTCTTGTGGCTCCCTCCACCTTAACCTCAATATAGCCGTCTTTAACATTATAACAACGAGCATCATAGCTCAATGTATCGAATACCAACTGCGTTGGTCGAGTAATCACACACGAATCCTCTGTCTGACAATCCGGGTGAATCCTATCCACAATGGTCAATTTGTATGTTCCTTCGCCTTGATCATCTAATCTTAAGGTACTCTTATTATTACAAGTATCTTCCTCAATTAAGACACCATCCTTATACCATTTATAATCATATTTATCATAACCACCGCTCACTTTTGCCTGAACAAAGGCATCGTTTGATTCAAAGCAGGTATAATTCTGAGTTGTCATATCAATCTTCAAGACAGGCGGAACCTGAAGATCAAGGGTAATGATACTATCGCAACCCTCTGCGGCAATCAAAACCACGGTATAAATACCGCTTTCCGTATAGGTTCTACCTGAAACTGGCCAGATATACTTACCATCACAAACCGTATCTTTCATTGGAGGCGTTCCAATGGCATCCACCATAGAAGGAACAAGTTTGAAATCATAATTTTTCTTTACCTTAAAAGTATCTGGACCGCAAATATGCAAGAGTACCGTATCGCTCAGATGAGGATCATTGATGACATACGCATCTCCCCTACCGTGACGACTCCAAAGCACGTCATTATCACGCTGTATCGTAACAGGGAATTCCACCTTATTAATGTACATACGTTCTTGCACAAAGACAGGTGCTGCCGACGTTACAGAAGCATCCAAGTCCTCAAGGGCCTTAAGACGAGGATACATATCATCCGTAAAGGTCCAAAACGAATCATTCCAATATGGCAATACGCTGCCTGACGCTATTGAATCGGTATATAACGAGTAGGTATATGTTCTACCCAAATCGGAACCGGATCCATTGTCATACCCCACACCAAAACGCGTCACGCTTAACTGCTTATCATAATAACAATAACGCGGGAAAGAAGCATCACTTGATATTGTTTGCAAGTTGGTTATGGCACCCACCAATTGCGTTGCCTTGCTGTCAATTTGTCCGGCATTATAACAGTATGACAAGAATTGTGAATTGGAGAAACCCGCAATACCGGCCGTGTATTTGTTGCCCTTGATGCAACCCACATTGTAACTATTGGAAATTTCACCTTCTACATTACCCGCAATACCACCCACGTACGAATTGTCGGCGGTAGCAACAATATAACCTTCGTTGAAGGATTCTTCCACATAACTGTCTGCCTGAATATGGCCAATAATACCAGCCACATATTGCGAACCCTTTACCATACTACTGTTCGTACAGTGTGTAATAGAGGTTCTTACGCCATAACCTGTAATACCACCCACATAGTTCGTACCCGAAATGGTACCACCGGAAACATAGCAGTTGTTCAACTTGCTATAGCTATAACCCACGATGCCACCGTGGTAATTGCCCTTGCTGGCAATATTGGGATTGAGTAATTGTACGTTTTTGATGATACCGCGAGCATACCCAAAAAGACCTTGGTAATCACCGTCTTCGGTAATGGTTAAATTCTTCAATGGATAATTCACACCTCTATAGGTGCCATTGAAAGTGCCCTTGAACGGGTATGCCAAAGTACCTATAGGTTCCCAGGATTCCATAGATGGAAATTCCAAGGTATCTCCGTCTAACAAATGCAAGGCGAAGAACATTCTGTTACCACCCACGTCAATCATTGAACAATTTTCACCTCCATCGTTCATCTGGAAGTGCTTGGTGTCTTCGTCATAATAAAATGCCCTGCCACTGTTGATACAATTGCGGAAGTTTTCCAATTCCTGCATACTGATAATCTCAAACGGATCATCCTCCGACTGTGTCACCAATTGCACAATCTTTACGGTATCGCCATTATTTACAGCAGCTATACGTACAGAACCACGACGACGAGGATAAAAGTCGCAACCCTCAATGTCAATGCCACTGCCAAAATACATTGTCCAAGTCAAATCGTGATTGCAGCCACGACCGGTAAAATGGGGAACGGAAACGCAAGATGCCGTAATGGTATCGCAAACACCATCCTCACAAACGACCGGCAATAAAATAGGAGAAGCCGCCGCATACGCCGCTGGCGATTCATCCATACCATTAGCCATAATGGGACGTGGATACAGACTATCGTTATCAGCAGAGAATTTCCAGTATGTAGTAGTTAAAGCGCTTTTCAATTTCTCGCCTACCATCTCGCTGGTAAGTTTGGCGGAAGTTCCCGACCATTCCGCATAGTCGATAGCCGGAATTTTACCCATTTGCAAATCATAGTAATTGTTGGTGATAGTGTATGGTCCCACAATACGACCGGCAATAGCACCCGTCATACTCTGTCCGTCTTCTACCCAAGCGGTATTGAGATTTCGTTGAAGAGTCATCGTTCCACTGGCATCGTTCTTGTAACCCACGATACCACCCACCATAGCGGCACCGGAAACAATACCCGCATTATGGTTGTCTCTTACCGTACCTCTTCGGTAAAGACCCACAATACCCGCTACCGAATTATTACCTGAAACCATACCCGTGTTAACGTTTTGAGCTATAGTAGAACTATATCCACCATCAAGATAATAATATCCAACTATGCCACCCACATTATCGGAAGAAGACGATACATTGCCCACATTATAAGACTGGCTTACCGTGGAATTGTATCTCATATAACCCACAATACCACCCACATTGGAACCGCTGGCCGTTACCGGAGCATAATTGGAACAACGGGTAATAGTCGAGTTATGCAAATAACCATTAATGCCACCAACACTACTTGCACCTACCACGGGATCTTCATTGCGACAATCTGCTGCAGGAGCATAATATCCAACAATACCGCCAATATAATTACCATTCACCGCCGTAATGGTACCACCCGTTACCAAACAATTCTGAATCGTATTAGAATTATTGTAACCGCAAATACCACCCATCAAAACATCACCCGTTCTGGTTGAAATCATTTCCGTATTGCGGTTTTCACAATTCTTAATCGTAGTTCCATCGTATGTATAACCACAAATACCACCTACCCTATCGCCCGCAACATTAATCTTGCTGTCGAGAATTTGCGAATTCATTACCGTAGAACGATAATTGCTATAACCCACAACGCCACCCATCGCACGGGCAATTCCATTCATAACAAAACGGCGACTGATACAAGAATCAATGACCGCACAATACTGATAACCGGCAATACCGCCAATGCCATAATGGCTATCGTCAATACTGCTGTTAATAATTAATGTGTCTCTGTCAATATTACAATTTCTAATTGTGGCATACATATTGCCACCGCATACAATACCCGTAATGAGGCCCTTGCCTTCCACTTTGGAATCCCTCACCTTGCAATTCTTCAACCATCCGCCATAATTTTGTCCGCAAAGCAAACCCCTGTATTGGTCGCTGGCTCCTGTATTAGTCATAGAAGCCTTATCTACGGTCAAGTTTTTCACGGTTCCTTCCAGTACATAACCGAAAAGACCTTGATTGTTTCCACCGGCCAGGCGCAAACCCGTCAAGGTATGGTTGTCGCCATTGAAATCGCCCTGGAAAGAGTATGTTGAATTTCCCACTGGAACCCAAATGGTATCACCTAAGTCCAAATCGACAATAAGCTTGAAGAACAAGTCCAAACCACCATCCTTGATTTCTATAAAACGATCCAGATGCGTGGAATCTTCGTGGGTCAAGGCCAAGTGATAGGTACTGTCCGTTACATTATAATAACTTGTTTCCTGGTCGATACCATTACGGAAATTTTTCATTTCCGTCAGATTTTTCACAATCAATGGAGTTCGTTCCGACACTTTCACCAATAAACGAATATGTTTGAAATTGGTATCTCCCACTCCCGCATACATCGTCACGATTCCCAGACCGTTGATATTGGTTACGCAACGGAAATCGGTGGTGTCAATATGAGCACAGGGGCCTTGGGTAATTACCCAGTTGCCATCGTTACAGCCATACATTTCAAAAGATTTATCCACCGTTCTGGAGGTCTGTGTATCTTTTAACAAGATTGGCATTACGGAAGCCAAGGCAGGAGCCGTGTTTTCCATACCCTTCAAACGTGGATAATAGTTTTCACTGAATACCCAAACGCTATCCGCACCCAATTTACCACGCAAACCTTGTCCAATCATATCTTCGGTCAACATTCTTACCGCGTGACCTGTAGAGTCTTTTCTGTTCATTGCGCCAATAGGACACATACGCCAGTCGTTGATGGAATTTACGGTTGAACCATTATATTTACTACCAATGGAACCCACTTGGTCGGAACCTTTCACGTAATTGCTGTTGTAACAGTTTTTGGCATAACCATTGGCTGCAATACCTGCCACATACTTACGGTTGGAACCGGTAATGAGACCGGCATTGTACGAATATTCTACGCTGCCAGTACCGCTAATACCCGCAATATAATTATCGGCCGCACTATTACCTGGTTTGGCCACCACATCTCCCACATTGTAACAACGAGAAACGGAACCGCTACCCACAATACCGCCAGCATTAGCTGCCGCAGCACCAGCCGTAACCGTAGCGGTATTGTAACTATATTTAACTGATGAGGCCGTGCCGGCAATACCACCCACAGAGGAATTGCCGGTAATTTCGCCTCTATTGGAACAATAGGAAACATAACCAGAGCAAAGACCTACAATACCGCCAAAATCACACGGTGAATTATTGGCCGTATGCTTGATGATCGCATAATTTTGACAATTGACAATACTATCATTGGCATTGGCAAATTGCCCCACAATACCACCCACGTAAAAATAGTTACAACTGTTTGACACCGAAATCTTTCCTTCCACCGTACAATTTTTGATATTGCCGTGTAAAGAACGACCACAAACGGCACCCACTCGCATTGCGTCTTGCGTAACCTCTATATTGACATTTGTAAAATGTAAATCCTGAATAGTATTACCCACTGTGCCAAACAAACCCGATGCGTATGCACTTTTACATCCGTGTAAATTACTAATGGTATGGTCCTGACCCAAAAATGTCGCATTAAAACGTGAGTGCTGCAATTTACCGCCAATGGGAATCCATTCTGAATATTCGGACAAGTCAATATCGGTCGTCAATCTAAACACACAACTATCGGCAAAACGTGGAATCAAATGACCTTTATAATAAAAGGCACAATCGGAATTGATACCATCACGCAACGCAACCAGATCTTCCTTACTATCTACCGTCATCGTATCAGGATTATGATAACGATACATTTTCACCTTCTTCACCAAGGAACCAGCTATATTCTGCACCATAAAGGTATCTGGATAAGAAGTATAATCTAAAGTATCTGAAACATAGCTGCCCACAATCGTCTTACAAAGCGAGGTATCTTTTAATGTCGGCACAATGGCATTGTCGGTACATTCAAAATGATGCAAACTGTCGGCAAAAATATCACCTTGCAGTACTTTCCAAGTTATATGGTCGCAGCCCACCAGTTTCACACCGGGCTTAATATGCTCAATATCGGCAGATTCGCTTGGAATCAATACGGGCGAACAGGCGGCAATGGCCACATCTCTTGCCCAGGGCAAACTGTCGGTCCACGCCAAACGAGGATACATATTATCTTCATAAATCCAGTAGGAAGTATCCAATTTGGTTTTCATTGCAGAAGAGGGTCCTACCATATCCAACATAGAGAGTGCCGTGGAACCATCTCCCGTATGATCGGTCCAAAGGATGGTTTTGTCATAATAACACGTTGACGCACTACCACCGGAAACAGGTCTTTGAAATCCCGAATAATTACGCAAAGACACTTCGCCAATATTATAAGAATTGGTAGGCGTAGAATAACCCGTAATACCACCTACTACATCGGCGTTATTTGAACCATCAGACCCACTGATCTCACCTGTGTTAAAGCAATGTGTAGTTGAGGTGTTGTCATAACCAACGATACCACCCACACATACCGTACCCGTAATCTTACCCGTATTGAAACAATAAGCGATATTTCCATATCGGCCTGAAATACCTGCCACTATACTACTTGAACCCGTAATATTGCCTATATTGAAACAATATCGAATAGTACACGAATTATTGCAATAGCCCGAAATACCACCTACATACTGATTACCTTTAACCTCACCTTTATTATAGCAATAACTAATACTTCCCGCCGTTTGTAAAACACCGACAATACCACCCGCATAACTTCTACCCGAACGGTCAATTAAGGCGGAATTGGAGCAATACGAAAATTTAGCGTATTCAAAATGGCCACCCAAACCACCAACATAATCACCGCCCGTTGACTTCACCGTACCGCCCATTATGTGACAATGTTGAATGGTGGTATATCTATTATCAAGATCTTTAGGAATATCACCTATCAAACCCGCCAAACGAGAACCACTCGAAGTGATATAGCAATTTTCAATCACCACATTTTCCACTTTGGAGGCCTTGGCTCTACCCGATAAGACACCGGCGTATGTACTACCCTTACAATCCATATTGGCATTGCGGATCTTCAGATTCTTGATTTCGGCTTCTTTGATAAAGGCAAAAAGACCGGCACCGTCAGAAAATGCCGCATTCATCTTCAAGCTGTCAATCACGTGGCCCTGTCCGTCGTAATACCCTTGGAAAGAAATACCTTCGTGTTTTCCTATCGGGGTCCAATTGCCCGCCGAAGCCATATTAATGTCGGAATCTTGGACAAAATACACATCGTAGGCCATTGCAGGGCACGAATAATGTTTATATATAAAATCCAAACCACCATTCAAGCCATCCCGCAAAGATTGCAAATCGGCTGCATTATCCACGGTAAATGGGTTTTCCTTGGTACCCAGGAAGGGCTTTTTATTTAAATACATTATATATGACCTCAAATAAGAACCCGTTGTTGCCGTGAGTTGCAAAAAACCCTGCTTGTTAAACTTCACAGTTTGTCCTTCCACCCGGGTAACGATATGGGATTCGTCTTTCACACTCCAATCCACGCCATCAAGGGTTCCCAAAGTCAGCACGCTGTCTTGATTACGAATGGTAGAAATGGAAGAATAATCATCAACGGAAGAAGCCGGCAGAAAGACAGGCACCACAGATAATCTCACAGGAGCCTTGTCGAAAGAGAAACCTTTAATCGTAGGATAATAACCATCACGATATTCAAATCCGGGTCCCATCTGGGTCGCCATCAATGCCGTGGTTAACTTACCCGTAGCGTAGGTCAATTTTTTGTCGAACATTTGCATATCAAAATAGCAATTTTCAAAATCGCCACCGCCTGCCTGACCATAGACAGAACCCACGGAACCACTGCTATTGTATGTACAAGCTACGGTGGAATAACAATTTTTCACCTTGCAACCGGAACTTTGGAATCCCACAATACCACCCGCACGAGGAGATGTTGTGATCAACGCACCCGTAACATAACAATTTTTAATTGAAGACTGATCCATAAGTGCCGGAGTAATCAAGCCAGCATATTGATCGGTTGCCACAATCGTACCTTCCACAAAGCAATTTTCCACCACGGCCTCATTATTCATAATACCCGTCATACCTCCGGTATATTTGAAACCTTTGACATATAGATTGGTCAAACCCAAGTTCTTGATATATCCTCTTTCGGTCAACTGCGAAAAGAAACCGTGTGCCAGAGTGTCATTTACATTACTATATAAACCACTGATAATATGGTATCCACCGTCAAAAATACCGGCAAAGCCCTTCGATTTCCACTGCACGGTTCCCGCAGCAGGACGACCGTCACAACCGCTGATGTCGCCTTCATTCAACACGATGTCGGTGGTCAATTTGAAGTACGCCTGCTTATTAAGGTAAAGCACGCCACCAGACTTAATCACTTCACTACAACTTCCATGACCTTCTGGATCCTTAACGTATGTTTGGTCATCATAACTGTAATAGAAGTCATCGTCCAAACAGTTAATCAAATCCAACAGGTTTTGCTTGCTGTTGATATACAAGGTATCAGTCTCCGGCAGAGGTTCAACCTGAGCGTAGGTAAACGGTACACAAGCCAACAGCATAACGGCCAATGCCGTCAGGGACTTCAACAAAGTCTTCGTTTTCTTCATCTTGTCAGTAGAGAATTTTTTCATCATATTCATAATTTTTCTTGTTTTTTCAATTCTCAATTGCTGCCTTTGATGAAGAAGGAAAAAATAAACGGAATTTCTTCAACATTTATTTTTTCAAATCACACTCACATAAAGTAGCGAAGTTCGCTTTTGGGCGAATTTCACTACTTTTATTGCAAACACAAGGTAAGATTGCCAGATCTCAACACCATCAAATGTCAGCAAAAAACTCTATAAGTCAATATGTTATATTATCTTTTCCTATTTTTCCCTATTTAATTCAACATTTTATTTTGAACTTGCAAAGGTAATGATTTTTTTGTGTTTTTCCAGCATTTGCGTAACCAATCACCAATTTATCATAAAAAAATATTTTTTAACATTTCTATCTTATTGATTTATTGTATTATGGTAATTTTTATAACAACAATTGGTGATTAATTTTTTCTAAAGACAGAATCATTATCAACAATCAAAAGTTGACAAGACTTCACGTCAAAAGTTATTGACAAAAACGAAAAAAAATCAAAATTAAAAATCTTTAAAATCGCAATATGCTGTTCATAACTTCAGATAATATTTAAATTTTACGAGATTTTTTGCTGTTAACCGTTGTTTATTTATTAATTATTAAATCCTCAATCTTCCCCATATCCTTCCAACTTCCTTCATTGTGCACGAAACCCTTCAGCATACGCGTTCTGGCCAGTTGCAGATAAATCGGGGTGATGGATTGCTTATCAGCAGAAGAAATAGCCTGCAGCAATTCCTTTTTAACAATATGTATTCCACTAAAGGCGTATGGCCGCAACTCAGCAGTCGGACAAGCACAAATTTCCTCGCCGGTTTTCATATTGCGCCATCCTCGCAAATTCATTTCATCATCAAAGAGGAAATAACGTGAAGTTTCGCGCTGACGTACGGCCAACGTGGCCAAGGCATTGGAAGCCAAATGACTTTCCATCAACAAGTTCAAATCAAGATCTGACAAAATATCAACATTATGCAGCAAAATATGGTCGCTGTCTTGCAGTAATGGCTCGGCAAATTTCAATCCGCCACCTGTGTCGCGCAGCAAATCACGCTCGTCAGAAATATCAATATGGGCGTCATAATGCTGTTGCTCAAGGTAATGGATAATCAAATCGGGGAAATGATGGACATTCACGACAATATGCCGTATGCCCGCCGCCATCACTTTTTGAATCACGTAATCCAACAAAGGCCGTCCCTGATACTCCACCAGGGCCTTTGGCTTGTCAGCCGTCAGCGGGTACAATCTCGTGCCCAATCCCGCCGCAAAAATCATCGCTGAAACTCTTTCCATCATCGTCTTCTTAATCGTTATTTTCCTTGGCATTCAAATTCGCCATAAAATTATCCTCAATCTCCGTGAAACGGTTGAGCGTTCGCTTTGAAAACAAGAAGAACAAGACAATGACCACGGCCAAAATGAAAACCACCAATTTGGTGAACTTAAACGACTTGGATAAAATCAACATCACCATAAAACAAGCACAGGCAATGCGGAAGAACGTCCAGGCCATAATTCCCACTTTATTCCATTGACCATCGTGCCATAATTTCGCATACAACGACTGCGTGGAATGGTTATTGCTCATCAGGCCGTATAAAAACGGAGAAATCACCAACAATACAGCGCCTGCATTAATAATATTGATAAGATTAATCGGAATCTTTTCATCCAATATACGGAACATAAACGGATAGAAATATTGGAAAGCGATAAAGATAATGGACGAACAGATAATGCCGAAAATGGCCGTTCGCAACAATGAAGTTTTCAAAATGGTACGCCAAGTGCCCTGCGCGTGCGGGGTGGTATCCACCAGACTATACTGGTCCAATGCCACTTTCATTCGTTGCGGAAGACGTGTTTCTAACCAGCCGGAGAACGGTTCCGCCAAACGGATACAATACGGGGTGGTAAATGTCGTGATGACGGACACGGCCACAATCACGGGATAAATATAGGCATTGAGCACGTTCAACGAAACGCCCAAGGCCGCAATGATAAAGGCAAATTCGCCAATCTGCGCCAAACTGAAACCGGTTTTCAGGGAATCCTTCAGGTTCTTGCCCGACAATAAAACGCTGCCGGCAGAAACGAAAGCCTTCACCACAAGGGTCAACATCGTCAATATCAAAATCGGTCCCCAGTATTCCAACAGGATATTCGGATCCACCATCATCCCCACCGAAACAAAGAAAATGGCACCAAACAAATCCTTGGTTCCCTTGGTGATTTTTTCGATATGCTCACCTTCTATGGTTTCGCACAAAATGGAACCCATCACAAAGGCACCCAAAGCGGATGAGAATCCCACGTAATTGGCATACACCACCATTCCAAAACATAGTCCAATGGAGATAATCAGCAGGGTTTCGTCATTGATGTATTTTTTTGCCTTTCTAAACAAAGTCGGAATAACGGCAATTCCCACGACGAACCACAAAATCAGGAAGAAAAGCAGTTTCAATATCACTTCCAGCATTTCCATTCCCTGAAATTTCTGGGAAGCGGCAGCCGTTGACAGCAACACCATCATCACGATGGCCACGATATCCTGGATAATCAAAATGACCAAGGTGAAGTCGGCAAAAGGTTCCTTTTTCAGTCCCAAATCCTCAAATGCCTTGATGATGATGGTCGTGGACGACATTGCCAGCATACCGCCCAAGAAGATGCATTCCATCAAACTCCAATCCATCAAATAGCCCGTCAGGGCTCCTATTCCCATCATCAGCAGTATTCCGATTCCCGCCGCGATAAAGGCGGTACTACCCATTTTCAGCAGTTTCTTAAAACTGAATTCCAATCCCAGCGCAAACATTAAAAAGATGATACCGATTTCCGACCATGCCTTGATGCTCGACATCTCCATCACGGTCGGAAACAAGCCGAAATGCGGTCCCACGATAAAACCCGCCACGATGTATCCTAACACCAAGGGCTGTTTCAACAATTTAAAGATAACGGTAATAACGCCTGCCGAAATCAAGATTAGGGCCAAATCGGTTACCAAGTGCATATTTTCTTCCATACTAAGTAGTTTTTGTGCAGATTATAAAACGAGGTTTATTATTGATGTCATTTACTTTTTGAATATCCTTGAAAGGAAAAGACCTTAACATAGACTCCAATTCATCGTGAAAGTCTTCGAAAGTTTCAAAAAAAAGTCGCCCGCCCGGACGCAAAATCTCCGAAGACAAGCGTGCGATGTGACGATAAAACAACAGCGGGTCGTCATCGGAAACGAACAACGCCGCCGCGGGTTCATAATCCACCACATTTCGGTGCAGGGTCGCACGCACGGACAAGGGGATGTACGGCGGATTACTCACAACAACGTCATACGGTCCGCCCAAGGTTTCGGGACCATCTTTCAGCACATCGTGGCGAAGCCACCGCACGTTCACCACATTTTGCGCCGCATTTTGTGCCGCCACGCACAAAATATCCTCATCATAATCCGTGCCGGTCACCGATGCCGATGGCAAAAAATGAGCCAAAGCAATAGCAATGGCCCCGCTACCCGTACAAAAATCCAAAATCCGATACTGCTTGGACGAATCATCACAAAAACGCAAAACTTTTTCCACCAACTCTTCCGTTTCCGGACGTGGAATCAGCACCTTCGGGGAAACATTCATCGCAAGTCCGTAAAATTCGGCAGTCCCCAACACATACTGCAACGGCTCGCCTTGCTGCAATCGCCTCAAATCCGACTCCACCACTTCCCCCTCCTCTTTCGTCAAAGATTTCCTTGGATTCAACGCAAATTCATAACTCTGGACAGCAAATTTCCGAGAAAAATACACATACAGAATCGCACGTATTTCTTGACTATCATAAAGTTGACTCAATGATGTCGAAAATAAGGTCCGAAAATTTTCCAAGTTATAAATCATTGTGCAAAAATACAAAATTTATTTTATACATAAATATTATGCAGCATCATGAAACTTTTTTCGGAGACATAACCACCCCGGCCTACGGCCACCCATCCTTTTAATATCCCCGTTTCCTGCCGTATTTCAACGATTTTTCATAAAAAAAATATTTTTTATTGCAGAATAGACAAATATTTTATATTTTTGCATTATGAATCAAAATAATGTGATTTTAATATAAATAATTGATAATTAGAAAAATAAAAATATCATCCAAATGAAAAAAATTTCAAATAACACTTTTTTGGGCAAGCTCGTTCAGATTTTGAATCTTGTCGTAGTAGTATTCTTTATCCTTTCCGTTGTCTTTTTGTTGAAATTTGACAAAATCAATGTGGTTAAAGTCAATGATGAACCGGCTTATTTAAAAGCAAAAGAAGAACTGCACAGCATTGAACATCCTTTGAAACAAGCAGAGGCCGAAGTAGATTACTACACCACCAAATTAGACACTTTGAAACAACATCAGGCCACGCTCACGGACAAGAAAGAAATC
Organism: Bacteroidales bacterium; assembly: GCA_045616665.1. Taxonomy (GTDB): domain Bacteria; phylum Bacteroidota; class Bacteroidia; order Bacteroidales; family WCHB1-69; genus RUG11690. The sequence continues at coordinate 36,532 of JAZLHE010000055.1, read as the reverse complement.
AAATCGATGCAAGAAGACATCGACAGAACCACCAACACCTTGTCTGAAAAGAAGAAAGTCTTGGCTGAAACCGAAGCCACCATTGCAGAAGCACGTGCCTCTTTCGAGCCAATCGAAACTGAATACAACGACTTGGTTGCGCAAGACGAAGCCGCCAAAAAGACTTTCAATATACTTATGCTGATTACCATTATCTGCTTTGTGGCCAAGATCGTGATTTGGGCTATTTGGAACTACAAAAACGCCAAGAACCTTCGCGAGACTTGCCCTTGGATGTCAGAAGCCACCCATCCAAGTTGGGCTTTCTTTGGTTGGATTATTCCTATTTACAACCTCATCAAACCTTACACTTTCTACAAAGAAGTCTTTGACGAAACCGACTATGCCTTAATTGACAAATCTATCGTGTCAAAGGAAAGCAGAACTTCCGACACCGACTTTGTCCTGGGCTTCTGGTGGGGTACATTCCTGATTACCATCATCGTTATTTCCATTATTCTTTTAACCACTTTCTTCGGCGAAGGTCCCGCTTTCTACAAATTCAACCATACCGCCGTGGCTATCGTCGCCATCGTATTTTGGGCTGTTTACGCCTTGATGGAAATCAACGTCGTTGGCAAATACAACAAAATGAACAAAATGCTTATCGACAACGAAAGCAAATTTTAATCGATTTATACCTTTATTTATATTATAAGGCGGAAGACAACTCTTTCGCCTTTTTTTATCCAATTCACGGAAATGTTGTATCTTTGTCTCCACAAAAACCAAAGCGATGACTTGCACAGAATTTAATCCCGACCTTATTCCCGCAGACCAACCCATTGACGCATCGCTGCTGCAAACCATCAAGCAGGCCAAATGGTGCGGCAACTGCCTAAACTGCCTATATGCCTATATTATGCTGGCCCCGACCCTAACTGACGAGGAACTTGTCGAAATCTTCGGCAGCGACCTTCTGGAAAACACCAACCTGGCTCCATTCTTAGACGAATTGGCAGGATTGAGTCTCAACCCCAATCCCAACTACCCAAGAATAGCCCGCGTAAGCAAGGCCCTACAAAAAATACAAAAAGAGCGCGACCATAAAGCCCTGATGAAACACTACATCAACGAAAGCATCCGCAAATGGGAAGGCGACTTGTTCGAGGACTACTTCAATATGTCGATGACCTAAAATGAGGGGTTAGGGATTAGAATTAAGAAATTAAAAAATTACGGAATTGTTCCCTTTCCGGCTTTTATAAGATTATTTTTTTATTCGAGAATATAAAGTGCCGCAGGGAGGAATGCCGACATCCGATGCGGCACGGGCTGCGAATGGGTGGTGGCCTACAGCGGCGTGCGAAGGCGCTAAGGTGTGAAGGTTGAAAAGATGATGATAATTCCCCTCCTTTGTTGTGTGATCCAATGGATTAAAATAGGTAAATTAGTCTAAGATACACAACAAAAAGGAGGGGTGGCCGTAGGCCGGGGTGGTAAAATCGGGCGGGATTGAGTGTCGGCTTGATCTTTCCGCTGCTTTTCTATCAAGAGAAAAGTAGCGGAAATTATCAAAACAATAGCGTTCTCTTCTTCCAACAACAAAAAAACAAAAAAATTGATTTAGAGCGTTTTTTGTATCGAAAAAAGTTGTATTTTTGCCGCCCAAAAAACCAATAAAAATTATAAACCAAAAAAATTAAAATTATGTTGAATCAGTACGAAACCGTTTTCATTATGACGCCCGTTTTATCTGATGACCAGATGAAGGAAACGGTAAAGAAATTTGAGAACATTCTCACTGCCAACGGTGCAGAAATCGTTCATCAAGAAAATTGGGGATTGAGAAAATTCGAATACCCCATTCAGAAAAAATCTTCCGGTTTTTACCATTTGTTCGAATTCAAGGCCGAAGGTACCCTTGTTAAAGAATTGGAACTCCAATATCGTCGTGACGAAAGAGTCTTGAGATATTTAACAGTTGCAATGGACAAACACGCTATCGCATACAGCGAAAAGAGACGTAACTTGAAAAAAGAACATAAAGACGAATAAGGAGGAAAGTAATTATGGCAACAAATAACGAAATCAAATATTTAACCCCTATCGCGGTTGATATTAAGAAGAAAAAATACTGCCGTTTCAAAAAAAGCGGTATCAAATACATCGACTACAAAGACGGTGAATTTTTGAAGAAATTTGTCAACGAACAAGGTAGAATCCTGCCAAGACGTTTGACCGGTACTTCATTAAAATTTCAAAAGAAAGTGGCTCAGGCCGTGAAGAGAGCAAGACACCTTGCCTTACTTCCTTTCGTAACTGATAACTTAAAGTCAAACAACTAAAAGGAGGAATAGCAATGGAAATCATACTTAAACAAGACGTTCAAAATTTAGGCTATGCCGACGAAATCGTTAAAGTTAAAAACGGCTACGCCAGAAATTATCTGATTCCTCAGGGATTGGCAATCATCGCAACCGAACCTAACAAGAAAATGTTAGCCGAAACTTTGAAACAACGTGCTTTCAAAGCTGAAAAAATCAGAAAAGAAGCTGAATTTTTGGCTGGCAAGATCGAAGGCCTCGAAGTTAAAATCTTCACCAAGGCTTCCGAAAAAGGCACTATCTTCGGTTCCGTTAACAATATCGCTATTGCCAACGCATTGAAAGAACAACACGGTATCGAAATCGACCGTAAGAAAATCGTTGTTAAAGAAGACCATATTAAAGAATTGGGCAAATATTCAGCTATCGTTAATTTGCACAAAGACTTCAACAAGGTCACCATTAACCTCGACGTTGTTGCTGAAGAATAGTATTTATTAGCTTCATATTCACGAAACGGGATGCTTTTGCGTCCCGTTTCTTTTTTTATATAGGATTATAGTTGTCGAGACGGGCGCAGTGAATATCCACAAGACGGCATCCAAAAATTGCGGCAGCGATTGAAAGGGCGCCGAAGGCGGTGCGAGCATAGCGAGCACGGAACCCCTGAAAAGCGCGGCGGCACCGCCAGGTGCCGAGCCGCCCTAAAAATCAAAAAAATCTAAGAATCTCAATTTATTTTGTGCCAACAGGTGTATAGTTGACAAAAAAATTGTAATTTTGACTTTTTAATCAATAATACTATGTTTGAATACAACGTCAATCGCAATCACTTGATAATCAGAGAGTACGGAAGAAATATCCAAAAAATGGTGGAGGAAGTCCTTGCGGAAGCCGACTATACCAAACGCAGCGAGAAAGCAAAAGCTATCGTGCGCATAATGGCCCAAATCAATCCGGAAGACAAAGAAGACAAAAATCAAAAGGAATCCTTGGACTATTGGCATAAGCTGTGGGACCACCTGCATATTATGGCCAATTACCAATTGGACGTGGATTGCCCCTTCCCCAAACCAGAACCCAAACAGACGACTTTCCTATTTGAAAAGCCCGAATATAACAAACACGTCATCGGCTTCCGCACCTACGGACGCAATATGGAAAACATCATCAAGGCTGCTGCGCAGTATCCCGAACAGCAACGCAAAGCACTTGGCTTGGTTTTGGCCAACCATCTTAAAAAACTCTACCTCACCTATAACCGTGATTCCGTCAACGACCAGCTGATCATCAAGCAACTCAAAGAAATGTCGGACGGAAAAATCTCTTTACCCGAAGACTCTACTTTACACACCACTAATGAAATTCTCAAAAACTCTTCCAACGCCAATGCCAACAAACCATTGGTAGCCAAAAAAAAGAAGAAGAAAAAGAAGAAAAAAAACAACAATATTGAACAAAACAACAAATAAATGAACATCATCGAAGTTCGTCAAGTTAGCAAGAAATACTCCAACTATCTGGCGTTAAACGACATTTCCTTAAACATTCAAAAGGGTGTCATCTATGGTCTATTGGGGCCCAATGGGGCCGGCAAGACCACTTTGATTCGTATTCTCAACCAAATTACCGCTCCCGATAGCGGAGAGGTTCTTTTCAACGGTCTTCCCCTCAACCGTAAAAACATCGACAAAATCGGTTACCTTCCCGAAGAACGCGGGTTGTACAAAAAAATGAAAGTGGGCGAAGAGGCGATGTACCTGGCTCAACTTAAAGGTCTGTCGCAAAAAGAAGCCGTAGAACGCCTCAAACACTGGTTCATCAAATTCGGCATTCAGGACTGGTGGGACCGCAAGGTGGAAGAGCTTTCCAAGGGAATGCAGCAAAAACTGCAGTTTATCACCACCGTGATTCACGAACCGGAATTCCTCATTTTAGATGAACCGTTCAGCGGCTTGGACCCTATCAATACGAACTTACTGAAAAATGAAATCCACGAGCTGAAAAAACGTGGAACTTCCATCATCATTTCCACCCACAACATGGCTTCAGTGGAGGAAATCTGCGACGAAATCTGCCTTATCAACAAGGCAAACAAAATTCTGGAAGGCAATTTGATAGAAATCAAAAATCAGTTTAAGCAAAACATTTTCAAGATTTCCATCCGTAATGAAAACAACGGAATGGATTTTCCAACTGATTTTTCCATTATCGACCAATCCAAATGCAACGACATCAATACCTATACCGTTAAACTTGGGCAGGGAATGGATGCCAACACGCTGCTTCAGTATTGTATGAAATACGGACAAATCAACGCCTTTAGCGAAGTTTTGCCATCTATGAATGAAATTTTTATCCAACAAGTGGAAAATTACAACCAAGAACACCAACATGAATAAAACCGCCCTCATCATATCCCGCGAATATCTCACTCGCGTGAAAAAAAAGTCATTTATCATCCTCACGCTGCTGGTTCCCCTACTTTTTGCCGCGCTGATGGCCGTTCCCGTACTGGTAGCTACTCAAACACAAGAACACGCCAACATTATGGTCGTGGATGACAACGAGGTCTTTATCAATAATTTCAAAGAAAACGACAAGCTTAGTTTTTCCTATCAATCGGGCAATATTGAAGAAATTAAAAAAGATGCCTTGGAAGGTAATTACGACGCCGTGCTGTACCTTCCCAAAAGCACCCAGAAAATGGTGGCGAACCTTTATTATACGGAAGAACCATCTATGTACTTACGCTCCGACTTGGAAAGCCAAATCGACAATATCTTTTTTGACAAAGTCTTACAAGACTCTTTCAACATCAATGTAAATCAATACAACACCCTCAAAAAGCTAACGCAGTCCGAAATCACGATGATTCAGATTGACGAAAAGGGAGAAGAAAAAGAAAGTATGGCGGAACTCAACAAATCCATTGGAATGATCTGCGGATTTTTCATCTACTTCTTTATCTTTCTCTTTGCAGGCCAAGTGTTGCGAGGCGTGTTGGAAGAAAAGAACAACCGCATTGTAGAAGTGCTCATCTCATCGGTGAAGCCCATCGAACTTCTCATTGGGAAAATCGTAGGCATTGCCTTGGTAGGACTTACTCAATTCCTGATGTGGGTTGTGCTGACCGTAGTTATTCTGACAGGCATTCAAATTGCCACCCCGAACCTCATCGACAAGCAAGTTCAAATTGAAAGTACCATTGAAATGTCCAGCGACGTGCAGTTGTCCGACATAGAAGAAACATTTGACGCAGAAAGCATTTTCAATGAAATTAGCAACTACTTCCCCATCTCGTTCACCGAGCTCATTCTTTGCTTCCTGTTCTATTTCCTAACCGGCTACCTGGTCTATTCTGCCTTGTTTGCTGCCGTTGGTTCCGCTTCGGACAATGAAACGGATTCCAACCAACTTACAATGCCGTTGACGATGCCGTTGTTGCTGACCATCATTTTAATTATGCCTATAGCCGACAATCCCAATGGCCAATTGGCATTTTGGATGTCCATTATTCCACTTACGTCTCCCGTGGCTATGCTCACGCGACTGCCTTCCGGAGTGCCACTTTGGGAACTTCTGCTGTCGATGGTGATGATGCTGCTTTTCTTCGTATTTGTAGTTTGGTTTGCCGCCAAGGTTTACCGCACCGGCATTTTGATGTACGGGAAAAAGGTAACTTGGAAAGAAATTTGGAGATGGCTGAAATACTAAAATCTCACCAAACCAAATTATATAGTTATAATTTTTGATTCAAATACTGACATTAATAGTAAATCACGCATTGAATATTTTAATCAATATGTGATTTATTGTTTATATTCACAACATATTAAATATGAATGATATACGGTTTAACGCCGATAATCTTAAACACAAAAAAAGGCGGCAAAATTGCCGCCTATGAGCCACTTGGGAGACTTGAACTCCCGACCTACGCATTACGAATGCGTCGCTCTACCAACTGAGCTAAAGTGGCTTTGTTTTGCGGTGCAAAAATACAAAAATTTTTGTAATTTTGCACTTTCAATTTGAAAACATCAAAAAATATTAATACTATGAACATTACAAAATTAGATCAGGTTATTGAACTGGTTAAGTCTAAACCAAAAAAGAGATTAGTTGCAGCATACGCCAACGATGAACACACCATCGACGCCGTACACCGTGCCGTTGAATTAGGTATTGTTGACGCCACCTTGGTAGGCGACGAAAACACCATCAAGGAAGTTTGCCAAAAGTTGAACATCAACATCAACGATTTCAAAATCGTTCATGAAAGTGTTGACACCAAGGCAGCCGCCAAGGCTTGCGATTTAATTAATGCCGGCGAAGGCGAAATCTTAATGAAAGGTTTGCTTCCTACCGACAAATATATGCGCGCCATCTTGAACAAGGAACGCGGACTTTGTCCCGCCAATGCCACCCTGCTGCACATGGCTGTCATTGAAAATCCTCAGTATCACAAACTGCTTTGCGTCAGCGACTGCGCCATCATTCCAGCTCCTGATTTCAAACAAAAGCAAAAAATTCTCCAGTCATTGATCAGTACTGCCAAATCTTTGGAAATTGCCAAACCTAAGGTTGCCATCTTGGCCGCCACCGAACAAATGTCTGTCGGTATGCAGGCTTGTGTTGATGCTGCCTTATTGTCAAAAATGGCCGAAAGAGGACAAATTGCCGGTGCCATCATCGACGGACCTCTCTCTTTGGACTTGGCTATCGACAAGGAAGCTGCTCAAATAAAGAAAATGGCCGGTGAAGTTGCCGGCGATGCCGACTGTCTCTTGTTCCCCAACATCGAAAGTGCCAACGTGTTCTACAAATGCTGCACCAAATTCAACCATTCTGAAATCGCAGCTTTTGTTATGGGTGCAAAAGTTCCTTGCGTTTTGTCTTCTCGCGGCGATTCTACCAAAACAAAATTATATTCTATCGCTGTTGCTGCTTTGGCAAAATAATTTTTCTACTACAATATTTTCCAAGACGAGGACTGAATCCAGTCCTCGTCTTTTTTTCATAAAAAATCAGACTCGACGAAATTTAAATCGAACAAGTAATTAAAATAACGTTTTCCAACACCAATATACGATTACAAATCCCCCTACGAAAAATCACTCTTCAATGCCAATCTCTTTCGCTGTGAGGCCAGTTGTATTGGTAATGATTTCAAGGGATACGCCTTGTTCAAGTAGTAAACTTGCCATTGCAAGTTTAGCATTTGCTTCGCCTTTTGCCTCTCCTTCAGCAATTCCTTCGGTGATTCCTCTTTGGTAGGCGAGTTCTTCCACGTATTTCAGGGAGGCCTTTACCGCCTCGCTTTCCGTAATGCTTTTTTCGTACTCTCTCATTTCCACTTCTGTTAAGTTGTTGATACGGCAATCGTCCAGCAGCATCTTGAAATAGGACTCCTGCCGTTTGTAGTCCTCCTCGGTGAGCTTGTGCATATTCGTAAACATAAACAGCCAGTTACTAAACCTTTCGGATATGCCGGACTGCCAGTTTGCAAAATTACACAAATTAATGTAAAATTATCCTGTTTAATCTTGTATAAGACATTTTTTTATCACAGAGTATTTTTTCCGTTACTTTCTTTATAACCCAAAGAAAGTAACCAAAGAAAGGTTTGCCGCTGACTAAGCGATTGCTACAAATCGGGCAGTTGTCGGCTAAACGCTGAAACTCGCTGGCCTCGCAGGCTCGGCCAGCTCAGACAGCCAGCGTTCTTAACGCCGCCACCCGCCTCGATTTGTCACGCAATCCGCTTAGAAGGCGGAGGATATAAAGTGCCGCAGGGAGGAACGCCGACATCTGGTACGGCACGGGCTGTGATTGGGTGGTGACCTACAGCGGCGTGCGAAGGCACGAAGGTGTGAAGGTTGAGATGATGATGACAATTCCCCCTCCTTTGTTGTGTAGTCCAATGGATTGAAATATAAAAAGTAGGCTGAGACACACAACAAAAAGGAGGGGTGGCCGCAGGTCGGGGTGATTATGTCGGTTTGATCTTTCCGCTACTTTTCTGACAAGAGAAAAGTAGCGGAAAATTATTAATAAAAATTGCAGCTCTGCAAGACGGAAAGGATAATTTCGTTTAATAATTATCAGCAAAGATAAATAACACAAATCAAAACCTACGACATTTATTCACCAATAGAGATTTATCCAAATATATTTATTACCTTTGCAATATACTTAAAATTTCATATTTAAGCATTAATACATTGATAATCAATTAATAAAAAATATATCTATGGAAAAATTATTGGAACAATTAGCCAAAATCGGCATTTCCAACCCTCAAACCATTTATCACAACTTGTCTTACGACGAATTGTACAAACACGAAAGCGATCCTTCATTGACAGGTTTTGACAAGGCCTACAAAACCAAAAGCGGCGCATTATCAGTAGATACCGGCGTTTTCACCGGCCGTTCTCCAAAAGACAAATACATCGTTATGGATGACGAGACCCGCAACAATATCTGGTGGGCTGCAGAAGGTAAAAAAGGTTCGGATAACAAACCTATCAACCACGAAATCTGGGAACATCTCAAAAAATTGAGCCAGAAACAGTTAAGCAATAAAAATATTTATGTAACAGATGGTTATTGCGGCGCCAACGAAAATTCTCGCCTGAAAATCCGCTTCGTTACCGAAGTTGCCTGGCAAGCCCATTTCGTGAAAAATATGTTCATCCGTCCTTCTGAAGAAGAATTGGTTAATTTTGAACCCGACTTCGTCGTGTTGAACAGCTGTAAAACGACCAATCCCAATTGGAAAGAACAAGGTTTGCACAGCGAAAACTACGTGGCTTTCAACTTGACCGAACGGATGGCTTTGATCGGCGGCACTTGGTATGGTGGCGAAATGAAGAAAGGCATCTTCTCTGTGATGAACTACTTCCTGCCTTTACGCGGTATGGCCGCTATGCACTGCTCTGCCAACCAAGGCAAAAAAGGCGACACCGCCATTTTCTTCGGACTTTCCGGTACTGGCAAGACAACCCTTTCAACGGATCCGAATCGTGCTTTAATCGGTGATGACGAACACGGTTGGGACGAAAACGGCGTTTTCAACTTCGAAGGCGGCTGCTACGCTAAATGTATTGACTTGAGCGAAGAAAAAGAACCTGATATTTTCCACGCCATCAAACGTGACGCTTTATTGGAAAATCTGGTTATCGATGCAGAAGGCAATATCGACTTCTCATCAGCTGCCAAAACGGAAAACACCCGCGTTTCTTACCCGATTTATCACATCGACAACATTGTAAAACCTGTTTCTCGCGGTACTCACCCCAAGAAAGTCATCTTCTTGTCTGCTGACGCTTTCGGCGTTCTGCCTCCAGTTTCAGTACTCAATCGTGAACAGACAATGTACTACTTCTTAAGCGGTTACACTGCTAAATTGGCTGGTACGGAAGTGGGCGTTGTTACTCCTCAACCTACTTTCTCTTCCTGCTTCGGTGCTGCTTTCCTGTTGCTGCATCCTACCAAATATGCGGAAGAACTGGCCAAGAAACTTACCGAACACAATGCTACTGCCTACTTGGTAAACACCGGTTGGATTGGCGGCGGCTACGGCGTCGGACATCGTATTTCCCTGAAAGCCACCCGTGCCATCATTTCCGCAATTTTGAATGACGAACTCATCGGCTGCGAAACCGAAATCGTAAAACCTTTCAACCTCGCTATTCCTAAACATATCAACGGTGTGGAAGACAATATTCTGAATCCTCAAAACAGCTGGAGCGACAAGGCTGCCTACGCTGAAAGTGCCAAGACTTTGGCCGCTTCCTTCATCAAGAATTTTGACAATTTCACTGAAACGGAAGAAGGCAAAAAACTCGTTCCTTTCGGTCCTGTCATTGAATAAAACTTCGCTGTGATAATCTTGTAAGTGCTTGATATTCAACATATCATTAAAAGACTGCACACCAATCATCCCAGTTTGATGATCACAGATCACGCTTTTCAGATTATTATCATCAATCATACTTTTTACAAGGGCGCTCAAAAAGCTTTGAACGCCCTCTTTTTTTTGGGATTTTTTCCTTATTTTTGCATACATTTAAAAATGATGAATTTTGAATAAATTGCGTAGTTTGCTGTTTCTCATTTTGATGCTTGGATTGGGTTTCATCCACGCTCAAAATGCCACTTTTATTGGCGTTATCACCGATGAATACGGGCAGGCTATCGACAATGTCGTCATCTCCGTCGTGGGTACGGATATTTCCACTGTTTCTTCCGAAACAGGAAGTTTTGAGTTAAAAATCCCAGCCGAAAAGGAAGTTGACATTCATCTTAAACACCTTTCATACCAGGATACGAACTTCACCGTCATCTTACGCAAGAACCAGCGGGAACGCCAAATGATCACGATGAAATCCACCGGCGAGCAACTGGAAACCATCAATGTCCGCGGCCGTACCGACGACGGATACACACGCGTTGACCCCAAACTGACTTTCAAACTGCCTTCCCCTTCCGGCGGCATCGAAGCGCTGGTGAAAATGCTTCCCGGTATTTCGTCCACCAACGAGCTCAGTTCCCAATACAACGTTCGTGGCGGCAATTACGACGAAAACCTGGTCTTTGTCAACGATATCCAGATTTATCGACCTTTCCTGATCCGAAGCGGACAACAGGAGGGCCTGAGTTTTGTGAATCCCGACCTGACCAACGGCATCAAGTTTTCCGCCGGCGGCTTTGAAGCCAAATACGGCGACCGTATGGCTTCCGTTTTGGACGTAGAATACAAACGCCCCACTAAATTCGGCGGTTCTTTATCGGCCAGTTTACTCGGTTTTTCAGGCCACGCCGAAGGCAATGTCAAAGACGTGTTTACTTTCCTCGTCGGCGTGCGATATAAATCCAATGCCTACCTGTTCAAGACCTTGGACACTAAAGGCGACTACAAACCCCGCTTCTTCGATGCCCAGATGTTGCTCACCTATAAACCCATTCCCAAATTGGAAATCAGTCTATTGGGCAATTTTACCATCAATAAGTATCTGTTTAAACCATCCGACAGAACAGCGGTTTTTGGCAGTTTAAATTCCGCTCTCACCAAATACACGGTCTATTACGAAGGTCAAGAATTGGATCAATATGAAAATTATTTGGGAGCTCTGACTTTCAAATATACCCCCGATGAAAACAATAGCTATAAATTCATCGTTTCTTCCTACTTTGCCAAGGAATCGGAAACGTTCGACATCCAAGGGGCTTACGCACTCAAAGATATCGAAGTGGATTTGGGCAGCTCTACGGACGATATCGCTTCGGAAGTCTCTGAACGTGGCATTGGTTCTTTCCTACGACACGCAAGAAATCACATCAATTCTTTGATTTCGAATGCCGACATCCGCGGAACCCACCAGTTTCCACATCGCAACACGTTCTCCTGGGGTGCCAAAGTGCAAAACGAGATTATCGATGATCAACTCCACGAGTGGAATTTCACCGATTCCGCCGGTTACATTCTCCCAGTTATTCCCACCATACCCGGACAACTCGTCCCCTACGACGACGCTTCCCGCGTACTGAATATCAATAGTTATATTTACTCCAAGTATGCCCCGCTAAGCACATTCAGAATCACCGGCTTCGCACAGGATTCCTGGAAATTCGGCAGCGACAGCACCGTGGCATTCATCTTAAACGGCGGCATCCGCTTCCATTACTGGACTTTCAACAACGAATTTACGGCTTCCCCACGACTTTCCTTGGTCATCAAACCCAATTGGAAACACGACTGGGAATTTAGAATCAAGACCGGCTTGTATTTCCAACCGCCTTTCTACCGTGAAATGCGTGATGCTTACGGCATCCGACATCCAGAAACCAAATCGCAAGAATCATATCAAATTATTTTCGCTTCAGAATATAATTTTCTGCTCTGGCGCCGCCCTTTCAAATTTACAGGGGAATGCTATTTCAAATGGCTCAACAACCTAATTTCCTATACCACCAACAATATGCAGATAACCTACAGCGGCATTAACGACGCCGTGGGTTACGCTACCGGCATCGACCTTAAGTTGAGCGGGGAATTTATCAAAGGCCTTGAATCCTGGATTTCTCTTTCTTTAATGAAAACCAAGGAAAAATTGGTGAAAGATGCCGAAGGTAATCCTATCACCGGCGGCAAGTTCGTTCGCAGACCCACCGACCAAGTGTTTAATATCAACATTTTCTTCCAAGACCACTTCCCTACGCTGCCTCAATTCCGCGTACACCTCAATTTCGTTTTCGGCAGCGGATTACCCTACTGGATGCCCGGAACGGTTCACACCGACGCCAATTGCCTCGCCGGTCCCTGGTACCGCCGCGTGGACCTGGGTTTTTCCTATATGTTTTTGGAACAAAGTCGTGACCGTATGAAGAACAAAAGCAAGTTCGTCCGTGCCATCAATAATTTCGGCATTTATCTTGAAATCTTCAACCTGATTAACACCGCAAACGTTTCTTCCTACGATTGGATCAAAAATACGGACAACACCTACTCAAGAGTACCTAACTATCTGACTTCGAGACTCATAAACGTAAAATTGGCAATTGATTTTTAATTTCACGGTTTATGAAGAAAGTGCATCCCTTACTTCCTTTTCTATTATTGCTGATACTGCTTGGCTGTATGCTTCTCGCCACTTCCATCGGCGTAGTCAGAATACCCTTACACGACATTTTCCAACTTTTTTCCGCAAAATTAGGATTCGGATGTGCTGCCAATCTTCCCGAATCCTATGAAATCACCCTTTTTCAACTTCGTCTGCCGCGCATTATAATGAGCGTGCTGGTCGGGGGAGCTTTGGCCGTTTGCGGATGTGTCTTCCAATCCATCTTTAGAAATCCTATTTGCGATCCTTACATTTTAGGCATTTCTTCCGGAAGTTCCTTAGGCGGCGCCATCAGTTTTATTTTAGGATGGGACTTGCTTTATTTTGGCGTCACCCTTCCCGCCCTCTGCACCGGATTACTCACGTTGCTGCTCATTATCGGTATCAGCAAAATCAGTCACCGAAACAATACGGAAATTCTGCTATTGGTGGGCATTGCCATCAATTTCCTGATTTCCGCCGTCATCACTTTGCTCATTGTACTCAACCAACAGGAAATGCACAAAATCATCTTTTGGACAATGGGATCTTTGTCTGCCGTTTCCTGGTCTGAAATCAGCCTGATGTTGGTGATGACCATTCTTTGCGTTTTTCCTTTTTATTTTTATTCTAAAGATTTGAATATTATGCAGATGGGCAACGACATCGCCCAAAATCTGGGAGTAAACACCCAACGCGTGACTTATATTAGTTTAATTTTTTCCTCCTTATTGATTGCGGCCGCCGTGTCATTTTGTGGAGTTATCGGTTTTATTGGGCTCATCATTCCGCATATCGTGCGCTTGCTTTTTGGCAACAACCTGAGAACAATGTTTACCTATTCCTTTCTGTTGGGCGCATTCTTTTTGCTCATTGCAGACACTTTGGCACGCACCATAGCCGCACCTGCCGAACTCCCCGTTGGCAGCATTACCGCCCTTGCCGGTGCCCCCTACTTTATTTTCCTCCTGTTACACAAAAAGACCATCTGATGATTACGATTGACAATATTACGGCAGGTTATGGGAACAAAAAAGTACTGAACCATTTCAGCACCCGGTTCAACGATGCCGACTTTTGTGCCATTATGGGACCCAATGGCGCGGGAAAAAGCACACTATTACGAACAATGGCTGGATTACAGGCCATTCAAACGGGGTCTATTCTTATTGACCAACAAAATATAAATCGGTTTAAAGCAAAGGAGTTGGCACGCCAAATTGCCTTCGTGCCACAACGCGAGGACATCGTCTTTGAATTCAGCGTTTTCGATACCGTGATGCTGGGACGTAACCCTTACCAAAATCGTTGGGAATGGGCCAATCAAAATGATGTCTCTTTAGTAAAAAAAATATTGGAGCAAACTCATCTTCAACATCTTAAAGACAGACTATTAAGCCAATTAAGTGGTGGAGAACTACGACGGACGATGATTGCCAGAGCCATTGCCCAGCAAACCCCCATCATTCTTTTAGACGAGCCCCTCGCCAATCTGGATGTCGTTCATCAGTTTGAAATTATGGATATCCTGACGGAACTCAATCTAAATCAAAAAGTGACCCTTGTGATTATCCTTCACGACTTTCCCATTGCCATTCAATACACTCGGCAAACCCTTCTGATGAAAGACGGTGAAATCCAACATTTTGGGAAAACATCCGAAGTGCTGACCAAGGAAAATGTCAGTCAGTGTTTTGGTTTAAGCCAAGAATTTGAATACTTTTCCAATGGCTTGGTGGTGAAAAAATAAGGAAATTTAATATACCGTAGGATTAATCCAATCGTCAATTTTATCGTATAATTGTTGAAAAATGGTACGTCGGTTCACGACGATTCTGGCATTGATTGTCATTCCTTTCTTCACAACACCGGTAAACCCGTTTTTTAGACTAAGATTTTCATTGTCCAACGAACATAGAACTTTATAATAACTTCCTTGCTCAGTAATTGTAAGGTCTTTGGCAATTTCCTGAACTTTTCCTGACAATATTCCCCACTGCGTATAATCAAAAGCATCCACACGTAATCGTACGGGCAATCCTATACGCACTAACCCAATATCTTTTGAAGCAACATAACATTCCGCCAATAATTTCCCATCAGGTGAAATTTCCATAATCTGCTGTCCCGCAATAACATACGAAGACTCCTTCACATTAAGGATTCTGAGAACAGAGCCTTGCGTCATTGCACAAACTACAGATTCGTTATCTTGAATAGAAATTTGTTCAATTTGTGTTAAAACCTTATTCAATTCTGTTTGAAAATTAAGTCTATTAGACTGCCACTGGGACAATTGTTTTCTTGTTAAAGATTCCAACTCTAATTCACATTGCGCATAATCAAACTCACAGCGTTCAAATTCAACCAACGAGCTCGCACCTTTTTCATAAAGCTGTTTCTCTCGCAAATAAACAGTCTGATTGAGTTCCTTTTTCTTTTGCAAATCATTAATCAAAGTGCAGTAATAATGATATTCTTGCAAACACACCAAACTTTTGAAATTAGCAGGAATATTTCCTGTTGCCAAAACATCTAAATCTGCCAGCATATTTTCCAAATCCGTTTGCCTGTTTTGCAATTCAGGCAACGAAACAGTAGTATTATCGGACCATATTTTAAAAAGTGTATCACCTGTATTCACACAATCATTCTCTTTCCATTTGAAACGAGTTAATTTTCCGCTATACGGCGCCGCAATAACCACATGTTCACCCTTAGGCTTGATTATGCCGGCAGCTGTCACACCAATATCAACCTTAATAAAAAAAGTGGATATGATGACAACGCTCACTGCTATTAATATGGACAAATATATCGATTTGGTTGATTTACTGTATTCCGATACAATTTGCTCATAGCTGTTTTCAACAATTTCTTTAGGGAAAATATTGTTCTTCATGCTTTCTTCTATTGTGTTTGAATACGCCAAAAAACGGCATAGTGACTATTTTGCCGTATTAATTCTTCATGCGTTCCTTTTTCAACCACTTTACCGTCCTTCAGCACAAAAATCACATCTGCATTTCTAATGGTTCCTAATCTATGGGCAATAAGTATGATGGTTTTTCCTTGTTTTTTGAGATGCTGGACAATATCTTTAATACGTTGTTCAGAAGCAGAATCCAAAGACGACGTAGCCTCATCTAAAATCAATATTTCCGGATTCTGATATAAGGCTCTGGCTATGGCAATGCGTTGCCGCTGGCCTCCTGACAACTGAAGACCGTTTTCGCCTACTTCTGTTTGAAGTCCGTGGACAAGTTTTTCAGCAAATTCAGTAACACCAACTTCATTGCAGATATCATATACTTTCTGCCAATCCGGATTAAAGTCATCCAAGACAATATTGTCGGCAATCGTGCCATGAAACAAATCAATCCGTTGAGGAACAACGCCCACAAGTGCTCTCAAATCCTGGTTACGGATATTTCGGATATCGGCACCTCCAATCCTAATATTTCCACTTTGCAAAGGGTATAAATTTTGCAAAAGCGAGGCCAATGTAGTCTTTCCGCTTCCGCTTTCGCCAATAACAGCACTAATTTTATTCTTTTCAAACTCTATATTGAAATGATCGAACACTTCGGTACGTGTTCCATAACGAAACGAAACATCTTCAAAAGTAATATTACCGCATTGCTGACGAGAAAAAGCAACTTTATTTTCATTTGCGTCTTCTGGCTCAAGATCGAAAATTTCGAACAAGCGATCGGCTGCAATTTTCGCATTTTGAAATACACGATTTACACCCACCAATGCCGCCACTGGACTCATAAAATAACCCGTAAGCGAATAAAACGACATTAATTCTCCTGCCGTAATGGCTCCATCAAGCACATACGAAGTGCCAATCCACAACAAAATGGTGACAAACAAACTTGAAAACGTGCCAGAAGCTGAGTTGGTAACTAATTCATTAATACCTGAACGCCAACCAGTTCTCGTAAGTTGAACAAATTTATTTTCAGTTTTAACATTGGCAAAATCTTCAATTCCGAAACGCTTTATCGTCCCTGAAGCGTTAATTGACTCGACTAATTGGGATTCCAATTCTGCCCCATCTTCCATCAATTTTCGCTGCACGATTTTATTGACATTGTTGTATATCAAAAAAATAACAAGATATACGGGAATGACTATCAACATCAGCAAGGCCAATTTCCAGTAATATGTAAACATAATAGTAAACGACACAATAATTGTAAACACATTCACCACTATGTTAAGCAAAGAGTTATTGATGAAAGTATTGATTTTGGCGGCATCTCCCATACGTGAAATGATTTCTCCGGAACGCATCGTATCAAAGAAACTTTGCGGGAGTTTTAGCAAATGCTTGTAGTAGCCTAAAATAAGTCGAGAATTAATAAGCACACCACTTCGCATCATCATTAATGAACGCAAATAGCCAATCATTAACGACAACAATGTGGCCGTGATCATAATCACGCTTACTAAATGCAACAAATTGCGATTTCCATCAGGAATGACATTGTCTATGATTTTTTGCACGCAAATTGAAGTTGTCAAGCCCAAAATCGTATAAACAAGCGAACCAACCAACGCTTGTAAAAAGGTATGACGATGGGGCTTGAACAGAAACCAAAAACGCTTTAATATAGAGACTTTCTCATTACGGGCAATAAAATCCTCATCAGGCACCAATAAAATGAGTATGCCCGTCCATTTTTCGGCAAATTCATCCAATGTATATTTAACAATCTCGCCATCACCAGGATCCATAATGGTGACTTGTTTTTGATTAATGTCATAAACTACTACGAAATGCCGTAATTTGTTTTTTCCAACAATATGGGCGATAGTTGGTTTGGGCACCTTCCTCAAAGACTCGAAATTAGGTTTTCCTTCAGCATCTACAGCCTTGACAGCTTTTGCCGCAAAACCTAATTTCTCCGCGGCTTCCACCATTCCCAAAGCATTGGTTCCCCTTTGGTCGGTACAAGCCATCTGGCGGATACGCGATACCGGCATTTCCAACTGATAATATGCTGACACACTTGCCAGACAAGCCGCTCCACAATCCGTCAGATCTCGCTGTTTAACTTTTATGTTTTTCTTCATTATCAATCATTCCACAAATACACCTTTTTGTGCTTGCTGTCCCAAAACAGATGGTCAAAACGCCGCATAAAGCCCAAACCGACAAGATTACGTGGAACCTCGTCAATATACACATTAGGATAGATTTTATTTCCAACTTTAAATGAATCTAACTGTAAACAATATACATTTTTAGAGCTCCACACCGTATTTTTATTGTAGTATTTTCCTCGAATACCACTTAAACTTTCCATCCTCTCAACATCATTCTTTTTTAAACAAAAATCAATGTTACAGCCCATATCTATCAAAATGCCATCCACTTTATAGCCTTCTAATGTCATATCAATTTGTGGAATCAATCTATTTCTATATTGCCAGCAAATCGCACACATCGGAATATCTACCATTTCAGAACGCTTCATCACTTCCAAATAATTATCCTTAAAAGAAAAATGCCAATTTGCCCTCTGAATAATATTCATTCCCATTAATAATTCAACAGTGCTTTCAATATGACTTTCTTCCATACTTGCACATGAAAAAAACTTAATAGGAAATGTAAATAATGGGTATCTAAAAACAAAAAATAAATTTTTAACTTTCTTCGAACCATACAAATCTATTGACATTGTTTTCCCCAAAAAAACACCTATATTTTTTCTATTAGACAATGTCCTAGATGAACCAGAGTCAAACAAAATAATAGAATCAACCAATAAATGTCCACTTGAACAATCAATATCAAACTTTCCCTTTGGCACAGAAGAAGTAAATATCCAATCCCATAGTACTATTGTTCCCAATAAAATGGATAATACCACAGTTATAATGACTGTCCTACTATTTCGTTTCGCATTTTGCATAATTGTGCTAAAGGATGGAGAGCCACAGTTTAGCCTACAACCCCTCCATCCTTTTATAATTAATTATTGTTTATTATTAGTGTTATTCGTTCCATTGCCATTACCACTACCATTGCCATTTCCGTTACCTGTACCATTACCACTACCATTGCCATTATGATTGTTGTTGTTATTGTTATCACCATAATAATTATTAATAGTAGTATTTGTACAACCTGTTGCAACCAATCCGACCAGTACGATAATACCAATCACCAAAAGTCCTCCTTCTTCACCACCATTAACTTCAACCATTTCTTGTCTGTTCATTTCCTGTACACCGTATGCGTTTATATCTAAAGCTTTCATTTTTTCAGTATTTTATATTTATCACTTTATTATTATTTTGTCCTCATCGTGCTTCGCGAAAAGTGAGGTGCTTCCCGCAAAATAGAATCCAAAAACATTTTTGTTTCTATGCCTTTACACACAAATCCAAGTCAAGAGCTTGTAGGTTCGTTTTTCCTCGTCCCGGCGGATATTATTCCACTTTTTATGCCATCGGCACACCTCATGACATGGGACTCAACTCCCATGGCGGTGACAATCCTTCTTTTTCTCCTACATATTGAAAAACTTTAAGATTTTCACTAAAAATAAATCCGCACTCAAAAAAACAGGTATCAAAAAAAACGCAAACAAAACGATGTCCAGAGTATAAATAACCCTTTGTACAATTAGTCAAACAACTTACAGGGTTAGGACTACATAAGTACCCCCCCCGTTTAATTCATTGATTTGCAATAAATTACATAATTTCAACATCATCGTCATACTCTGACTTATTTTTTGCAAAGATACACTATTTTTATGAATTTACAATATGGCGAAAATTTTCATTTCATTCTTAGTTGAACTTATTTTCTTCATCATCAATCATTCCACAGATACACCTTTTTGTGCTTGCTGTCCCAAAACAAATGGTCGAAACGCCGCATAAAGCCCAAACCAACAAGATTCTTATTAAAACGGGTCACTTTAACATTTTCATAGATTGATCCATTAATTTTAACTTCTTCATATACATTTTGTACATATAATTTTTGGCTTTGCGGGGTTATTACTACCACCGTATCGGTCTTTGCAGACACAATGTTGCCCAAAACACAAAACGCATCCTTCTCACACAATTTCAAATCCGAATCTGAACCCGTATCTAAAAGTACATTCTTCACCTTTCTGCCGTTAATATTCAAATATGTCATAGGTCTTCTGCCACGTTGATATTTAAAACAAATAGCATCTTCAGGTATCAACATACTGCTATCCAATGGAAATACTTCAATAATACTATCAACAAAAGAAATATGCCAATTGGCCTGCTTAATAATATTCATTCCCAGAATATTTTCATTCAAATCAGCATATACCACATTCTGAATAATAATATTTTCACCAATTGGTAAGGACTTTTTCAAATAAACCTTTGTCCCCTTCCACAACTTATTGGCATCAATTAACGCAAAAATTCCTACGCAAATTCCATCCTGATTATTGTGGTTCAACATCGTCATTGTTGCTCCGGCGTCAAATGTCATCTGCGAATAATCTGTTTTAATAATTCCATTTTCATAATGAAAAGAAAGAATTCCGTATGAATCAAATTTTGAAGAAAGATAATGATGGTTCAACACTATACTCACTATCAAAATTGACAAAATTATCAAAACCAATATCGAAATGACTTTTAACTTACACCGCATTTGTCTTCAACAATCATTATCGTACACCATATCGGTGCTCTATAATGAAAAAAATTTAATTTTTGTTTCCAGTATTATTGCCTTGTCCATTGCCTTGATTATTATTGGTCGTACTCTATTCCGATCCGTAATGGTATTATTCTATATGATTAGCAAATGTGCAACCTGTCGTCCGCCCCATTATTTCTTCAATGCAATTCTCATCGTCGTTCCCCGATCAATGATGGACGACTTGACAAACAACTTGCCTTTGTGATATTCTTCAATAATGCGTTTAGCCAAAGTCAGGCCCAAACCCCAGCCACGACTCTTGGAAGTAAAACCGGGTTTGAAAATCGTCTTGAACTTTCGTGACGGAATTCCTTTTCCCGTATCGGCAATATCAATAAAAATATGATGAACGTCTTCACTAATGTCAATGACGATAATGCCTTTGCCATCCATCGCATCAACGGCGTTTTTGCAGAGATTCTCAATCACCCACTCAAACAAATAACGATTCAGCGGCAACAAAATGGGCTGCTTTTCCGGCTTGTTGAATTTAATATCCACCCGTGACGAGATTCTCGTTTGCAGATAAGCCACAAAATTTTCGATAACCGACACCAAATCCTCTTCCTTTAATTCGGGCACGGAACCAATCTTGGAAAAACGCTGGGCAATGGTCTCCAAACGATGCACATCCTTGTCGATTTCCGCAATAATGCCTTGATCCACCTTTTGCTCTTTCAGCAATTCATTCCAAGCCATCAAAGAAGAAATGGGAGTTCCCAACTGATGGGCCGTTTCTTTCGACATTCCCACCCAAACCTGATTTTGTTCCGATTTTCGGGCATAACTGAACAAAAGATAAGCCACACCAGCAAAAATAAACACGATGAAAAACTGGAAAAATGGGAAAAAGCGCAATTGACGCAATACGGAGGATTCTTCAAAGAACACATAACAAGTACCCTGTTCCGGAAGATCAACCTTTATAGGCTCGTTTTGGCCCTTCATTTTGGCAATTTCCTCTGCCACCAAGATCGGATTATTCAAAAAATCGGCAGTAAAACCACCCGAAGCAATCACTTTTTGCTCCGAAGCATCGGTAACAATCACCGGAACCGAAGCCGAGTTAATCACCACTTCCTGAAAAAACTGCTCCACCAGATTATCAATCACCACACGCAGATTCGTATAAATTTGCGATTCCTTGTAGTACATCACATTATAATCATTCTGATAATACTGCAACACCACGCTGTCATACGAACTTTTATCCGGCAAATCCGCGACATTCTTGACATTATTGATTGTCGAATCAACATTCACGGTGATGTTGACATTCCCATTCTCATCGGTTAAAATGCAGGGAATAGTTGAATTATAGGACATTATATCCACATAAAAAGTTACGTCCTCATTCAAAGAAGCCTCATTGACTTTTTGCCAGGCCTTCCCCAAAATAAGTGCACGTTTTCCCTCTTCAATCCTAATCTGATCAAAAAAATGCTCGGTATGGTTTACCAATTCAGCCCTATAGGAGATGGCATCTGCCCACAAGGCCATCCTGCGCCGCTCTTCCTGAGCAACATTCTTTATCAGCTTATTGGAATAAAAAATGATTGCCATAAAGATAATGGCCGCACAAAAAAACAACAGCCATTTCCATTTTTTCTTCGTGGCATACAGTTCCATCGGACAAATTATTGATTCAGCAGTTTGTCAATGATATCATTGATAGTGATACCCTCTGCTTCTGCCTTGTAATTTTTAATGATTCTATGTCGGAGAATATTGTGTGCGACAGCTTTAATATCCTCAATATCAGGAGAATATTTTCCATTCAAGACAGCGTGGGTACGTGCACCGATGACCAGGTACTGTGAAGCACGAGGACCCGCTCCCCAAGACAGATAATCATTGGCCCAAGGATGAGCCATAGCCGTGTTTGGACGTGTCATCGTCGCCAACTTCACCGCATATTCGTAAACATTTTCCGGAATTGGAATTTTCTGTAATAACTTCTGATAGAAAACAATCTCGTCAATGCTCAAAATCTGCCGCGGTTCCACCATACTACCATGAATCGTCGTCTTAACCACATTCACTTCTTCTTCAAAATTGGGATAATCCAAGTAGATGTTGAACATAAAACGGTCCTGTTGAGCTTCCGGCAGCGGGTAAGTACCTTCTTGTTCAATCGGGTTTTGCGTAGCCAACACGAAAAACGGTTCGGGCAAAGCGTAGGTCACGCCGTTCATACTCACCGAACGTTCCTGCATCGCTTCCAACAGAGCAGATTGGGTTTTAGGCGGTGTACGGTTAATTTCGTCGGCCAAAACGATATTGGAAAAAATTGGACCCTTTACAAATTTGAACTTTCGGCTTTCGTCCAAAATTTCGGTACCCATAATATCGGAAGGCATCAAGTCTGGTGTAAACTGAATACGACTATAGGAAAGATTGATGGTTTTGGCTATGGTCGTAATCATCAAGGTCTTTGCCAAACCCGGAGCACCGATCAGCAGGGCGTGGCTACGGCTAAACATCGCCATCAGCACATTCTTCACCACCTCGTCTTGTCCAACGATAACCTTGGCGATTTCTTGTCTTAATTCTTTGTATTTATCAACGAAAGCGTCAATGGCTTCCACGTCATTCTTAAATTGTAAATCCATAGCAATCTGATTCTATTAAGGAATTTGCCACTCATCTACGAATGGGCAATTTCTGTATTCGTCATTTAATTTAATACTCGTTACTTTTACTTTATTAACGATCCACTTATCTAATGTATTGTACTTTTTCTCTTCCAATGCCGCATTTTTGATAAAGTCATAATCATCAAAAACATTCGGTTGATGCGCTGCCACCTTTGATTTAAGATAAATAAGACGGTAGGTCATTATTCCGTCAGAATTGACAAAAGGCACGGGAGTTGAATATTCACCGGGAATCAGTTTGTCAACGGTGACAAAGGTGGAAGCATCCATCGTTTCCTGTTCAAACTTATACGAACCGGTATAAGGATTCACCACCCAGCCGCCGGCCAATTTATCCGGCGCATCCGAGAAGGCCTCGGCCGCCTCGCTGAAATCCATCTTATTGGTCAAAATCACCTGACGCACACTGTCCAAATATTCAATGGCCTTGACCTGCTCTTCAGCGGAAGGCTTAGGCTGAATCAGAATATGAGCACAATGTATGCTTTCTCCGCGACGTTCTATCATCTGAATAATATGATAACCTGCCTGGGTTTTTATCACAGGGGATATTTCACCCGTATGCAAGGCAAAAGCGGCCGCTTCAAATTCGGGATACATCATACCACGGTCAAAGAAACCCAAATCTCCTCCCTTGGGAGCCGAACCGGGATCGTCGGAATACAAGCGGGCCAGCATCGCAAAACGCTCACCCCTCAGCACACGCTCACGGTAACTTTCCAAACGCTCCTTAATAGCCGAAATTTCATCGTCATTAACAGGTGGAATCTTGACGATATGACCAATTTCGTACGTCGTTTGAATGGTAGGCATACTGTCACTGGACGTTCTTTGGGCAAAATCCTTCACCTCGGAAGGTGTAATGATCACATTGGCCGTAATGCCCTGCTGAACCTGATCTACCAGCAACTGATTATAAATATCTTCCCTGATATCACGCTTGATTTCCGCAATGGTCTTATGATAATAATCCTCAATGATTTTTTCATTGCCACCCACCTGCTGAATCATCATAGCCATTCTGTAATTGATCGTATTGTCCAATTCATCGTTGGTAATCGTAATACTGTCCAAACCTGCCTGGTGGATAAGCAGTTTTTGAAACAGCAATTGCTGAAGCAGTTGGCACTTGATATCGTGCTCCTCTTGATCCAAAGTATATTGCGCGGTATATTCGGCGTAGAGTTTCTCCAAGTCCGATTTCAGGATAACTTCCTTTCCGATAACGGCAATAATTCCGTCAACAAGATAACCGCCCTGCGCCATACAAAGGCCACAAGTCACGACAAAAACCAGTGTCAATACGAATTTCTTCATTGTTTTGAAATTGGTTGCGAAAATACAAAAAAAGAAGACACGACGGTCTTCTTTTTACACAAATTATTATTTAGGAATGATTATTTCTTTCTTCCCAATTCTTCGTCAGAAACGGTTAATTTCTTTCTTCCTTTGGCACGACGAGCTGCTAAAACTCTACGACCATTGGCGGTGGCCATTCTTTCTCTAAAGCCATGTTTGTGTTTACGTCTTACGTTGGATGGTTGGAATGTTCTTTTCATCGCTATGTTTTTTTATTATTATTTCAAATTATCTATTCCAAAAATTTGGGATGCAAAAATACAAAAATATTTTAAACAGACAAATTATTTTTGTCTAAAAATTGTTTGACTACTAAATCAGGGGTTTTAAGGGATTTTTGCAGCCATTCCAAGAGCAATTCTTCCTTTTCGACATCGGATAAAGACCAATTTACGGAAGATTTTTTCAATTTTTCGACTAAAGTGGAAAGCGTGATGGCGACGGAATTGGAAATATTGAAACTTTCGGTAAAACCATACATCGGAATTTTCACGTGGATATCGGCACAATCAATGGCTTCTTGGGTTAGACCTGTCAATTCCGTACCAAATAGGAAAGCCATCGGTTGTTCCACATCCAAATCTTCCAGAAAACAGCTTTTCTCGGAAGGAAGCGTAGCCACCACCTTGTACCCTTTGGCTTTTAACTCATTGGCACACTGGCGCATATTGTGTTCCTGCGCCTTGTAATTATGCAGAGTCAACCACTTGGTGGAACCCATCGAAATGGCATTGTGCACCTGAAAGTCATAACGACCTTCCACAACATACACATCTTGAAGTCCGTAGCATTCACAGGTACGCATCACCGCACTGATATTCTGCGTTTGGAACAAGTCTTCCATCACCACGGTGAAATGTCGCGTGCGCTGGGCCAGCACCTCCAAAATACGCATATTGCGTTCCTCCGTCAAAAAGGTCTGCAAATATTCACAAACCCGTTGTCGTGTAGTTCGATTTTCAATACGGTATAATTTCGAATGCTGTTCCATTTCAGGATTAGGAATTTACAATTTTAATATAATACGTTTTCAAAATTCTCACTATGCCATCCTCTCACAAATTCGCCGGAAGGCATTCTCTTTTTCCCTTCAAACTGAATGGTTTTCAGAATCACCTGCCCATCCGCAGCATTTACCACAAAATTACCCGCTTTGTCAATTTCAAAACGACCGATTTTTCCATTTTGAACGGCATTTCGCACTTCTGCCTCATAACATTTCAGGATAAACTCTCTGCCTTCAAGATTCTTTATCCGCGTAAATGCTCCTGGATATGGAGACAGTCCCCGAATTTGATTAAAGACAGTCTGTGCCGGATGTTTCCAGTCTATCAGCATATCCTCCCGTAAGATTTTAGGAGCAGGTTTCAGCGTCACATTCTCGGGCACTTGCTGACACTTTCCCTTTACGTTGCCGGCTTCAATGGCCTTAAGGGTTTTGAGAATCAAGTCTGCCCCCACCCTCATCAAATGGTCATACAGTTCGCCGGTAGTTTCATTGGGACCGATGGGAACTTCCACCTGGTCGATGATATCGCCACAATCGACTTGAGGATTCAAAAAGAAAGTGGTCACGCCGGTCATTGTTTCCCCGTTCATCACCGCACGCTGAATAGGTGCGGCGCCACGGTAATTGGGCAATAGGGACGCGTGGAGATTAAACGAACCCTTGGGAGGAATGGAATAAACCACCTCCGGCAGGATACGGAATGCTACCACGACAAACACATCCGCATTCAATTGCTTCAACTGACGGACAAAATCCTCGTCTTTTAGTTTTTCGGGTTGCAAAACCGGCAATTGATGAGCCAGGGCCGTCTTTTTCACTTCCGAAAAGCGCAATTGCTGACCTCTTCCCGCAGGTTTATCGGGAACAGTTACAACTCCAACCACCTCAGCAAAATCAGAGGCAATAATGGCTTCCAGACCCGCGCAAGCGAACTCTGGCGTACCCATAAAAACAACTCTTAACATAACGATCTTTGAAAATCTATCATTTGGAGACAACTGACTGCTGCTTCCACACCCTTGTTGCCGTGTTTTCCACCCGAACGGTCAATGGCTTGCTGCATATCATTACAAGTTAACACCCCGAAGATAACAGGAGTAGCGTAATCAATGGCCACTTTCGTGATGCCATCGGCCACAGCTTGGGCGATAAAGTCAAAATGGCGGGTTTCACCCTGGATGATGCAGCCTAAGCAAATCACCGCATCCATTTTTTCATCTGCCTCCAGCATCATCACTGCCGCCGACGGGAGTTCAAAACTTCCGGGCACGGAACAAATGCGAATATTGGCTTTGGGAACACCGTTAGCCGCCAAGGTTTCAACGGCTCCGTCTTTCAATTTATCCGTAACTTCGTTATTCCACTGGCTCACTATAATGCCAATTCTCACCTGTTGGGGTGAGAATTGCTTATGTGGAGTGAATGAAATTTCAGAGAGATTTTTCTTCTTATCGGCCATCTTTATTGAAGTTTGCTTTTTACGTTTTCAGCAAATTTAGCCACGCCCATACTCATATATTGATCGTAGTATTCGCTTTCAATACGTTGATAGGCCTTGTCGGCTTCTTTCCAGTTTTCACTTCTTTCATACATCTGACCTAATTTGAACAGATTGATAGGAGTGAAATAAGGATCATCATTTTCTACTGATTTTTTATAATAAGAAATAGCCTTGCTTTCATCGCCCTGTTCGTCATACAAATCACCGATCAAAGCTTGGCAAGCATACCAAAGAACTTTTTCTTTTTTCTTGAATTGCAACAAATAATTCAAAGCTTCTTCCTTGTCATTGAGTTTCAAATAGCACAAACCTGCATAATATTTAGCAGTATTGGCAGTCTTGGTTAATTTATAATCAGAAATGATGGTCAGGAAACCATCGTTTTCGTCATCGCCTTCCAATGCCTGGTTCAATGAAAGTGAATCGCCAGCCAGATAATGGTTGATAGGGGCGATCATTGCTGCGGAAGCCTTTTGATTTCTTGGAGTAAAATAGAACTTATTCAAAGCAATGGCTGCTGCAATCACTACTAAAATCGCAATGATGATGCCATAAATTACATTTTGATATTTTGCAAAGAAGTTAATTAACCGAGTACCAAAATTTTCAGTTTCTTGTGTGTTTTCGGTCTTTTTTGCACCTAATTGTTCATTATTTGCCATATCTACTTATTTTAAAAATTTAGGCGGCAAAGATACAAAAAATTTCGTATGCTTTGACAAATAAAATTTTAATACGTTTTTTACCAGTCAAATTCGTCTTTTTTGGCCATCAGCACATCATTGATCCAATTGGTAAAAATCTTAACGAACTCCCTACTATAAACGTATTTGAACATAAATTTATCCGCCTTTTTGTCCAACACGATGTCGTTTGGATGCTTCAACGGAAGGATGGGATACGCTCTTTTTATCAAACGGCGGAACTTACGTTTTGTTCCTTTCGTATGCACACCCACATTGGTAACCAAATTCAAAGTTGGCGCAATGGCCAGACCCGAATTCAGCCAAATATGGAAATTATACTGGTATTCCCAAATTGGAACCTGCGTCTTTTTAATAACATTGTATCTTCGATGCCAGTAACGACGTTCCTTCGGCCGACGTGTATATTGCTTAACCACTTGGTCGAAATTCACCTTGTTCAACGCATCGGGATTCAAGTCAAAATCGGTCCATCTATCCCGCCAGGTCGCGAAACCCCAGGTATTGGCGTAGGCAGAAAAATAATAGGAGCAGCCGCCGTACTTTTTTTGTTTTCTTTTAAGTGCCCGCTGATGCTTACGGAAATTGACCGCGCCGATATGATAAATCCTCTTGTCATTTCGAAAGCGTTCCAAAAGTTCTTGACAATAGACAAAAAAGTCGGGATGAGGCAGACAATCCTCAAAAAGGATTACTCCTTCCTCTTCCTGCTCAAAGAACCATTTCATCGCATTCATAATAGCCGCCGTTTTTCCCTGGTGTTCCTCGGGGAAAAATTTATGCAGTTCGCACGGCCACTCAGGCATAATCACGGATTTAGTACGAATGCAGTTGATGCTATCCTGCACATCCCCTTCAATAGGAGCATCCGCTGCCACATACAGTTTTTGCGGTTGCAGGTCTTTGATGACCTGAAATAGGTTATGGGTTTCAAAAACACGATTATATAATACCAGCAAGATAGGAACTTGATACATACTTTCAATTTTTCTGCAAAAATACAAAAAAACATTTATCATTATTTTATTTTAAACGGAATGATCATTGCCGTATCGGATTTTGTCTCAATTTCTGAAATTTTGTGTACATTTGCAACGCATAAAATACTATTATGTATTTAACAATAGATATCGGCAACACTTTACAGAAAATAGGCGTTTTCGAACCCACGGGACGCCTGGTGGAAATTCGGAAATACCGGCGGATTACTCCCTGTCGTCTTCGTCAACTATTTGATCAATACACCATCACGAATGCCATATTATGTGCCGTGGGAAAATATGATTCGACGCTGGAAAAACTTATTCGAGGACAATGTTCACTACTCATTTTATCCGCCAACACTCCCCTACCCATCACTCTTCGGTACGACACACCGCAGACACTCGGTCCGGATCGCATTGCCAATGCTGTTGGAGCGAGCAAGCAGTTTCCCCACCAAAATATACTTTCTGTGCAATTGGGAAGTTGCTTAGTTTGCGATTTTGTCAACGACAAAAACGAATATCTCGGGGGTTCCATTGCTCCCGGCATCAAAATGAGATTGAAAGCCTTGCAACATTACACGCGCAAACTTCCGCTTGTGAAACAAAAATCCATCGATTATGTCATTGGGAAAAGCACCGAACAATCCATTTTAAGTGGGGTCATAAACGGAATTGCATACGAAATAGAGGGTTTTGCCAACCACTATGCGCAAAAATATTCCGATTTAAAAGTGGTCCTCACGGGCGGCGATGCCGAAAACTTGCAAAAGTCAATAAATTTTCCGATATTTGCCACCCAAAATTTAGTTACGTTAGGATTATACGAAATTTTACATTTCTATGTTGAAAAATAAGGGAATTATCATCATCTCAGTCGCTTTATGCCTGATGATTTGCGCGAGGATTTTTGCGCAAAATGAGATTAGTTCGCCTTATTCCCGTTATGGCGTAGGCCTTTTGACCAATTGTAGCAACAGCACTCTCGCCACGATGGGAGGAGTTTCGTATGCGATGCAATCCAACAATTACATCAATTTCCGCAACCCCGCTTCATACGTCGCCTTTGACTCATTAACCTTTACCGGTGATGTGGGATTTAGCATCAACGCGTGCAATTTGCGCACCAGTTCGTTGCGTCAAAGCGGCACCATTGGACGCTTGGACTATCTTGCCATTGGACTTCCCATTACTCGTCACTGGCGCACCAGCGTGGGACTGGTACCTTTCAGCCATAAAGGATACAATATTCTTGACTCTCGGGAAATTGACCATATCGGCACAGTAAATTATACGTATGCCGGCGAAGGCGGGTTGATGCAATTGTATTGGGGCAATGCTTTTAAACTTTACAAAGGGCTTTCCATTGGTTTGAATGTTTCCTACATTTGGGGAAATCTTTCTTCCATCAGATACGAAGAATTTCAAGGAGATAATTTCTACAATTTTCGAATTGCCCAAAACGATTATGTGGACGGAATCTATTTGCAAGCCGGATTACAATATATAGCTAACATTGGTGAAAATCACAAATTAGGTATTGGAGCCATTTACGAAAATTCCGCATACATCTGGGTTAAACGAGACCAACTCGTACAACATTACACGGGCATTTACAGCAGTGTTTATTCCTACGATACCACTTCGGCCATTATGGGACAAAAAGGCAATATGAGAATCCCTCAGTCCGCAGGATTTGGATTATCGTATTCTTTCAAGGACAAACTTACCGTTGGAGCAGACGTGACTTGGCAAAACTGGGCCAAATACCAATGTATGGGCCAAGGCGACTCGCTAAAAAACGCCATTATTTCTGCCATCGGCATAGAATACATACCGGACCCGACTTCCGGTAAATTTGGCAAGAACATCGCTTTAAGATTAGGCGGCCGCTACTCTACCGGCTATATGAACGTGAAGGGAAAAGCCATTGATGAATTTGCCGTTTCCGTTGGTCTTGGCTTACCTTTCAGAACCTTCTCTTCCAGATTTGCCATCAACCTTCTGTTTGAATACAGCAGTTTAGGCACAACCAAAAATAATCTTATCAGGCAGGATTATTTCAAGGTCGGCATCAATATGGTACTCATTGAGCATTGGTATCAACGAATGAAATTAGAATAATTAAACCTTAGAAAGAATTAAACCTTTAATATAAAATCAAGTCTTTATTAGTTACGAATATTTATTAAAAAACATATTTAAGATGAAAAAATTATTTTTTGTAATTGCTCTGTCTTTAATCGCCACCTTCGCTTTTGCGCAACAAGGTTGTCCTTACAAATACGGAGCCAATGAAGAAGACTCTTTAAGATGTCTGGAAGAAGTCAACTCCTTTAGAATTTTCTACAACAACAAACAGTATGCCGACGCCCTTACCCCTTGGGAATATGTCGTAAACCACTGCCCCTGCTCTTGGGATGGTGTTCACACATACGCTCAAACGATGTTTGACAACCTCATCAAAGCAGAAAAAGATTCAGCCAAAAAGGAAATTCTCGTTGACAAACTGATCGACTCCTACAAAAATCGCCACATCTATTTCCCAAACAAATACACGGAAGGCAACGGCTTGGGATTTATGGCTTTCAATGCCACCCGCTATAGAATCAAAGACTATTTGAAGAACAAAAACTTTGATGAGATTGAGGAAATCTATAATATGTTTGTCAGATCTATCGATTTGGAAAAGGAAAACACCCAACCCAGCATTTGGGATTCCTATTTCATCGTGGCAGAAATTATGACCCAGATGAAAAGAGACACCACCATCATCATCGAGGCCTACGAAAGAGCTACGGATTACATCGACATTTCCATCACCAATGCTTTTGTAAAATATGAAAAACAACTTCCCAACTTTGAAAATCTGGAAGCAGCATTTGCCAACAACCAAATTGACAAGATGGAATATGACAAGCGCTTCAAACAATTGTCTTCCGATACCAGTCGTCAGATGAAATTGGTAGCCAACTATCGTAAAACCTTATCCAACATTGAAGGCAAATTCCAACCTTACGCACCTTGCAACGTATTGGAAGCTGTTTATGCCAAGAAAATCGCTCAAAATAAAGACAACATCAATGCCTTGAAGAAAATGGTATTGACAATGAGCAAAGGCGGCTGTATCACGTCTCCTACTTTCAAGGAAGCTTTGGAAATTGTTCATCGTGCGGAACCAGGTGCTCAAAGTGCTTTCTTTATGGGCAACCTCTCCTTGCGTAACAACGAGATTGACGCTGCCATCGACTACTTCAACCAGGCTATTTCCTTGTTTGAAACCCAAGAACAAAAAGTGGACTGCTATTATATGTTGGGCTTGGCCTACCAAATCAGCAACAAATATTCTGAAGCTCGTTCAGCCGCATTGCAAGCCATTAAGATTCACCCCAACTGCGGTAAGGCCTATATCTTGATCGGCGACCTTTACGCTTCTTCCGGCAACCGCTGCGGCGGCGACGATTTCTTGCCAAGAGCTTACAACTGGGCTGCCGCCGATAAATATGCCAAGGCTGCTGCCGTAGATCCAAGCTGTGCTGAAACCGCCAGCGAGAAAAGGTCCAAGTTGGCTTTCCCAACCAAGCAGGATCGTTTTGTCAGAGGTCTCAACGACGGACAATCTTACCACGTTGGATGCTGGATTCAAGAAACGACCACCGTTCGCTAATCCATCGATTCATAAGTCAACATTATTATGAAAAAAATACTATACAATACCGTGATTGCCCTGGCAGTCATGGTATTGTTTGTTTCTTGCGGAAAACATCGCGAGCCCGTGATGGCCAAAGAATACAATGGCAAGTTTCCCGACGAATCTGCCACCGATATCCATATTATCTTTAGCGACGCAGGAATCACCTCTTTTGAAATATTCGCCAAGACACTTAATAAGTACATTGGAGACACCACCTATACCGACTGTCCCGACGGCATACTCATTTACTCCTACGACGAATATGGAGAAAAACAATCAATGCTCAAGGCCGATTATGCCATCAATGTGGAAGTCCCTTCCCGAATGGAAGCTTCAAAAAACGTGGTCATCAAGGACCTCATCAAAAACGAGACCATTGAAACAGAGCAAATCATCTGGGACAAGGATAAGCAAAAAATCTATTCCGTAATGCCCGTAAAGCAAACCAAAGGCGACGGCACGGTCAATTACGGAGACGGCTTTGAATCGGACGAACACTTCACCAAATATAGGGTTTTCAACCCCAGGGGTGAAATGATTGTTGAAGAATTGTAAATTTGAAAAAATAATGTATTTTTGCAAATTGGAAATTAAAAAGACATTAACTATGAAAAAATCATTGTTTCTTATACCTGTTTTAGCATTGGTACTGATTTTTAGCTTAACGCAATGCAAAAAGAATTATAATTGCGGTTTGAAAGTAATTTGCCATTTTACCACTACCGGCATTGATACCGGTGCGGTGGTTCCCAATGCCGAATTGACCATTTACCCCAATGCCATTACGGCGGGAAGAACGGTGCACCCCGCCATTGAACAAGGCAAAAACGGCACTACCAATGACAATGGCGTATATGAACACACTTATCCTTACGAAGCCCTTCTTAATGTTACCGCCACCTACAGAGACACTGTGGAAAACAAAGAATATGTCGGCAATACTCAAATCAAATTACAAGAAGGACAGGTTATCGAAAAGGTGATTTTAATGAGTCCGAGACAATAGATGGGTTGTCTTTCCAAGTTCATTATAGTACGAACGAAAACTTTTCATTTTGAAAAGAAGTTATGTCAGTTATATTGTTTTAGCCATACTTTGCTTGGGATTGGTGTTTTTCCTAAAATGGAAAAACGGACATCAATCTATCAAAACTGCCAGCGTTCCCATCGTTGAAAACACGGGTGACACCATCAACGCGCTCCTATTTTATCACGCTTCCGATTACTTTGTCTATCGTGGTTCGCCCATCGGTTTCCAATATGATATGTTAAAACTGATGGCCAAGGATTTTAACAAGAAAATCTTCATCACCATCGAAACCGACCCTGAAAATGCCTTTTATACTTGTTTTACCAACGAATACGATTTGGTGGCGATGGATGTAAACAAAGGTAAGCCATTTACCTCTTACCTGAATTTTTCAGAACCACACTCGTACTCTTATCCGGTTCTCATTGCAAGAAAAAACACGAAAATCTGCGATACGTCCGTCAACAAGATTTACATTCCCTCCCAATTTCCCGTTGACATATCGCTTTTGGATATCAGTCCCAATACAAAATGGGAATACATTTACTCGGAACACAACAGCACTGAAGATTTATTTGAACAATTGGATGAAAAGCAAATAGATTTCATTGCTTCTGACTATAGTCTGGCGATTTCGCTACTTCCATTTTATCCGCAGTTGAAAGTATTGGGGCGTATCGGCAGCGATTTCAACCGCGAATGGGTACTCAATCCCTGCAATCCCACATTAAACGACTCCATCAACGAATGGATTGTTCAATTTAAAAGGACCAAGCGATATGAAAATCTGTGTAAACGCTATCTTACCACCACTTCTCACGTCATTCAGCAATCTTTTGGCAAACACAGCAAAAACTCCATTTCCTCTTATGACGGTATCATCAAGAGATACAGCAAATCGTACGGCATCGACTGGCGATTTGTAGCCGCCATCATTTTCCAAGAGACAAAATTCAACACCGGTCTTGTGGGTGTGGGAGGCAGTTTCGGCATTATGCAAATGATGCCCGAAACTGCTGAACATTACGGAATTTCTGACACATCTTCGGTAGATGACCAAATTCGGGTAGGCGTAAAACACATTGCCTCACTCTATAAAAGATATCCCAATATCAAAAATGAGGAAGACCGCCTTTACATCACGGCAGCGGCATACAATGCCGGCAGCGGACACCTTCAGGACGCCATCGCGTTGAGCGTGAAATACGCACAAGACAGTGTTTATTCTTGGAATCAAGTATTCCATTATCTTTCATTAAAATCACAAAAACAATATTACAACGACCCCGTGGTACGATGCGGCTACTATCCCGGCAACCACTCCATCCGCTATGCCAAAGAGGTAATGGAACACTACCACGCCTATCAATGTGTATATCCTTAAAACAACATAACTATGAAAATTTTAGTCATCGGAAGAGGCGGACGCGAACACGCCATAGCCTGGAAAGCAGCTCAATCGAAATTGGTAGAAAAAGTATTTGTCGCCCCCGGCAACGATGGTATCAAACAACAGTTTGAGGCGGTAGCCATCGACGAAAAGGACAATGGGCAGCTTGTCAAATGGAGCGTAGCCAACGCCATTGACCTGGTCATCATCGGACCAGAAGCCGCCCTGCAGAACGGTCTTGCCGACGATTTACGCCAGGCCGGTATCCAAGTTTTCGGTCCTTCGCAAGCCGCCACACAAATCGAGTCCAGCAAGGAATTTGCCAAAGAACTCATGCGCAAATACCATATTCCCACTGCAGATTTCGCCACTTTTTCTGATTATGAATCTGCCAGAAAATATTTGGATGAAAAGGGTGCGCCCATCGTTATCAAATACGACGGATTGGCAGCCGGCAAAGGCGTAGTCGTGGCAATGACTATGGAAGAAGCCGACCAAGCCCTTCGTGATATGCTGTTGGACACCAAATTCGGCAAAGGCAAGGTCGTGATCGAAGAATTTCTGCAAGGTCCCGAATTTTCATTGCTTACTTTGGTCAACGGCAAAGAAGTGGTGCCATTGGTCATTGCGCAGGACCACAAAAGAGCCTTTGACGGAGACAAAGGTCCCAATACCGGTGGAATGGGTGCCTACTCACCCGTCCCCATCATTCCGCAAAGCGTCATTGACGAATCTATGGAAAAAATTATGAAACCCGTGGCCGCCGCCATGGTGGCAGAAGGCAAAAGCTTCTGCGGTGTTTTGTACGGAGGCTTGATGCTCACCCAAAACGGACCGAAAGTGATTGAATTCAATGCCCGTTTTGGCGATCCTGAAACCGAAGTGGTACTTCCGAAAATCAAGAGCGACCTCGTTCAACACATATTGGATGTCATTGACGGAAAAGAAACACAAGTTGAATTTTACGACGAAACATTCCTGGGCGTGGTGCTGAGTTCAAACGGTTACCCTGGAAATTATGCCAAAGGGGTGACAATCAACGGTTTAGAAAATGTGAAACAATTGGTATTCCACATGGGAACCGCCTGCAAAGAAGGACAATGGCAAACCGCCGGAGGCCGCGTCCTCTTCGTGGTCGGCAAAGGAAAGGATATCCACGAAGCACGCAAAGACGCCTACGAGGGAGTGGCTCAAATCAAAAGCGACGGCTTGTTCTTCCGTAGTGACATCGGCTTTCAGTCCTGCAAATAAGTAATATCCCTAAAAGTGTGTATTTTTGTTTTTAATTTTCGCTTTACAAAAATATAAAACTTTGAATTTTACACACTTTTTTGGATAGTATCGCATCTCGCTTCCTAAACCCTCTACCCTTAACCCTACACGGCAACCACCCCGGCCTGCGGCCACCAGTGAGACCTGCGGTCGCCAGCCTATTCCGTTCGGCAACAACCACCCCGGCCTGCGGCCACCCCTCCTTAAAAGGAGGGGAATTATACGGCATCTTGGCTTCCTTCACATTCTACATTCTAAACCCTCAACCCTATACCCTGAACCCTACATTCGTCA
>JAZLHE010000054.1:0-59723 GCA_045616665.1 Bacteroidales bacterium | reverse complement strand
ATCACCCGTTTTTTAGGTTTCACAGCACAAAAATAGGTGAAATTATCGAGAAATGCAAGTCGTTGCTAAGTTATTTATTAACAACGGCTTGTCATTTTTCAACAGGCAAAATTCAAGAATAATCTGCGGAATTAAGGATTTAGAATTTTTCGGTCCTAATAGGCCCATAATTAACAAATGGCGAAAATATTATTCGGTCAAAAACGAACAAAGAACTTATCTACCAAGAAAAAATGATTTTCGGCTTATTTTTTCATTCCAAAAAAGCAATCAATTAAAAATTTTAACGTAAATTTGCCCGCTATATTAATATACGATATAAAGATAAAATAAAAATAAAAAATGATGAAAAAAATACTCCTCAGTCTTTGTGCCATACTGCTGATTTCAAGCAGTATCTTTGGTCAAGAAAATCCCGT
Organism: Bacteroidales bacterium; assembly: GCA_045616665.1. Lineage (GTDB taxonomy): Bacteria > Bacteroidota > Bacteroidia > Bacteroidales > WCHB1-69 > RUG11690. The sequence continues at coordinate 59,304 of JAZLHE010000054.1, read as the reverse complement.
AAGTTGGACTTTCAAAACCGTTAAAGTCAATGATTCCATTGCAGAATTGCAATTTCAAGCCAACATCAAAGAGAACTGGCACTTATACGCACAGAGTCACAACAATGGTATGGAAATGCCGTTGGAATTTACCTTTACTGATTCGAAAAGTTACAAGCGAATGGGAAAAGTCATTGAGCCGAAGCCCATTGTGCATCACGATCCCGTTTTTGACGACACATCACGCTATTTCGTAAAGAGCGTCACTTTCAAGCAGAAAGTCCAAATTCGCCAAAATGAGGACTTTGTCATCAAAGGAAAATTGGCGGGACAATGCTGCATTGAAGGTCGTTGTGTTGCCATTGACCAGAAATTTAATTTTGATGTCAAAGGTTTCAACCACGCGGTAAGTTCAGACGCGGCTGCCACAGAAGAAGAAACAGACGAATCGGAGTCGGAATCGCAAACGGCAACGGACAGCGCCGTTGCACCAACTGAGACGATCACCCCAATTGAAAATTCCGCCAACGGCACCCCCGTTGAAGAGGAATCGTTATTGTCATTCTTTATCATGGCTTTTTTAGGCGGTCTCGTCGGTTTATTGATGCCTTGCGTATTTCCAATGATTCCCATGACCGTTTCCTATTTTATGAAACAAGGAAGCAAAGCCAAGTTCTACGCCTTAATTTACGGACTTTCCATTGTCGTCATTTATGTCATTTTCGGCATTGTCCTGTCCTTGATTTTCGGACCCGATTTTGCCAATATTCTTAGCACACACTGGATTCCCAACCTTTTATTTGCCGTCATTTTCATCATCTTCGCGCTTTCATTCTTTGGATACTTTGAAATTACCCTTCCCAGCAGCTGGGTCAACAAATCAGCCAAAATGGAAAACAGCGGTGGTGTTATCGGCATCTTCTTTATGGCATTAACCCTCGTGTTGGTTTCATTTTCCTGCACCTTGCCCATCGCCGGTGCCGTGGCATTGAACTCCGTTGGCGGTTCTCTTCTCAAGCCCATCATCGGTATGCTGGGTTTCTCATTGGGTATCGCCATTCCGTTCACCTTGTTCGCCTTCTTCCCGGGTATGCTCAAGAAAATGCCAAAGTCCGGTGGCTGGATGAACACGATGAAGGTGGTGCTTGCCTTTATTGAATTGGCTTTTGCTCTGAAATTCATCAATGTTCCTGACCAGACCTACCACTGGGGTATTCTTGACCGTGAAGTTTATCTTGCTATTTGGATTGTGCTGTTTTCACTGCTGGGTCTTTACCTGTTGGGAAAGATCAAATTCCCTTACGATGACGATATGCCCGTTCAAAACAGTCCCGTGCGTTTCGCCATAGCCATCCTTGACTTGGCCTTCGTAGTCTATATGATTCCCGGTATGTTCGGTGCTCCTTTGAAAGCCATTTCCGGCTGGCTTCCACCGATGACCACCCAAGACTTCGACATCAATCAGGTGGTACGCCAAGAAGCTGGAGCAGTCAGCGGCAATACCATCAGCTTAAGCGAAGCCGCAATGTACGCCGACCAACTTGACCTGCCCCACGGCATCAAGGGTTACTTCGACTACGATCAGGCCCTTCGCGTGGCCAAAGCCCAAAACAAACCTGTTTTCATTGACTTTACAGGACACGGCTGCGTAAATTGCCGTAACGTGGAAAATGCCGTTTGGATTGACCCGCAAGTGCGTAAACTCTTTGCCGAAGAATTTATCGTTGTCGCTTTATACGTGGATGACAAAAACATCCAATTATCCAAAGATCAGCAGATTTTAGATCAGGACGGAGATCCTATCACTACATTGGGCGGTAAAAATATGTTTATCCAAAATAGCATCTACAAGGAGAACTCACAGCCCTGCTACTTTGTAGTGGATCACGACGGTTCTGTCTTGGCAGGTCCAACCTATTTTGAAAAAGACGTGGACAAATATATGTCGTTCTTAAAATCCGGTATTCAAGCATATAAAGAAAAACATAAATAATAATGAAAGCTAAAAAACTGCTTTTGGCTATTGTGGCGGGTTTACTGCTTTGGCTCTCCTGGAATCCTACCGGGCTCCCATTTCTCATGTTCTTCGCTTTCGTACCACTTTTTGTCGTCAGCGATATGCTCATCAGCGAAGGACACAAAAATCAATTTGGCATCGCCTTCTGTTATGCCGTCATTGCTTTCATTATTTGGAATGTGGCTACCACCTGGTGGATTTTCAACAGCACGGGACCAGGAGCCATCGCCACCTTTATTCTCAACGGCAGTTTTATGTCACTGGTGTTTGCATTCTGGCACTGCTGCCGCCGACAAGGTCTTCCCGAATGGGCACATCCTATCACTTTCATCAGCTTTTGGATGGCTTTCGAATACCTGCACCTCCATTGGGACTTGACTTGGCCTTGGTTGAATATCGGCAACGTCTTTGACGTATGTCCACAATATGTGCAATGGTATGAATATACCGGAATCTTTGGCGGAGCCATTTGGATATTGGTAAGCAATTTCTTGATATACTACGTCATCCGCTTCTTCCGCAGCGAACGTAAAAAATCCATTATCTTTGCTTCCATCTGTCTGGCTTGGTTAGTCATTCCCATCGTCGGTTCGGTAGCCTTATATCACCATTACAAAAACAACCTCAAGCACGAGCATCCGATTGAAGCCGTCATTATTCAGCATAATACGGAAGCCTACGAAGAACAATATATGATGTCCAATGCGGAACACGCCCTTCGTTTAGCCCAATTGACAATGCCGATGCTTAGCGACAGCACGCAATTGGTGGTTACGGCCGAATCTTCCATATCCCATACCATTTCTGCCAACGAACTTTTAGACAAGACCTACCCCGCCGACTCTTATCTTTACTTCGGATTCACAATTTTTGATTCCATTATCGCCAATAATCCTCAACTCAATTTCATTTTAGGATTATCCACGTTTGAAGTTTTCACTGAAGAACCCAATATTACTTACTTGAAGCGCGAGGACGGAATGTACCAATCCGTACACAATTCCGCCACCTGCTACAACAAATTTGGGGCAACAGAACTATACCACAAAAGCCGTTTGGTTCCCGGCGTTGAAAAAATGCCATTTCCCCAAATTTTCGGTTTCTTGGAAGATTTGGTTATCAACTTAGGCGGACCACGCACCTCGCTCAGTCCCGACACTGCCCAGCACGCTCTCCACACTACCATCAACAACGGCAGCGTCAAAATTGGAACAGCGATCTGCTACGAATCGGCCTACGGTGAAGTCTGTGCCGGTTTTGCCAAAGATGGCGCGCAATTGTTGGCAGTTATCACCAACGATGCCTGGTGGGGCGACACCCCGGGATACAAACAGCACTTCCTGTTTTCAAGACTCCGTGCCATAGAAGCACGCCGCACCGTTCTTCGCTCGTCTAATCCCGGCATCTGTGCCTTTATTGACGAAAGCGGAGATGTTCATCAGGCGACCAAATACAACCAACGCCTGGCTATCAAGCAAACGGTTTACCCCAACGACCAAATCACCTTCTACGTTCAACACGGCGACTACCTTGCCCGCATTGCTTTAGTCTTTGCCGCCATCTGTTTCTTATGGTCATTTATACTCTGGACAATGCGAATTTTCACTAAAAAGAAAAACTCTTGATTTATTCGATTGATACTGAAGAATTTTAAACTTACATATTGATTTTCTGTCATTTAAATTAAAATTTGATGAAGCGATTGTCATTGCTATTGTTTACGTTTTGCCTTTTCATCAGCTGTCAAGCCCAGTCATTGCGTATGGGAGCAGAACGCACCTTTTTGTATTTCGACCAATTGAAAGGCAAAAAAATTGCCGTTTGCGGCAACCAGTCCTCTACCGTCGGTAACAAGCACCTGGTAGATACGCTACTGGCGGCCGGCTTCAATGTGGTCACTATTTTTTGTCCCGAACACGGTTTCCGCGGAGATGCCGAAGCCGGAGCCCTTATCAACTCATCCGTAGATGCCCAAACCGGCATTCCCATTGTTTCACTTTACGGCAAAAATAAAAAACCGAGCATCACTCCCAACAGCATTGACATCATTCTTTTTGACATTCAAGATGTCGGCTGCAGGTTCTACACCTACATTTCCACCCTGCATTATGTGATGGAAGCTGCCGCAGAAAACAATATAGAAGTCATCATACTCGACCGACCCAATCCCAACGGATACTTTGTTGACGGTCCCGTTCTCGATACGGCATTCAAATCCTTTGTCGGAATGCACCCGGTTCCCGTTGTCCACGGTATGACCATCGGGGAGTACGGCCGTATGATCAACGGGGAATCCTGGTTAGCCAACGGCATCCATTGCAAACTGCAAGTCGTGCCTATGGACAATTACACGCATAACACCCGTTATGAACTTCCCATTGCCCCATCACCCAATTTGCAGACTGCCGCAGCCATCTACCTTTATCCTTCGCTCTGCCTTTTCGAAGGCACGCAAATTAGCGTCGGCCGCGGAACTCCCATTCCGTTTCAAGTCTATGGACATCCTCAACTAACCGCTGGCGACTATCATTTCACACCCGTGCCCATCCACGGCGTTTCAGAAAACCCTCCTCAGAAAGGACTCGATTGCAGAGGTTACAACCTGTCTGAATATGCCAATGCACGTCTCAATCTTGGTAACCGATTTGAAATCGGGTACATCATAAATGCCTACCAGCATTTTCCTGATCAGGACAAATTCTTTTTGGCCAATAATTTCTTTGATAAATTGGCAGGTTCCAGCCAACTGAGAAAAGACATTATCGCCGGGAAAAATGAAGACGAAATCAGAGCTTCCTGGCAACCTCAACTTGAAAAGTTCAAGCAACTCAGAAAACAATATTTACTCTATCCAGATTTTGAATAATGTTTAGTCAGCTCACTCATTTAGATCAATCTGTCTTTCTTTTTTTCAATGGATTACATTGTTCTTGTGCTGATTTTTTCTTTTATTGGGTTTCAAACCGTTTCATTTGGATTCCATTATATGCGATTTTCACTTTTTTTATGGTCAAAAAATGGAAAAAGAAAGCCATTCCTATTATTATTGCACTTATCATCAGTCTTGTTATTTCTGACCAAAGCTGCAACCTCATCAAGAAAAACGTACAGAGGCCCCGTCCCAGCCACGAAATTGCCTTGGACGGTCAAGTGCATTTAGTGGCCGAACCTGACGGAACACTATACACGGGAGGTCCGTTCGGGTTTCCGTCTTCACACGCCGCCAACTCGATTACCCTCGCCTTTTATATCATTTTCTACTTGGCAAAACACAAAAAATGGCTGATTGCCGCAATGCTTGTCTGGGTATTGTTACTCAGTTACAGTCGCATATATTTAGGCGTACATTATCCAGGAGACCTCCTCGCGGGCTGGTGCATCGGTATGTTTTCCGCACTTTTAGGCAAATTCGTATTGTCGAAATTGGGTGTGGCAAACGAAAAAAACAAATAACAAAATTTTGGCGTATATACAAAAACGAGGGTAACATTATGTGTCCCCTCGTTTCATTTATATATTCAGAAATAATTTATTCTGCCTGATTTGCAGTTTGTTCTTCCACCAGCTGCTTGTCAATAAAGATACGACCACAAGCTTCGCAAACGATAATTTTCTTGTGGAGGCGAATGTCCAACTGACGTTGGGGAGGAATTGTGCTGAAGCAACCGCCGCAGGCATCACGTTCAATTTGAACGATGGCCAAACCATTGCGGGCGTTGTGACGAATACGTTCAAAAGCCGTCAGCAATCGTTCATCCACTTTCACTTTCAAGACATCGGCCTTTGCCAACAATTCCTTTTCTTCTTTTTCCGTATCGGCAATGATATCGTCCAACTCACTCTTCTTCTGTTCCAAGATTTCTTCATATTCTTTCAATTTTTCTTTGAAAGTCTCAATTTCTTCGACCTTGGCGGCGATTTCAGCCTGGAATTTCACTTTATGTTTTTCAGCAACTTGAATTTCCAATTTCTGGAATTCGATTTCTTTGGACAAAGATTCGTATTCACGATTGTTACGAACATTATTCTGTTGTTCCTCGTATCTCTTGATAGCGGCAATTGCTTCTTGGGTTTTGGTATTTTCACCAGCAATCTTAGCATTCAAATTGTCAATATCTTCATTATATTTATTGATACGGGTCTGCATTCCTTCGTGGGCATCTTCCAAATCTCTGATTTCATCGGGAAGTTCACCTCTAATCACGCGGATACGGTCAATCTGAGACATAATCTGCTGCAGATTGTATAGTGACAACAATTTTTGAGCAATCGTGATATCTTCGGCGGATTCACCATTTTGCTCTTCAATGTGAGTTTCAATCACCTCTGGCTGATTTTTCTTGGAAACTGCTTTTTTCACCACATCTTCCTCTGCAGACTTTTTTGCTGTAGATTTCTTGGTTTCGGTTTTCTTTGCTGTCGTTTTTTTTGCAGTTTTAGAAGTTGTTTTTGCAACTTCCTCATCATTTGCTACTTTTCTTGTTGCCATAATATGCGTGTTATTATATTGATTATCAAGATTATATATATAAAATATCTAATTTATCCAATTTAGAAAAATGGATTGCAAAATTACTAAAATTTTCCATTAATTCGTCATACAATAATTCTTTAATGAAATGTTCTCCCTCATAATGTCCCACGTCAACAATAACCATCTGATTATCAGGGACAAAGAAATCGTGATAACGAACATCGCCAGTTACAAAGGCATCAGCGCCTGCACGCAGGGCGGTAGAAATCAACGAGCCACCGGCACCACCGCATACAGCCACCTTGTTAATGACTCGATTCAAGTCACCGGAATACTTCACCACGGAAATAGCCAAACATTTCTTCACATAAGCGAGGAAATCCTTCAGCATCATAGGTTGAGGAAGATTTCCTATCTTTCCCAAACCGACCTGTTCGCCAACTTCTGCATCAGGATTTTTCGGATCCAAGACCAATGCGTTTTGCAATTGGAGTTTTTGGGCAAACGCCTCATTGCCGCCATTGATGCCACTATCGACATTCGTATGCATTGAATACAGCACCAACTTGTTTTCGATGGCTTTACAAACCATACGCCCTACTCTATTGTTGGGTTCCACTTTCTTGAGACCGCTTCCGAAAATCAAAGGATGATGTGCCACAATAAAATTGGCTTTCAGGTCAATTGCTTCCTGTATTACCTGGTCAGAAAACTCAAAACACACCAAAGCCCCCGAAATTTCCTGCTCTTTATCACCGCACTGCATTCCGCTATTGTCAAAATCCTCCTGCCATTCAAGAGGGAACTTTTTCTCCAAATGTTCAATAACTTCCTTAATTTTCATAACTTATTTACTTTTCGCTTCTGATTCCAACACGGCATCCATTCCTTCAATGTCGTCCATACCCGGCACAATCACGTTAAAACTCAAAATCGCCTTATCTTTCAAACATACCTTTTTGCCAAATTCGTCGTTAAAACGAAGTCTATCCGGCGTGATTCCGTATTTTCCGAAATGCTCGTGGATCAACGCTTTGACTTGCGCATACTGCTGCATCGTGAGGTCATTGTTTTCGGAAACTTCAGTCGGATTATAATTTTCAGCATTAAAAGATGTCTGGATAGTGACGACCAAATCAGGTTTTGCCTTCATAACCTCGCAAATGGCATTGAACTGATCGTATTGCTTTGACGTAATTGACTGCTGATTCAAATCCACAGTCATATCGTTAAACGCATTGGCATTGGCTCGACAAGCCTGAAGAATCAAGTCCACAGGAGAGGCCACCACCTTCAAAATCGTATTTAGAAAGGCCTTGATAATAACCTTTTTCAAAGAAAAGCTGGGATTTTTGACATTTCCCATCACAGGAAGGTCGAGTTGGGCGCGACCCGTAATATCGGTCAAAACGTATGCCGCGGCCTGCAACGGTATCTTATATTCAGGTTTAATATTTTTCATTTTTTTGTCAATCTTCAAATTATAAAGATCAACGTGATTCTGATTATTCAGATTCTGATTGACTAATGCGGCACTTCCTTTATAAACAAAGACACCATTCGATATTGGATAAGCAAAATAATGAACGCAGTATGGTGACAACTCCTTCATTTGCAAATCTTTGATTTCTACCGTTACGACTTGGCTGCCCGAAGCAGACAAATAACCTTTCCACCTGCAAAGAAACTCACCTGTCTTACCAAAGTGAGCATATAAATTAGCCTCACTCAACGACTTAGAAGACAAATTGTGCGCATCAACGTGGATATTGCTTACAGGGAGATTCATTGACCCCTTCTTAATGGTTTTATCCACGAAAGAAAGACCACAATTATTCAACAGCAGATGATTAATTTTTACATCTGGATACTTTGGTTGTATTTCCTGCAAGTCAACACCGTCCTCCGTCACTTCCACAGTTGGAATATCTTCGGCTTTACCTTTCTTTTCCGCATCTTTATCTTCAGCAAACAAAGTCGCAAAGGAATTTCCGTGCTTATTCATTTCAAAATTTGCCTGCAGTCCGTCAAACTCTATCTTGTCAAAATAGAACTGTAAGGTTTCAATATTCAGCGTATCCACATCCACGCTCAAACGGTCCATTTTCACGATATCCTCGTGATATTTGCCGTCCACGTCCAAATCCCGCAAAGTTACATTCCCCTTGGCTGACATCTCCAAAATATGGTTCAGATTTCCAGTGACCATCACATTGGCAGACAAGACGCCTTTTATTCTTTTAAAAGTCAAAAACTTGCGCAAATACGGCACTACCGGTGACAAATTAAAATTATCCAAATTCAAATAAACCATAAAATCAGATTCCGACATACCATAATCCAATTTCACATCCAACTTGCCGCCTTTTTCAAACAGCAGACTCAGGTTCGCGTCGGAATGGCCTCGACCAAAACAGAGGCGGGGCACTTCGATGTTGATGTCGCGCATGTGCAACTCACTATTCAAAAGTAAGTCGGCATATTCTATATCCCCCCGGGTCAATGCGATATTGTTCAAATCCACCACCCAGGTACTCGGCGTGGTATCGGGTTCTTCAGGACGATAAAATTCGATAATGTCAGAAAAATTGAAAATCGAGTCGCGCTGTTTTACGTGAATAATCGGAGCATCCAACTGAATAAAACGTAATTTCACCGTTTTGGTAATCAAGGCAAACACATTAATATTTGCTTTCAAAGTATTGAACTTCAAAAACGAATTCGCATCGTCCTCTTCCATCGCGTTAAAACCGTAAATGCCAACCGTTCCCGTAAAGAGATTGATACGCAACTTATCCATCGTTACCGTACGGTGACAGATTTCCTTGCTGTGTTTTTCGATAACGACTTTCGCGATAGGCCCGATACAAACGGTAAGGATAGCCAAGAAAAGAAGAATGCTACCCAATACTATCAACAGAACCTTCAACCATTTTTTCATTTCAAGATGATTAAATAACTTTCAAACTCAAATCAAGACTGGCAATATGGTGCGTGAGCGCGCCCACAGAAATAAAATCCACACCGGTTTCGGCATATTGGCGCAGATTATCGATGGTGATATTGCCGGAAGCTTCGGTTTCATACTTGCCATCAATCAATTTCAACGCTTCGACAATCAAGTCGGGAGTAAAATTATCCAACATAATCCGGTCAACGCCACCGTGTTCCATCACCCGTTTTACTTCTTCCAGGCTGCGGGTTTCGATTTCGATTTTAAGATCCAACTTATTGTCTTTCAAATATTGACGTGTCTTGTCAATGGCCTTTTCAATGCCACCGGCGAAATCGATATGGTTATCTTTCAACATCACCATATCGAAAAGTCCGAAGCGGTGATTTTGGCAACCGCCCACCCTGACGGCGTATTTTTCAAAGACACGCATATTGGGTGTGGTTTTGCGGGTATCCAAAATGGTTGCTTTGGTTCCTTTCACGATATCTGCATATTTTCTGGCAGCCGTGGCAATGCCGCTCATACGCTGCATAAAATTCAACACCGTGCGTTCGGCCGTCAGCATTTTTTGCGAAGAACCCTGAATGGTAAACACAACGTCACCCTTATGGACTTCGTCGCCGTCGTCCTTAAATCTTTTCATAATAATATCGGGATCGACGCTATGCAACACCAAACTGGCCACGTCAATTCCGGCAATGACGCCGTCGGCCTTGGCCAACAATTGCATTTCGCCTTGAATGGCAGGATCAATACAAGCTAAAGAAGAGTGATCTCCATTTCCAATGTCTTCGGCTAAAGCAGCCATAATAACTTCTTGTAATGTCATTTTATTTCAATTATGTTTTATTGGAAGAAACGGGCAATATGTCATTTTCTTCCTGATTATGGATTTTTCTGTTTCAACTTTTTCTTATCTACCACGAACTCCGACGTGGTTATAACATTGCTATAATTTAACGCCCGGTCAACGATAAACAATTCATAACGTATCGTATCAAATCGCGAAAATGGATTGACGGCATACAGGTCCAGGTAGATTTCCCCCTCAATGGACTCTGACACCTCTTTGCTTAATCTTGGAATACGCATATTCAAAGGCAGAGGTAGTTCCACCTCGACAAATTCACCGTTTTGCTTTTCAAAATAAGATATGAAGCAATTATAATAAAAGATGGAAGACGTGTCGAATGGAAAATACAGATCGTCATCATCAAGACCAACATCTCCGTCGCCATCGGTGAATTTAAATGCCAACCTGACATCTTTATCATTCCCTTCTTCGGTAATTTTTTCCAGACTGATGAATTCGATGGCCGGTTCGACGGGATATTTATCGCGCGGACGGCACGCCGTAAAGGCTAAAACCGCAATGACAAAAACCACAAAACGACAAAATCGGTTCATTTTTTGAAAACTTAGTCCAAAGAGCAAAAATACAATTTTTTTTATAATCAACATTAATAATATAAAAAAAGAGGGCGAAAAAAATTCGTCCTCCTTTCCGCTTTATATGAACTGATAAATTATTCAGCAGCAGCTTCAGTAGTCGTATCGTCAACGTTACGAGAAGTCAAGATAGAAATCAACACTTTTGAAGGATTGTCAACAACCGTGATATTGTCGATTTTCACATCCGAAACTCTCAAGTTATCATTGATTTCCATACCATCGATAGAGAGGTTAATGTATTCAGGAATGTGTTCAAGAAGACCTCTAACTTTAAGTTTTCTAACTTTCTTGGCCATCTTACCGCCACGGAGAACGCCAGGAGAAGTACCTGAAACCTTAACAGGGATATCAATAGTGATAGGTTTGTTTTCAACAACTTCCAAGAAATCTACGTGCAACAGGTTGTCGGTAATGGCGTGGAATTGGGCATCCTGGAGAATGGCGTTGAATTTTTTGCCATCAAGATCCAAAACGGCATACTTCACTTCCGGAGTGTAGATTAAATCTTTGAACTGTCTTTGGTCAACAACGAACTGATATTGTTGCTGTCCGCCATAAATTACGCAAGGGATCATCCCTTTGGCACGCTGAGCTTTCGCATCTCGTTTCCCTACGTTCTCTCTAAGAGAACCGCTAATAGATACTGATTTCATTCTTTAAAATTTTTGTGATAAATTAGGTTAACTAAAAAAAGTTTGCAAAAATACATTTTTTCTTTTAAAAATCAATCATCGTACAAAAAAAAACACTATTTTTGCACCCTAAAAAATTATTTACAACTAAAAACATAATCAATATGGCAGCAATTGGCGCAATTCGTAAGCATGGAGTGCTTTTGATGGTTATTATCGGTTTTGCATTATTGGCCTTTATCGTGGGCGACTTTACACAATTAACCAACCTTTTCTCCGACAAATACACGATGGCAAGCATCAACGGAGAAAAATTGAACGATCAATACAGCAAAGAATACGAAGAGAATACCGCTCTTTGGAAAATGCTGTACAACAAACAATCGTTGGAAGAAAATGAAACCTACCAGATTCACGAGCTCACTTGGCAGAATTTGGTTGAGACAAAATTATTAGATAAGCAACTCGACAAATTGGGCTTGCAATATTCGGATGAAATGATTGAAGCAGCCACGGAAGAAATGATGGCCAGCCTTCGTACCAACCAGCCCAACCAACTCTTGGCCCAAATGGTTAACGTGATGGCTCAACAGTTCGGAGTTGAAAACGCCTTAAATGTTATTACCAATATTGAAGATTATAAGGGTGTAGAAGGCGCGGAAGACCTTTACAACGCCTACAAAGCCGTTCAGCGCTTCAACATTACAGATGCCAAGAGAATGCATTACTATGCAATGGCTCAAGGTTCTCTGTATTTTTCAGACAAGATGACTGAACAGGTAGCAAAATTGAACAAGAGCACGATGGCTTCCTTGGCCATTTTGAATCCATACGCTCCTGTATTCAATGACATGGTACCTACCGTTACCGACAAGGAAATGAAAGACTGGTACAATGCCCACAAGTCTGCTTTCAACGTGATGGAAAATCTCCGCGATATCGATATCGCCATTTTCCCGATCACGCCTTCCACCGAAGACTTGAAAGCCATCGAGGACAGTGTTAACGCCGAATATCAACGCTTCGTGGCAGCGCCTTCATTGGTGGACTTCAACCTCAACGAAGAAAAAGGTTTGGTTGACAGCACCTATTACACCGCAGAAGACATCACCATCGATGCTTTGGACAGCTTGATTTTCAAACGCCCTGTCGGCTCAATGATTGAACCATTCACTTATCAGGATATCGTTTGGTATTATGGCAAGGTTTACGGCAGCGAAATGCGTCCAGACTCTGTGCAAGTAGCCTTCTTGGTAGTCGATTACAAGACTGCGGCTCAAAATCCTAACGGAACCCGCACCAAAAAGCAAGCCCGCGCAGAAGCCGACAGTTTGAACCAGATGATTAAGGCCGGTGCCAATATTTTTGAGTTACTGCCTAACTATTTGGCAGGCCGTCAAGCCACAGATACCACTTTATGGGTTCCAGAACGCGGTTCTATTCCTTCATTATATAATGAATTCGTTCACACTGCCAATGGCGGAACTTACGTTTACGATGCCAATTCCGCTTTCGTGGTATATCAGGTGTTAAATAGAACCACCCCTGTTGAAAAACGTCAATTCGTGGTTTATACCACCGAAATCGTTCCTTCCGACGCTACCGTCAAAAACATTAAGAACAACGCCAACACATTGGCAGCCGCCGCTTCCAATGCCGACGAACTCATCGACGAAGCCAATTCAAAAGGCGTTCAAATCTTAAGAGGAACGAATGTTAGAGCTATGGATGCCACGATTTCCCAATTGCCAAACTGCAGAGAAATCGTTAGCTGGGCATTCACCAAAGACGTTAAGAAAGACGCCGTTTCCGATGTAATGAACCTTAACAATAGAATCTATGCCGTTGCCGCTATTAGAGATATTAGAGAAAAAGGCATGCAGAAATTTGACGCTGTAAAAACCAATATCGAAAATCAATTAAAAGCTGAAAAGAAAGTGGCTATGATTGCCGACAAGGTAAATGAAGAACTGAGCAAAGGCACTTCAATGCAAGACATCGCCACCAAATACACCAGCCAGGTTATGGACAGCGTTGCTTTGACTTTCTTGGCTGAAAGCTATATGAATAGAAATATTGAAGACATCGCTATCGCTAAGATTTTCAACATGGCCGAAAATTCAACGAAAGCCGTAGCCGGTCAAAATTATGTTTATGTGGCTAACGTGAACAACTTCACCGCCGTTCCCGCTTCTACAAATTACGTTGGTGAAAAATCCGCTTTGAGAAACATCGTGGCGGGCAGAGGCCGCAACGAAGCAGTTATTCTTCAAGGTTTAAGAAAAAATGCCAAGATCGTAGATCAAAGAAATATGTTCTACGCCAAATAATGGTCGTTAACCTCTAAATTTTTACAGCATAGATTAAACTTTTCCGAAAAAATTTAGTCTATGCTGTTTTTATTTTAAATGTTTAAATATAAAAAATCATTTTTTCTCCCATATTCCCACCCATTAGATTATCCCAAATGAAATTTGCAACTTGCCTCCATCAAAATATGAAACTGAAACTCATTTGTCTGCTTATCGTCTCACTGTGTTTTACAGGATTTTCCAACCTCAGTTACGCTCAACCCGAACGGATGAATAACAATCAGTCTAATACGACTTCCGGAACGTTAATGGGCAGTATTGTCGATGAAAATGGAAAAGCCGCAGAATACGCCACCATTTACGTTAAAAAGTCTTCCGACTCCACTATCGCCCAAACCGGCATTACCAACGAAGAAGGCAAGTTCGTGATTAACGATATCAGTTTTGGCACCTATTTTGTCGAAATTCAATATGTAGGATATCGAAAACATTATTCCAAGCCCTTTACCATCAGCAAAGAGCAAAGTATTTTCCGAATTCCGAAATTCACGCTGAGCAACAAAAGCACGTCACTGCAAGCGGTCGAAATCAAAGCCCAGAAAGAAATGTTGCAAACCAACCTGGACAAAACCGTCTTCAACGTGGAATCCAGCATTATGTCAGACGGTGCCACCGCCGTGGAAGTCTTGGAAGAAATTCCCTCCGTGGATGTTGACGTGGAAGGAAATGTCACGGTCCGTGGCAGCGAAAATATCACCATTCTGGTAGATGGTCGAGCTACCAACCTTACTCTGGACCAGATTCCCGCTTCTATGATCGAAAGCATTGAAGTCATCACCAACCCTTCGGCACGTTTGGATCCCGACGGAATGGCCGGCATTTTGAACGTGGTACTGAAAAAAAAGAGAGAATCCGGCTTTAACGGAATGGTTTCTTTAGGCGGTGGAATGTCGCTCTACACCTTGGAACCCCAACCCAAGCACTATATCGTCAAGCCCTATATCAACCGCTACAATGCCAACGTGAGTTTGAATTACAGTTATGACAAAATCAACGTTTTCCTCAATTACAATTTTCGTGGCGGCCAACACCTCAACGGCGGCAATTTGGCTCGAAATTCGTGGTATGGCAACGACACGACCAATTTACTGCAAAACAACCTTGGACGCAACAACAACCAAGGACATAATATCTTAGCCGGATTAGACTGGAATATCAACAAAAAGAACACTTTAAGTTTTTCTTTCGGATTCAGATACGGTCAATGGTCCGACACCTCCTCGTTGCAATCTCAAAACGCCCGCATTGTCAACGGAGAACAAGTACCCTACTCTAATTATCAACAATTGGGAAATGGAAATAATAAAAATATGAATTTCAATGGGGCCGTCAATTATAAAAAGACCTTCGAGATGAAAGGCCGCGAATTGACTGCCGACATTTCATACAACCACAATATGGGCAACGGAACCAGCTGGTCGGTCCAGAACTACACCACACCCAGCATATACGACTACTTCAAAAAAAGCAACACCAAATCCATCAATAGGAACGCCAACGCGCAAGTGGATTTCATCACCCCTATCGGCAATGGCGGACGTATTGAAACCGGCTATAAATTCACTTATCGCGGCATCGGTCAGGACTACTCGCTCGACACGGCCTTAAACAGCAATCCTTGGTCCACCGACTCCTCTCAACTCAACAACTTCCAATACACTGAATTTATCAATGCCCTGTATTTCATTTATTCCAACACTTTTTGGGACAAACTCCAAATCCAGGTAGGTTTGCGCGGCGAATTGGCCAACACCACTTCCGACCTACTGTCTCAATCTGAAAAATACCAGAAGAACTATTTCAACCTCTTCCCTACCGCCCACATCCAATACAACATCAACAGTCAGCATTCATTGAAATTGAGTTATTCCAGACGAGTTCAGCGTCCCAACATCTGGCAGCTCAATCCTTTTGAAGATATTTCGGACAAACAAAACGTACGTCGAGGCAATCCCTATTTGAATCCTGAAATTGCCAATTCTGTGGAATTAGGTTACCAACTCAACATCAACAAATCGTTCTTCAGTGCCACGGCCTTTTACCGCCACCGCAGTCACCTCATCACGCGTTACACCACTTTGGAAACGGCTGCCGATGGATTGGTTTATACGCTTACTTCATACCAGAACTTAAACAGCAGCCACAACATCGGCGTTGAATTGATTTATAGTCAGAAAATCTTCAAATTCTGGAAAATCAACACGACTTTCAACTTCTATAGAAACATCATCAACAGCGATGATTTGATTGATGAAAACCTGTCAAGAAACTGGGAATTCCGTTTCCGATTGAACCAGACCTTCAGTTTCGAGAAGAACTGGGACATTCAGCTCAACTTCCGATACAGTTCGCCCTCTTTGACCGCAGGCAGTATGGGCTGGGGAACAGGTGGCGTTGGCCAAGGACGTCGTTCGGCCCGCTACACGCTTGATTTTGCCCTAAAGAAAGGTTTTCTCAACAACACTCTAACCGTCAGCCTCAACATCCGAGACCTGCTGTTTATGGTCAACCAAACGAAAATCAACTCCTACCAACACAATGCTGATAACGGTTACGAATCTTACAGTGTACGCGACCGCAGCGGTTGGCGTATCGCATTAAATGTCACGTATAAAATCAACAATTACAAGAAACGCAAAACCGAAATGCCAATGGAAGACGGTATGGGCGGAGAGATGGAAGAATAAGTGTCATTTTGTTCCCCATTAAACCAATCGCCCCAATCACAGTCATTATAAAAAATAGCGTTTAAATTTTCGATGGGTGGCGTGGATTTCAAAAAATTTCCCCTATCTTGATGCCCCATCAACCAACCAAACACCGAACACCCCCAAATAAACCAGATTACGGTTCACTGTTCACTGGCCTAAAATAGACTGAGTACAAAAAAAGGCTGAACCTCTTGCGAGATTCAGCCTTCCGCATTTCAAAAAATGTTGATCTAACAGTAATCTTTCTTTATTATTTAAGAACACCCAATTCCTTACCAACCTTGGTGAAGGCAGCGATACACTTATCCAAGTGTTCCACTTCGTGCGCGGCAGAAATTTGTACACGAATACGTGCTTGTCCCTTCGGAACTACCGGATAGTAGAAACCGGTTACAAAGATACCTTCTTCCTGCAATTTGGCAGCCATAGTCTGTGACAATTTGGCATCGTACAACATCACGGCACAAATTGCGGATTGGGTTGGCTTGATATCAAAACCGGCGGCTTTCATCTTTGTAACAAAATATTCGGTGTTAGAATGCAACTTGTCTTGGAGTTCGTTGGTCGCAGACATCATTTCCACCATTTTAACGCCGGCAGCAGCCACCATCGGAGGAATTGAGTTAGAGAACAAGTATGGACGAGAACGCTGACGAAGCATATCAATGATTTCCTTTTTACCCGTCGTAAAACCGCCAATGGCACCACCAAATGCCTTGCCGAGTGTACCAGTCAAGATTTCAATTTTGCCTCTCAGATTATATTGTTCGGTAACACCACGACCCGTACGGCCCACAACACCTGCAGAATGTGATTCGTCAACCATCACCATTGCATCGTATTTGCTTGCCAATTCATAAATCTTATCCAATGGAGCCACATTGCCGTCCATAGAGAAAACGCCATCGGTAACGATGAGGCGGAAACGCTGTGCTTGAGCGGCCTGCAACTGTTTTTCCAAATCAGCCATATCGGCATTGGCATAACGATAACGAACGGCTTTGCACAAACGAACGCCATCGATGATGGAAGCGTGGTTCAAAGCGTCAGAGATAATGGCATCTTGATCGGTCAACAGCGGTTCGAAAACGCCACCATTGGCATCAAAGCAAGCAGCATAAAGGATAGTGTCTTCCGTTCCGAAAAATTCAGCGATTTTAGCTTCGAGAGCTTTGTGCAAGTCGGAGCAACCGCAGATAAATCTTACAGAAGCCATACCGTAACCGTGAGTTTCCAAAGCTTCCTTAGCAGCAGCAATCAGCTGAGGGTTGTTAGCCAGGCCAAGATAGTTGTTGGCACAGAAATTCAATGCTTTAGTTCCGTTTTTCAATGTAATTTCACCCCCTTGAGGAGAAACGATAATACGTTCGTTTTTATATAAACCGGCACTTTCGATGTCAGCCAATTCTTTTTTTAAGTAAGCTTGAAAATTGTTATACATTTTATTATTATTTAAGGGTTATACTTATTTTGCCAATTTAACTTTGAGGACTTTCAACATATCTTCTGTCATTGCAGAAAGGTCGTAAGTGGGTTTGAATCCCCATTCTTCGCGAGCGCAATGGTCGTCCATACAATCTGGCCAGGAATCTGCAATGCCTTGGCGCAAAGCGTCAAACTTATATTCCATCACGAATTCGGGCATACGTTTTTTGATTTCCGCATAAATCATATCGGGTTCAAAGCTCATTGCCGTAATATTGAATGAATTTCTATGAATCAACTTGCTTGAATCGGCCTCCATCAAATCCATAGCGGCCTTCAACGCATCGGGCATATACATCATATCCATATAGGTGCCTTTGGCGATTGGGCAGGTGAATTTTTCACCTTTGACCGCAGCGTAATAAATTTCCACGGCATAGTCCGTGGTACCGCCACCGGGAAGTGTGACATTGGAAATCAGACCCGGGAAGCGCACCGAACGGGTGTCAACGCCAAAACGCTTGAAATAATAATCGCTCAACAACTCACCGGTCACCTTGGTGACGCCATAAATGGTCTTTGGACGCTGAATGGTGTCCTGCGGAGTCATATTGTGAGGGGTTTCGGGACCAAAAGCACCGATAGAACTTGGCGTAAACAAGGCACAACCGCATTCGCGAGAAACTTCCAGACAGTTGAGCAAGGCACCGATTCCCACGTTCCATCCCAACATAGGATTGTTTTCCGCCTTGGCTGAAAGGATGGCAGCCAGGTTAAAGATAGAGTCAATATTGTATTTTTTTACTGCATCGGCAATATCTTGAGCGTTGGTAGCATTAATCTGACAAGAAGGACCGCTGTCGGCCAATTCGCCTTTCAAAGGGTACATCAAATCGGCAGCAACGACATTGTCGGTACCATAGACTTTTCTAAGTGCGGGCGTGAGTTCGGAACCAATTTGTCCGCAAGCTCCAATGACTAATATTTTTTTCATTTTAATCGAGTTTAAATTATGACTTGCAAAGATATAAAAAAAAAGCTTGCCGTTACTTTTTTTCACAAAAAAAAGAGTATTTTTTTCGGTAGCAGCAATCCGTTATTTTTAGTATTTTTGCTGAAATTTATTTTGATGGAAGTTGACTATATGCTTTTAGGGGCAAAACGAAAGTTAATCAGTTATTTGCGGACAAAAGGAATAACCGATGAACTCGTGCTGTCTGCTTTTGACAAAGTGGATCGGCATCTTTTTGTCGATTCTTTTCTGTGGGACAAAGCCTACGAAGACACTGCCCTGCACATTCTTTGCGACCAAACCATCTCCCAACCTTCCACCGTGGCTTTCCAAAGCCAACTGCTGCAAGTCAAACCCAACGAGAAAGTCTTGGAAATCGGCACTGGATCCGGATTTCAATCCGCCATTTTGGGTGCTATGGGAGCGCGCGTTTTTTCTGTGGAACGCCACCTGCAACTTTATAGCCGCGCCAAAAACCTGCTATCCAAAATCAACGACAAAATCATTGTTCATTTTGGCGACGGATTCCAAGGGTTTCAACAATATGCCCCATACGACAAAATCATCGTTACTTGCGGCGCACCCGACATCCCCCAAACCTTGCTTCAACAACTCAAGGTCGGCGGCATTATGGTGATTCCCGTCGGAACGAAAACCCAAACGATGAAACGCATTACCAAAGTCAGTGAAGAACAATACAAGGAAGAGGCCTTCGGCAATTTCACCTTTGTGCCTATGCTCGAGACCAAAATGAAAGATATCAATACGAAATTCTAAATTATTTTATTTATTTCTATCCTGAAACATCGGATTCTTATCCTTTTCTGCCTCAGGCATAAATAATCGCGTTAAATAATCCATCATACCATTGGACGGAGACGGCAAATACCTTTCGTAAATCTCACCTTCCGGAGACAACAACAAATAATCCGGCAACGCATTCACTTCCAACTGGTTCAACCATTCATACTGCTGATTGAAATACACGAATTTCCAATCAAATTGAGGATATTTATTTAATAAATTCTGTAATTTATACTTGTCGAAATCTACACAAACACTCACTACCGACAACGAATCCTTGAATTTTTCACTAATTTCGCGCAAGATTTGCATTTCCCGAACACATTCCAGACAATCGGTTCGAAAAAAGTAAACATACACCCAATTTCCCTTCAACTTCTTGAAAGAGAAATCTTTCCCGTTACCCTCTTTCAACTTCACCTCCTTCACCAATTGCTCATCCGAAAACTTGGAGACAAAACGCAACATATTTTCCACCAAAGGTTTATGCTCCGGAAAATGACTGGTGGAACGAATTTCCTGCAACAAAGCGACAATGTTGTTCTTATCAAATTCCGGATGATTCAAGTATAACTGGCCTAAACTCTTGATGACCACCAACTCACGAATTCTTTCATTGACGAGGAACGCATCGGTGCCCAAAGCGTCAAACAATTGTCGATAATTCGCATTTTGATTGATACACGCCAATATGGTTTCCATTTTAATTTTTGCCGACATAAAAACATAATCATCATAAAAAGAATTAAATAAATTCATATAACTCGGATGATTATATAAAATGTGATCGTTATTCAGGTATTTATTATATAAAGAATCCACATCTTTCTGCCAATAGATTCTATCCAAATTGGACATTTCATAGAATTGGTAGGACTGATAAAAATCGTACGGATTATATTGCACGTCAAATTTTTCATTCATAACGGATTTCACCGAATCATACGCCGCAGCATCGTGGTCATATAAAATTTTAAATGAAAAACGTTCAAAAACCGCATTATAAAACCTCGAAAAATAATTAATCTTGCTATTCAAGTCCTGTTTGTCGGGATTATTGTTCACGATATGCAAAAAACCATCATAATCCTGCGGAGCATACAAATTAAACAGGTTCGGATCCATATCAATCGTAAGATCGTAAGAATGAGATGGTTCGATAAAAAACTCGGCTTTGGAAGTACGTATTTCCAACTGAGCCAATAAAACTTGTGGAATTGTATAAGACAATTCGAACTGCCCGTCAGCCGCAATTTTGGAAGAAGCTGCCACACGAGGTGTATAGGTCAACAAATCCTCATAAACCAGTAACCTAATTTCTTCACCTGCGGCAAAATCCGCATGTCCGAAAATCTTAACGGGTGCCAATTTTTGAGACCAAACCGATGCGCTTGTCACAAGACAAATCACGATGAGGGCAAAAATCTTCCAGAATCTCATAATCATATATGAATCAATAAATTACAATTCAAAAGAGACATATTTAGAATAATCCGCGTGATGATGATAGAGTTCACGAACGAGCGAAGAGGAAACGTGAGCCAGTTCGGGAGAAGATGCGAAAAAGACGGTTTCAATTTCAGGAACCAACTGTCTATTGGCTTCCGCAATGTCCTTTTCGTACTGAAAATCCATCGAATTGCGAAGTCCGCGTATAATATAGGCCGCACCGATTTTTTTGCAAAAATCCACCGTCAAACCGGCGTAGGTGCAGGCTTCCACGCGAGGTTCATCAGCAAAGACCTTCTGAATCCATTGCAAACGACGTTCCAAATCAAACATACAGTGTTTGGCAGCGTTTTCGCCTATGGCCACATAAACCTTATCAAAAAGCATTACGGCTTTTCGGATAATTTCTTCGTGACCTTTCGTCAATGGATCAAAGGAACCCGGGAAAACTGCAATTTTCATATTATTCTCTTACTACTACGAAATTATAATCATCAATAAACTTAATCAACCGCGACGGTTTATAGTCGGTTGAATCGGCAAACTGTTCTGGAACCACATAATCCACTTGGTCAATGACTTCTCGAGCAATATCGGCAAAAAGCTGCGGAGCCGGTGTTCCGGAAATGTTGGCGGAAGTTGACACAATTGGGCGACCCAAACTGCCAATCAACTGTTTGCAGAACTTATTGTTAACCAATCTAATGGCCAGACTTCCATCGGACGAAACCACAGATGGAGCCACGTTATAGCCTTCCGGGTAGATAAACGTAGTAGGACGAGCCGTTTCATTAATTAAATCCCAGGCAATCAATGGGATACGCTTAACATACATCGGCAGGCGGTCGCTTTTGTCCAACAGCACCAACATCGATTTGCCTTCAATACGCTGCTTGATATTAAAAATACGTTTCACCGCATTTTCATTGGTCGCATCACAACCAAGTCCCCAAATGGTATCAGTAGGATAAAGAATAACTTTTCCTTGGAGCAATAAATCTTTACATTTTTCAATTTCCGATTCCATATTCAACGCATAAAATATTTTTGCAAAATTAATAAAAACTATTGCTTGATAAACAGACTAAAATTAAATTTTTTTCGTTATTGAATTTTAGAAAGGTTGAACGACTTCGAACAATTAAAAAACACGACTTTGAGCTCATCACTTTTCGCAACGATAATACGAAAAAAAAACGTAGATTTGCAAATTGAATATAGAATGTTAATATGAAAAATTTTGCTCTTTTTGGTGTAGGCGGCTACGTTGCCCCAAGGCATCTTAAAGCCATCAAAGAAACTGGAAATCAACTTATTGCGGCATACGACAAAAATGACAGCGTAGGCATTTTGGATCAGTTTTTTCCTTACACCAAATTCTTTACCGAATATGAACTTTTCGACCGACACTGTACAAAACTTAAAAATACGGAACAAAAGATCAACTATTTGTCCATTTGCACACCCAACTACCTTCACGATTCGCACATCCGCTATGGTATGCGATTAGGAGCCGACATCATTTGTGAAAAGCCCCTGGTTTTAAATCCTTGGAACATTGACGGATTAAAGGCCATTGAAGAAAATACGGGACATAAAATCAACACCATCTTGCAGTTACGTCTTCATCCGGCCATCAAAGGTCTAAAAAAACAAATTGAAGAAGGTCCCCAAGACAAAATCTACGATATCGACTTGACCTACATTACCAGCCGAGGCAATTGGTATTATGCCAGTTGGAAAGGCAACGAGCAGAAAAGCGGCGGCGTGGCCACCAACATCGGCATTCATTTTTACGATATGCTTACCTACATTTTTGGTGAAGTGAAGCAAAATATCGTTCACGTGAAAAGTCACGACCGCGTGGCCGGCTATTTGGAACTCCAAAAGGCAAGAATCCGCTACTTCCTCAGCATCAATTCCGAACATCTTCCTAAAGAAATCAAGGAAAAAGGACAAATGACCTATCGCTCCATCACGATAGAAGGTCGGGAAATTGAGTTCAGCAACGGATTTACCGATTTGCACACAGAAAGTTACAGACAGATTTTGGAAGGAAAGGGATTCGGCATTGAAGATTCTCGAAACTGCATTTCCATTGTCCACGACATACGCAACGCACAAGCCATCGGACTAACCGGCGACTTTCATCCTATGGCCAAGTATCCGTTATGCGTTCATCCTTTCGAATCACAACGGACAACACAGGTTAAGTAACAAGAAAAATTTGAACTTATCACAATAAAGAAAACTTTTGATTCGTTTATCATTGATTTTGATTTACTAATTATGGAAATTCAAAAAACAATCAGACTCATTTGCATTCTCCTTTGCTGCTGTCTGACCATTCAGGCACAGGAATACAAGGCAACGGCAGTCTTGGACTCCAACCGCATTCTCATTGGCGACCAGATTCACGTGGATTTCACCTATACGGTTCCGCAAAAGTCAACATACCTGCTGCCCAATGTCACCCCCGATTTCTTATCACAATACGGTTTGGACCTTATCGGGAAAAGTACGATTGACACGACCGTCAACGGCAATGCCGTCAGTTACCACCAACGCTGGACCATTACCGCTTTTGACTCGGGCAGTTTTGTCTTTCCGGCACTGCCTTTGCTGTCACCGGACTCGCAAATTTTAGCCCAAAGCAAGGCATTGGCCATTGAAGTAAGCACGGTCGCGGTTGACACGACTGCCGCCATCCGCGATATCAAACCATACGCAAAGGTGCCCCTCACTTTCAAGGAAATCGTCCCCTATTTGCTGATCGGTCTGGCCGCTGCCGCCGTCATTGCCCTTTTAATATGGTATATCGTCAAACACGAGCGCAAACAAAAACCGCAAAAGCGGACGGTCAAAAGCAAGCCAAAAGTCAAGCCGCACCTGACCGCACTCCAAGATTTGGAAAAACTCCGCCTAAAGAAATTATGGCAAAACGGACAGGTAAAACAATATTATTCCGAACTCACCGATATTTTGAGAACATATATTGACGGACGTTTTGACATCAATGCGATGGAAATGATTACTTCGGACATTCTTCACGATCTTGAAGAAGCGGGGTTGCCACAAGCCCTGCGTCAAGAATTGGAGCAGACGCTCAACACCGCCGACCTAGTGAAATTCGCCAAGATGGAACCGCTTCCCGACGACCACGACCGCTGTATGAAACAAGCCGTTGACTTTGTCAATCAGACCAAGGAAAGCGACGAAAACAATGCTCATAACGAACCAGATAAAAAATAAGGAAAATGCACTTTTTATCAGATTTCTTTCAAATATTAAAAGATGTAGAATTTGCCAATCCATACTGCTTTCTACTTCTTTTACTACTCATTCCACTCATCGGATGGCCCTTGTGGAAACGGCACAAGATGCACGGCACCTTGCAGGTTTCCACCACTGAATCTGTTGCCAAGGCCCCCAAAACCTGGAAACAACGCCTTTTCTTTTTACCGTTGATATGCCGTGCCTTGGCGGTCGTTTTCATCGTCATTGCCTTGGCGCGACCGCAATCGGCATTCCGCCAACAAAACATTCAAGTGGAAGGCGTTGACATTGTCTTAACCGTTGATGTATCCGGCAGTATGAAATGCATGGACTTCCGTCCCAACCGTTTAGGTGCCTGCAAAAAGGTGGCCGCCGAATTTATCGAAGGCCGCCCCACCGACCGCATCGGACTGGTGGTTTACGCAGGTGAGGCCTTTACCCAATGCCCCGCCACCACCGACCATCAAACGCTATTGGGATTGCTGGAAAAAGTGAAATTCGACCTCATTGAAGACGGTACTGCCATTGGCGACGGACTGGGCACCGCCATCAACCGATTACGTGAAACGGATGCCAAAAGCAAAATCATCATTTTACTGTCCGATGGTGTAAACAACAGCGGTTATATGGATCCGCTTTCCGCTGCTGAAATTGCCAAAGACTACAACATCAAAGTCTATACCATTGGCTGCGGCAGTATGGGACAAGCCCCCTACCCCGGTCCTTATGGCACCGTATATGTGGATACCGAAATTGACGAAGGCCTGCTCAAAAACATTGCGACAACCACAGGTGGCAAGTATTTTAGAGCCACCAACACGCAGAAACTGGAGGAAGTCTATAAGGAAATCGACAAAATGGAAAAAACCATCATCAACGAAACCACTTTTGAAAACAAAGCCGACGAATTTATTCCATTCCTTGTCTTTGCATTGATTTTCATTGGATTAGAAATTTTATTGAGATTTGTCATCTTTAAAAACTGGTAAAAATTTTGCTTGCTATGTTTAAGTTTGAACACGAATACATACTATATTTTCTGCTGTTAATTCCGATATTGACCGGTCTGTATATCTACCTGCAATATCTGCGGAAAAAGAAAATGTCCCAATACAGCGACACGGCCTTGGCACAACGACTAACGCAAGAGGATTCGACCTCGATGCACCATATCAAATTCGGGATTTTCCTTTTGGGATTAGCGTGCCTGATCATTGCTATTGCGAATCCACAAGTGGGAAGTTCATTGGAAAAGGGCAAACGTCAAGGGGTTGACATTATGATCTGTATGGATATTTCCAACAGTATGCTGGCCGAAGACATTCAACCCAACCGCTTGGAAGCCGCCAAAATGGCCTTGTCAAGATTCATTGACAAATTGGAAGGCGACCGCATTGGCCTGGTAGTCTTTGCCGGCAAATCTTTTGTCCAACTTCCCATTACCAGTGACTACGCCGCAGCCAAAATGTTTATTAATATCGTCAAACCATCTTTAATAAACGAACAAGGCACCGACATCTCAGACGCATTGGACCTTGCCACCGTATCTATGCTTCCAGAATCCGGTTCGGAACAGCAAAAACAACTTTCGCAAATGACCTCCAAAGTCATCTTGGTGGTCTCTGACGGTGAGGATCATTTTCAAGAAGCCGTTGAAATGGCGCAGGAAGTCCATAAATTAGGAATTACCATTCATACCATCGGTATAGGAAGCACCTTGGGTGAGCCCATTCCCGTGCGCGACAGGAATGGCAATACCAGCTTCAAAAAAGACAGTGAAGGCAATACCGTGATGACACGTCTCAACGAAGAGATACTTCAAGACATAGCTCAAACCGGTGGAGGAACTTACGTCCACGCTTCGAATGCCAATATGGGATTTGAAACCATCCTCGACAAAATCAACGCGATGACAAAAGTCGAATTAGACGAGGTTACCTTCACTCGTTACGACAGCAAATTTCAGATTCCTCTTTTATTAAGTCTCATCTTCTTTATGATCGAAATTATGCTTTTTACCACAAAATCGAAATTAAAACAAGGATTGATCAAGCTTCGCCAACTGCTAAAAGGCAAAAACGCCATCTTATTTATAGGATTTTTCCTTTTGATTCCCTCTATTCAAGCTCAAACCAAAGCAGAACTATCGGCCATCCGCAAAGGAAACGACCAGTTCAAAACTGCTGAACAATTCCGTAAAGACGCTATGGATTTGATAGCCAAAGGCGGGGAAGTCAACAAGCGAAATGCGGAAGAAAAGATGAAAAAGGCTTCGGACAACTATCAAAAAGCCGAAATCAACTACCGCAAAGCGATGGAAACCACTCGAAATTACGACAAAGCCAACTACAATCTGGGCAATAGTCTGTATCGCCAAGAAAGATATGAAGAAGCCGAAAAATACTTTTCGAACGTAGCCTACGACAAAAACGTAAGCAAAGACTTACGCAGCCGTGCCTACCACAATTACGGCAACTCATTATTGAAACAGGAAAAATACAAAGAAAGCATTGATGCCTATAAAAACGCCCTGAAACTGAATCCGAAGGATATGAACACCAAATACAATTTGGAATATGCCCGCAAAAAGATGATTCAACAACAAAACAGTCAGCAAAACCAAGACCAAAATCAAAACGGAGGTCAAGGACAACAGAATCAAAATAATAATCAAGACAAAGACAACAAGGACCAGCAAGGACAAGGGCAAAACCAGCAAAATCAGGATAAAAACAAAGACAAACAGAATCAGGATAAAAACCAGCAGGGACAACAAAATCAAGACCAGAAGGACAAACAAGACCAGCAACAGCAAAGTGCTGCCAACCGCAAAAAGCAACAAGACGACAGACGCCAGTTGGATGCGCTTCAGCAGAATGAACGCAATACGCAACAGAAAGTCAATCAACAACAAATGCGTGGCGGTGGCAAAAACCATCAAGACAAAGACTGGTAGTTTATCTTCAAGATTCCTATAACATTTTACTTTTATGTCAAAAAAATAGTCCATAATGAAGAAAATCATTCCGATATTCCTTCTTTGCCTCCATTGTTTTTTCGCATATACCCAAGACAGCAGTCAAGCCAGAGAACATATCAAGTATCTTTCATCCAAAGAATTACACGGAAGAGGCGTAGCCTACAACGGTGAGAATTTAGCCGCAGGCTACCTGCAATCCCAATTGCGGAAATTGGGCGTTGAACCGCTCGGCAACGACTATTTCCAATCCTACAAATTGGCAGGCTTTGCCATGGAAGGACAGATTCGCTGCGTTATTGACGATCGTGAACTTACGCCAGGCGACGACTATCGAATTGCTCCGTTTTCCCCATCACTCAACGGAACATATCCAATCATCCACATTCCCTACTCTACCCTTATAGACTCAAAAAAGATCGATAAGATTAAACAAAAATACGGAAATATCTTAGCCAAGAGCCTCATCTATATTGACGACACAAAGGTCCATTTCAAAAAAGAGCAAGATCAAAAAGAATATCAAAATAAAGTCAGAATGATAGAATCTGACAATCCTTTTCATTCGGTGGGAATCATCAAAGGCGTTAACAAAATGTCCGCTTGGGGATTATCCTATACCCATTATCCCCGCGAGTCGGCCTTTGTTTTTATGCTGAACGACAAAATCAAGCATAATTCCAAGCAGATTACCATTAACTACAACAACGAATTACGCGATTACACACACCACAATGTTTGCGGAATCATTCGAGGAATGGATAAAGCGGACGAATACATTGTACTTTGTGCCCATTACGACCACCTTGGATCGATGGGAGAAAATGTTTATTTTCCAGGCGCCCACGACAATGCCAGCGGGTGTGCGTTTTTGCTGAATATGGCGCAATATTTCAGTAACAATCCACCAAGATATTCCATCGTCTTTCTCTTTTTCGCTGGAGAAGAAAGCGGCTTGATCGGATCAAAATATTTCACGGAAAATCCTTTGATTCCACTTCAACAAATTCGATTCGCCATCAACTTTGATTTATTGGGCGGCGGAGATGATGGAATCACCCTGGTCAACAGCACCGAAGGAAAAGGCAAGGAACTTTACGAAAAGATTGTTTCCATTAACGACAAAGAGCAACTTCTTCCCAAAATCGCCACTCGGCCAAACACTGCCAACAGCGACCATTACTTCTTTACGCGGCAAGGCGTTACCGCACTGTTTCTCTACACGATGGGAGGCAAGACCGGGGCTTATCACGATCCATCAGACAGCAACGATAATTGTTCTCTTACGATGTTTGACTCCATTTTCAAATTATTCAGAATATTGATAGAAAAAGAGGGCGACTAAATCATCAGTCGCCCTCCAGTATATTTTCAACACGAAATTAACCTATTTTATTTCCAAGTTTTCGAGTGTGTATTCTTTTAAATTATACATACCGAAATAGGCCTTACTTCCATCAAAAAGCCATAAGCGGTTAAATGTATTTTTGCTTTTGGCATAATCCATCACCGGTTGGGTAACCATATTGGTTTCTGTCAATTTAGCGATATTCAAACAATTTTTAGCACGACCCAAAACGACATTGACAGCGGCAGGACTGGGTTGAGCTGGGATGTGGGCTTTACTGTCCGTATATAAGACATAGACATCATTACCTTTGACAAAAGAAGAAAAAGACAAACCTATACCCAAAGCCGTCATACCGTTACACTCGCGTTCGAACAGCATCCATTCAGAACCGATATTTTGATTCTTCATCAAAATATGTTCCGCCATAGCTGTTCCGTTCTCATCAAAATGCTGATAAAGGATATTTTGCTTATGATACCAGTAGGTTGTAGTTCCATTATCCTCTTTTATGACCATACAGGTATTCTCGCCCAGCATAACAACATTTCCGTTTTCCAACTGATAAATATCCTTGCATTCCGTATGATAAGGAGCGCGAACATACAACACCTGTTCAATACCTGGACGTTGGTCTGCAGAAAAATCCTCTTTCTTCAAGGCCGCAAAATCTTCGACTTTGGTATCAAAAATGACAGAGAAATAACCACAAGTGGGTTGATGGTCTTTGTTGGCAAAATAACCTCCGATAAAAAGATTATTATTTTTCAAAGCTAACATTTTCATAGAATGAACGATTCCATCCTGGAAAGGAATGGCTCTTGCTTCCGCCCTATCCGCCGTAATTTTGAGTAAATGCACGGCAGAACTTTCCCAGAAATTGTTCTGCTGCTTTCCATCGGCCATCAACAGATAAACAACGCCAGCATTATCAACAATTAAATCTTCCACCGAAAAAGTGCCGCCATAAATTTCAGGTGTTAATGATTTATAAAAAACCTCATTACCCTGTTCGTCATAAAGAAAACAATGGAATGCACCGACCTTGTAATTGGGATTCACGGAAAAGAGCACAAGTGCGTGATATTTGCCATTGGCAGAAGTAGCCGCATATTCCCTTACATCACCGGCATACTTAACGGGCATAGAAAAACGCAATTCGGGAGTAACTTTTTCCTCATCAAAAGACTTTGAGAATTTTGCCACACGATATTCGTATTGCGTGTTCTTGGGATAACAGCCGTAAGCGGCAAAGTATTGGTCACCGGCATCAAAAGAAAGCAAACAGAAATTCTTTGCGGGCAAAGTCAACGATTTGGAAGTGAAAGCATCACTTTGCTTATCATATTTCAAAATTTGATGATGATAAAATTTTGACTTATAGCTTTTAGGAGCCATATAAACCACAAAATTATCGTCATCATTACTAATTAACTGAATGTCGTTATTTTCCGCATTATACGAACCAACGACAGGGCCGCCACCCTGAATCAACTGTGCTTTGGTCAGCATACAGGTGCACAGCAGAACCATTGCTACAAATACTTTTTTCATTTTTTATATGTTTGATTAATAATTCTGCAAAAATACTCTTTTTTTTCAATATACAAAAAGAGGGTGACCAAATTTTAGCCACCCTCGTATCATAAAAACATATCATTTCAGAAATTAAGCCAAACCGCCATTTCCACCAATGATAGGAATAGGTTCGGCAACATTGTCCTTGATAGCACCATTTTTCTCTTCAAATTTAGCCACATTATCCGCTAACGCGTGCAATAAACGTTTGGCATTTTGAGGATTCATAATGACACGTGAACGAACTTGTCCTTTGGGTAATCCCGGCATCATAGCGGCAAAGTCAAGGATAAATTCGGCATTAGAATGCGTAATAATTGCCAAATTTGAATAAACGCCATTGGCAACTTCTTCGCTTAAATTGATATCGATTTTTTGTTCTGCCATAACAATTGGTTTATAGAATTATTCTTTTGAAGCCATTAAAGACTCGTATTCTTCCATTGAACCCACCTGCATATTTTGATAACGTTTCAAACCTGTACCGGCAGGAATCAAGTTACCGACAATAACATTTTCCTTCATACCGTCCAAAGTATCCACCTTTGCGTTAATAGCGGCTTCAGTCAACACCTTGGTAGTTTCCTGGAATGATGCGGCAGAAATGAAGCTTCTTGTCTGCAATGCGGCTCTGGTAATACCCTGAAGAATTGGTTTACCAGTGGCTGGTTTAGCATTACGAACTTCCACCAACTTCAGATCCTTACGTTTCAGCATTGAGTTTTCATCACGAAGAGACTTGGCATTGATAATCTGACCTTTATAAAAATCGGTGGAATCACCTGGGTCAACAACAACTTTCTTTTCCCAAATAATATCGTTTTCTTCTTGGAAATCGATTTTATTGATCAATTCACCTTGTAAGAACTTGGTATCACCTGGATCCTCGATTTCCACCTTACGCATCATCTGACGTACGATAACCTCAAAGTGTTTATCGTTAATCTTAACCTGCTGCATACGATATACATCTTGGATTTCGTTGATAATATATTCCTGAACTTTCATAGCACCTTTGATATTCAAGATGCTTGAAGGCGTCAAGGCACCATCAGACAATGGCGTACCGGCATGTACAAAGTCGTTTTCCTGTACCAGAATTTGTTTTGAAGTAGAAATCAGATATTCCTTTTCTTCACCTGTACGGGAAGTAACCTTAACGGCACGCTTATTACCACGTTTCAACTTCTTGTCCAAGGTTACGAAACCTTCGATTTCAGAAACCACGGCTGGATCGGAAGTGTCACGTGCTTCAAACAATTCCTGAACACGTGGAAGACCACCGGTGATATCGCTTGCCTTACCGAAGGAACGAGGAATCTTAACCAAGATTTCACCAGCTTCGATTTCCTGATTATTGGCAACAGACAAACGGGCACCCACAGGAATATCGAAAGTTCTCATAATTTCGTCATTTTCATCAAGTACCGCAATACTTGGATTCTTGGTCTTCACACGACTTTCGATAACCACTGCGTCTTGCACACCTGACTGGTCATCAATTTCAACACGGAAGGTAACACCTTCCACAAAATCGTTGAGTTGGATTCTACCTGCCACATCTGACAAAATAACGGCGTTGTATGGATCCCATTCTGCAATCTTGTCACCTTTTTCAACGTGATCGCCGTTCTTGAAATACAACTTAGAACCGTATGGAATATTGGCAGAATATAAAACGACACCCGTTTTAACATCCACGATTTTCATTTCGGCAGCACGACCGATAACTTCATAGTATTCGCCCTTATCGATGGCACGTAATTCGTCGATGACCAATTGACCTGCGTGGTGAGCGTCAATCTGCTTATCAGCGGCGGCACCACCGGCAACACCACCGACGTGGAATGTACGCAATGTCAACTGAGTACCAGGTTCACCGATAGCCTGTGCGGCGATAATACCCACGGCTTCACCCATTTGAACCAACTTGCCGGTTGCCAAGTTTCTACCATAGCACTTTTGGCAAACGCCGTGTTTTGATTCACAAGTAGGTACCGAACGAATTTCGACCTCCTCGATTGGAGAATCTTCAATAGTCTGACAAATGCTTTCGGTCAGCTCTTCACCGGCTTTCACAATTAATTCACCTGTCAAAGGATGATAGATATCGTGCAGTGAAACACGACCTAACATTCTGTCATATAATGATTCGACGATAGTCTCATTTTTCTTAACAGCGGAAACTGTCATACCACGCAAAGTACCGCAATCCACTTCATTAACGATAACGTCGTGGGAAACATCTACCAAACGACGAGTCAAATAACCAGCATCTGCGGTCTTCAAAGCGGTATCGGCCAAACCCTTACGAGCACCGTGCGTAGAAATGAAGTATTCCAACACGGACAAACCTTCCTTGAAGTTTGACAAAATCGGGTTTTCGATAATTTCACCACCGGTAGCACCCGCCTTGGTAGGTTTCGCCATCAAACCACGCATACCGCACAACTGACGAATCTGTTCACGAGAACCACGAGCACCAGAATCACACATCATATAGACGCAGTTGAATCCCTGACGATCCTTGGCAATCTGATCCATCAAGATATTAGTAAGATTGGCATTGGTTTGAGACCATAAGTCGATAACCTGATTATAGCGTTCATTAGCAGTAATGAAACCCATATTCAAGTTGGCGTTGATTTCATCAATACCGGCATTAGCTTCGGCAATCAAAGTCTTCTTTTCTTCAGGAATGATAACATCACCCAAGTTAAATGACAAACCGCCTTCGAAAGCCATACGGAATCCCATACCCATAATATCGTCCAAGAACTTGGCGGTAACGGCATTTCCGAATTTAGCCAAGACATCACCGATAATCTGTCTCAAGTACTTCTTTGTCAAAAGTTTATTGATATAACCAAAACCCTTGGGAATAACCTGGTTAAAGATAATACGGCCGACCGTGGTATCTGTCAGTACCATATTACCATCACCCTTGAGGTCAACACGGCACTTGATGCAGGCATTCAGATGAACTTTCTTTTCATTCAAAGCAATCAACACTTCTTCAGGAGCGTAGAACTTTCTACCCTCACCCATCACAGGTTGTTCTGGAGTGGAGTGTAATTCTTTCGTAATGTAGTATAAGCCCAATACCATATCCTGGGAAGGAACGGTAATAGGAGCACCATTGGCAGGGTTCAAAATGTTGTGAGAAGCCAACATCAGCATTTGGGCTTCCAGGACGGCGGCGTTGCCCAGTGGAACGTGGACAGCCATCTGGTCACCATCAAAGTCGGCGTTGAAAGCCGTACAGCACAAGGGGTGCAAACGAATAGCCTTACCTTCAACCAACTTGGGTTGGAATGCCTGAACACCCAAACGGTGCAAAGTAGGAGCACGGTTCAACAATACAGGATGTCCCTTCAATATATTTTCAAGGATTTCCCAAATGATGGGTTCCTTTCTTTCCACCACCTTCTTGGCAGACTTGACGGTCTTGGCTATACCTCTTTCCAAGATTCTGCGGATGATGAATGGTTTGAACAATTCAGCCGCCATATCTTTTGGAAGGCCACATTCATTCATGTGGAGTTCAGGACCTACCACGATAACCGAACGACCAGAATAGTCAACACGCTTACCGAGCAAGTTCTGACGGAAACGCCCTTGCTTACCCTTTAAACTGTCTGACAAGGATTTAAGGGCTCTATTGGATTCTGTCTTGACAGAATTTGACTTTCTTGAATTATCGAACAAAGAATCGACCGCTTCCTGCAACATACGCTTTTCATTACGCATAATGACATCAGGAGCCTTGATTTCGATTAATCGTTTCAAACGATTGTTTCTTATAATCACTCTACGATAGAGTTCGTTCAGGTCGGACGTTGCGAAACGACCACCGTCCAATGGAACCAAAGGACGCAAATCTGGCGGGATGACAGGAACGATCTTAATAATCATCCATTCCGGTTTATTGACCGTACGTCTTCTGCTGTCTCTGAAAGCTTCAAATACGTGCAGACGTTTCAGGATTTCCTGTTTTCTCTGTTCTGAGGTTTCCACATTGGCACGATCTCTCAACTCGAAAGACTCCTTATCCAAATCGATTTTCACCAACAAATCGTACAAAGCTTCAGCACCCATCTTGGCAATGAACTTGTTGGGATCATTGTCATCCAGCAATCTATTTTCAGGAGGAAGATTGTCAATTACATTATAGTATTCTTCTTCGCTCAACAATGCTCTTTCCTTTACGAGAACATCATCTTTCTTTTCCTTATCTTTCTTTTCACGGAATTGGAAACCTTCGGCAGCACCCGGCTGAATAACGAGGAAGTTCTCGTAATAAATCACGGATTCCAATGCTTTGGAAGAAAGTCCCAGCAAAGCACCGATTTTATTTGGAGAGGACTTAAAGAACCAAATATGGGCAACAGGAACCACCAACTGGATGTGGCCCATACGTTCTCTACGCACCTTGCGTTCTGTCACTTCAACACCGCAACGATCGCAGACTGTTCCCTTGTATCTGATTCTCTTGTATTTACCGCAGTTACATTCCCAATCCTTCACAGGACCGAAAATCTTTTCGCAGAACAAGCCGTCACGTTCAGGCTTATAGGTACGGTAATTGATGGTTTCCGGTTTGAGGACTTCGCCATGAGATTGGTCCAGAATCTTTTCGGGGGAAGCCAGACTTACGGTTATGCTCGAAAATTCCTTTCTTGTATTATTATCTTTTCTAAATGAAGTCATAATTCCAATTTAATAATTTATACTATTCGAATTGAACATCCAATGCAAGTCCTCGGAGTTCATTTACCAAAACGTTGAATGATTCTGGCAAACCGGCCACCGGCATATTGTCACCCTTAACGATGGCTTCGTATGCCTTGGCTCTACCGATGACGTCATCGGACTTAACCGTAAGAATTTCTTGAAGAACATTGGCTGCGCCGAACGCTTCGATAGCCCAGACTTCCATTTCACCGAAACGCTGACCACCGAATTGGGCTTTACCGCCAAGAGGTTGTTGCGTAATCAATGAATAAGGTCCTATTGAACGAGCATGCATCTTATCGTCAACCATGTGGTGCAACTTAATCATATAGATGTAACCCACCGTAATCTTCTGATGGAATCTCTCACCTGTTTCACCATTGTAAAGGTAAGTACTACCATTTTTAGGAAGACCCGCCTTGGCAATGAATTCATTGATTTGATCCAGGGAAGCACCATCAAAGATAGGAGTAGCGAACTTCATATCCAGCTTCTTACCGGCCCATCCCAAAATAGTTTCGTAAATCTGTCCCAAATTCATACGAGAAGGCACGCCCAACGGGTTCAAAACGATATCTACCGGGTGACCGTCTTCCATAAACGGCATATCTTCCGGACGGACAATCTTTGCCACGATACCCTTGTTACCGTGACGACCTGCCATCTTATCACCGATACGCAGTTTACGCTTATTGGCGACATAAACCTTAGCCATCTGAACAATACCATTGGGCAATTCACTACCCACTGTGGCATCAAATTTTTCACGCGTCATCTTAGCCATCAATTCGCGTTCTTTGACTAAGTAGTTACGGATGATTTCTGATACTAAACCATTGATTTTCGCATCATTTGTCCATTTCGAAACAGCCACTGTAGCGAAATTGATATTCTGCAACATCTTCTGTGAGAACTTCGTTCCCTTTGGTATAATGACATTTTTAGTATTGTCATATACATTATGAGAAATCTTGCCTTCCAAAACGCGATATAACTTCGTTACAATCTTGTTTTTCAATTCTTGTAACTGCTTTTCATAATTGCGCACAATTTCAGCAACGATATCTTTATCTTTAGATTTTGCTTTTCTATCTTTAATTAAACGAGACAAAGATTTAGCACCGATAACTACACCCTTCATTGATGGTGGTGCTTTCAAAGAAGCATCCTTCACATCGCCGGCCTTGTCTCCGAAGATAGCACGAAGCAATTTTTCCTCAGGAGTCGGATAAGATTCACCCTTAGGTGTAATTTTACCAATCAAAATGTCACCCTCGTTAACTTCTGCACCGATACGAATCAAACCGTCTTCGTTCAAATCCTTGGTGGCTTCTTGCGAAACATTAGGGATATCGTTAGTTAAAATTTCCTGTCCGCGTTTGGTGTCGCGAACTTCCAAAGTAAATTCTTCAATATGAATAGAAGTGAAAATATCTTCTTTCACTACTCTATCAGAAATAACGATAGCATCCTCATAGTTATAACCTTTCCAAGGCATAAAGGCAACCAACATATTGCGGCCCAATGCCAACTCGCCGTTTTCGGTAGCATAACCTTCGGTAAGCACCTGCCCCTTGGTCACTCTGTCACCTTTTCTAACGATAGGTTTTTGATTGATGCAAGAATTTTGGTTAGTTCTTCTGAATTTTTCAAGTTTATACTCTCTTGTATCGTCATCAAAAGAAACCAGGCGTTCGGCATCTGTACGGTCATAACGGATAACGATACGCATTGCATCCGCGAATTCGACAACACCATTACCTTCAGCACAAAGCATGGCACGTGAATCCATAGCCACACGGCGTTCCAAACCTGTACCTACGATTGGCACTTCCGGATGCAACAAAGGAACAGCCTGACGCATCATGTTTGATCCCATCAAGGCACGGTTAGCATCGTCATTTTCAAGGAAAGGAATCAAAGATGCGGCGATAGATGCAATCTGGTTAGCAGCCACATCAATCAGATTCACCTGTTCCTTAGGAACGATAGGATAATCGGCCAAGAAACGAACCTTAACATTATCAGCCAACACGTGATTTTCGTCCATTGGCGTCGTGGCTTGGGCGATATATTTATTTTCTTCTTCCTCAGCGCTCAAATAAACAGGTTCCTCTTCGAAGTTAACCTTACCATCAACAACTTTTCTGTATGGAGTTTCAATAAATCCCAAGTTATTGATTTTTGCGAATACGCAAAGAGAAGAAATCAGACCGATATTTGGTCCTTCAGGAGTTTCAATGGTACACAGACGACCGTAGTGGGTATAGTGAACGTCACGAACTTCGAAACCTGCTCTATCTCTAGACAAACCGCCAGGACCCAACGCAGAAATTCTTCTCTTGTGAGTAATTTCTGACAATGGATTGGTTTGATCCATAAATTGAGACAACTGGTTTGTTCCGAAGAATGAATTGATCACGGAAGACAGCGTCTTGGCATTAATCAAATCCTTTGGTTCGAAAACTTCATTGTCGCGTACATTCATCTTGTCACGGATAGTACGGGACATACGGGCCAAGCCCACGCCAAATTGGTTGTAGAGTTGTTCACCTACGGTTCTAATGCGTCTGTTGCTCAAGTGGTCGATATCATCAACTTCCGTCTTGGAATTGATCAATTCGACCAAATAGCGTATAATGGAAATGATATCCTCTTTTGTCAAGACACGCGTCTCGATAGGGATATTCAAATTCAGCTTTTTATTGATTTTATAACGACCTACTTCTCCAAGGTCATAACGTTTATCGGAGAAGAACAGTTTTTCGAAAGCAGTACGGGCAGTTTCCTCATCTGGCGGAATCGTGTTACGTAACTGCTGATATATAAATTCGAGGGCCTGCTTTTCGGAATTGGTCGGGTCTTTCTGCAAGGTGTTAAAAATAATGGAATAGTCGGTTTGCTTTCCATCATCCTTATGGAACATCACCGTCTTTACACCAGCTTCAACGATACGGTTGATATGCTTGTCTTCCAAGACGGTTTCGCGGTCGATAATAACCTCGGTACGTTCAATACTGGAAACTTCACCGGTTTCTTCATCGGGGAAATCTTCATTCCAGGTTCTAACGACTGCGGCAGCAAATTTTTGACCCACAAATTTTTTCAAGTTGGCCTTAGTTGCTTTCACTTCTTGGGCGATATCGAAAATATCAAGGATGTCCTTATCGGTTTCATAGCCAATCGCACGCAACAAAGTAGTTACGGGCAATTGCTTTTTACGGTCGATGTAGGCATACATAACATCGTGTGGTCCAGTAGTAAATTCCATCCAGGAACCCTTGAACGGGATGATACGGGCTGAATACAGCTGCGTACCATTGGTATGGAATGAAGAACCGAAGAAAACGCCGGGAGAGCGGTGCAACTGGGATACCACGACACGTTCGGCACCATTGATAATAAAGGTACCGCGGGGAGTCATATAAGGTATTAAACCCAGAAAGACATCATCAATACGGGTTTCGAAATCTTCATGCTCGATATCATTACATGAAAGTTTCATTTTGGCTTTCAAAGGGACACTATAGGTTAAGCCCCTTTCGAGACACTCTTCCATCGAATAGCGAGGACCATCAATATAATAGTCAAGGAATTCGAGGACAAAACTATTTCTTGCATCCGTTATCGGAAAATTTTCCATGAATGCTCTAAAAAGTCCTTCGTCACGTCTATGTTCCGCATCGGTATCGATTTGGAAGAACTCTTTGAAAGACTTCAATTGAATATCAAGAAAATCTGGAAAGTCCACTGGCGCGGTGGATGCAAAGCTAAATCTTGTATTATTTGTTGTTGCCAAGGTGGTGAATTTTAAATTACGAAAATAAGAAGTTTCTATGCCTAAAAACAGAAAAGAGAATAGAGGCAGTAAGCTATGAGATTGAGTGAGTGATAATTAGATTGTTGCTGATAGTAAAATTTAGTAAGGGAAGTTGGAGGGAGATATAAATACAACAATTAGTACAATACTTTCACCGTAGTGAAAGTGTTGTACTATTGTCGCATTATTAAAGTGAAATTATTTAACTTCAACTTCAGCACCGGCTTCTTCCAAAGATTTCTTCAAGCCTTCAGCTTCGTCTTTAGAAACGCCTTCCTTAACAGCCTTAGGAGCACCGTCAACTAATTCCTTAGCTTCTTTCAAACCGAGGCTGGTCAGTTCCTTCACCAATTTAACAACGGCCAACTTGTTTGCACCAGCTGATTTGAGGATAACATCAAATTCAGTTTTTTCTTCAGCTGCGGCTGCTGCGCCTGCTGCTGGAGCTGCTGCTACTGCTACTGCTGCGGCTGCTGGTTCGATACCGTATTCTTCTTTCAAAATTTGAGCTAATTCGTTAACTTCCTTAACTGTTAAATTAACTAATTGTTCTGCAAATGCTTTTAAATCTGCCATAATTGTATTATTTTAATGGTTATTTACTTTGTTTAATAAAATTGATTTTTTTAATTTCTTTCTGACAAGGTTTTTACGATGCCTGCGAGCTTGCCACCACCAGACTGCAATGCAGAGATGACGTTGCGAGCGGGAGACTGCAATAAACCCACAATGTCGCCGATCAGTTCTTCTCTAGACTTGATGTTGCAGAGAGTATCCAATTGATCGTCACCGAAATAAGTTGCCTGTTCAATAAATGCTGCCTTAAGGATAGGCTTTTTGTTTTTAGCGCGGAAATCCTTGATCAACTTTGCAGGTGCATTACCTGTGTTGCTGAGCATAATTGAAGTAGTGCCGGCCAATGCGGGATAGATTTCAGAATAGTCAACGTCGGACTGTTCCATAGCGCGTTTAAGGAGGGTATTTTTAACCACTTTCAACTTAATGTCGCGACGGAAGCATTGTCTTCTGAGTTGGTTTACTGTATCCACGGTAAAGCCGGAAATATCGGTTACATATACATTCGCATACTCAGCTAAGTCCTTTGCGATGGCATCAATGATAACACTTTTCTCTTCTTGTTTCATACTTTAGCTTTTTTAAGATTATAATGTAACTGATTTCACATCAACTTGTACACCGGGGCTCATGGTACTTGAGAGATAAATACTCTTAATGTACGTTCCTTTTGCGGCAGTCGGTTTCAACTTGATAATAGTTGACATCATTTCGCGTGTATTTTCAACCAGCTTTTCGGCATCGAAATTAATTTTACCGATACCTGAGTGGATGATACCGAATTTGTCAACTTTAAAGTCGATCTTACCAGCCTTCACATCAGCAACAGCCTTACCGATTTCCATGGTTACGGTACCGGCTTTGGGGTTAGGCATCAAGCCACGGGGACCCAAAACTTTACCGAGGGCACCGATTTTTGGCATAACGCTCGGCATAGTGATGATCACGTCAACGTCGGTCCAACCTTTTTTGATTTTATCAACGTATTCGTCCAATCCCACATAGTCGGCGCCAGCTGCCTTTGCTTCAGCCTCCTTGTCAGGAGTACAGAGAACAAGCACTCTAACCACCTTACCTGTTCCGTGGGGAAGGGTAACGATACCTCTAACCATTTGATTGGCCTTACGAGGGTCAACGCCCAAACGAACGTCGATGTCGAAAGATGCATCAAACTTGGTATAAGTAATATCCTTCACGATCTTAACAGCTTCGGTCAAAGGGTAAACTTTGTTCTTATCAAATTTAGCAAAAGCTTCTTTGCGTTTTTTTGATATTTTAGCCATGTTGATTTTTTTACTTTGTTAATTAATTGAGTTCAGAAGGATTGGTTCCGCCTTTTACCGTGATACCCATACTTCTTGCCGTACCGGCAACCATGCTCATAGCAGATTTAATCTCGAAGCAGTTTAAATCCGGCATTTTAACTTCTGCGATGGTTTTCACCTGGTCCCAAGTAAGCGTGGCCACTTTGTTTCGGTTAGGTTCCTTAGATCCTTTTTGAATTTTAGCTGCTTCCAACAATTGGACTGCAACTGGTGGCGTTTTGGTGACAAAATCGAAAGATTTATCCTTGTAAACAGTAATGATTACTGGCACTAACTTGCCAGCCAAATCTTGCGTACGAGCATTGAACTGCTTGCAAAATTCCATAATGTTCACGCCCTTTGCACCTAAGGCAGGTCCTACTGGGGGAGATGGATTAGCGGCGCCACCTTTAATCTGTAACTTAATAAGTCCAGCTACTTCTTTTGCCATTTTTGTTAATTTTTTTTGTTTGTAACTAATATAATTGGTATTTACACCTTTTCAACCTGCATAAAACTCAGCTCAAGCGGAGTCTTACGACCGAAGATTTTCACCATAACCTTCAGTTTCTTCTTCTCGGGATTGATTTCTTCAATAATTCCGTTAAAAGTGCTGAAAGGACCGTCAATGACCTTGATTTCCTCACCCACGATGAAAGGAAGCGTAAAGGATTCGTCTTGTTCAAGCAATTCGTCCACCTTTCCCAGCATACGGGTGACTTCGGCAGGGCGCAAAGGCACAGGTGGATCAGTTTTCTTCTTGCAACCCACGAAGCCCAAAACGCCGGGAATATTCAATAAGACATGAAAAACCTCTCCCAGCATCATTGCTTCGACAAAGATGTAGCCCGGAAAATAGTTTCTTTCCTTACTAATTTTCTTTCCATTGCGGATCTGGTAATACTTCTCGGTTGGAATCAAGACACACGACACAAAGTCCTTGATATGGGAAGCCTCAATTTCGCTTTCGATATTCTGCTTCACCTTTTTTTCAGTACCAGTGACCGTCTTAATCACATACCACTTGCGTTCGATCTCTGCCATTTCAATTCGTTTACGGTTAAATACCTAATTAAACTACCGAAAATTAAATAGTCGGGAAAAGCAAGCCCATCCCTGCGTTAAACAGTGCGTCCATCAAAAACACGATAAGTGCTATTATAAGGGAAGCAATAGACACCACCAAAACGCTACTTTGAAGATCTTTTGCTGACGGCCATGACACTTTGCGTACCAATTCGTCGTAAGTTTCTTTAAGGTAATTTACTATTTTCATCTTCGAATAATTTTTTTCTAAATTGTATATATATTTTTACTTTTTTCCAACTTTTTCCATTTTTTGAACAAAAATCGCATTTTTTTCGTCATCACAAACACCCATCTTCTCTCATTTCGGATTTTTTACATACATTTTTACGCACAATCCGCCACACGCCATTCCGTTCATTTTCCATCACACATTTTTCAACACGCTCAACCTCAGCATGTTACACGCCAAAATTTCTACCACACACTTCTACGCAACATTACATTAGTTAAGGTCGGCAAATATAAAAATTTTATTTATACAAACAACATTTTCTCAAAAAAAAATTTCAACAATTAATTTTATATAGAAAATTTTTGTATTTTTGCA
The DNA here is from genome assembly GCA_045616665.1 of Bacteroidales bacterium. Lineage (GTDB taxonomy): Bacteria > Bacteroidota > Bacteroidia > Bacteroidales > WCHB1-69 > RUG11690. The sequence goes on along the minus strand of JAZLHE010000054.1, from coordinate 16,772 downwards.
CCCTCAAAAAAATACCGATTATTATCCTTTGTGTTAGAAAAGGAAAATTAAGTAAAATCGAGGCAATGTGGGTGAAGACATTGTCTCACAAAAAAAACAAAAATGGATCAAATAAGTTACAGAACAATTTCGGCAAACGAAAAGATCGTAAAAAAAGAATGGGTTGTTGTTGATGCTCAGGAGATGATCGTTGGCAGACTTGCCACTGCAGTTGCCCGCATTCTGAGAGGCAAAAACAAACCTTACTACACCCCTCATTTTGATTGTGGTGACAATGTGATTATCATCAACGCAGAAAAGATCAGATTTACTGGTCACAAGATGACTGACAAAGTTTATGTACGCCACACCACTTATCCCGGCGGACAACGCTTTGCAACTCCAAGAGAAGTGTTGAAGAAGAACCCCATCAAGGTTGTTGAACACGCCATCAGAGGCATGCTTCCCAAAAACAGACTGGGAGACCAACTGTTCCGCAATCTTCATGTTTATGCTGGACCAACACATCCACACGAAGGTCAAAATCCAAAAGTAATCAACATTAACGAAATCAAATAAGAGAGATGGAAGTAATCAATACAATCGGTAGAAGAAAAACCGCCGTTGCCCGTATCTATATGAAAAAAGGTAGTGGCAACATCACGATTAACAAACGTGACTATAAAGAATATTTTCAGTTGGCAACCCTGCAATATGTAGTTACCCAACCTTTGGCTATTGCCCAAGTAGAAGGTGAATACGACATCAAGGTTAACCTTGACGGTGGTGGTATGACTGGTCAGGCAGAAGCTCTCCGCCTTGCTATCTCACGCGCCCTTTGCGAAGTCAATCCAGAATTTCGTCCTGCCCTCAAGTCAAAAGGCCTCTTAAGAAGAGATCCTCGTATGGTAGAACGTAAGAAACCTGGTCAGCCAAAAGCTCGTAGAAGATTCCAGTTCAGCAAACGTTAATATATTATACATTATATGTTATGCGCTTAGTTTAGTATCGAAATTGCGAAGACTTCGAAAGGAACTACTCCGCAATTGATTATTAATCAAAACGAAAGTAAACAATTAACAACAAAAAACAAATGGCAAATTTAAAATTTGAAGATTTATTAGAAGCAGGTTGTCACTTCGGACACCTCAGAAGAAAATGGAACCCCGCAATGGCCCAATACATTTTTATGGAGAAAAACGGTATCCATATTATCGACCTCTATAAAACGATGGACAAATTGGAAGAGGCTTGTGCCGCTGCCAAACAAATTGCAAAATCCGGCCGTAAGATTTTATTCGTAGCTACCAAAAAACAAGCTAAGGACACCGTTGCCGAAATCGTTAAAGGCGTGAATATGCCTTACGTTACTGAACGTTGGCCTGGCGGTATGCTCACCAACTTCTTCACCATCCGTAAAGCCGTGAAAAAAATGGGCGACATCGACAAATTGATGGCCAGTGACCAATTCAAGAGCATTTCAAAGCGCGAACAACTTCAAATCACCCGTGAAAGAGCTAAAATGGAAAAGAACCTCGGTTCTATCGCCGACCTTTCTCGCCTTCCGGCAGCTGTTTTCATCGTTGACGTTCTTAAAGAACACATCGCTGTTGCTGAAGCTCGCAGATTGAACATCAACACTTTCGCTATCGTTGATACCAATTCTAATCCTAACCTCATCGACTTCCCAATCCCAGCCAACGATGACGCATCAAAGTCTATCTCCGTTATCGTAAAAGCCATCTGCGACGCTATCGCTGAAGGTTTGAACGAAAGAAAAATGGACAAAGACAACCAAGACGTTGAAGAAGAAGAAGAAGACGTAAGAGTAGCAGATGCTGCCAACGACGAAGAAGATGATGAAGAAAAGAAGGAAGACACCAAAAATGTAGTTAAAAAGGTTAAAGCCGTTGCTGAAGACGAAACCTCTGACGACGACAAACCTAAAAGAAAAAGAACTACGGGCGTAAAGAAAGTGGGTACCAACAAAGCTTCCAATTAATTTAGTATAAACATTTAAAATTATAATATTATGGCTATTACAGCTGCTGAAGTAAATAAACTCAGACAAGAAACCGGCGCTGGTATGATGGACTGCAAGAATGCTCTTGTAGAAGCCAACGGCGATTACGAACAGGCTATCGATATTTTGAGAAAAAAAGGTCAAAAAGTTGCAGCCAAACGTGCAGACCGTGCTTCTAATGAAGGTCGTGCCGTTGCTAAAGTTAACGCTGACAGCACTTTCGGTGCCGTTATCGTGGTTAGCTGCGAAACTGACTTCGTAGGTAAAAATGCCGATTTTATCGCTTTTACCGACAAGATTATCGATGCTGCTATGGCTGCTAAGGTTAAAACTCGCGACGAATTGTTGGAAATGTCTATCGAAGGCCGCAAAGTTTCCGAATTATTGCTTGATATGACAGGAAAAACCGGTGAAAAAGTGGAACTTCCCGCTTATAACACCATCGAAGGTCCTTGCGTGGCTTTCTACAACCACAACGGCAACCGCCTGGCTGCTATCGCCGGATTCAATATGGCAGGTGAAAAGGTAGTTGAAGCTGGTCACACCATCGCTATGCAAATTTCCGCAATGAATCCTATGGCAGTTGACGAAAACGGTCTTTCTCAAGAAGTTAAAGATCACGAATTGGAAATCGGTAAAGAAAAAACCGTTGCCGAATTAATCCAAAAGGCTGTTGAAGTTGCTTTGAAAAAAGCCAACATCAATCCTAACCTCGTGGATTCTGACGACCATATCGCTTCTAACATCACCAAGGGTTGGTTGACCGAAGAAGAAGCTGAAAAAGCGCGTCAAATCAAGGCAAGTGCTGCTGAAGAAAAAGCTCAAAACATCGACAACAAGATGGTTGAAAACATTGCCAAAGGTCGTTTGAACAAATTCGTCAAAGAAAACACTTTAATTGGTCAAGAATTTATTATGGACAGCAAATTAACCGTTGCTGACTATATGAAACAAATTGACAGCAACCTCAAATGCACTGGTTTCTGCCGTGTACAATTGGGTGCTTAATTTTGTTCTTGAAATACATCAAAAAGAGGATGCCGAATGGGCATCCTCTTTTTTTTTGCGGAATTTGCCTTTACCGTTTGACAAAAGACCAGTTTTATATCGCGATATTAATTTTCTTTTCCATTACTTTCATTTTTTTATAACTTTGTAGATTGAATCTATAAAAAAATAATTTTATAAAATCAAACAGACAAACTCCGATTAATTTTGTATTTTTGCAAGTCATAAAAGATACGTACAATATACACTTATAAATATATTGATACGGGAAAGAATAAACTGAGTCAGTTATGAAAAAAGCGATATTATTTGCAGTTTTGCTGTTGTTAGCAGGGTTGACGTACGGCCAGCAGGGTTCGTTAGGCAAACAAGGTTTCGTCCCCTTTGCCGGAGAAGCGTCAGGTTTGAGCACTTCGGCGGGACAGCCCATCGCAAGCCAAAAAACATCTCTTGACGGTTTTTCGCTTTGTTCCGGCGTGCAGGATGCACAGGTTGTCACGACACGCATCGACACAGAGATGTGCGACAAAGCGGTGAACTGCGTCTATGACTTCTGCTTCGAACAGCCGGTAGCCGCAGGAACCTACGACTCGACACACTACAACCTTTCCCAATTCGGCTACGACAGTCTGACAGTGCTGCACCTCGTGGTGAATGCCACATACGAGATCCACGACACCCTGTATCTGTTGGTGTCGGAACTTCCCGAAGAACTTCATCCCGGACGAAATATTGTGATTAAGCCGAGTGTCAAAGGCTGCGACAGCACCATCTACCTGATGGTCTATACCTGCGGCGACATAGCCACAGACGGTGACGGCAACCAATACGGTAGCGTGTTCGTAGGACACGACTGCTGGACAAACAGCAATATGAAGACGAAGACTTATACCATCGCGGCTGCAGCAAGACAAAACACGGGCATTGATGCCCACAATATGATTTACCGTGCGTTTGAATACCCCGACACGGTCTATAACCTCGCCACCTTCGGCCGCCTCTACACCTGGTACGCGGCAGTAGGTGTCAAGGACAGTAGCAGCGACATTCCTCCCGTTGATGCGGAAGGTTTTGTGCAGGGCATTTGTCCCGATGGTTGGCACGTTCCCACTGAGGCAAACATCCGCAACCTAATGGATAGCAGTGTGGTGGCAATAGCATCAGACAGTTTGTGGCTGATTTCGACTGGCAACAACACCACCGGCTTCAATGCGCTGCCAGCTGGATATTACAATCCCGGAAGCCACCGATTCGAGGATCTTCACGGCAACACACACTTCTGGTCTTCAGAAACAGTAACGGAGACCTCTTCTATGCACTGCACCATCGAAGCTGGTTGTCACCTGCTATACAGCCGTATCAACAACAAGAATTTCGGTTTCAGCATCCGCTGCGTGAAGGATGACACATATCCTGAAACTGCGTGGGAGGAAATGTAAGCATCACACAAGAAAATCATCATTTGCCTTAACAACGCAGCCGGCGTGGCCTACTACACCGAGCCTCAGACCACCGTAACCACCAACCCAAACGGACTGATGACGTTGACCTTCGGCGGTGGCGAAAACTGGATTCCCTGAAGCCGCCGCAAAAGCAAACGAGATAATTCCGAAAAACAAATAAATACAATAATTTTTAATTGACGACATTAGCAAAAGAAATTTTTATTAATATTGCAAAATGATTATTATGCAGTAAAATATAAAGACTATGCTAAAGAAAATATTCCTTTCGTTTTTCGTTATTTTATTATCAATCAGTAACTTGGCATTCTGTCAGGTAGAAAATCCATATTTGGATTTTAATCCCGAAAAATTAAAATCACAAAAAGATTACACCAAAAATTTCAATCCCGGCAATTTTAAAAGCAATGTCCTCTACAACTGTATGATTGATATGATCAACCTGGCCCGCGAAGAATATTCTTTCGTCGAACCTCTCAAAACCGACAAGAGTATGGACGAATGCGCCCAAATGCAAGCAGACTATCAGGCACTCAAAGACGAAAAAGGCGTTCTCAACGAACCTCCTTACCGCACGACTTTTTTCCGTCTGAAAAAATATGGTCTCACCTATCACGCCATCGAATTGGTTTCCAAAGCCAAGGCCACAATGGGAACACAGGAATACAGCTATTATGACCTCTGCCTTGAATTAATCAAGCCGATTCTCAAGAATATCAAGACAGCTAAACAACTGTTAGACAAACAATACACTTACGTTGGTTTTGGCTATGAAACCGACGAATATATGAAAAGTATGTATATTTCCTTAATTTTGGGTAATGATTTATCATTCAATCCTGACGCTCCAGATCCGATGGCCAAGGATGTTCCATTCTCAAAAAACAAAAACGGAATGACCTACTTTGATGAAAAAGTATGCAACAAATGCGCTTCCGACAAAAATCTCGAAGTCCTCTCCGACTATATCCAGGTGAAGGACAACGAAGTTTTTATCAATTGCGGTGACCACAAGGCCCTGAAAAGATTAATCGGCAAAGAAGGCGACGCCATCGTTTTGGACTTTGTTCAACACAGCCAATATGACTGCGAGGGCAATACCATCGACAACGACAGAATTAACCGCGGATTTATTTCAAAACCGATACTTTTTGAAAAGATGCTGGCCGACAACACCATCAAGGACAAAAAATCGACCAAACTCTATGCCAAGATTGCGGACGTGCCCGAATTAATTGAAGACAATGCCGATTTCGACATCAATATTATCGTTCTGAAAGAAGAAAAATATGCCTGCCGCACGATCATCAAAAAAGCCATCGAATGCAAAAAAGCCGATTACACGGCCAAAATCAACTATAAACCCGACTACGAAACAATGAAAGGTACCGGCGACTGGGTTGCCTCTGCCGAGGAAGGAACCCACTCCTGCAAATTTGCCCTTACCGATAAAAAACTGACTTACACCTGGACCGACCTGGATTCAAGCATTCAAGCCATTGACGCCCCCGCCTACCATATCAACGGCATCGACATTATTGCGCAAAATTCCATCAATTACAGTACGGACAAAACGCAAAACGGCAATATGAAAAAACGGGCCGAAAGCATCAAGAAAGCACTTGAACAGCAATATCCCGGCATTACGGTCAACATCACCTACAGCGACGGTTGGGAGGATTTCAAGCACGATGTCAACAAGCATCCCGACTACTATGACCTGACGCTTTACTCCAAAGCCGAAGCCATCCAAAGTCTCAAAGCCAACAACAATGAGATTGCCAAAGCACTGGAAAAAGATTACCTCGCCAAGCACAGATACATCAAACTGGTACTGCACGTGACCTACGACATCACCGGCGAACAGGAACAGGAATTTACCGTCTGGAAATTCAACAAGGCAATGGCTAAGAAAAACCACAAATTGGCCACTTCCATCGAAAACTATATGATTAAAAAGGTGGAAGCCAACGAATACACTTTGGAAACCGTGAAAAAAATCAAAATTCCCGCCAACAAAGACTACCAACAACTATTAAACAATAAATTATATATGCAATATTTCCTTGCGTCCAATCTCAGCGACGACTTAGTGGCACAAATGGAGAAAGTGGCGGCCTACGAGCCCGCCAACCCCATCGTGATGTATAATTCCGTTGTGGGAAAAGTTTGCCAAACGCCCATCAGTTCCTTGGCCGACATCACCAAGACGCAAGCTGAAATCGACAAATTATACGCCTGCCCCACCCTTTCCAAAGAAGACATCAACAACCTCAACCTGGAATATCAATTTAAGATTATAGACTATATCAACAACAATCCAAGCACGGCAGAAGGCACTGTGGTTTACAATGCCACCTTTGATAAAATCAAGACCATCACCAATAAAAAATTGGAAAGTTGGCAGAACGCATACAAACTAGCTTCGTATTTTGTCAAGAACCACGATTACCAATATGCCATAAGCATTATGGAGCCATTTTTGAGTGACGAAAGCATATCCAACGATTTTCTATTTTCGTATATCAGCATTGCCGCACACCGCGAAGAAAGCTATATGAGCAGTTTCTTCACCAAAGCGGTTAAAATGGCCAACGACCGTGCCGCGGCTCGTTTGTGCGGTTTATTCGACAAGTTGCCCATCTGTGTTTTTGACAATGTTGAAGTGAAGAAATTAATCTGCAAATCCTGCGGAAGATAATATTATTATGCACTACTCGTACTACAACTATGACTGAAGAAAAGATTTCCGCTGAAGAGAAAGACGAAAAAGACGAGCTATACGAACATTTTAGGTTTACGGTAGATAAGGGTACTGAAATGCTCCGCATTGACAAGTACCTGATGAACCTGATTCCCAACACCTCGCGCAACAAGATTCAACAAGCGGCGAAAGCCAACTGCATCCTTGTCAACGGAAAAGCCGAAAAGCAAAATTATCGGGTTCATCCTTTGGATGTGATTTCCATTTTAATGCCGCAACCTTTGCGTGACATTGAAATTATTCCTGAGGATATTCCTTTAGACGTTCCCTACGAGGATGACGATTTCCTCATTGTCAACAAGCAAGCGGGACTGGTTGTTCACCCGGCCTACGGAAACTACACGGGAACATTGGTCAACGCATTGACTCACAGATTCTTAGGCAAAAAAGATACGGACGGCAACGACCAACGACCTTTGCTGGTACATCGTATTGACAAAAACACTTCCGGCATTATGATTGTGGCCAAAAACGAATTGTCGCAAATGACCTTGGCCAAGCGTTTTTTCAATCACGACTTGGAACGCAAATATTGGGCGTTGGTATGGGGCGATTTCAAGGAAGACGAGGGCACCATCGTAGGCAATGTGGGACGCAATCCCAAAGACCGGCTGGTGATGACGGTTTTCCCCGAAGGCAGCGACCAGGGCAAGCACGCCGTTACCCATTGGAAAGTTATCGAGCGCTTTGGCTATGTGACCTTAGTGGAATGTCAGCTGGAAACCGGACGGACACACCAAATCCGGGTACACATGAAATACATCGGTCATCCGCTGTTTAACGATGAGACTTACGGCGGCGACCAGATTTTGAAAGGCACCACCTTCAGCAAATACAAGCAATTTATAGAAAACTGTTTCAGGATGATGCCGCGACAGGCCTTACACGCCAAATCCTTAGGCATCATTCATCCTTCGACAGGAAAATATATGCTTTTTGATTCTGAATTGCCGGAAGATTTCTCCGCTGTCATTGAAAAATGGAGAAATTACGCCAAGCATAAGGAATTAGAAGAAGCATAGGCATTTTCGCCCATCATCATTCAGACTTTATCGATTTATTATCAATAATGGAAAAAACCAATGTCATGCGGATTTTGAGTCAGAAGGGCATCGAATTCACCCCACACGAATACGATGACACCATCACCGAAGGCGAAAAAATCGCAGAACTGCTCAACGAATCTCCAGAATCGGTCTTTAAGACCTTGGTCACCGTTGCCAACACGGGAGAACATTATGTATTTGTCATTCCTGTTTGCTGCACTCTTGACCTCAAAAAGGCCGCCTCGGCTGCTGGCGTGAAAAACATCGCCATGATCAAGCAAAAAGATTTGCTTCCACTTACAGGTTACATCCACGGAGGCTGCTCACCTATCGGGATGAAAAAGCCCTTTCCGACCTTTGTGGAAGAAAGTGCCACCCTTTGCGACAAGATTTTCTTCAGCGCGGGAAAAGTAGGATTTCAAGTGGAATTGGCCCCCGACCAGCTCATTGAGTTGATTGGCGCGAAATACAGCGACTTGATTGGATAATTCGTAGAACCGGCTTAATCTTTCAGACTTCCAATCGGCACAACGATTACTCCGTCTTCCGCACGACGGTAGGTATAGTCTCCTATTCCGGTGAGGACCATCAGGAACGACGGTTCTTTCATTCTTGTCGTGTCAATTTTATCGGCCAGTTTTCGCAAAGTCTTAGCTCCATCATTTATAGGGATGGCGCCACCCAATTTGATCTCCACAAGCCCATAATTTCCATTAGGCAAATGAACCACTGCATCGCATTCCAACCCGTTTTTGTCGCGATAATGATAAACTGTGCCACCCAAGGCATCGGCATATACACGCAAATCGCGAATACAGAGCGTTTCAAAAATCAAGCCAAAAGTATTCAGGTCGTTTATCAAATCGGCCGGGCCAAGTCCCAAGGCGGCCGTTGCTATGGAAGGATCAATAAAGTATCTTGTATCGGAGGTTCGAATTGCCGTTTGGGAACGGATATTGGGATTCCAAGCAACAGCATCTTCAATGACGAAAATCTTTTTCAGTGCCCGTATGTAGGAATATATGGTATTTGTGCTCAGGGAGTCGCTTTCGTTGCTTTTAAGATCTTCCAAAATGGTTTGCACTCCAACCTGCGCTCCCTGATGACGGGCATACGAACGCATCAAGCGTTTCGCCAATTCCGGGTCGCGTTCCACGCCATCCACTCTTGATATATCTGAACGGACCACTGCTTCATAGTATTCCTTTGCCTGCATCAGTGCCGACTTAGGATTGTTTTTCAGCACGGCCTTGGGCCACCCTCCACGGCAGGTAAGGTAAGCCAAACGATCAAGATCTATATGCGCAAATCCGTCTAATATTTGGGAATGGTCAAACAGCTTCTTCAAACTAACATCGCCAGTTGAATCACCAGATTCCCACAAACTCATCGTTCGAAGGCGCAACCAGGAAATACGCCCCGTGCCCGTATGGAAAATTTCATCTTGGCTTGGAGGAACGGCAGAACCTGTCAACATAAATTGACCGTCTTCACCACGCTTGTCAATTTCATTTCTTACCGCATCCCAGAATTGCGGAACCAGCTGCCACTCGTCAATAAGGCGCGGAGTATCTCCTGCAAGCAACTTTTTAATATTGGTTTGAGCCATAGCCAGATTCTGCTGTTTCGTATCGGGATCCGCCATATAGAGTACGCTACCTGCGTGCTGGCGAGCCAACGTCGTCTTGCCGCAATATTTAGGGCCTTCGATGAGCACAGCTCCCATAGCATCCAATTTATCCGCCAAATTTTGGTCTGCAATTCGGTTCAAATATTCATTCATTTTTAATCATTATTTTTACGCTGCAAAAATACACATATTTTTTTAATTTACAACACTATAATAATTTTTCATTGGTACACTTGGCGGTTTTTTGTTGGTACGGTTGGCGGTTTTTTATTGGTACGGTTGGCGGTTTTTTTTAAATTAAAACAGGCCAAATTCTATTTTTTATAACTTTGTGGGTTGAATCTATCTACTTCAATTCAATAAAAAATAGTATCTTTGCAAATCAAAAATGCGATTTTAAATTTGCAAAGTTGAATTACAAAACATTGATAATGAAAGATTTGATAAATAGAAATTTGGCGAGTGAAGTGGAAAAATATCTTCAAATCTTTCCTGCTGTTGCTATTTTGGGCTCCCGGCAGTGTGGAAAATCCACGTTGATTAGAATGTTGGCGCAAAATCGTCAGGAGTTCATCTTTCTTGATCTGCAAGACCGAAAGGACCGGCAGAAATTGGAGGATCCCGTCCTGTTTTTCAAGAATAATGAAAACCGAATTGTCTGTTTGGATGAGGTGCAATTGATGCCCGACCTGTTTGAATATCTGCGGGTGGAAATTGATCGTTTGCGCCGCCCTAGCCGCTTTGTCCTCTTAGGTTCGGCTTCACGCAAATTGTTGCAGCGAACCTCTGAAACATTGGCCGGGCGTATTGGCTTACTTGACCTTACTCCTTTTCTCCTGCCAGAAATTTCTAAGTTGGCGGATTTCGATTTGCTGAAGTACTGGCATAGAGGCGGATACCCTGACAGTTACTTGGCTATTTCGGATGAGGCAAGTTCCTTATGGCGCGAGAACTTTCTTCGTACTTACATAGAAAGAGACATTCCGCAATTGGGATTTCAAATTGCAGCACCCAAGATGATGCGTCTTCTGACGTTGCTGGCACACGAACACGGAAGTGTACTCAATACATCAAAATTGGGTAATGCTATGGATTTGAGTGCTCCCACCATACGACATTATATCGACATTTTAGAGCAAACGTATGTGCTGCGCATTCTGCCACCCTATTTCCGTAATATTCGGAAAAGGTTGGTTAAATCTCCAAGAATTTACTTTCGCGATTCAGGGCTTCTGCATCAAACGCTTGATATACAAGATTTCAATTCCTTGTCAGGAAATCCAATATATGGGTTTTCTTGGGAAGGAATGGTGATTGAGAATGTCTGCGCGTCAATAAAAAATGCAAAATTTAGTTTCTATCGCAGTGCTAATGGTAGCGAGGAAATGGATTTGTTATTGGAATATCCGGATAAGTTGATAGCGATTGAGTGCAAAGCCAGCACGACGCCCACTTTGACTGATGGCTTTTGGCGGGCAATAGAAACCCTACAGCCGCAACAAACATACGTTGTGTGCCCCATTGAGGATAGTTACGCTATAAAAGAAAATGTGGAAATAGTCGGCTTACAGCAGTTGTTGGAAAAATTGTGACGAATAGAGTGAAAAATATACATTTTGGAGAAGTAAACCGCAATTTGGAAGTGGGCGATAGAATGAGTTGGGAAGTGATGGAAAAATAATAAATACTTTTTATATATCCTAAATTCCGCAGAATGAGAATTTGCCAATTCGAGAAGGAATGTCTACACTCAACGTATATTGGCTCCAAATTAAACCTTTTTTTCACTCGGTTTAATTTGGAGCCAATACATGAGGAGGGATTTGAATTTGACATACAAACTCCGACTTGCAAGAAAGCATCGCATTGAAAAAATAAGACTACCAAAGCGTATTTGCCAATCGCAATTTTCGTGCAGACGCGTTTGTCGTTATATGACAATCATGGTATTATCTTTTTCCTTTCAGAAAAACAATTCTTTCCCGCTTAGCTATAATTCAAAAATTTTACGTATGTTTGCAAGCGTAATTAAGTATTAACAAAAAAAATCAATTTATGATAGAATAAAAACAATATCATTCCATATAAAAAAGCGTTAAGCTTTAGTCTTGTCTTTCGAAACTTAGGAACTTTCAAATGCTATCAAGAACTAAAGAATAACGTCCGCGTGTTACGTGGACTTATTTTTTATTTGATAGCAAGGTTTCCTAAGGCCTCGAAAGACAAATAAAATAAGTTCACGTTTTTTTATTTTCTTTTTTTTCGAGGAAGAACCTTGTACAAAGGTTATTATACGCAGAAACAAATTTCAAAACATTTATGAAAAATATGGAACCTAAAATCGACATAATGTATCACACGTTATCAGTATTAATTCCTGCTTACAATGAGCAGACAACGATTTATGAATTACTAGGGAAGGTGGTTGCCGTTTCATTAGTCGACAATATGAAAATGGAAATTGTCGTTGTAAACGATTGCTCAAAAGATAATACGATGTGTGAGATAGAGCGTTTCCAAAAGGACAATCCAGAAGTTAACATGAAAGTACTGGTTCACGAGGTTAACCAAGGTAAGGGTGCAGCAATACGAACTGCAATAGGTGCAGCCACTGGAGATGTTTGTATTATTCAAGATGCGGATTTGGAATATGACCCTCAAGACTATAATTTATTGTTGCCATTTATACAATCCGGAAAGTATAAGGTGGTGTACGGTTCCCGTTTTCTGAATGACCGCACAAAACATTCTTATTTTTCTTTTTATTTGGGAGGAAGGATTGTCTCTATATTTTCTAACATATTATATCATCAACATTTAACAGATGAACCGACTTGTTATAAAATGTTCGATGCCAAATTATTGAAAAACATTAAATTAGATTGCACCGGTTTTGAGTTTTGTCCAGAAATAACTGCAAAAGTCTGCCGTTGTGGAGAAAAAATAATCGAGGTTCCTATTAATTACTACCCCCGCTCTTTTGATGAAGGGAAAAAAATCAAGTGGTATGATGGGATTGAAGCTATTTGGACTCTACTCAAATATAAATTCCAACCTGTGAGAAGATTTATCAAGTAAATATTATTTTTTTATAATTGGAAATTTAATCTAGCAGTTCGCAAATGAGCAAAAATGCTGATTTTCAAAAAATAAAATCTCTTTTTAAAGGAAAAACTGATAAAACGCTGATACAGATTTTCCGTTATCTATTTGTAGGCGGAACTGCGTTCGTGGTTGACTATGTCTTGTTGTTTGTTTTTACAGAGTTTGTCCACTTACACTACCTTGTTGCCTCCGTTTTTTCATTTCTTATCAGTTTAGTCGTAAATTATCTATTTTGCATATTTTGGGTATTTCACCATAATTCGTCAAAGAGTAGAATCGGTGAGTTTTTAGTGTTTGTACTAATAGCAGGTATTGGTTTGGGATTAAATACTTTAATTATGTACTTATTCACAGATGGATTGGATCTATATTATATGTTATCGAAAATCATATCATCTTTTATTGTGGCATTTTGGAATTTTTTCGCACGAAAATATTTTTTATACAAAATAAACATAAATTATGAAAACACAGACCAGGCAAAAAAAACAAGACAAAACGATAAGTAACAAATCATTGAATTTATCTTTCTGGGAAACATTCAGCAAATTCACGTTGAACAGGTGGGTATTGTTGTGTATGATTGCTGTTTTGACTATCATTTTTTTGGGAAATTACAGTGCTATCTTTGACAAAAAACTTGATAATAATGGGGATAACATTTATTACTTTTCCTTAGGCCAATCAATGAGCGAAGGAAATGGATTTACTAATATTATGTCAATGACCGCATCGCCTCACACGCATTTCCCTCCCGGATATCCTGCATTTTTGTCTATATTGATGAAAATACACCCTAATGATATTCAAGCGGTAAAGAAAACCAATGGATTTCTTTTGTGGGGAAGTATGGTACTACTATTTTTCTTGTTGTGCAATATGACGAAAAATTCAATTTTGGCATTTTTATCCTCAATGTTGTTGGTTTCCCATGGCGGCGTACTGCGATTTTCCACCATTATGATGAGTGAAACACTTTATATGTTTCTTTCTCTGTTGGCTGTTTTTTTGGCAGTAATATTAATACAATGGGATTTTTTATTAGATATGGAAAAAATGTCCCCGAAACGCCGTATAAAATTAATAGTACTGCTTATACTCCTGTTCTTGACAGTAGCATATATTTATTTCGTTCGTTCTTTTGGTATTTCTGTTATTTGCGCTTTGATTGGCTGGTGCGGCCTGTTAACGATCCAATCTTTGGTAAAATGGCTTAAAGTTAGGAAAAGTATAGATAATGAGAAATTGGAGGATGAGTTACTTATAAGGAAACAATTAATCTTGCGCACGCTTATGCTGTTTGGGATGACAATGTCTTTCGGAATTGCAGTTCTGTCTTGGGATCATAGAAACCAAAACATTAATTTTACTAAAGGGAGTGCCTATGTAAGTGACTTTATGAAAAAGCCCAACGGTGAAACAATGCAAACAGTAGAAGATTGGAAAACCAGAATTAAATCCAATACTTCTTCATTTTTAACCAGATGGGTGCCTGAAGACGTCTATTACAAATCATATAATAAAGACGAAGAAATCACTTCAAAAGAGTGGATAAGTGGTATTGTCTTATTGTTGCTGATTATTGGTGGCTGTTGCTATCTTCGTACAGGACGCTTATTGGTGTTGTTTTATATTTTCATATCGGTATGTGTACTTATATTATATCCAGAGCAATATGGCGGCACAAGGTACCTTACTCCTGTCACACCTTTTTTCATATTAACTGCGCTAAATGGAATTGCAGCAATAGTTGCCGTGTTGTTTAAATTACTGCATAAGGAAAACGCCACACTACTTGTTCAAACTTTGGTATTGATTGTAGTAGTTTTTGGCCTCGTAAAGCCAAAATATGTTTCAGGACAAAAAGATGCCTTAAATTTGGCTAAAATCAAATCTTGGCATCACGTTAATGATATTAGAATGAACAACTATTTATATGCATGCGAATGGTGTAAGGACAGTATCCCAGATAATGCCCGAATAGTTTGTCGTAAGCCAGAATTGTTCTATATGTATTCCAACTACCACAAGGCCGATATGTTTCCAATGTATGCTGCTCCTGATACGATTTATAACTTTTTCAAGAAAAACAATATTGAATATGTAATTATTGATGATTGGTTTAAGCATGCCTATACAACAATTATCCCATGTGTCCAGAAATATCCTGAAAAGTTTATGATCGTCAAAGAATTTGGCAAAGCCGACACAGTAACCAAGACAAATCCGACTTATATTCTTAAATTTAATGACGAATGGGGTTACACAGGTGATTTGGTCGATGGCGTTAGAGAAGGCCAAGGCTCGTTGTTGATGCAAGACGGCAGGCGCTATACAGGTTCGTTTTCCCACGGAGAACCCAATGGCTTTGGTATTTTATACGATGCCGACAGCAATATTGTTGCCAAGGGAAATTGGGTCAACGGAATATGCTATCATTGATGACAAATATTGAGATCACCTGTCGCCAAATTCTTGCCCGACGACGGCACCGAACACGTGCTTTGACCTTATGTCTCACGCTGCTTTGCTGCTTTTGGGCACAGATGAAATCATTAGGAGTACGTTGCCTTATTATCGAATAGAAGCCATTGTGCGGAAAGAAAATTTGGAGCGATACGATGACCGTATTACGGTAATGTGCAATTTAATAGACGCACACGAACAACTGATGGAATTCATCCGGAAACATTTGCCGGATACTTTCTATATGGAACAGGATCAGCGCATTTCCATCAGGGAAAAACTGTTTAGGGAAATCGTTGCGAACTTATTGATCCATAGAGAGTATTTGAATCCCTCCGTTTCAATGATTACTATCGAAAAGGATAAAGTATTGGCAGTCAATGCCAACAAACCGCTGCATTACGAAAATTTTGAAACTTACAAATATCAATCCTTCCCTAAAAATCCAACTATTGCGCTGTTTTTTGTTCAAATTGGACGTGCTGAATTTTTAGGGACCGGCATTCGCAACATTGTAAAATACTCAAAAGCTTACGCCCATTCCACTCCAATCTTTGAGGACGACAATATGTTTGAAGTGAAGATACCGCTTGTTGATGGGGAACAAGTAGGGGAACAAGTAGGGGAACAAGTAGGGGAACAAGTAAGGGAACAAGTAGGGGAACAAGTAAGGGAACAAGTAGAGGAACAAGTAAGGGAGCAAGTAACGATAATAGAAACAGAATGTGTCATACGGTTGCTGTCTGTGATTTCTAAAGAACATTCAATCAGTGAACTGATGACTTTATTACAATTGTCTGGAAGACGGAATTTTATTGAAAAATACATTTCTCCAGCCCTCAAAGATGGCTTGATAGAAATGTCTCAGCCCGACAGTCCCAATAGTCCTACGCAAAAATATCGGCTTACTACCAGAGGGGAACAAGTAAAGGAACAAGTAAAGGAAGAAGTAGGGGAACAAGTAAGGGAACAAGTAGGGGAACAAGTAAGGGAACAAGTAAGGGAACAAGTAAGGGAACAAGTAGGGGAGCAAGTAACGATAATAGAAACAGAGTGTGTCATACGATTGTTGTCTGTGATTTCTAAAGAACATTCAACTAACGAACTGATGACTTTATTACAATTGTCTGGAAGACGGAATTTTATTGAAAAATACATTTCTCCAGCCCTCAAAGATGGGTTGATAGAAATGTCTCAGCCCGACAGTCCCAATAGTCCTACGCAAAAATATCGGCTTACGGCTAAGGGGAAACAAATTCAGCAAATAATACTCAACAATGAATAATTA
>JAZLHE010000053.1:0-3633 GCA_045616665.1 Bacteroidales bacterium | reverse complement strand
CGGAACGAATGGCAATACGGCGGAACCCGCGGCCTGCGGTGTACTTACTGCGGACATCACGGTGAATACGGGCGTGCTGAACTCGGCAGGTGAACTGAATACAGCCCCCGAAGGAGGCTTCACCCCGTGGACTCCGATTGGCAACTCGGAACATCCGTTTATAGGAACCTTTGACGGCAAGGGCCACACCATCAGCGGATTGTATTTCAACGACCATGATGATGGTCTTAATGTAGGCTTAATCGGTTATGTCGGCTCTAGTGACGAAACTGTTTCAGAAACGGTTTCTATCCGCAATGTCGGTATAGAAGATTCCTACTTCAACGCGCAATCTGCTGTTGGCGGTGTTGTTGGTTTTGTTGAAAATGCTGCATTAGACATGGAAAATGTGTACAATGCAGCAGTTGTTGTGGGTGCTTCTTATGTTGGTGGCGTTGTTGGCTTTGTTAGTTTTTATGATCCATTGACTTTAAATATGGTCAATGTTTATAATGTCGGCTCTGTAAATTGCGATGATGATGAACAAGCAGGTGGACTTGTCGGTTATTTTGCGGATGCAGAGGACACTAAGATTACAATCAAGAATTCCTACAACTATGGAACCGTTGGCGGTGGTAATTCCTTGGTAGGTACGGTGGAAAGTGATTACGAAGGCTATGTCGCTGTAACGGTAACAAATTCCTTCTACCTTGAGGACGAGTCCCAAAGCCCGTACGGCACAAGCAAATCCGCCACCGACTTCTCCAACGGTACGGTTTATGCTGCATTGCACAATGCCGAAGACGGCTCTGTATGGCATCAGTATAGTGGCGACGCTTATCCGACGTTTGTGGAGAAGCGTAGTGTAACTTTGCATTATTCCGCAACAGAGTCTGAAACGATTTATTTTGCGGAAGGTGCGGCAACACCGCTCCCGACGGCGGATGCAGATGGAAATGTTTATATCTGGTATGACAATTCGGATTTAACGGGAACTCCGTATTTCGAAATTCCTGCAACGGCAACAAGCGACCTGCAACTTTATCCGAAGAAGATGAACCTTGTTGACGGCTACTACGAAATCTCCGATGCGGATATGCTGTTCAGATTTGCGGATTTGGTGAACAATCAAAATGCCACATACGCTTCCGCCAAAGCCAAACTCACTGAGAACATCACGGTGAACCAGAACGTACTTGGAACGAATAATGCGAATGTCGGTGCAGATGGCTCCTACAACAATGCCCAGGCTGCTTCTAATTTCACCCCATGGACTCCGATTGGGACGGACGGCTCGCCTTTTGCTGGAACCTTCGATGGTCAGGGCCACACCATCAGCGGATTGTATTTCAATAATTCGGAGGCGGACAATGTCGGCTTGTTTGGCTATACATCTGGCGCGGTTACCATTGATGGCGTTGGCGTGGTAGACTCCTACTTCCGCGGAAAGGATAATGTCGGCAGCCTTGTTGGACAAGCTGTATTAACAGTTTCAGGAACGACAGCAAAAGAATTGACTGTGACAAAGTCGTATAACACGGGCTCTGTGACGGGAAACAGCAATGTCGGTGGTCTCGTTGGTAAGAATGGAAATGTTAAGTTCTCATACAACACAGGCTCTGTGACGGGAACCAGTAATGTTGGCGGTCTCGTTGGTTCGAATATCTACCAAAGTCAAAATAAGTTTGAAATTAATGGCTCCTATAACGTCGGTCTTGTGAAAATGGGAACAGGCGTTGGAAACGCAGTGCTGGGAGAAGGATGTCCTGCAAGTGGTCAAACTAGTGCCGTCAAGAATGTTTATTATCTCGGGGGTTCTGGCGATGAGTGCTCTGGTGCTTTTTCGATGACCTCGTACGAATTTGCTGATGGCTTGGTCGCTATTACGTTGCACAATGATAAAACCACCTTGGGTGCAGACATTTGGGGCCAGGTTGTGGGTGCCGATAAAACTCCGGTGCTGACAGGTGAAATCAAGTTCCCGATTACCTTGGATAATAGTGATAACTGCTACGAAATCTCGAGTGCGGAAGACCTCAACGTATTTGCCGCCATCGTGAATAGTGGTTTCAAATCTAATGCTTGTGGCAAACTCACAGAAGACTTTGTGGTGAACGAGAACGTGCTTGCTAACGTGAATAGCGATGGGACGCTTAAGACCGGTGTGAACTTCACCCCATGGACTCCGATAGGTTTTGGAACGAATAGTTTTAACGAGAGTATTTCGTTCAAGGGCACGTTCAAGGGTCAAGGCCACACCATCAGCGGCCTGTACTTCAATGATGCTGGCGCTGAGGATGTTGGTTTGTTTGGCGATGTGAATGGAACAGTCACCATAGATAGCGTGGGCTTGGTTGATTCGTACATCATGGCTAGTGGTTATGTCGGTGGTCTTGTCGGTTATGTTAGCGGCTCGTTGACCATTAGCAATTCCTACAATGCTAGCTCTGTGAATACTTCGGGCTCTGGTTTTGGAGGCCTTGTTGGTGGAGCCCGAGGCTCTTTAACTATAAGCAATTCGTATAATGTAGGTTCGCTGAATGGTGGCAAATGGGGCGGCGGTCTTGTTGGGTATGCCGATAAATTGGTTGTCTCCAATTCGTACAATGCGGGTTCCGTGTATATTAGTGGTATTGATGAAAATGGTGTTTTTGTGGGTGGTATAACCTCCTCGGTGGATGAGGCGTCGAGTGTAACTAACAGTTACAATTATGGTACTATTAGTTATCCTACTGGCAATAGTGTAAATAAAGATGATCTTGTCGCTGGAGGCGGTGAGGGCGAAGTAACGGTAACAAATAGCTTCACTATCGGTGAAAGTAGATTTGATGGCGAGGGCTCCACGAAGATGACTTCCGATAAATTCAAAGACGGTACGGTCTTTGCGGCTCTGCGCAGTGCCGAGGATGGCGAAGTATGGCGCCAGTATAAAAACGATGCATATCCGACGTTTGCTGCGAAAACCGGTACGGATGCTCCGGCGCCTATGCATACGGTCGTTTTGCATTACTCCGAAACCGATTCTGTCGTGATTGCTTATACACAAGGCACGGCGTTAACGCTCCCGACAGTGGATCGTGAAGGTAACGCCATTGCCGGTTGGACCACATCTGCTGACGGAACGGGAGCCGCAATTACCGAAATTCCGACGACGGCGACAACCGACCTTAAGCTTTACCCGAAGGTTGAATCGTTTAAGCCCAACGCTGACGGCTACTACGAAATCGCTACTGCAGACGATCTTTACAAGTTCGCTGAAATCGTGAATAATGGAACTGCACCGGATGCCAAGGCAAAGCTCAAGAACGACATCGTGGTGAACCAGAACGTACTGAAAAATGCGTCGGGCGAGTCGTGCGTTAATGATGATGGCTCATATAATACGACAACATGTCCGGACCTCCGCGTATGGACTCCGATAGGAGAAGGTTCGTATTCGTTCAATGGCTCGTTTGATGGCCAAGGCCACACCATTTCGGGATTGTATATAAATGAGCCTGTATTGTCAGGATCTGGGTATAATGCTTTGTTTGCCAATGTGGGCGGAACTTCTGTGACCATAAAAAATGTGGGTATTGAGGATTCCTATTTTTCAGGACAACGATATGTCGGTGGATTTGTCGGACGCTCAATTGCCAGTTCTTTGATTATAGA
>JAZLHE010000052.1:0-86843 GCA_045616665.1 Bacteroidales bacterium | reverse complement strand
CGTCGAGGCCAAACACGCGCTTAAAGCCGAAATCGGACAGCGGGTCAATGTAGCAAATTGATTCATCAAAAATCTTTTCTTCCATAAATTCAATATTGATAATTAATATTGTAAAAAATAATAATTATTATTTTTGTTATCACTTTGCAAAAATAAACATAAAAACAATGTAATTGTACAATTGTTGATAAATTTTTATTTCGCTAAAAATCAGATTGATAATGAATTAAATTTAACAAATGATGAATAGATGTGTTAAATTTATAATGGCGAAAATGAAACTTTATGCTAATTGTGGAAATAGTGCGAATCTGAGTCCGCACACATTATAAAAACTCATTTTTTCGTTATCTGCTTTTGACGTTGCCGAAAGTATCCATTTGAATCAAAAAAATCGTATTTTTGCATAACTAAAAATATTGTGTAATGCTTAGAGAAAAAACTGTTTTTGGTCCCATTCATTCCCGCCGTTTGGGAAATTCATTAGGATTAAATATTCTTCCCGAAAATGGAAAATTCTGTAATTTCGATTGCATCTATTGTGAATGTGGATGGAACAAGGATGGTAAAGAAGACCAGTATCTTCCCAAAGCTAATGAAGTTAAAGCAGCATTGGAAGCAAAATTGAAGGAATGTGCCAAAAATGGAACACCTATCGATTCCATAACATTCAGTGGAGATGGTGAATCTACGCTGAATCCGGATTTTCCTCAAATAGTAGATGATACAATGGCGTTGCGGGATCAATATTTTCCTCAAGCTCAAGTCTCCATTTTGTCCAATGGCACACGTGCTCATATTCCGGCTGTTTTTGCCGCTTTGCGTAAAGTGGATAAACCTATTATGAAAATTGACGCGCCGACCAATGAGTGGATTGCAAAAATTAATCGTCCGGCTCCTGGGTATGATGTGCGTCGGGTGATTGATGCCTTAAAACAGTTCAATGGCGATTTTATCCTTCAAACGATGATGCTTCAAAGTAGTGATTTTGATTCCGCAAATCCTGAAATTGTCAATCCTTGGATGGATATTGTTCGGGAATTGCATCCTCGTGAAATTATGGTTTATACCATTAATCGCCCAACGCCTCAAGAAGGTTTGGTGAAATTTTCAGAAGAAAAAATGCGCCAATTGGTACAGCCTTTGATCGACGAAGGTTTCAAAGTTCAAATCAGAGGTTGATTTGCAGGTATTATTTTATCGTAATTGTAATTCAGGACAATCTAAACGAATCCGAAGCCAATTGATGAGTTGTTGCTTTTGGTCGGCACTTATATTTTCTGAATAATTGACGAAAATGGTCGGAATAGTGTCGTTCTTTAGTGTTTTTGTTTGCGTATAGACAAGATTCGTTACCGAAAATGAGGTGATGAAAGGATATTGTACGGACAATTCTTTGGCAATTTGCGCATTGTCTTGTTGGTTTTTGTTGATTTTCTGCAATTCGTTTTCTAAAAGTAGGATTTTTTCTTCGCTTTTGGCCAATTGCTCGTCTTTTTTATCGATAATGGCCTCAATAAGTTCTGAGTTTTCTCCCGAAATATAGTTGTTGTCCGTTTGTTTGACAATTAAATCGGCGCGATATAATCCGTAATTTTTTCGCATAATATTTTGCATCTCCTGAATATCCTTGTTGGACAATTGGCCAACGACGGACAGCGTAATTTCTTGTTTTTTGTTTCCAAACTCTTTTTTAGAATTGATGAGTTGTGCTTTTTCAAAGTATTTTGAGTCCTGAATTTCAGTGATGAATTTTTTTGACGCGGCATTAAAGGAACTTTCCCTCACGACTTGAAAGGCGATGATAATGCTTGGAATCGTGACGAGTATGGAAAAAATATAAATGGAACGCTTAACTAATTTGTTTCGTGTGGGGTCTAAATATTTTTTGTTAGGAAAATGGAGGTATTTGATTCCTAAGTATGTGGCTAATGCGATGAAGAAGGAGTTGATGAAAAACAGGTAGAAAGCACCGAAAAAGTATTTAAATTGAAGTGTGGCCAAACCGTAACCGGCCGTACACAACGGCGGCATCAATGCGGTGGCAATGGCAACTCCCGATATCACGGTGAATGGTTGCGATTTTCTGGTGATGGCGACAATTCCAGCAGAACCGCCAAAGAAGGCAATCAACACGTCAAAAATGGTGGGCCGGGTGCGGGCAAGCAGTTCGGACTGGGCATCGCCAAGTGGTGATAACAGAAAATAGAAGAATGATGCTATTAAACTGATAATCACCATAATAAGCAAGTTGTTGAGCGACTTTTTCAGCAACTCGTTGTCGGTAATGCCGATAGCCAAACCAATGCCGTTGATAGGGCCCATAAGGGGTGAAATAAGCATGGCACCAATAATGACGGCGGTGGAATTGACATTCAGTCCAATAGAGGCTACAATGATGGCAAAAAATAAAATCCACACATTCGTTCCTTTGAATTCAATGGAATTGCCGATACTTTCTATGGTGGCTTCGTAATCTGTGTCTTCGCGAATTTTAACTGTCCGTTTGAACCAGGCGTGAAAATCGCGATACCATTGCATCCATCGCGAGTTGCGTGGTTTTCTTGAGGGATTGTTTTCAGTGGTCATACTATGTGTTTTTATGGGTTAACAGCGTGAGTAATAGTTGTTTTAGCACTTATAGTAGTGGCCAAGGAACGGGATTGGACTATAGGTGCGAACAGATGATTGAAACTATCTTTTCAATGGGGTACTTGTTTTGTTCCCCGCTATTCATATCTTTCAGCGTATAAGTGTTTTCTGCCATTTCGTCTTCTCCAGCCATAATGACGTAAGGAATAGCTTTGGCATTGGCGTGGGTCATTTGCTTGCCGATTTTGGCCTTTTCGGGAAATAACTCGCTCGCGATTCCAGCCTGACGAAGTATTTGCAGTCCCTTGAGGGCATAAAGTTCTTCTTTTTCTCCAAAATTGATAAACAGGGCCTTGACAGGAGAGTCGATGTCGGTGGGGAACAGGTTGAGTTCGTTGAGTACGTCATAGATACGTTCTGCACCGTATGAAATGCCTACACCAGACATATTCTTTAAACCAAAGATGCCGGTAAGGTCGTCGTAGCGGCCACCACCGGAAATGCTGCCGATGGAGACATTCTTTGCCTTGACTTCAAAAATAGCCCCGGTGTAGTAGTTTAATCCACGTGCCAATGTGATGTCCAGTTCAATCTCGGAGTGAATGTCCATCAAGGCGGCGTAGGCCAACATTTGTCGAATTTCGGCTATGCCTTTGGTGCCTATTTCGCTGTTGGCAAATACTTGGCCCAATTGTGCCAGTTTTTCCTCGTTACTTCCACAAAAATTAAAGAAAGGTTCCATACTGTCGATGGCCTGCTGACTCAAACCGCGTTCAAGCAGTTCTTCGCAGACTTTTTCCTTCCCGATTTTATCCAGTTTGTCAATGGCAGTGCAGATATCAGTCAGTTTTTCGGCTTCGCCAACCACTTCGGCAATGCCGGATAAAATTTTACGGTTGTTGATCTTGATGACGACGGGAATCTTGAAAGAGGCAAAAATCTCGTCCGTCATCTGCATCAGTTCGGCTTCATTCATCAAGCTCGGACTGCCGATGACATCAACATCGCACTGGTAAAATTCACGATAACGCCCTTTTTGAGGTCTGTCGGCACGCCAAACGGGTTGCATTTGGTAACGCTTGAACGGAAAGGAGATTTCCGCTTGGTGCTGAACCACATATCTGGCAAAAGGAACGGTAAGGTCGTATCTCAATCCCTTTTCGCAAATCTTGGAAGTAAGTTGGTTGCTGTTCAGATTTTCAAAATCAACCCCTTGTTTGAAATCGCCGGAGTTGAGGATTTTGAAAAGCAGACGGTCTCCTTCTTCACCATATTTGCCCATCAAAGTGGAAAGGTTTTCCATTGACGGCGTTTCAATGGGCAAAAATGCGTGCTTTTTGAACACGGACTTGATGGTGTCGAAAATATAATTGCGACGAATCATCTCGGTAGGAGAGAAGTCGCGTGTGCCTTTGGGGATTGATGGCTTTACCATAGTTATATTGACTGATTTTTGATTTTTAAGATTGATGATTTAGATTAATTCAGGATTTCCCACAATTTGTCTTTTAATTGGGTAAGATTTTTTTGAGTATGTGAAGAAATAAAGATGACAGGAAGGTCCTTGGGAACTTTTTTCTGCAATTTTTTCAATTCTTCTTCAGGCAAAAGGTCGCACTTGGTGATGGCCAGGACTCGCTTCTTGTCCATCAGTTCCTCGTTGTATGCTTTCAGTTCGTTGAGTAGAATCTGGTATTCTTTCTTGATGTTCTCGCTAATGCAAGGAACGAGAAACAGCAATGCCGCATTGCGCTCAATATGGCGAAGAAATCTAAGGCCGATACCTTTCCCTTCCGACGCACCTTCGATAATGCCGGGAATGTCGGCAATGACAAACGATTGAAAATCTCGATAAGCTACCATTCCAAGGTTGGGCTTCAAGGTCGTGAACGGATAATCTGCAATTTTGGGTTTTGCGTTGGATAACACGGAAATCAGCGTTGATTTGCCCGCGTTTGGAAATCCCACCAAGCCAATGTCGGCCAATACTTTAAGCTCAAGGATGAACCAACCTTCTTGTCCTTCTTCACCGGGTTGGGCAAAACGAGGCGTTTGCCTTGTGGCGCTTTTGAAATGAACATTGCCCTGTCCACCGCGACCTCCCGGAAGCACGACAAACTCTTGTCCGTCTTCAAGGATTTCGCCCACAAACTCGTCGGTTTCCGCATCTTTGACAATGGTGCCGAGAGGAACTTCAACGTAAGCGGTTTTGCCGTTTTTGCCGAAACACTGGTTGCCTTGACCAGCCGTTCCGTCCTCTGCCATCACGTGTTTCGTGTAGCGAAGGTGCAGCAAAGTCCACAGGTTGCGGTTGCCACGCAGAATCACGTCACCACCGCGACCACCGTCACCGCCGTCTGGACCGGCCTTGGGGTCGTGGGCCGTGCGCAATAAATGGGCTGAACCCGCACCGCCATTGCCGGAACGGAAGAATATTTTTACATAATCAATAAAATTGTCGCCTTCCATCACTTAGAATTTGCGGCTGCCGGGTTTTATAAACGGCAGACCTTGTTTGCATAACGGGCAGCTGTCGGCTTCCCAACTCTCGATGTCCAATTTGACGGCACCATAAATGGGGTAGGGGATGGTTTGAGCACTGCGGTCAACAATGCAGGCAATGCCAATGACTTCCGCACCATAACTCTTTAATACTTCAATGGTTTCCATAGAAGATTTTCCGGTGGTGACCACGTCTTCGGTAATCAGAAGCTTTTGTCCTGGCTTTACCTCAAAGCCGCGACGAAGGGTCATTTTTCCGTCTTCTCTTTCTGTGAAAATGGCGGGAACACCCAATTGACGACCTAATTCGTATGCCACGATGATGCCGCCCATGGCAGGTCCGACAACCATATCAATCTGTTTGCCCTTGAGTTGTTCGGCTACGGTGGCTAAAACTCTGGCTGCCCTGTCGGGATACTGTAACAATTTGGCACATTGGCAGTATCTGTTGCTGTGTCTTCCTGATGATAAGAGGAAATGGCCTTCCAATAAGGCTTCAGATTGCTTTAATTCTTCGATAACGTTAGTCATAATATTTATTTGTTTTAATCGTTATTACTGATAAATAATTCATGTGCAAAAATACGATGTTTTTTGTAATTTTGCAAACCTTAATATCAATATTTGTATTTATAAAAACGATTGTTATGAAGAATTTTTTTGTGCTACTGCTTTTTTGTATGCTGATTCCTTGTGCTTCAATGGCTCAAAATTCCTTGCCTGTGAATTTTGATGAACGTACAGACCTGTTGTCTGTCGTTTTTCGTCTGGCTGGAAATCCTGAATACAACAAATGTGGCATTTCCGACTATTCTCAACAGGTGGATGCATATTTTGCTGATTATAAACAACATCAGGTCGTTATCTTGGCTCGGAAATATGCGCAAAATAGTGGAATAAGTTACGATGCGGTGGTGGCTTATGCTATGCATCTCGTCCTTCCTAATAAAGATAATGAACAGATTACTATCGATACCCATTTTAAAAAGGGAGCCGATGCTTCTTTTGACCGGTGGTCAGAACAGGAAAAACAGGAATTTTTACAACCGTTAAATGATTTTTATACGAAGACTAAATTTCATCAATGGTACGAAAGTACACGAAATGTGCGAGAAGAGGCCATTTCCTCTTTTAATAAAAATATTGCGGGAAATATCGACTTGGCTTGGTTCGATCAATTTTTTGGATCAATAAAAAATGCTGATTTCCAGATTATTTTAAGTCTGTTGGTGGGACCAAACAATTATGGTTGCTCCGCGACACTTGATAATGGCGTCGATAAGTTCGCACCGGTAATCGGTTGTGCTCAAACAGATTCTTCAGGAAAAGTTGTTTATACAAATTATAATGTGATTTTGCCTATCGTCATTCACGAGTTTTGCCACGGATTTTGCAATTGGCTCAATGCTCAAAATTGGACGGATATGCAAAAAAGAGCGGAAGAGGTGTTTAAGTTGAATGCCGTCAAGTTGTCTCAAATGGCTTATACGGATGCGGAAACGATGATGAATGAAACTTTCGTGCGGAGTTGCGTGATTCGTTATGTCGTGGATCATCAATCGGGGGCTGATGTGAATAAACTGATGCGAAACGAAAGCGAATTTTACTTGGTTCCCACATTGGTGGAATCGCTTGCCCGTTATGAATCCAATAGGGAGAAATATGCCACTATGGCTGATTATATGCCCGAATTGGTGAAGGATGTTAACGCTTTTGATGTGAAGAATTGTCAAAAGCAACAAAAACAGATGCGGAAATTGTTAGGTCACGTGAAAAAATGCAACATTAAGAATATGACGAAAAATATTCCGGCAGGGAAGCAAACTCTTGTCATAGAGTTTAGCAAGCCGATGGTGCCTGGAATCGCCTTGGGTTACGGCATCAGTGATGGCAAATTTCTCGATTTCGCGGCTTCTTTAAGACAAGCATTCTCTTGGAGCGATGACCATCAAACACTTTCCGTCTATCTTGACCTTCAACCAGATACACATTATGCCTTCAGTATTTTGGGTGATTATTTCCAAACTGAAGACGGACATTCGTTGGATAAAACGACGTATATAGACTTCTGGACAAAAAAATACTAGTAAAGTCCACCGTTGACAGAGATGCATTCTCCAGTGATGTAACCTGCCTGCCGTGAAGCTAAGAAACCCACGAGTTCGGCCACGTCTTCGACTTCTCCAAAACGGTTCATTGGAATCATGCGCTTGAGTTCGCTTTCGTCAAGTCCTTCCACCATATCAGTACGGATAAAACCGGGGGCAACGGCGTTGACGGTGACATTCTTTTTGCCGATTTCCTGGGCCAGGGCCTTGGTGGCGGCTATCAAACCGCCCTTCGCTGCCGAGTAGTTGCATTGTCCGGGCATGCCTTTTAGTCCCGAAAGTGACGCAATGTTGATGATACGTCCGTTTTTGTGCCGCAACATCGGTGTGAGGACCGGCTTGGTGACATTGTAAAACGACATCAGGTTGGTATTTAGCACTTGGTCAAATTCTTTGCCTTCCATCCAAATAAGCAGGTTGTCTTTGCGGATTCCGGCATTGTTGACGAGGACTTTGATGTAGTCGTCGGGATGCGCCTGTTGCCACTTCTCAATGGCATCTGTTGCAGCTTGTCGGTTGCCGACATCAAATTTCAGCAATTCGCCATCACTGCCGTTTTCCTGAATCAGCGCCAAGGTTTGTTGCGCTTCATCATCATTTGAGCGGTAATTAATTAAAATTCGATATCCCATTTGGGCTAATTTGATGGCGATGGCACGACCTATTCCGCGACTTCCACCTGTAATTAATGCATACATATCTGTGTTTTTTTATAATCGGTTTGAATGAAATTTAGTCTGATAATTGTAATTGTGGCAACAGCGTGTCTATCCCGAGAATTTCACCGCAAGTGAAAAACGAGGTGATGGAAACCCCTAGAATGCCGTGTAGGTTGAGGTTCTGCCCCGTGTAAAATAAATTGCCGAGGGGCGATTTGACCGGCAATACGGTACTTGGAATATGTTGATAGTCCTTGCGAATGCCGTAGGCACTTCCTTCAAACGTGCCTGTAAAACGGGCGTAGGTGAGGGGCGTGCTGACATAACTTTGTAAAATGGACTTTTTTAAGTCGGGAAGTCTTTCTGCCACAAGTTGAAGGCATTCTTCGGCTTTTGCTTGTTTAAATGACTGATATTCTTCATCTTTACCAGATTTTTCGGCCCATTGTTGAACCTGCTGCCACTGCATTGGGGTGAGAATGTCAATGGCGGTGGCATATTCCGAATTTTCAGGAACGTAAAAATGTACCATAACGCTTTCGATTCGCCGGGGATTGAAATTCCATAAGTCGGCCTGCTCCCGATGAATAAAAATGTTTCGGTTTAGATAGCGGACGCAATGTGGTTTTAGCCGTAAATGAAGAGTGAACATCCCATAAGTATTGGCGGTTTGTCGTATGCGGTGTCGGTAACTTTTCCGTATGCTGGTGCCTTCCTCAAGCCAACTTAAAGTGGTGGCGGGATGTACGTCCGAAATGTAGCAGTCAGCCGATAAACGCTCCCCATTGTTTAGGCAAAGAGCAGTGACTTGTTTGTCCTTTTCCTCAATTCGAACCACTTCGGCAGAAGTGCGGATTTCACCTCCCATTTGTCGAATGGCTTGGGCTAAACGAAGTGGGATTTGTTTGCTCGGACCTCTCAGCCGCCAAGCGCTTTGCAGGTACGAATTGTTGATTTGCGCAAAGCAGTAAAGCGGTAATGTGTCGGCCCGAAGTTCCATTTTTAGTGAGGTGCCCGCAAGAACGTTTTGTAGCATAGTGTCCTGAGTACAGGACTGAATGAATTGATAAGCAGATTGTTCCAATAAGTTTTGAGAGCTAAAGTCATCGTTTTCTTCAAAATTAAAACTTTGTGGAAGATGTTCGCCCACTTTTCGCATAAAATCCGTATATTTCAGAATGGATTTTCTTTCTGATGGAAAATAGGAGGACAGCTGTTCGGCAAAACGTTGATGCCCAGAAGCGATAGGGAAACTTTTGGAACCGAGGCAGACTTCATCGTAACAATTCTCGTCCAATGGATGCCACGGCAGCGATAATAAATTGTAATAGCGGAAAAAGGGATGGAGCGATTCTCTTGGACCAATGCCGCCAATATAGTGGAAACCGGTGTCAAAAAAAGTGCCGTCCCGTTGAAAGGATTGCAGGCAGCCGCCGATTTGTGGATTTTGTTCCAAAACCGTGACCTTAAGCCCGTTTTTGACTAAGGTATAGGCGCACTGCAAACCGCCTAATCCACTTCCGATGATGATGACGCTTTTGATGACTTGAAGATTTTTGTCGTTAATCGCTGCAAAGTTACGAAAATATTCTTTATCTCCTTTCCCTCAGTATAGCGTGTCTTCTACGGCGATTTTTTTGTTTTTGATATAGGCAAACACACAAGTATAAGCAAGGGCGGCCGTAGAACGGGGTGGTCAATTGCGAAATTTATAGACTGAATTTTGTCAAAAAATGCAAACAAGCGGCGAAAATCTCCGAAATATAGACGAAAATAGTTATCCGTTTATATGCGAGAATGTTGTTTTAAGAATGATGATAAAAATTTATTTTATTGATAATCACGGTGTTAAATAAAAATTTGAAAGTTTTTTCCCAAACGTGTTCATAGTACTAAAAAAAACTGTATCTTTGCAACGCAATTTTGAAAGGGAGCTTAGCTCAGTTGGTTCAGAGCATCTGCCTTACAAGCAGAGGGTCACTAGTTCGAATCTAGTAGTTCCCACCAGATAAAGCCTGCGAATTTCTCGCAGGCTTTTTTTCTAAAGATTACTTTTTCTTTTTGTAAACGGGTCGTTTAATCCACCTGCTCAGAAAATTGGCGGTTAAACTTTCTTTGGGTGGCAAAGAAACCAAAGAAAAATTGTTTTACATTGATTTATGTAAGCGAATTTAATGTATTTTTGCAAAGAATTTTTACGATGTATATATAAATATGTTATTTTTATCAGTAAGTTTTGAGAATTTTGTGCACAAATTGTCCACCTGGGTGTGGAATCCGGCTTTGGTGATAATTTGTCTTTTGGCAGGCTTGTTATTTTCTTGTTTGACACGCTTCGTCCAAGTGCGTTATTTTAGAGAAATGATACGGCTGCTTTTTAGTAAGAATAATCAGCAAAAAGGTATTTCTTCGTTTCAGGCTTTTGCAATGGCTTTGTCGGGAAAAGTTGGAACCGGAAATATTGTCGGAGTGGCTACGGCCATCGCTTTTGGTGGTCCCGGAGCCATCGTTTGGATGTGGATTGCCGCATTTTTGGGTGCGGGAACGGCGTTTGCTGAAGCAACTTTGTCACAGATTTATAAAGAAGACCATAAAGGTCAGTTTAGAGGCGGTCCGGCATACTACATTGAAAAAGGGTTGAATCTCAAATGGTTGGCTGTCGTTTTTGCGATAGTGGCAATTGTGGATTTCGGTTTCTTTGCTCCGCCTATCCAAAGTAATGGCATTGCCAGGGCTTTTAATGATTCTCTACACTTGAATATGTACATAACGGGTGCCGTTTCGGCAATTCTTTTGGCGTTGGTGGTATGTGGTGGCGTAAAACGTATCGCTGTGGTGGCGGAATTTGTGGCTCCGTTTATGGCTATCGCCTATATCTTATTGTCCATTGTAGTGTTGTGTTTCCATATTGCTGATGTGCCTGCGGCGTTTATGACAATGATTCGTAGTGCCTTTGGAACACATGCCTTGTTTGGCGGTATTGTCGGTAGTGCCATTTCGTGGGGCGTGAAACGTGGCTTGTATTCTAATGAGGCCGGGCAGGGAACCGGTGCCACCGTTGCGGGTGCCGCGGATGTGTCACATCCTGTAAAACAGGGTTTGGTTCAAAGTTTTTCGGTATATGTTGATACTTTGTTGGTCTGTTCCGCTACTGCCATTATGATTTTGGCTGCTCAATGCTATAACGTGATAGATCCCAACACGGGCCAGCTGCTATTTGCTACCCACGCAAATGTAGGTGAACCAGGCGTGACTTATACGATGGCTGCCATAAGCACAGTGCTGGAACCTCACGTCGCAAAAATTTTTGTGGCTATCGCTTTGGCTTTTTTTGCGTTTACAACCACGATGGCCTATTATTACTATGCGGAGACAAACATTGTCTATTTGTTCGGAAAAGGAAAAACGGAAAAAGTCGCTATTTGGATTCTGCGTATTGCGATTGTAGGGGCGACCTTTGATGGTGCTGTCAGTACGGCTTCTACAGCGTGGGATTTGGGTGATATAGGTGTCGGTTGCTTGGCGTGGATTAACGTTGTCGCCGTTTTACTGTTGTCGCCTAAAGTCTTTAAAACGTTGAAAAATTATGAACGGCAGTACAAGGCAGGAAAGAATCCCGTTTTCAATTCTAATGAACTGAATATTAAAAATGCCGATTATTGGGACAAAAAGGATGAGGAGCAAAAATCCGGCAACGATATTGAGAATCTCTGATACAGCCGTTCTGGATTATTTTCGACCAGACGATAAATTCTAAAGCTTTTGGTTTGTACTTGTCGTTAAAATGATTATCTTTGCACATTAATAATTATGAATATGAAAAAACAACTATCCCTTATTTCCGTTTTCTTTGTTTTTCTCGCAATGGGCTTTGGCGATGCCGCCGGTCAGTTGGTTTCTGTGGTTGAAAAAGCTTTCAATATCTCGCCTTTTATGGCATCGCTGGTGTCATTTTCGGGTATGATTATGTTTGGCGTCTTGTCGGTACCGATGGGAGTTCAACAATCCAAAATCGGAAAGAAAAAGATGTTGCTTGTCGGTTTGGTCTTATTCCTTTTGGGTGCTGTCCTTCCGATTGTGGCCTTCAATTTTCCCGTTATCTTGTTGGCTGTACTGCTGATGGGGGCTGGCGCGACCATCCTGCAGGTGTCTGGTAATCCGTTGATGCGTGACGTGTCTCCCGAAGGAAAATATTCCAGTATGCTTTCCTTCGCCCAGTCGGTAAAGGCCATCGGTACGCTTTCCACTTCGTTGATTTTGGTGCTGATCGGCACTTCCCTGATGAAGTATGGTTGGTTTTCTTTTATGCCTGAAGGTGCGGCAGAACCGGTGAATATGGGATTCCGTATCCTGTTTCCCATTTTCGCGTTGGTGCTGTTTGTCACCTTGCTGCTGGTGATGTTTTTTGTTCCGAATAAGGCTGAAAACGAAACCGCCACTCCGACAACCTTGAAAAATTGCTTGTCGGCACTCGGAAATAAATATATTTTGATGATGTTTCTCGGTATTTTCTTCTATTGCGGTGCCGAAGCTTCTATGTTTAATAGAATTCCTTCTATTTTGATAGAAAACAATCCGAATATTTCGGCTTCTCTGGGTAATATTGTACTGATTTTAGCACTTTTCGCAGGACGTTTCTTCGGTGGTGTGTGTCTGCGCTATATGAAGGCCAATGTGTTTCTGGTGCTTACGATTATGGTGTCCATTATTGGTAATGTATTGCTCTTCTTGCCCTATAATACTGTTTCCACGTGGTTGAGCTTTATATTGATTGGCGTCGGTTTTGCCAATATCTTTCCTTTGATTTTCTCGATTTGTGTCGATAAAATGCCTGAAAAAACCAACGAGATTTCTGGTTTGATGACTACGGCTATCGTAGGTGCCGCCATCGTTCCTTTGCTGACGGGTCTTGCGGCCAACTATAACCCGAAATACGCGTTTGTAGTGACGCTCGCCTGCCTGCTTTATCTCACGGTTCTCGCCCTCCTGAATAAAAATCCTCGCTCAAATCCTCAAAAATAACCCGTTCTTTTTTAAATTTTTGTATTTATGAAAATCCCTTCTTCAGAACTTCCCAAGCAATCATCGGGTGCTATTTATCACCTTAATCTCTTTCCTGAAGATATTGCCGACAATATTATTTTGGTAGGCGACCCTGATAGAGTTCCTATGATTTCAGCCCATTTCGATTCTATAGAACTGAAAAAAAGTAATCGCGAATTATATACGCATACGGGTGTGAAAAATGGGAAACGGGTTACGGCTATCTCTACGGGGATGGGAACCGATAACGTTGAAATCGTGATGACGGAATTGGATGCCTTGGCCAATGTGGATTTGGAAAAAATGCAAGTAAAACCCACTCATCGCCAATTGAATATCGTGAGGATTGGAACCAGTGGCGCCTTGAATGCAGAAATTAAACCTGGAACGGAGGTCGCTTCAAAATATGGATTTGGCTTTGACGGTTTATTGCAATTTTACGAACATTCAGGCATCGACAATGAAGACGTGGTGCGGGCTTTTGTCGATTTTACCGGATGGGGCGAAAAACTGCCTTATCCGTATTGTGTCGCCGGATCTGAAGTCTTATTGGATAAGGTGGCTTTTGATATGTATCAGGGTGTGACGGCTACCGCTCCTGGCTTCTTTGCTCCCCAAGGTCGTCAAGTGCGTGGAAAACTGATGTTCCCAGAGTTAAAGCAGAAAATTGAAGCATTTGAATATCAAGGACTTCGCTTTTCCAATATGGAAATGGAATGCGCTGCCCTCTATGGAATAAGCCGCATTTATGAGCATCTCGCCTTGACCTGTTGCCTGGCGATTGCCAATCGCGTCACGGGAGAATTTATTGATGATTACCATTCTTTAATGGATGACTTGATAGAAAAGGTTTTGTGTCGAATGTAAATTTACATCACGACAATTAATTGCTCCACGATAAAACAGACTGCTCCGGCAATGTAACCGATGAGAGCAATCCAACTGATATTTTTCAGATACCAGATGAAGTCTATTTTTTCCATACCCATAACGGCCACGCCGGCGGCAGAGCCAATAATGAGCAAGCTGCCTCCCGTTCCGGCACAGTAGGCAATGAAAGTCCAAAAGTAATGATTCAACGGAAAGTCGTACATTCCCATTGTGGCAGCCACCAACGGAACGTTATCCACCACGGAAGAGAGTACGCCGATAATACTTCCAATGACGTAATATTTGTTGGGCTCGTCTAATGGAATCGTGTCTAATTCGTTGGCTAATAATCCCAAATGACCAACGGCATTCAAGGCATTAACGGCCAACAAGATGCCCAAGAAGAATAAAATGCTGGAAATGTCAACGCGACCAATGATGTTGGACATCATAAAACGTTCGTGAACACCTCCTTCGTCAAAGCGGTGTACGAGTTCCGATGTCATCCACAAAATACTCAAACCGCTTAACATACCGAGGTAGGGCGGAAGGTGCGTCAGGGTCTTGAAAATGGGCACGAAAATCAAACAGCTTACACCTAAACATAAGAAAAGCATGCTTTGCCAGGACTTCTGGTGATTTTTGGTGGCGTCTTCGGGTAGTTGAGGACGTTGAACATCTCCCTTTAATTTGAAGGATAGTATAATCAATGGAACAATGATGGAAACTGCGCTGGCTAAAAAGTCGGCCGTGATGATTTCGCTGGCAGAAACCTTGCCGCCAATCCACAACATAATGGTGGTGATGTCGCCAATAGGTGACCACACGCCTCCCGCATTGGCGGCCAAAATAATCATTCCGGCAAAGAACCAACGATAGTGCCGGTCGTCAATGAGTTTGCGCAACAAGGCAACCATTACAATGGAAGTGGTCAGGTTGTCCAACACCGCGGACATAAAAAAAGTGAGAATGGATAGTACCCACAACAATGTTACTTTTTTCGTGCTTTTAATCTTGTTGGTTATAATGGAAAAACCGCCATTGGTGTCGATGATTTCCACAATGGTCATAGCACCCAAAAGGAAAAAGATGATTTCGGCCACTTCTCCTAAAGAGTGGATGAGCTGGTCTTTGGAAAGCCAGTCGCTAAAACCGCTGCCGGGATGATTGGCTAAGTATGCATCCATAGAGCTGGTGTCCACGAGAATGCCCGCACCGCCAATCATGGCGCATACCCATAGCGTAACGCCTAATAATAAGGCGGTTGCGGTCTTGTTAATCTTCAACGGGTGTTCTAAAGCAATGACTGTATAGCCAATGACAAAGATTAAAATCATTAATAGAAACATAATGTAGAAAATTTTGTTTGCAAAAATAATATTTATTTTTCATTCAATCGATGTTTTTTGAAAAAAAAGATATATCTTTGCAAAATGAAAAAAAGTTATTTTATTCACTAAAATATTTTAATTATGAAAAAACTTTTATTAATTCTGTCTTTTGTGGCGTTCTCGTTTATGGCGAATGCCCAGGTCGTCTTCCATGAAGATTTCAATTCCTCGACAAGCGTTCCCACAGGTTGGGTGGTTTATGAGGACAATCTGACCAATACTTCGAATTATGGAATTACGAATAAGGGCTGGTTTTTGAATCCTGACTTTTTCGGAGCTGGTGATAATGTTATGGCTAGTATTTCATGGACAGTGCCGGAAGGTAATGCCTGTGACCGTTGGTTGGTTACTCCAGCCATTAACTTGAACCAAAGTGGTTTATACTTGAAATTTAAGGCTTGGGGTTATACGGATGGTTCTTACGCTGAACAATTAAAAGTGTATATTTCAACTACTGATAATCAAAAGGCTTCTTTTACTACGGTGTTGCATAATTATTCGGCTCTTCCTTCTGGAAGTAATGATTACTTGATTGATCTTTCTACTTACCAAGGTGAAACCGTATATATCGCCTTCCAAAATTATGGTGATGGTTATTATGTCATAGTTGATAATGTCGAGGTTTTGGTTCCTGATGAATATGGCGTTGAATTGGCAAGTGTTGAAGTGCCCGCATACGTGGCCAAAGGTGCCAATGCTACCGTGAAAGGTACTATTGTAAATAAAGGTTTGCTTCCTTTGCAGAGTTTTGATGCCTATTTTGTCGTCAACGGCACTCAGACTTCTAATGTCGAATCTTTCTCTGCGCCAGCTGTTGCATACAACGGTTCCTACACTTTCCAAATGACAGCTCCTTTTAACCAAACTCAAGAAGGCGTTTATACGATTGATTTGGTTGTGACAAACCCCAACGGTCAAGGTGAGGATTATACTGATGATGCTTCAACGGCTACTACTGTTTATGACGCGTCTTTAGCTACTCCGCGTACTGCTTTGTTAGAACAATTTACTACTTGCCAATGCTCAAATTGCCCCGCTGCTATCACTGCAATTAGAAATGCGGTTAATGGTCGTGATGATGTAATCTGGCTTGCACATCATTCTGGTTTTTACACCGATGCAATGACTTGCACTGTGGATAACGACCTTCTTGTCTTTTACAATGACGGAGGAGCCACTTATGCTCCTGCTATGATGTTGGATCGTACCCAGATGACAGATGACCCGGGTCCTGTATTCTTCCCTGATGGACAAGCAATGGTTACCAATATGATTAACCAAGCTGTTGCTGTGCCAACATTCGTAACGGTAAATATTGATAATTATACCTATAATCCTTCTACCAGAAATCTTTCTGTTACGGTTTCCGGTGAATTTTTGGCCGATATGGTATTTGACAGTCCCCGTCTTTCAATTTATTTAATAGAAGATAATCTGAATTACAATCAATCAGGATATGGAATGATGACTCACAATAATGTTACGCGCAAATCATTGATTGGTAATACTTGGGGTGAAGTTATTTCCACTCCGGCAGGTTCCAATGTGGTGCCAGCTGGTACAACTTACTCCAGAACGGTTGATTATACACTCCCTTCTAATTATAAAGCTAATGATTGTCGCGTTATTGCTTTCGTTTCCAACTATGCAAGCAATGTTAATAACCGTCAGATTTATAATTCAACGGTTACAGAAACAGCTCTTGGCATTCATGATGAAAACGACAATCTCGTTGATATGATGGTTTATCCCAATCCTGTGGTTAATGAAATCAATATCAATACTGAAATGGCTATCGATAGAGTTGAAATCTACAACTTGCAAGGCCAATTGGTTAAATTTGTCAGCAATAATCCTAAAACAATCAACGTTAGCGATTTGGCTTCTGGAACTTATATGATTAATATCGTTACAGAAGACGGTGTCTGCGTCAAGAAAATCGTGAAAGAGTAATTGTTGTTTACGATAACTTTATGGCGGATGGTGAATTTTTTTCATCATCCGCTTTTTTTATCTCAAAAAAAAACGTACCTTTGCAAAACTTTTAATGTGTTGCTAATATGAAAAAGAAAATATTGGTTATTTATACAGGCGGTACTATCGGTATGATTCAAAATTCCGATACAAAAGCCCTTGAACCCTTTGAATTTAAGGATATTTACAGTCATCTTCCTATGTTGAAGTTGTTGAATGCCGACATAGATTTCCAATCCCTTCTTCCGCTAATAGATTCTTCGGATACCAATCCCGATTTCTGGATCCGTTTGGTAAAGATGATTGGGGATAATTACGACAGTTATGACGGTTTCGTGATTCTTCACGGCACGGATACGATGGCCTATACGGCTTCGGCTTTGAGTTTCCTTTTGGAAAATCTGTCCAAACCCGTTATCTTGACAGGTTCTCAGTTGCCCTTGGGCGTGGTTCGTACCGATGGTCGCGACAATATCGTCACCGCGGTGGAAATCGCGTCGGAAAGTGTTGGCGATGAACCCAGAATCCAGGAAGTGTGCATTTATTTTGAAAACGCCCTTTTCCGTGGCAATCGTACCTACAAGGCCAATGCCGAGCGTTTCAATGCCTTTGCTTCCCCCAATTACCATAAAATGGCCAAAGTGGGAGTGTCAATCACTTATAACGATAATTTTATTCAACATAAGGAAAAACAACCGTTAATCGTGCATACAGAATTAGATGCCAATATTGCGTTGCTTAAACTTTATCCTGGAATTTCAACCTCGTTGGTGAGCTCGGTGCTGTCAATGCCGGGTTTGCGTGGCGTGGTAATGGAAACTTTCGGTGCGGGAAATGCTCCCTCTTCTGAAGAGTTCCTGTCACTGATTAAAAATGCTTCGGATAATGGGATTGTGATTTTGAGCGTCAGTCAGTGCAAGGATGGCGGTGCCGTGAAAATGGGACTTTATGGAGCCAGTGTGGGATTGGACAAGGGAGGCGTGGTCAGCGGCGCCGATATGACCACCGAGGCGGCTATCGCAAAAATGATGTATCTCTTTGGAACGGGAATGTCGTCCGAAAAGGTGAAATACTGGCTGCAACATCCACTTCGTGGCGAAATGACCATTTAACCTAACTTCTCAACCCTATACCCTTAACCCTCAACCCTTATAAAAATGAACCCATTAATCTCTCCATCAATGCTTTCTGCGGATTTTTGTCATCTGGCAGATGATATCAATATGGTGAATAATTCCGAAGCGGATTGGTTTCACCTGGATATTATGGATGGTGTCTTTGTGCCCAACATTTCCTACGGAATGCCATTGATAAAAGCTATTCGCTCCAAGGCGGAAAAACCCTTGGATGTCCATTTGATGATTGTGCAGCCGGAACGTTATGTGGAGCGCTTCAAAGAGGTCGGTGCCGATATATTGACTGTGCATTGGGAGGCTTGCACTCATTTGCATCGGACGATTTATCAGATTAAGAATGCGGATATGTTGGCCGGCGTGGCCCTGAATCCTCACACTCCCGTTGCCGGATTGGAAGACGTAATCAATGATGTGGATATGGTGCTGATTATGTCCGTGAATCCGGGTTTTGGTGGCCAACGCTTTATTGAGCGCAGTCTGCACCGTGTGGCAGAGTTGAAGGCAATGATTAAGCGTAACCATTCGGAATGTTTGATAGAGGTGGATGGCGGCGTGGATTTGTCCAACGCTCAAGCATTGGTTGATGCGGGAGCCGACGTGCTGGTGGCGGGAAGTAGTATCTTCTCCAAGGAAAATCCGATTGAAATCATCAAGCGGTTGAAAAATGTCAAATAACCGGATTTTTATTGTTTTTGCTGCGATTCTCATCCTCTTTTCGGCTTGTAAGAGAAATACAACGTCGAAAAGTCTCGATAAAAATACGCCTTTGCGGGAACTGGTGAAAGACGACCACTATATGGTGGTTAATCCCGGAGAATTGGCGAAACTTTGTCTGTTGGATACGGCTTCTCTCTATGCGGGAGAATTTGATGGCGAGAAAATATTCATTAAAATTTCATATAGTTCAAAGGAAAAATTGCAGGGCAAGTACTACGTGGCGGACACCAGTTCACTCTTTATGCGTCCTCGTCAATTTGAACTTTCTACGGCAGGTGTAAAATGCCGTTTCGTGACAGGTGCGGCGGACGTGAACTTTACGATGAAATATCAAGCAAACACGGATGCACTCAATGGCGTTGTGCAATTGGACGACAGAGCCCAAAAGGACAGCCGTCTGTGCGAATTTTCTTTTCAAAAATATCAGGAACAAAAAACGGAGGTGGTCTCCAGACGTTATCAGCAACCGGTTTTTAAGGTGACGGAAGAACTGGACATCGTTTATGGAAGGGCGAAAGGTTCGTGGACATCCTTGCCGATAGAAGCTGGCGCCGACTATGCAACTGTCTTGTTGCCATACGTTTTCAAAGCTGTTTCCCAAAAAGATTTGGATTTGACGATGGATTTGTACCTTCCAATGAATGACACCTTGACTTGTCGTCCTTTGTTGGTGCTGATTCACGGCGGTGCATTCTTTTTTGGCGATAAGCACGATAAAGAAATGGTGGCTCAATGTCGCTATTATGCCTCATTGGGCTATGTCGTGGCATCCCTCAATTATCGAATGGGCTTTGAATTGTCAAAGGTGTCGATCCAACGTTGCGCTTTTAAGTCTATTCAGGATGCCCACGCGGCTATGCGTTTCTTGGTGCATCACGCGGAAAAATACGGTATTGACAAAAACCGACTCTATATCGGAGGCTCAAGTGCAGGTTCCATTACCGCTATGAATATGGTCTATATGACCGATGAGAACAAACCGCTTTCTACGCAGAAAAAACATTTTTCGAAAGTACACGGACAGCTTCACAACGGTGGTAATAATCTGACGGAAACTTTCCAGATTCGAGGTCTGATTAATATGTGGGGTGCGTTGTATGAAATCTCGGATATGCAAAAACACCCTGTTTCCATCATTTCGTTTCATGGTGATGCGGATAAGGTTGTCCCATACGGCAAAGGTTATCCTTTTGCGCAATTAAACGGCAAAAAAGGAAAGGGTAAACTCAGCGGAGCATATTTCGACGAAATGTATGGGTCTTCGGCCATCGCAGAAGCCCTGAAAAACAAACACGTTCATAACGAGTTTTACCCATTGGCCGGTAAAGGCCACGCTCCTTGGCGTGATGAACAGGGAAATTTAAATGATGTTTTTTATTTTATTCAAAAGAAGACCAGCCGGTTTTTGTATGATGACTTGGTTTATGATGTGACGATACAAAAAAATGGCAAATTCCATTATGAGTTGAATGCAACTGACTTGAAGAGCGTTCAGTGGCATATTCGGGGAGGCGTTATTCTTTCCAATGAAAAAAACAAGGTGGAAATCAGGTTTTTCAAAGATGATCCTGTTTATCAGCTGTCTGCGGATGGGTTGTTGCGTAATGAAGCTCAGTTTGCTGTAAATAAAGTGTTTGCGAGGTAAAAAGGTGCCTTGTGTAGATGTAAAAGCAGCAAAACTTTTCATCATCCTTTTGATTATAATTCTCTTGTGTTATAATGATGGGCAAAAAGTGAAAAAAAACAACTTTTTTTGCCGAGTCTAACGATTTTTTTTGTATTTTTATCATCTTATATATAAAATAATTAAATGCTTGATAAAGAAATACTTGCAAAGTAATAAAACACACTAAAACTAAAAAAAATGGCAGAAGGAGAAAAAATTGTTCGGGTAAATATCGAAAATCAGATGAAAACAGCGTACATCGACTATTCGATGTCCGTCATTGTTTCGCGTGCTTTGCCTGATGCAAGAGATGGTATGAAACCGGTTCACAGAAGAATTTTGTATGCAATGTGGGATATGGGCATTGTGGCCGGCAAACCTTATAAGAAATCGGCGAGAATCGTTGGTGAAGTGTTGGGTAAGTATCACCCGCACGGAGATACCGCAGTATATGACGCAATGGTCCGTATGGCACAGCCTTGGTCACTGCGCTATCCGTTCGTGGATGGTCAGGGAAACTTCGGTTCTGTGGATGGTGATAGCCCGGCAGCTATGCGTTACACAGAGGCCAGACTCCGCAAAATCGCTGAAGAAATGTTGGATGACATTGAAAAGGACACGGTGGATATGCGTTTGAATTTTGATGATTCTCTCGAAGAACCGACCGTTCTTCCCGCAAAGTTGCCTTCTTTGTTGGTGAATGGCTCATCAGGTATTGCCGTGGGTATGGCCACCAATATGCCTCCTCACAACCTTTCCGAAGTTTGCGACGGTATCGCTGCCTATATTGACAATCCTGAAATTACGATACCGGAGTTGATGCAGTATATTAAAGCTCCTGATTTCCCTACAGGTTGTACGATCTACGGCTATGATGGCGTAAGAGAGGCTTTTGAAACCGGTCGTGGACGTATCGTTATGCGTGGCGACGCCGAAATCGAAGACCACGAAGGTAAGAGCAGAATCGTGGTGACGTCTTTGCCTTATATGACGAATCCTTCTGAAATGATTAAGCGCACCGCCGACCTTGTAAAAGAAGGTAAAATTGAAGGCATTTCCAATATTGAGAACCTGACCAATAAACGTAATGGCACGCGTATCGTTTATGATCTGAAACGCGAAGCCGTGGCCAATGTGGTTCTGAATAAGTTGTACCAATATACATCCCTTCAAGCTTCCTATAGTGTAAATAACGTGGCGCTGGTCAATGGTCGTCCGATGACGCTGAATTTGAAGGATTTGATTTCAGAGTATGTGAAACACCGTCACGATGTGGTGCTGCGCCGTGCCCAATTCGACTTGAAGAAGGCCGAAGCACGTGCCCACATCTTGGAAGGTTTGCTGAAAGCATTGGACATTATTGACGAAATTATCGCCTTGATACGTGCTTCGAAATCGGTGGATGACGCGAGAAATGGTTTGATGACACAATATGGATTTACCGAAATCCAAGCCAATGCCATCGTCGAAATGCGTCTTCGTCAGCTTACCGGACTGGAAAGGGATAAACTGCAGAATGAATATGACGAACTGATGAAGTTGATTGAATATCTGCGTGGTTTGATCGCGGATAGAAGTCTTAGAATGCAGGTGGTGAAGGATGAAATTTTGGAAGTAAAGGCCAAATACGGCGATGAACGTATTTCTAAAATTGAATATTCCGCTTCTTCAGATTTTAGAATCGAAGATAATTATGCTGATTCTGAAGTGGTGATCACCATTTCTCATTTGGGCTACATTAAACGCACCCTCTTGAGCGAATATCGTGCGCAAAACCGAGGCGGTAGAGGGTCTAAGGGAAGCAGTTCTCGCGAAGAAGACTTTATCGAACAATTGTATATCGCCACCAACCATAATTATCTGCTTTTCTTTACTGAAAAAGGAAAGTGCTTCTGGTTGAGAGTGTTCGAAATTCCTGAAGGTACCAAGACATCGAAAGGTCGTGCCATCCAGAATTTAATTAATATTGAAGGTGATGATAAAATCAAGGCCGTTATCAATGTTAAGGATTTGACAGATCAGGAATATATCAACAACAACTTTATTATCCTTTGTTCTGAAAAGGGTATCATTAAGAAAACCTCGTTGGAGGCTTATTCCCGTCCAAGAACCAATGGTATCATTGCTATTTCCGTCCGCGAGGGCGACCAATTGCTGGATGCTTGCTTGACCAACGGCAGTAACGAGGTGATGATGGCCTTACATTCAGGCAAGGCGGTACGCTTTAATGAGGCAACCGTCAGACCAATGGGTAGAAATGCTTCCGGTGTGAAGGGCGTTACCCTGGCTAATGAGGATGATAGGGTAGTGGGTATCGTTTGTCTGGACGATCCTGAAAGCAATGTGATGGTTGTGTCTGAAAATGGTTATGGAAAACGTTCTGTAATTGATGATTATCGTATTACGAATCGTGGTGGCAAGGGCGTTAAGACCATCAATATTACGGATAAAACAGGTGGTTTAATTGCCATTAAGAAGGTAACCGATGCTGATGATCTGATGATTATCAATAAGTCGGGAATTGTCATTCGTCTCCACGTGGATTCATTGCGTGTGTTAGGTCGTGCCACCCAGGGCGTCAAATTGATTAACCTTAGTGCCAAAGATGCTATCGCCGCAGTTTCAAGAGTGCCTCGCGAAGATGATGAGGAACTGGAAGAAGAAGGTACGGAAGGTTTGGAAGGTGGTCC
This sequence comes from Bacteroidales bacterium, assembly GCA_045616665.1. Lineage (GTDB taxonomy): Bacteria > Bacteroidota > Bacteroidia > Bacteroidales > WCHB1-69 > RUG11690. Next base: position 63,495 of record JAZLHE010000052.1, on the reverse strand, counting down.
TGCTGATGGCAATGTGGCAGACAAAGAAACGGCACCTAATGCGGAAAATCAGGATTAATAAAAAATCAGAGTGTTAATCGATATAAATTTTTAGCAATGAAACATATAAGATTATTGACATTGTTGTTTTTATGTCCTTTCGTGATGCTTCAAGCCCAAAAGGCCTCTTTAAATAATGCGTATAATCTTTTTTATGAAAAGGATTTTGTCAAGGCGAAGGAGGCCATAGACCTTTGTGTGCAGAACGAAAAAATGGCAGCCAAAGCGCTAACGTGGCTATATAAAGGTAATATTTATTTTTATTTGGCCAATCAGGAATATATGGCTAAGCAGAATGACAAGTCTGTGGTTGTCCAATTTCCAGATGCCCCCATTGAAGCCTACGATGCATTTGTAAAGGCGAAAGAACTGAATAAAAATATTGAAGGATACGAGATGCTGTCTCCTGATGATGCTTTGTCGAAAATCTATTCTTTGCTATTGGTAAGAGGAGTGGACCAGTTGATCGCCAATGATTTTCAGACTGGTAAAAACACCTTGGAAAAAGCCATTGCCAGCTATGAAATGAAAACGCCTCCAGAATGGCCGTTAAATGGCGAGTTGTATTATTACTATGCGGTGGCTTTGGAGAATCTGGGGCAGAAGGATCAGGCTGTGGCGTATTATGAAAAGGCGGTTCGCGATGGTTCTGCAAATCCTAATGTGTTTATCAGCTTGGTAGAAAGTTATAAGAAATCCAATGATCGTCAAAAGGTTAAAAGTTTGATTGACGAGGCATTGGCAAAAAATCCCAATGATCCTAATCTATTGGTGGCTAATGTGGATTATTATTATTGGATTAACGATAGCGTTCAAGCCAGAAAACTGCTGAATGAGCTTCCTGGATCGGTTTATGCTAATGCTGATGCGACGGTGAATGTGGCTAACTTTTATATTAGGGAAAAGAACTATGTTGAGGCAGAAAAATTGTTAAGGAAAGCCTATCGTTTAAACCCGGAGAGTTATGTCGTAGTCTATAATCTTGGAGTTTGTACCTATTATCTCTTTAACGAAAATGACGTCCAAGCCAATGACTTAAAAGTAGCAGGTTCAAATAGCCAGGCAGTGGTTTATCAGACAAAAGCCGATAATTATCTGGACGAAGCACAAAAGTTCTTTGAAGAGGCATTGAAATATGAGCCCAATGATTTGAATGTGTTGAATGCCATTAAACAAATTTATGCAAGAAAGAAGTTGCCAAAATATGATGAGATCGTAAAAAAAATAAATGAATTAGAAAAATAATAACCCTTAAAAACGAAAAATTATGAAAAAGTTATTTGCTTTGGCATTGATTGCCATTATGGCTATCGGAAGCGCTTCTTCCCAGTCTTTGGAAGACGTGTGGATGAACTTGCGTAACAAGCAGATCGGCAAAGCCCGTAAGGTTATGGACCAGGTAATGGTGGGTAACGAAAACAACGCACAAGCGTGGTTGATGAAAGGTAATACTTATCTGCAGGTTTATCAACAAGATTTGGATCGTCAGGCAGCGAATCCTTCTTACGAAAGCAAAACTCCAGATGCGATCATTATTGCTAATGAAGCTTTTTATAAAGCAATTTCATTGGATAGCAAAATTGAACCAATGACGGGTATGTTAGGACCAATTGACGGACAGGCTTTATGTGCGGATGCTGTTTATTCTTTGGCTGAAAATGCTCAGAAGAAAGGCGACATCGACAATGCCATCAAGTATTTTGAGTTGGCAGCTCGCGATTTTAAAGTAGCTAAGTCCAATGTTAATGCCGGTATCTCCTACTATCAAATTGCTTCATTATATAAGGCAAAAGGCGATAAGGAAAATTATAAGGCTATGCTGAAAGAAACCGTGAAATTGGGATTTCCTGACGCTACCGTTTATTTGGACTTGTATGATATTTATAAAGAAGAAAAAGATACCGTTAATTGTGGTAAAATCTTAAAGACGGCTTTGAAAAATGTTCCAGCCGACAAGCAGGCTGATATTGAAGCAGCGGAATTGGATTATTTTGCGATGACCGGTCAAATGGATAAGTTGAATTCAACTTGTGATGCGATGGCCGCAAAATATGAAAAATCTGCTCCAGTGTTGGCTTTGATTGCCAACCACTTGGTAAACAATGCCCAATATGAAAAAGCGGAAAGCGTAATCAATAAAGGTTTGGCATTAGATCCCAATAACGCGGATTTGAATTTCCAGATGGCTACCCGTTATTTCTTTGAAGCTGTGGCCAACCAGGATTTGCAGGACAAAACGATGAAATCAAAGGAAGGAAGTTATATGGAACGTGCCGAAAAGGTAAATGAATTGAAAGCTGTTCAAAAGACTATTTTGGAAAATGCCCACACCTGGTCAGAAAAGGTTTACGGTATTAATCCAGATGATGCAAACAACAATGTGATGTTGCAGCAGATTAAGGTGAAATTGCTTTTGCCTGTTCCAGATGAATTGAAAGCAAAAGTTGATTCATACAGACAATAAGATTTTATTAATTCAGATACAAAAGAATCCCGAAAGTTGAAAAACTTTCGGGATTCTTTGTTATAGGATTGTAGTTGTTTCAGAAATGATAGAATTTTAACCAGATTGGCATTAATAAAACGCTATAGGTTGGCACTGGCAAAAACGCAGCAGCCGTATAGTCCAGCGGTTTCGGTTCGTAAGCGCCGAGAACCCAATTTAACTTCTTTGTAACCGTTTTCGCTGGCCATTTGAATTTCGGCGGGACTGAAGTCACCTTCGGGACCAATAAGAAGAATGGTGTCCTTGCCTTTTAATGCCTGTTGTGCATATTCTTCGTGATTGTTTTCGTCGCACCAGGCGATAAAGTGATTTTCTCCGTTTTTGGCTTCGCCAATGAAGTCCGCATAGTCAATCAAACGCATATCCGGTATCAAGGTTGTATTGGATTGTTTGATGGCGGAAATGGCTATGCGTTGAAGACGGTTGATGTCCAATTTGATTCTTTCGGAGTGTTCGCATCTTATAAAACTGATTTTCTCAATGCCGATTTCAATACATTTTTCCACCATCCATTCGATGCGGTCGGCATTTTTGGTGGGGGCAATGGCTAAATGAAAGTGGAATGGCCGTAGTCCGTAATCGTTTTTTAAATCAATGATTTGAACGGAACAATGGTTGAGGTTGTCGTCAATGAGTTGTGCCGTTGCCAATTGTCCCAATCCATTGGTAATGAATATTTCGTCTCCCGTTTTTTTTCGCAGAGCTTTCACACAATGTTTAGCTTCCTCAGGTAAAAGTTCAAAAACCGGATTAGAGAAATCAGGATGATAAAAGAACTGCATAGTTGCTGAGTTTGTGTTATTGAGGTTTTCCAAGAAGACGGAACATATTTTGTTTGTAGGCTTCTACGCCAGGCTGGTCAAAAGGATTAATGTCCAAAAGATATCCTCCTAATGCGCAGGTGAATTCGAAGAAGTAGATGAGTTCTCCCAAATTTTCTTCGTCGATTTGAGGTACGATGATTCTCAAATTGGGCACATTGCCATCCACGTGAGCCATTCTGGTTCCTTCTTCAGCAGTCAGATTGATGTCTTGAATGCTTTTGCCTTCCAGATAATTCAGTTTGTCGATATTATTGGCATCCATAGGAATAGGAACTTGGAAATGTGTTTTTTGAACAGATATGACGGTTTCGAAAAGGTGGCGTTCTCCTTGTTGGATGTACTGTCCTAACGAGTGTAAGTCGGTGGAAAATATAGCACCGGCGGGGAAAATGCCTTTGTTTTCTTTGCCTTCACTTTCGCCAAACAATTGTTTATACCATTCGATGAAGAAGTATAGTTTAGGAGTGAAAGATACCATCAATTCGATTTTTTTCCCTGCCTGATAAAGCAGGTATCTGGCTAAGGCATATTGTTGAGCCATATTATGACTGACCGTATTTTCGGTCATCAGATGGTCGCGCATCAATTTTGCTCCATTGAGTAATTTTCTGATATCAAAGCCTGCGACAGCGATGGGCAGTAAACCCACTGGGGTGAGGACAGAGTACCTTCCGCCTACATTGTCTGGAATTACGAAAGATTCATATCCTTCGGCATCGGCTAAAGTTTTAAGTGCACCTCGATTTTGGTCGGTGATGGCCACAATGCGATTTTTGGCAAGACTTTTACCGTATTTGTCTTCGCAATGTTTTTTTAATATTCTAAAAGCGATGGCCGGTTCTGTGGTCGTGCCGGATTTTGAAATGACGATGAGAGAATAGTCTTTCTGGTCCAATACTTCCAGCAGTTCGCACAAGCAATCTTCGCTTATGTTGTTGCCTGCGTAAGTGATTAATGGTGCGTGATTGTCGCTGAAAGGATTTAGACATTTGTAGCTATGCTGAAGGGCTTCGATCACGGCGCGGGCTCCCAGATAGGAACCGCCAATGCCAATGACGACCACGACTTCGGATTGGCGAGCCAAACCATTGGCGCAATTTTGTATGCGGCTGAATGTGTTTTCGTCAATGTTGGCAGGAAGGTCTAACCAGCCTAAAAAGTCATTGCCTTTGCCGTTACGATTCACTAAAGTTTGGAATGCAGAACTGACTGCGGATTGATGCTTTTGAAGGTCTTCCTCTGAAAACAGGATGCCTTTGTTAAAATTAAATTGAATCATATTTTTGTTTGTTGTTAGTTCTGAAAATAGGATGTTTCTATCTGGTCTTGTGTTGAATTTTGCTGTTTGACGATTTGAGGTTCTTTGATTTTTCCCCAGTCAAAAACAATACCTAATTGTACATTGGCATTGTTGGTGTTGAGCAATGAACGCTGGATGCTCTTTGAATTGCAAATGGCGATGAGGTTGTCGGTGGCTGCGTAAATATGGAAAACTCCCAAATTGAAACCAATACCGACGCCTAAATTGGTATAGCTGTGAGGGGCAATGGTATAGTTAACACATAGGTCAAAGATGTTGAGGAAATTTCCGTTCCAGGCCACGGTAAATGATGGAATAAATTGTCTGTTGATGATTCTTCCCTGGAAGAGTGCGGAAAAACGATGGTATTTTCCTAAATTATAATAACCCTCGACCAAAAAGCGGCCTGAAAGGGCAGTGGTAGATTTGTTTAACGATTCGTGGTTAAGGGGAAAATATCCTAAAAGTTCATTTTTGAATCCTTCAGGATCGTTTTTGATTCTTTCAATATCGGTCATCGTGAGGCCGTTGAAGAGAAAACTTCCATCGTTGTATCTTGTGGAAGATGAGTCAATGGCGCCATAAATGTGTTGCCCTCCGGTATTCCAGCAGATAAATCCCAAATCCAGGACGGAAGCCGCAACACCCCAATGTTCGTTGATTCGGTAGGTGGCTCCAAGGTCGATGGCCGCCCCCACATTCTTAAATGCTTTGCTCCAATCTTTTAAAAGTGCCTGGGGATCTATTTCAATATTGAAATTGTCACTGATGTTGATGGGAACAATACTTCTAATAGCAGCATCCAGTTGATAATTCAATTTCATTGCATAGTCGTCGGGATTGGTATAAAGTGTTGCCTGTGCAGTTTTGGTTTTGGCATTGACAATGCCGAAAAGGAGTTTTGGCCGCACTCCTATGTATAGTTGTGGGGTGATTTGTGCTTGAAAACCAATGCCAATTTCTTGATAAGCATTGAAATTTAAGTTGAAACCGGGTTTGGCAGCATTGGTTTCACCTACAAATTTCAAGTTTCCATATACGGGTAGCGCAAACAGGTCTTTGTTGTAGTTGAAATATTCATCCACTCGAATGCGGTAGCTGAAAGAAACCATCAGATGTTTGGTCCTGAATCCAAAATCAATGACATTGAGGGCAATGTTGGTGTTGAGGTAGTTCCCGTTTTGGGACAGTTTGTTCACAAAATCATTCAGTTTGATAGTCGTGACAGGTCCTTCTGTATTGTTGCCAAACAGGGTGTTGTAATGAAAACCCGTATTCGAGACAGTGATATTGATGTTGCTGATGGCAGGAACGCCGATGTATCCTTTGTATTGAAGAAAGGAAGATGGATTGCTGAAGTTTGAATAAGGATTCAAACGCATAAAGTGCAGAGTGGTTCCGTCTTGGGCAAAAATGCTCAAATTGCATAAAACCAATATGGATAAGATAAATTTTTTCATACTTAGAAATTAATGTTTGAATATTTGATTTTTGCACCTATGCTTGGATGTATGAATTGTTCGCCATTGACAGATACTTGATGCCCCATAGTGTTGATGCTGAAATGCAGGACGATTTTATCGGCTTTGACCACTTTCTGTGCGATTTCGCTGTTGAGTTCTATAAAGGCAGGTTCCTGGTAATTGGGGATGTCGGAGTAAGCTCCGTGAAGTTGTAGGCCTCCCAAGTCTAATGTGTGGGATTCGTGGGTGGTGCTGTTTAAGAATGTGATTTCTGGAATCACATCAAAGGGCAGGTCGTTGACAAAAGATACTCGCAACGTGACGCTTTCGATGGATTGGATGATGGAGGCATCGACGTTGGTGCGTAAAGCATTGTCAGTGGTATCTTTATAAACGGCATTGTCAATGGATAAATTGGCTGGAATCTCCATATTCGCCTTTATGCTCAAGGATGAAGCGTCGTTGATGTATAGGTCTCCGGCAGACATCCCATTGGGGTTAATGACAAGTCCGCAATCAAATTTGATGGAATCGAAACCGCTGTTGTAGCTAATGGGCGTGTTTTGTAAATTAAAAAGCGTGACATAGTTGTCGGGCGAAATTGGAGCGTAGAAGTTCTGGGAGGTATAAATAATGGGGGAAGTTTGACCCGTGGCATTGAAAAATGATAGTTGATTGATGGTTCCGCTGCATTCGCATAATCCGTTCTTCCCTAAAATAGTGATGTGAGGATTGCTGAAATTGATGCCGTCTATTTGCAATTTGTTTAGCGGAAATGAAAATCCGATTTTGTGCGATACGTTGCTTGAAACAGGGTTGAATTGTCCGATGATGTTTTTGATGTCCAGATCTCTGATGGTAATGCCGCAGTGGTAGTCAAGACTGGTGAGAGAGGCAATGACACTTGGGTTCAGGTTGCTGATATCAACGTTCAGTTTGGCCGCAAATTTGATGTCGCCGCTGTCGTTGGAGCGAAGTGTATGTTGATTGAGATTGATGATGTGTTCAGTTTGGTTGCTATTGAGTGTGATGGATAAAGAATCTCCGTTGGCGTTGGTAATGTCCCCAGATGTAATGGTAATAGAGTATGGAATGGAAATGGAAGTAATGTTGAATGTAATCTTGATTTGACCAGAATTTAAATTGATAGATTTAAGAAAATAATCATTTGTATTTAAATTGGCAGTGATCAACTGGGGAATATTTAGTTGGATGTTCTTTGAACTGGCGATGGGAATCGTTCCCGCCTTTTCAAAGGATTTTTCTGGAATTTTAATGACGTTTTTGAGGGAAATCAGATTGTTAAGTTCGGCATTCATCGTAAAAATAAGCGTGCCGTCATCGCCAATTTGAAGAAATTTAACACTGTCGAGATTGTTTAGCAATTTATCCACGTAAATGGCATCGTTGAAAACAGGGATCCCCCATTCTCCATCGGCTTCGATATGGTGAATGTCGAAGTTGAAAAGATTGTCTTTGCAAGAAGTACATAAGACAAGAAGACTGATGAAAATTAAGACTTTTTGAATATTCATAGGGTTTTTGTAAAATTTTATACTAAAAAATTTTTTTCTAAAAGAGGAAAAGGTCGTCAATAATTATTTTGCAAAATTAAGAAATTTTCTTGTAAGAGAAAATATGTGTTGCTTTTTTTACACTACATATTATGTCTTATGAAATCCGCCCTCTCTGTTCTAAAAGATCAGGGTGATATTTCCTTTCTTGATTATTTGTTCGTCGTTGATGCAGGTGCCTTTTAGGTAATAGTCATATACACCTTGTTCGCATTGTTTTCCTTTAAAACTGCCGTCCCAACCGGATTCCAATTTGTTGCTTTCGAAAATCTGTTCGCCCCAGCGATTGAAGATTTTTAAGGTAAATTCTTTAAGAATGCTGCTTCTGACGTACAAAATGTCGTTTTTCCCATCGCCATTGGGTGTGAAGGTGTTGGGAACAAAGACAAGCGGTTCGTCGCAAGTTAACGGAGAAACCTCAATAGTGATTTCTTTGGATAAGGTACAATCAAATTCGTCGGTGACGGCAATTGTGTAGGTGGTGGTTTCAGTGGGTTTTGCTATCGTGGAACTGTTGCCGGGTGTGCTGAGTGTCGAACTTGGGGTCCATTGGTATGTGTAATTGCCTGAGTATGGAGTTGAAAAAAGGTTTGTGCTGGCACCTTCTATGATATTGTAAGGGTCGCTCCACGCTTCCAAACCATTGGGAAATGTTCCGGTTCTTTTCGTGACAGGAATGGTGGCTGAAGCGGTACAACCAAATTCATTGCTGACGATGACGGTATAATTGACGGAGACAGTGGGATTAATCCAGGGATGGTTGGTGTTGCCCTGACTTGAAATTTGATCAAGTGGAGACCAGTGATACTGAAATTGATTGCCGCCTACTACGTCAATATGTAACTGGATGCTATCCTCGAAGCATATTATACGCGGTTCCGTTCCCGAGATGTCAATCGAAGAGACGTCAATGAGAATGTCTTGCTCTATGCAACATAATACGCCTTCAATTTTTAAATAATAATGGGTTGAAGAAGTGGGGTGTACCAAGAGTGATTGTGTGTTCGTGGCAATGGGGGAACTGTAATCAGGAGATAATGACCAAACGATGTGCTGTGCATTACCCACCAAGATGTCAAAATGAAGCAGCAGACTGTCCCCTAAGCAAATGGTGCTGTCGTTGATGTTGGTGGTCTGCAAGTCTTCCACCAAAACAGACTGTATCAAGGTGTCTGAACAATAGGGCGTGCTGATGACGAGTTGATAGGTCGTGTTTGTTGATGGCGAGGCTATGGGATTGGAAATGTGCGGATTGCTCAGGGAATTTTCGGGAAACCATTGGTAACTGATGTTGTCGCCGCTGCAAGGTGCGATGCCGATTTGGGTGAAGTTGCCTTTGCAAATGCTTTTGCTTTCCAAAGTTTGTGTACTTCCGGTGAGCACCAATAGGTCTTTGGAACAGGAGTCTATCAGATTGCAGCTGTTGGTGTCCGTAATAAATAGGGTGGCGTGAAAAATTCCACCGTGAGTATAAAGATGTCTTGGACTTGTTTCGGCGGAAGTGTTCCCGTCACCAAAATTCCAAAGAAAGTGACTGTCGGCACTTTGGGTTTGAGAGTTGTTGACAAAGTGGATAGAATCGGGAAAACAGATGATGTTGGGTGCGGAGAAATCGGCAATGATAAGGGGTAGTTTGAAATCCATTTTCACCACGCCCAAATTGCAATTATGACTTCCATTGATTTCGCTCCAGGCACCTGGTGTGGTGGGAAAATTGTCGTCACCGCCGCAGCCGGCGCAGATGGCTTGGTAGATTCGCCCTTTTTTGTCAAAGCGACTGGTTCCGCCATCAACGTGTTCTCGAGAAAAGGCACTGCCGAAAAAACTGGCATAAACGGGTGCGTTGCCGTCTTCACGCAGGCAGATGAAGTAGTAGTCGCTGCCATCTGTGGTTATCTGGTAAGCATCTTGGGTGATGGGAAGTCCCTCGGTTCCACCAAATCCATTCAAACTATGGCTTCCCCAACCCGACATATAAACGGTGTTGCATAAATCTACCAGAAGGGCAGTCGGCGAGATGTCTAAACCATTGCCGGTACCGTAGGTGGTTGACCAAACGGCATCGTCTAATTGTGGAGTCAGGTGAATAATGAATTGTCCCCCGCCAATTTGTCCGTATTGGGTGTTGATGAACCAGCTGTTGTCGTTATTGATGGTTTGCCCAAAAATGTAGGGGTGATTGTTGCGACTTAACTTGACGAGATAACTTTGGTCGTAGTCGGCTTTTCCCAAGTAACTGAATTCCAACAGTTGGTCTCCGTTTTCGCTGATGTGCGCGATAAAACCATCGCAAATACCGCCGCCGTATTGGGGTTGGAAGGCCTGCGGTGAACAGGGAAAGTTGGTGCTGGTTGTGCCACCGCAGACGTACACGCTGTTGTCCTGGGCAACGTCCATACTGTAGCAAGCGTCATCTCCGGCTTCACCCAGGTACGATGCCCAGATGAGATGGGAAAGGTTTTGGTCCATTTTGAATATACAACCTTCTTTGCCGTTCCTGAAAACAGGTTGGAAACTGTGTTCTGTGACAGGAAAATCCTCGGAAAAAGTGCAACTGACCACATAAACATTGCTTTGGCCATCAACGATGATTTCTCCGCGAGACTCGTCGGCGTAATTTTTCTTTAGCGGAGAGCCCGTATTGAGTCCGTCGTTGAAGCTGCCGCCAATAAAGCTGGAAGCCAATAAGTTGTCGCCGTCGGCACTGAATTTGCAGACGAAAATATCGGAACCGTGGGGGTAAGCCACCGTGCCATTGATGGTAATACTGCTTCCTCCGTTGAAGGTGCTGTCGTAAGCCCCTGGCGTAGTTGGAAAAGTATAGGAGCCGGTGGTGCCGAAAACGTATAACTCATCGTTTTCATTGACAAACATACTGTGTGGACATTCTGACGCACTTCCTCCAATATAGGTGGAATAGTACAAGGTGGAACCTATGGAGTCAAATTTGGAAATGGCGATGTCGCATGCCCCACCGCTGAAATCGGTTTGGTAATGATGGGGAACATCGACAGGATAGCCGATGTCGAAAGCAATTCCTCCGCCATACAGGTTTCCGTGTTGGTCGTAGGTGGCGGTGAATCCCCAATTGTCGGCCGTTGAACCGCTATAAGAGGAAAATATGAGTTCGGGGTCTATGACGAGAGGTCGATTGTGGTCATAATCCTTGATGGTGTACGAAACGGTGTCCTTTTTTAGCTGGAACTGACATTGGACAGGTGTGGTGTCGCCCACATCGTTGATTTGATAGGCGACGGGAGCCAATTCAATGTTTTCACCGATATCCGTCTTGATGACGAGGTTGCCGTTGTTGAGCGAAATGCGATTACAACCGTCGTATTGCAATCGTATTTGTTGCGGATTCGCATTCGCGGCTATGTGAAATTCGTATTTGAGATGATTTCCCTTTTGATAATAAATGAGGTCAATTCCGTCGTATAGATTGTCATACTTGATTTTTTCGAACAATGGGATGTGATTGACCCAATGCTGCCTATTTCGACCTAAAAAATAATTATGGTAAAACGATTTTTCGGCAATTCCTTCAATGTTTACGTCTGGATTGCAGCCGATGAATTGCGTATGGTAGTAGATGGCGTCGATGTCGCCTTCAAATTGAAGGGTCGGATCAAATTTGGCTTCGTAAAATTGTGACAGTTTTTTTTGATCAAGCATCACAATGGTTACACGATCCTTTTCCGCAAAAAAAACTCCCCCGTTGAGTTTTGCCTTGTAAATAATTTGCTTTTCCCACTGTCCTTTGTTGGCGATAAATTCCAGACTTTTGCTTTCCAAACTGTCACGCTGATGTCCAAAAGCAGATAAGGACCAACTAGAAATGATGGCCAAAAACAAGGTGATTCGTAAGAGCGTTAGTCTCATTTCTATTGTATTTTATTTTTGCAAAGATAGTCTTTTTTGTTGAATAAAAAAATGTTTTATTTCCATATAAATATATGAATAATTATGCAATAATAAACTATAAAATAAAAAATGATATAAGTTTTGTTTTTGTGAAAATAAGATGTGCTCGCGATTTTGAAAAGTGATGTTTCCGAAAAAAAGAAATTTATTCACATTTTAGTGTTCAATAATAATTAGTGGGTGGACAGGTTCGCAAATGAAGAATGCGTAAATTTGCCAGCGTGAAATAATATATGATGAAGAAAATAATAAACATAGTATTGCTGGTATTTTGGACGGTTTTGTCGTTGGCTCAAAATCCGATGAATCCCAATGGCTACAATGTTTTTTATTATCCCAATGGGCAAAAGTCCAGTGAAGGACTGTTGAAAGATGGAAAACCGGAAGGGTGGTGGAAGTCTTACAATGAGCAAGGCGTGCTGGTTTCGGAAGGAAATCGGGTCAATCATATATTGGACAGTACTTGGACTTTCTATAACGACAAAGGAGACAAAACCTTGGTCGTCAATTATAGGGAAGGGAGAAAGGACGGTCAAAGAATCCAGTACTTTGATAATGAGTATGTGGTTGAAAATTGGAATGCCGACACCTTGGTCGGAACTGTCAATACATACCACGTCAACGGGTGGTTGAAAAAGACATCGCCTTATGAGGCGGGAGTTCCGCACGGATTGGAGAAGGAGTTTAACGATACAGGCCTTGTCGTTATGGTGGCTCAGTATTATCGGGGCGTCTTGACACGACGGGAAAGTATCAATAGAACAGACAATTTTGGCTATAAACAGGGAAATTGGAAGTGGTTCTGGCCGAACGGAAATCTTCAAAAGGAAGCCACTTATCTGAATGACAAGTTGAACGGTTTCGTGAAACTGTATGACGAAAATGGTCATTTCCTGTCCGTTGAGAAATATGCCAATGATAAATTGGTGGAAGATGCGAAAGAAACCAAGGTGTTGGACAGAAAAGTCGCCTATCACGCCAATGGTCAGCCGTCAATTATCGCAACCTATTACAAAGGTGTGTCGGAAGGTTTCAGACGCGAGTTTGACGAGGACGGAAATGTAATTAAAAGCTATGGTTATGAAAACGGCTGGATGCGTTATGAAGGCGTTCTGGATATGAACGGCAAGCGTCAAGGTTTATGGAAGGAATTTTATGAAACTGGAGAACTCCGTTCCAAAGGAAAGTATGTAAACTCCAATCCGGTGGGAGAGTGGGAGTTCTATTTTACGGATAAAAATGTTGAAATTGTCGGCGGATACGACAACAAAGGGCGTAAAACCGGCGAATGGCTGTGGTTTTATACCAACGGCGACACGATGATGGTGGCAAATTATGATGCGGGTCAATTGGATGGCGATTTCGTGGAATATGACGAAAACGGGAAAGTCGTTTCCAAGGGAATTTATGTGGAAGGTTCGGAAGACGGTCGGTGGATGTATTGCAATGGAGATTATACAGAGAAGGGAAATTATTATGATGGAATGAGAACAGGGGAGTGGGTGACCAGATTTCCTGACGGCAAGGCGGCTTTCGTTATTAATTATGAACAGGATGTAATGCACGGAAAATATACTTCTTACTGGGAAAACGGTCGCGTAAAGTTGACGGGCAGATATGTGGGTGGTTTGCGTGACGGTGCCTGGTTTAAGTACGACGAAGAAGGTCAACTTTTTTTAACTACTTTGTACAAGGATGGAAAAGAAATTAAATGGAATACTTACGATATTAAGGACTAATATTCGAATTTTGACAATAACAGTCTGTGGGTTTTGTCTGTTGGGATTGGTGTCACCGGTTTCGGCTCAAAATTATGAAGAGTTGGATAGTGTTTCTCAAAACTCCGTTAAGCATAGTGTGAATGCCCAAATTCTAAAAATGGACGAAATGATGAATTTGTGGTATGTGCAGCGTGAAATTATCAGTTCCAACAGCATTTTGGCAGATTTGAACGATGATGACGATTCCACGGCGTTCTGTCACAATGATTCGTTGATGGCTGATCGTCTCTCGAAGATTGTGACGGTGGTGCCCTTGGCATATAATAGCAAGGTGGGTAGTTTTATTGAATTGTATTCTATAAAGCGTAAAAAATCTTCTGCCGCGATGTTGGGTTTGGCTCAATATTATTTTCCCTGGATGCAGGCCATTTTTGATAAATACAATGTTCCAGAAGAATTGATTTATTTGACCATTATCGAGTCTGGTTTGAATCCTAACGCCGTTTCAAAGGCAGGCGCTACCGGAATTTGGCAGTTTATGTACGGCACAGGTAAACTTTATGGATTGGAAGTCAATACTTTCGTGGACGATCGCCGAGATCCGTATAAGGCCACGGATGCGGCTGCCCGTCATTTAAGAGATTTGTACAATATGTTTGGCGACTGGGGATTGGCCATTTCCGCCTATAATTGTGGGGCGGGAAATGTTCGCAAAGCCATTGCCCGCTCTGGAGGCAAAACCACGTTTTGGGGCGTGTCGCCTTACCTCCCGCGTGAAACGCAAAATTATTTCCCCATTTACATAGGTGCTTTGTATTTAATGAAATATCATAATGATTATGGAATTAAGGCCGCAGATATCGCGATCCCAAGCGCTGTTGATACCGTGATGGTGAATAAGGAAATGCACTTGGAACAGGTGGCCAATGTGTTGAATATCGACATAAATGAATTAAAAACGCTAAACCCGCAGTATAAAAGACTGATTATTCCCGCTTATTCCAAACCATATCCTATTCGTTTGCGTGTCAAAGATATGGTTCGTTTTATCGAAATGCAGGATTCAATCCATAATTATCATTATGAAGAGTATTTTACGCCAATGAAGGTTTATACCAGTCAGTTTACGGGACAGCCTTTGGCGGAGGAACAGCAGAAAAAGGTGTATTATTATGTGAAAAATGGGGATAATTTGGCGAAAATTGCGGCAAAATACCATTTGTCTGTGTCTGAATTGAAAAAAATGAACCGACTTTCGAGTAATTATGTGAAAGTGAAGCAGCGTTTGTTGGTGGGATATGAATATGTAGAACCCGAAAAACAGGTTGAACCTACAACCACTTTGGTGTCAGATACATTGATGGTGCAAGATTCAACAGCCAATATATTGAAGGCTCCGGTAGAAGAGAAAAAAGAACAGGTTTCTACCCCTGCTACTCCTGTGGTGTATGTGGTGAAAAAAGGAGATACGATGACTTCTATTGCAAACAGGTACAACACCACTGCACGCAAAATTGCGGATTATAATAAGATTAGCAATATGAATTCGCTGAAAATCGGTCAAAAATTGATGATTCCGCGTTAAAGTATTTTATTAAAAATTCTATAGTCTTCATTTTTAATAAAATAAGTCGTATTATACTAGCGTTTATATTACAAAATTATAATTTTTATCATCTATTAAAAATAAAATTGTAATTTTGCAGAATATTATGCGTAGAAACATCATAATCATCGGAATTTTAGCTTGTTGCTTTTTGTCATACGGCCAAAAGCAAAAGAAGAATTTTGAGTTTCGCTATTGGGAAGATTCTTTGATTGTCTTGCGTGATGAGGTGATGAATGCTCCTACCGAAAACGAACGCTTGAGTCGTAATGAGGATTTTATGTACTTGCTTGAATCCGTCCTTCAAGAAAATGGGTCATTTAAGTTCGCCTGGGATTCGGTGAAGAATTTTTCAGTGGCTTCGTCTCCTGACAAACTGTTTAAAATCTTCACCTGGTATGTGATAAAGGATGACTACAGTTACGAGAATTTTGGTCTGCTTCAGGTATATAGTGCTCAGCGTAAGCATTTTCTGGTATATCCTTTGTATGATAAACGCTATTCGATTGATTATCCTAAAACGTATGTGGGCAATCACAACCGCTGGTACGGAGCCGTGTACTATAAAGTGATTCCTGTCGAAAACGGAGACCGCACTTATTATACGCTTTTGGGCTGGAATGGCAATGATTTGTTTACGAATGAAAAAATTATTGAAGTTCTGCATTTTAAAAATGATATGACACCGGTTTTTGGCGCCAATGTCTTTAAAAAGTATTCTGAAAAATGCAGCCGAGTGATTATTTCGTATTCCAAGGATGCGACGATGAGCTTAAATTATGAGTATCAGTCGTATAACTCGGGTGCAGGGAAAAAGGATCCTAAGACGAAACAGCTTGTTTATGATAAGGTTTATGCCCAAATGATAGTTTTTGACGAATTGGTGCCCTTGGACGATGGAGTGCCACAAATTCCTTCTTTCCTGGTCCCCGAATCGAGCTTGAATCAGGGTTTTGTGAAAGACAAGGGGAAATGGCTCTTCGTGAAAAGCGTTAATCGTCGAAATCCAGACAAGGATAAACCGGAATATCAACATAAAATCAGACAAATCTATACACCAAATAACTAATTATGCTCTATCCTTTGAAATTTAAACCCTTTTTTAAAGAAAAAATATGGGGCGGAACTAAAATTGAAACAAAATTACATAGACCGGTTCGCAATATGGACCGCTGCGGAGAAAGTTGGGAAATATCGGCTATTGAAGGCAATGTGTCGGTGGTTGACAATGGCTTTTTTGCGGAGGACAACGATTTGAACGAATTGATAGAAGTCTATATGGGTGACCTGGTTGGCGACAAGGTGTATGATGAGTTTGGATTGGGTTTTCCATTGTTGATTAAGTATATCGACGCTACCGATGATTTGTCGGTGCAGGTGCACCCTGATGATAAGTTGGCCCAGGAACGATATGGGATGAATGGCAAAACGGAAATGTGGTACGTTATCCAGGCCGATCCCGGAGCAGGCTTGTATGTCGGATTCAAGGATGGCGTTTCGCGTGACGATTACTGGGATGCCGTAGAGGCCGGCAATGTTGATGAATTGCTGAGGTTTTATCCTGTCAAAAAAGGAGATTTGTTCTTTATTCCGGCCGGAACGGTGCACGCTATTGGGAAAGGGGTGTTGCTGGCGGAAATTCAACAACCGTCAGATGTGACTTATCGTATTTTTGACTGGAATAGGGTGGACGAGAATGGCAATTCACGCGAATTGCATATCGACGAAGCCATTGATGCCATTCATTTTGAAAATGAAATGAAAGATGATGCTCAGGATGCTTCAAAAAGTGAGGAGAAGAGTGAAAATAAGGATCAAACGGGAGAAAAATGTTTCGTTCCGGCAGGAAAAGTGACGTATGAGGAGAAATTCAATACGACAAGTACCTTGCTTCGCTCTAAATTCTTTAACTTGAACGAAATCTATTTTGAAAAACCTTTGAAAAAAAATTACGCAGAAATTGATTCTTTCGTCATTTATATGTGTATTGAAGGCAGTGTTCAGTGCTTTACTGATGAGGAACAAACGGAATTGAATCAAGGGGAGGTTATGCTTGTGCCGGCTTGTACCAACGAATTGAATCTGATTCCGACACAAAAAAGCAAATTGCTGGAAGTTTATCTGTAAATTGGCAATTTTGTGAAAAATAATGTATATTTGCAACTTCAAATGCAGTGAAAATGATACAGCTAAGTCATATTGACAAAAGTTTCGGATCACTAAAAGTTCTAAAGGATGTTTCTTTAGAGATTGAATCCTCTAAGGTGATTACGATTGTCGGTCCTTCGGGGGCGGGAAAGTCAACTTTGCTGCACTTGATCGGTACGTTAGATAGACCTGATAACGGGGATGTTGTTATTGATGGGGTGAAAGTCAATAATCTGGATGATGATACCTTGTCGGAATTTCGGAGCAAGCATATCGGTTTTGTTTTTCAGTTTCATCATCTTCTTCCTGAGTTTTCGGCAGTGGAGAATGTGATGTTGCCGATGTTGATTGCGGGAAAAACAAGAAGTGAAGCGAAAACCAGGGCTTGGGAGTTGCTGTCATTCTTGAAATTGGATTCGCGTATGGAGCATAAACCTTCCGAGTTGTCTGGCGGTGAGCAGCAACGTGTGGCTGTGGCTCGTGCCTTGGCCAATAATCCCGATTTGATTTTGGCTGATGAACCGTCGGGGAACTTGGATACGGAAAATGCCAAAAATCTTCATCAACTCTTTTTTGATTTGCGCGACCAGTTTCACCAGACTTTCGTAATTGTTACGCATAACGAAGAATTGGCTCGTTTGTCAGATCGAAGGGTAGTTATGCGAGATGGTGAAATTATAAGTGCTGAATGATTTTGATACATAAATTATCAACTTAAAAATACATAATATGAACGAAGAAATTAAAAAATTGTATCCCAAACAGTTGTGGGAAAATTTCAGCAACATTTGCTCAGTTCCACATCCTTCAAAACACGAAGCCCAATTGACTGCTTTCTTGAAAAAGTGGGCCGAAGACAATAAGATTGAATGTGTTCAGGATAAAACGGGAAACCTCGTTTTTCGCGTTCCCGCCACCAAGGGTATGGAAAACCGCACTCCTGTGATTCTTCAAGGTCACGTTGATATGGTTCCTCAGGCCAATAGTGATAAAAAACACGATTTTACCAAGGATCCTATTGAAACCATCATTGACAATGGTTGGGTAAGGGCCAATGGTACAACTTTGGGTGCCGACAACGGTATTGGTGCCGCTGCGGCATTGGCTATCCTTGTCGATAAGAAACTTGCCCACGGCCCCATTGAAGTTTTGTGTACGGTGGATGAAGAAACCGGTATGACCGGAGCTTTCGGCTTGAAAAAAGGTCTGTTGAATGGCAAGATCCTGATCAATTTGGATTCCGAGACCGAAGGAGAACTTTATTTGGGTTGCGCTGGTGGCTTGGATGCCAACATTACTATGAAATATAAGGAAAAATCGGTTCCTGCCGGTATGAAGGCATTGCAGCTGTTCATCACTGGGTTGAAGGGTGGCCATTCAGGTATGGATATCAATTTGGGTCGTGCCAATGCCAATAAGCTGATGGTGAGATTGTTGAAATCTTCTATTGACAAATACGAAGCCAACATCTGTTCTGTTAAGGCAGGTAGCCTGCGCAACGCAATTCCTCGTGAAGCTGTTGCCGTTGTGGTTCTTCCAGAAGACAAAGTGGCCGCTTACAAACGTTTCGTGAAGAAGTTTGCCGATACGGTAAAAGCCGAATTTGCCCTTACCGAACCCGATATGGATGTCAAGGTCAGTGCTGTGGATACGCCGAAGAAAATGATTGCGGAAGAAGCACAAAAACGCATCGTCAATATGGTTTTTGCTATTCCTAACGGCGTTCAGAGAATGAGTGATTCTATGAAAGATTTGGTTGAAACTTCCAACAATTTGGCCGTGTTTAATGCCGCCAAGGGTGAAATGTCGCTGAAGTGCCTCCTCCGCAGCTCGGTGGATTCCGCTAAGGAAGCTTTGGGACAAAAGATGACTGCCATCGCAGAATTGGCAGGTGCCGAAATCGAACTCACGGGGGCTTATCCTGGTTGGAAACCCAATATGGAATCTCCAATTTTGAAGACCTGTATGGAAGTTTACAAGAAGAAATTCAAAAAAGAACCCGTTACGATGGCTATTCACGCTGGCCTGGAATGCGGTTTGTTCGGCGTTTGCTATCCTGAATGGGATATGATTTCATTTGGACCAACCATCAGTCATCCACACTCTCCAGACGAAAAGGTGAATATCGAATCCGTAGGCAAATTCTGGGATTTCCTCGTGGAAGTGCTGAAAAATGTTCCTGTTCAAAAATAATGTTTGAATTATAGATTATTAAGAAGTCGGGAAATTGAGTTTTTTTATCCGGTTTCTTGACTTCTTAATTTGTTATCCTATTAATGCCAAAAGTTATGCGTCTCGATAAATATCTTGTTGAAAACCATTTCTTTACATCTCGTGAACGGGCTCAGGACGCCGTCGCGCAAAAAACGGTGACGGTGAATGGAAATTTGGTGGACAAATCGTCCAAAGATATTGTTGAAACAGACGTGGTTTCGGTCATTGATATTTTTAACAAGTTTGTAAGTAGGGGAGGACTGAAGTTGGAAAAGGCGATCAAGGACTTTCAACTTGATTTTGCGGGTAAACGGGTGCTGGATGTGGGAAGCTCCACGGGCGGATTCACGGATTGTGCCTTGCAATGTGGTGCCGATTTCGTGGTGGCCGTTGATGTGGGAACCGAACAACTTCACCCGACTTTGAGAGCATCAAATCAAGTCTCGTCTATTGAAAACAAGGATTTTCGCGATCTGACATTGGAGGATGTTGAAAATCAAAAATTTGATTGGATTGTTTCCGATGTTTCCTTTATTTCGTTGACTTATCTGTTTCCTTATTTTAAAACTTTTATGAAAGAGAATGCCCGGTTGATGTTGTTGATTAAACCGCAATTTGAAGCAGGGGCTTCCTTCTTGAATCGCAGTGGAATCGTAACCGATGATAAAGGATATAAAACGGCTATTCAGCGGGTGTTGGCGGAAGCTACTATAGATGGTTTTTATTTGAATAATATTGCCGTTTCTACTTTGTTTGAAAAGAATAAAAATGTTGAATTTTTAGCTTTGTTTTCTCAAAAGGACACAGGTTTTCGTTATAAATTTGAAATATTGGCAGAACAGGTGAAAAAAGCAAAGCAGAATTTGCGTTAATCAATTTAAATTATTGATTTAGATGAATGACGAGTATTTTATGCGTTCAGCATTGAATGAGGCTCAAGATGCCTTTGAGGAAGATGAAGTGCCGGTTGGCGCCGTGGTGGTGGCTAATGGTCAAATTATTGGCAAAGGGCATAATCGGACGCAGGTTTTGCACGATGTAACTGCCCACGCAGAAATGCAGGCCATCACGGCAGCTTCTAATTATTTGGGTGCTAAATATTTGACGGATTGTACTTTATATGTAACCTTGGAACCTTGCGTAATGTGTGCCGGGGCATTGGCTTGGGCGCAAATCGGCAGGGTGGTGTATGCTGCTTCCGATCCTAAAAAAGGGTATTCGCTGATTCCTCAAAATCTTCTTCATCCCAAAACAGAAGTGTGTAAAGGTGTCTTGGAAGCGGAAGCCGCGCAGTTGTTAAAAGAATTTTTTGATAAAAAGCGTTAGCGATTGTTGTCGAGTGCTTTTTTATGGTTTTTGTTGCCGTATCTCTTCAAATTCCTTGTAATATTTATTTTAAAACATTTCACCGCGAGAGCAATCCCCAAAGGGATAATTCCGTAATTTTTTGTATTTTTGCCGCTGAATCTATGTATTAATAATAAAAGTATTAAAGATGAATCAGGGGTTGTTTATGCTTATCTTTTTTGTGGGAGTGATTACGCTGTTGCTGTTGGATTTAGGGGTTTTTCATAAAGACGACCACGTGGTTTCTTTTAAGGAGGCACTAATGTGGACGGGAATTTGGGTGGCCTTGGCGGTTGCCTTTGGCGTTTTTATCTTCTTCGGTGGCGAACTCATTCACGGTGTTCATACGCAGGAACAACTCATTGCCATCAACCAGTTGCACGGACACGAACTGGCTTTTGATTGGAGCAAACCATTGGATTACAACGTCAAATTGTATCGACATACCATGGCAATGGAATATTTCACCGGCTATCTGGTAGAAGAATCCTTGTCTATTGACAATATCTTCGTGATGATAATGATTTTTATGGGATTTGGTGTGGAAAAGAAATATTATCATCGGGTTTTGTTTTATGGTATTTTGGGAGCTATTGTATTGCGATTCACCTTTATTTTTGCGGCAGGGGCTCTGATACAGCGTTTTCATTGGATTCTCTTTCTCTTTGGCGCATTCCTTGTCTATACGGGTGTTAAAATGTTCGTTAAACGAAATCAGAAAGAAAGCGTTGATGTTGAAAATCATCCTGTGGTGAAATTCTTGTCGAAACGCAAATTGGCCACTTCTTCATTCCATGGTCACGATTTCTTTGCTAAAACTGATGGCCGTTGGCTTTGTACGCCGTTGTTTGTTGTCTTGATGATTATTGAGTTTTCGGACATTATTTTTGCTTTTGACTCTATTCCTGCCATTTTTTCCATTACGCAGGATCAATATATTGTCTTTTTCTCCAATATTTTTGCGATTTTGGGTTTGCGTTCCTTGTTCTTTATGTTGGAAAGTGTGATGGACAAGTTCGCTTACTTGAAAATCGGCTTGTCGGTATTGTTGACTTTCATCGGGGTGAAAATGCTTTTGCCATTGGTGGGAGTCAAAATTGACACGTTTGTCTCTATGATTGTAATCATAGGCATTTTGTTGTTGAGTGTGGTCCTGTCGTTGTTGTTTCCTCCTAAAGTCAAGACCGCATAAGTGCTTTTTTTGTGGAATGTTACGACGATGGATGGTCGTTTGTCGTGGATTGCTAATTTGATTAATCTTTAAAATGTAATAGAATGTTTCAGAAAATAATCAGGGCTTGTGTCAAACTTGTTCAGCGTTATCTGCCAGAACCTTTTATTTTTGCCATTATACTTACCTTGTTGGCTGCGTGTTTGGCGATGCCGATTTGCCGACAGACACCCATAGAGGTGGTGGAACATTGGGGCAACGGCGTGTGGGGTTTGCTGGCTTTCGCTATGCAAATGGCATTGGTTTTGGTTTGCGGTTCGACATTGGCGGCCGCTCCGGTGGTAAAAAAGGGAATCAGCGCATTGGCCTCTCTGCCTAAAACACCTGCCGGTGCCATTGCTCTGGTAACGGGTATTTCGGCTGTTGCCTGCTGGATAAACTGGGGATTTGGCTTGATTGTGGGGGTTATTTTCGCCAAGGAAATTGCTCGCAAGCTCAAGGGTGTTGATTATCGTCTGCTGATTGCTTCCGCCTATAGTGGTTTCGTGGTGTGGCACGCTGGGCTTTCCGGTTCCATTCCACTTACTATGGCCACTCCGGGCGATTCTTTGAAAAATGCCACCAATGGGGTGTTGACAAGTCCTGTCCCTATTTCGACAACGATTTTGGATTGGCATAATGTCGCAATGGTGATAGTGGTCATTTTGACCTTGGTGCTGGTCAATGCGTTGATGCATCCCAAGGCGGAACACGTGATTACGGTGGATCCCTGTTTGTTGGAGGAAGATACGCCCAAGTTGGTTGTGAAAGCCGAAACACCGGCGGAAAAGATGGAAAACAGCCGTCTGCTGAGTTGGATTTTAGCTCTTTTGGGCTTTGGATATTTGATTATTAATCTTGGTTTTAGAGGCGGTTCTTTGGACTTGAATTCCGTAATTATGCTGTTTTTGTTTACAGGCGTCATCCTTCACGGCACACCGTTGGCATACGTAAGGGCGTTTTCCAAGGCGGCATCAGGGGCGGCGGGCATTATTCTACAGTTCCCGTTTTATGCGGGCATTATGGGGATTATCACGGGCGTGGGCGCTTCCGGCATTTGTTTCGGAACCGTCATTAGCGATGCGTGTATTTCCATTTCCACACCGCAAACCTATCCGTTATTGACCTTCCTCTGTGCCGCGATACTCAATATGTTCGTCCCGTCTGGCGGTGGTCATTGGGCTATTCAGGCCCCGATTATGTTTGCTGCCGGTGCCAACCTCGGTGTGGATCCTGGTTTGACGGGCATTGCCATTGCTTGGGGTGATGCGTGGACCAATCTCATTCAACCTTTCTGGGCCATTCCCGCTTTGGCTATCGCCAAACTCAATGCCAAGGACATTATGGGATTCTGCATCATTGACCTTGTCGTATCGGGTATCATTATCTGTTGTGGGTTGCTGCTGTGGGCGTGGTAACGGTGATGTGAAGTTAGGGTTTATGGCTTGCTGTGTTGGCTTGATTTTCGAGTTGCGATTCTATCAAGAGAAAATGGCGAAATTATAAATGAAAAATGCAGCAAGACGTAAAGTAATAATTCTGAAAATGAATGTGTTAAAGGTTTGAAAATAAAAGGATTGGTAGAAAATGGAGCGGAGAAATGACATTTCAATCCGAACAAGTCCCAATGTGTATATATTTTTTGTATTTTTGCATTCTAAATTTAGAATATGAAGAAGTTTGTCCTCATCGTTTTTTGCTGTCTGTGTGTGACCCTGGGCTATTCACAGCGTTTTATCGGTTCGCTGATTTTAGGGGGCAATTTGTCTCAAGTGGAAGGCGATGATGTTCGCGGTTACCGCAAACCCGGTTTCGTTGGCGGTGCCAGCGTGATGATTGCTTTGGATAAGAAAATGCAATGGTTTGCCACGGTCGAACTGCTTTATACCCAAAAAGGTTCCCGTTCAAGCACGACGAGACCGTTCGATACCACCAATTATGCTCCGGCTACGTTCTTGGATGTGAACCGTTCTGCGGAATTTCACCCATCGGCAAAGTATAAATGTCGTATCGACTTGGATTATGTGGAGATTCCCGTACTTTTCCATTACGAGGATTGGCATACGGGCTGTGCGTTCGGACTGGGTTTTGCCTGGGGCCGTTTGGTGCGTGCCCAGGAATGGTACAACGGTTTCAAAAGGAACACCAGCATTAATTCGGGAACCTACCGCACCAGCGACTGGAGCGTGGTGGCCGATGTCAAGTTTATGCTGTACAAGGGCTTGAAACTGGAATTCCGCTTCCAATATTCTTTAGCCCCTATTCGTAATTTTGTAATCGAATATTCCAATACCACTTTGCCGACAGAATATAAAAAACAGTACAACAATATGTTTTCTTTGCGACTGGTTTATTCATTTAAAGAAAAATATACTGAAAACACGCACGAAAACAAGCGTGGCGAACGGGTGGGCGTGAAATGGATTAGGGATGTGAATTTATATGATGAATAAACGAGATTTTCTTCTAATATCTTGTAAATGAAACGAATAAATGCTATCTTTATAACCGCTGTGGCAGTGTTGACGCTTCTGCTTTCCGCCTGTAAGCCAGAGGTGAACATTACTTCGGATTATCGTGAAACCATTGTCATCTATGGTTTGCTGAATCCTTTGGACGAATACCAATACATTAAAATTTACAAAGGTTTTTTGACGAAAGACAATGCATTGGTTTATGCCCAGAATTTGGACAATATTTCCTATTACGACAAGATTCGCGTGGTGTTGGAAGAATATGACGCCAATGATCAATTTTCCTATAGCTATGATTTGGATACGACGATGTCTATTCCTAAGAATCCGGGTGACTTTGCGGCTCCAACCCAGGTGCTTTATCGCTCCAAGAGTGGTATAATTCAGGGCGGAAGATATGCTCTGAAGGAGGGACGACGTTATCGTCTGCTGGTCATTGAAAAGGAAACGCAAGATACTTTGGCCAAGGCAGAAACGAGAACGATAAAAAATATGTGTTTTAATATTCCTTTAGGAACGTCTCAGTCTATTTCTTCCTTTAACATTTGTATGGAAGATCCGTGGTATGTGGGCTATAAGGTGGAATCACAACCCGAATCGGCTGCCGCCATTGATGCGTATTTGACTTTTCGATATATTGAAAAGAATAAAACCACGGGCGAGGTTACCCATAAGTCTGTAAGCAACGTGTGTATGACGACAGGTTTCGTGGCCAGCAATCAGACGATGTTCAAACCTAATACCATATTTAGAATATTGTCTCAAAATATCAAACCTGATGAGAATGTTGTTCGTTATGTTGATAACTATCAGGGGCTTGAATACGCCTGTATTGATATTAAGTTATGGGCTTGTGACGAAGTGTATTATCGCTATTATAAGTTGGCTCAACCCTCGTCATCGATTGTTCAGGACAGGGTAGAATATACCAATATTACCGCCGCGTCAGACAAGATCGCATTGGGCTTTTTCGCTTCCAGAACATACTATGACCGTCATTTTAAGATTGATGTCAATAGCCACAACGAAGATTCGTTGATTTCCGGACAGTGGACCAAGAATTTGGGTTTCCGCCCTTATACCGAGTATTTGGAAGGAAAATAAATCAGATAATTCCTTTGATGTCGTTAATGTGATTGATCTTCAGTTCGTCTAAGAGCTGAATCAATTGTTGTGGCAGTTGCTGCCCAATCATCGGGTCGGAGAAGTTGCCGGTGGCAATCTGAACGGCAGCGCAGCCCGCCATCATAAATTCAACAACGTCTTCGGCTGTCGTGATGCCGCCAATTCCTACCACGGGAATGGAAACGTTATGGCAGACTTCGTGAACCATTCGTAAGGCAATCGGCTTAATGGCTTTGCCCGAAAGTCCGGCATAGACATTCTCGAAAACGGGTTTGCGACGTCTGATGTCGATGGCCATTGCCTTGAAGGTGTTGACCAATGACAGGGAATCGGCACCTGCATCTTGACAGGCTTTTGCCATCTCGATAATGTTTTCCGCATTAGGCGACAGTTTGACCATCAATGGTTTTTTGCAGGCTTTGCGGACTTGTGAAACGATCTCGTGGGCGACGTTGGCCTTGATACCAAAAGCCATTCCTCCGCTTTTGACGTTGGGACAGGAAATGTTCAGTTCCAAAATGTCGATGTCTGTTTCGTTGAGAAGTTCTACGCCGCTTAGGTAATCTTCTGGGCAGCTGCCGCCGAGATTGGCCAGGATGACCGTGTCTTGTTGCTTCATCCAAGGCAATTCGTTGGCAATGAAGTTCTTAACACCTGGATTTTGAAGTCCGACGCTATTCATAATGCCGCTTGGCGTTTCAATGATCCGCATTCCTTTATTGCCTTCTCGGCCATTCAGGGTAAGCCCCTTGCTGCTGATGCCGCCCCAACAGGAAATGGGGTAGAGATCATTGTATTCGCGGCCAAAACCAAAGGAACCGGAAGCCGCAATCAAAGGATTTTTGAAATCAATATTATTGATACTGACGTTTAATCTATTGGAATTCATCATTATTCGAAAATTAAGTCGTTACCATTGAAAACAGGACCGTCCTTGCAGGCACGTTTCATACCCAAGGTCGTTTTGCAGCTGCAGACCAGGCAGGCACCAATTCCGCATCCCATGTGTTTTTCCATCGAACACCAGACCGGCGTGTTGCTCTGGCGGCACATATCGATGATTTTTTTCATCATAATCAAAGGACCGCAAGTAAAGACCGCATCGTAGGTTTCCGTGTGGAGCAAGTCGGTGACAAAACCTTTATATCCTTCAAATCCGGATTCTGAAGAGATGAAAATATTGTCACATGCCTCTTCAAACTCCTCGAAGGCAAACAGGGCATCTTTATAACCCAGATACACGTCCACGTGATTGCCCAGACGGGTTAATTTCTTGGCCGTTTCGTAGAGTGGTGGAATGCCCACGCCGCCGCCAACCAGGGCAATGTGTCCTTTCACTTCTTCGCAGGGGAATCCATTGCCCAACGCACCTAACAGTTGGATTTTGTCGTTGCGCTTGAGTTTTGAAAGCCATTGCGTTCCTTTGCCGACGACGCGGTACATAAACGTCAGCGTCTGGTCGTCAAAGCGGTAAACGCTGATGGGACGCATTAGGCTTAATTCGTCATTCCAGGCCTTGAGCATATAAAACTGGCCGGGTTGAATCTCTCCGGCAGGACGACTGACTTCGATGACAAAGATGTCGCCGAGAAGCCGCTTGTTCGTGATGACTTTTTGAAGAGTGTATTCCATATTTGCTTTATTTAGCGTATTTTAAGATGTCGTCCCTCATTCTGATGGCTTCCTTGCGAGAGCATTCGGCGAAGTTGTTGGCTCCGTTTTCCATTTTCCTGTAGGCCAACAAGATGGAACGGGAAGCGTTGACTACGCCGCCGTTGCCTTTTTTGAGATAAAGGGCGATGTCTTCGGCTTTGCCGCCTTGCGCTCCGTAGCCTGGAATGAGGAAGAAGGTGCTGTCCAATTGTTTGCGAACTTCTGCGGCTTCGTCGGCGTGGGTGCAGCCCATTACGCCGCCAATGGCAGAAAAACCGCATTGTCCAAGGTGTTCACGACCAAGGGCGTTGATTTTTTCACCAACGACATTATAAACGTGGCGTTGATCGGCGGTTTCGATATATTCAATGTCTTTGGCTCCTTCGTTGGAAGTGCGGATGAGCACGAACAAACCTTTTTCATTGTTCTGAACGTAAGGAAGATATGGAGAAATGCTGTCCATTCCCATATACGGATTCACAGTGATGAAGTCGGCTTCAAAATCACCGGTGAAGTGGGCCTTGGCGTACATTTCAGCCGTTTTGGCAATGTCGCCGCGCTTGATATCCGCAATGATGATGGCATCTTTTTCTCGAAGATAGGCCAAGGTGTTGCGGTAGCATTCCATCCCTTCCAACCCCAGGGCTTCATAGTAGGCGATTTGAACCTTATAGCAGGCCACAATGTCGATGGTGGCATCGATGATTGCTTTGTTGTACTGGAAAACGGCTTCGCCCTTGCTGGTGAATTGGGCTGCGAAATTTTCTGGCAAATATGAATAATCGGTGTCTAAACCAACGCATACGTGTCCGTTTTTGGCCACGCGTTCAAAAAGTTTGTCTATAATCATATCTTTAAATTTATTATTGTCAATAAATGATAAAATCATCTTGCAAACTTACGTAAAAATTTTCAATTATGCGTTGATGAATAAAAAAATAAATCGGAAGGCAGATTTAATATTTTGTGTCGTCCTACAATAAAAATGTGTATTTTTGCATTCCTAAAAAATGGTAATTATGAAGACTGAAATTCCCGTGTTGCTGTTGACCGGTTATCTTGGCAGCGGAAAAACTACTTTGCTCAACCGAATTCTTTCAAATCGTCGTGGAATCAAATTTGCCGTCATCGTGAATGATATCGGTGAGGTCAATATTGATGCCGATTTGATCCAAAAGGGCGGTATCGTCGGCCAGAATGACGACAGTCTGGTGGCTTTGCAAAACGGTTGCATCTGCTGTACGCTGAAGATGGATCTGGTAAAGCAACTCAGTGATATTATCAGTCAGAAATGCTTCGACTATATTGTGATCGAAGCCAGTGGCATTTGCGAGCCCGATCCGATTGCCCAAACCATTTGTTCCATTCCGCGTATGGGTGAGCAATATACGAAAGCCGGCGTGCCTCGGCTGGATTGCGTGGTGACGGTGGTGGATGCTTTGAGAATGGAGAACGAATTTGGATGCGGAGACAGCCTTCTTCGTGAAAATATTGATGAAGACGATTTGGAAAATCTTGTCATTCAACAAATAGAATTCTGTAATATCGTCTTGCTGAATAAGGCTTCGGAAGTAGCGCCTTCCGAATTGAGAAGGTTGAAGGAAATTGTAAAAGCCTTGCAACCGCAGGCAAAAATCATTGAATGTGATTATGGCGATGTGGATTTGGATCAAATATTGAATACGAATATGTTCGATTTTGAAAAAGTGGCAACTTCCGCGACTTGGATTCACGAAATAGAACATTTCCACGATGACGACGATGATGACGACGAACACGAACACGACGAACATCATCATCACGAAGTGCACCATCACGAAGAAGGGCATCATCACCATCACGATCACGAAGGCGGTGAAGTGGAAGAATACGGTATCGGCACATTTGTCTATTATCGCCGCCGCCCGTTCAACCTGGGTCGTTTTGACGAATTTATTGCCACTAAACTGCCGAAAAGCGTAATCCGGGCCAAGGGAATCTGCTATTTCAAGGATGAATACGACCGTTGTTACCTCTTTGAGCAGGCAGGAAAACAGATTTCCTTGAAGGACGTGGGCTTGTGGTACGCCACGATGCCGCCGGCAGAATTGGCAATGATGATGGACCGTGAACCGGGTCTGCGTCGTGATTGGGATGAACAGTATGGCGACAGAATGCAAAAATTGGTCTTCATCGGTCAAAAAATGGATGTCGCTGCCATAACCAAGGCTCTGGATGACTGTCTTACTATGTAAATTTTTGTTGAATAAAGTCCGAAACATTGAAAATCGCGGTCAATACACGTTTGTTGCTGAAAGATAAGCTTGAAGGCATTGGCTGGGTGGCTTACGAAACGCTGCGAAGGATGGTTTTGGCTCATCCAGAAGTGGAGTTCTACTTTATTTTTGACCGCCAACCCGATAAAATATTCATTTTTGCGGATAATGTGAAGCCCGTGGTGCTTTTCCCGCAGGCGCGTCATCCGTTTTTGTATGTCTGGTTCTTCGAGATTTCAATGGCCAGGGCTTTGAAAAAAATAAAGCCCGACCTGTTTTATTCGCCAGACGGCTATATGTGTCTGCGGACCGATGTGCCTTCGGTGGTGCATTTCCACGACCTGAATTTTGAGCATTTCCCGAAGGATATGCCGGCGTTGGCTTTGTGGCACTACAAGACTTTCTTTCCCCGTTATGCGCGGAAGGCCCGGCGGATTATTACGGTTTCACAGTTTTCCAAAAACGACATTTGCGAATGCTATCATATCGATCCTTCTAAAATTGACGTGGCCTACAATGGTGCCAATGAATTGTTTGTGCCGATTGCTGAAGAGGAAAAGCAGGCGGTCAAGAACAAATATACAGGCGGGAAACCGTATTTTATGTTTGTCGGTTCGTTGCACCCGCGGAAAAACCTGGCTCGCTTGTTTGCCGCATACGACCTGTATAAGCGAAAAACGGGAGATGATACCCAATTGGTCATCGTGGGCGAAAAACGCTGGTGGACGAAGCCTATCCAACAGGCATACGAGAAAATGCAATTCAAACAGAATGTGTTTTTTACAGGCCACCTGAACGCCCAAGAGCTGCATTTGGTCACGGCCGCAGCCCGCGCATCAGTGTATGTGTCTTACTTCGAGGGTTTTGGCATTCCAATTTTGGAAGCCTTCCGTTGTCGGGTTCCCGTGGTGACTTCTAATGTGACGGCGATGCCCGAAGTGGCAGGTGATGCTGCTATTTTGACTAATCCCTTTGATGAAAGCACTATTGCCAATGCTCTTGAAATGTCAAAAGATTCACAATTGGTTCCGAAATTAATTGAAAAAGGGTGGAGCAGAAAAGACCAATTTTCGTGGGATATGACGGCAAATTTAGTGTGGAATTCTTTAGAAAACGCCCTTTGATGAAAATTAATTAATTGATATATAGTGTGTTAAATACCAAACGTTAATTTTCTTTGTAAAATTTTACTAAAAACTCAATTTTTTTTTGTATATTTGCAATCTGAAAAGTAGGTTGTGTAAATATGGTTTATTTTGAATTGTAATATATAAATTGAATAAAATAAAAAGATATGAAAAAAGGTAAAATTATGTTGGTCGAAGATAGTCAAAATCTTCGTTATGTATTGAGAGATTATTTTGAAATGCTGGATTATGAAGTGGCCGAATTTAGCGACGGTATGGCTGCCTCAAAGGCGTTTAATAAGGATTTGTACGACATCTGTATTTTAGATGTGATGATGCCTGAAAAGGATGGATTTACCTTGTTGCAGGATATCCGTAAGCTGGATCAGGATGTTCCCGTGATTTTCTTGACGGCAAAGGCCAATAAGGAAGATAAAATCCGTGGTTTCAAGTTGGGTTGCGATGACTATATGGCAAAACCATTCAGCACGGAAGAGTTGGCTCTTCGTATTGAAGCTATATTAAGACGTACTCGCCGTTTGAAAATTGAAAATAAGCCATTGTTGGAAGAAAAAATCTATAAATTTGGTGATTTCGTGTTCGATTATAGTGCAATGCAGTTGATTCATCCAAAGAAAACCCGTACTTTAACGCGTAAAGAGGCCGAATTGCTGAAATTGTTATGCGAACATCAGAATAAATTACTGCCCAGAGAGGTGATCTTGAAGGAAGTTTGGGGCGATGAAGATTATTCTGTTGGACGTAGTATGGATGTGTTCTTGACAAAATTGCGTTCATATATTAATATAGAACCGGTCAGCAAAGAACATCTGAATCCTAACGGTGGTCGTCACGATAAATATATGCCGGGATTCGAACCAAAAGTGGAAATCTGCAATGTTCACGGTACCGGTTTTATTTTGAAGGTAAGAGAATAGTTGAAGAAAATTCTTGCACTTGGCTTTTGGCTTGTGTTTTTTCTGCAAGTCGCCTTTGCTCAAAAAGTTACGGTTTCAGGAACAGTGACCGATGCAAATAGCGGTGAGCAAATTATGGGTGCATACGTCATTTTGGTTGACACAGCCAATCCCTCTAACCCGCAAGGTTGCGTGAGCAACAAGGCGGGTTTTTATTCTATTTCCGTCTTTCCTGGAGATTATCAGTTTAAAGTCAGCTTTATGGGATTTCAGGAAATGAAGGACAATCTTTCCTTAACGAAGAACAAAACCATCAATGTGGCTTTGGAACCTTCGGCGATTCTTACAGACGAAGTGGTGGTGACAGGACAGAAGGAAGACCACAACGTGACGAGCGCCAATGTGGGAAAGATCGATCTTAAAATTCAGACTATCAAGAAAATGCCTGCGTTTTTGGGAGAGGCGGACGTGATTAAGAGCGTTCAGCTGCTGCCCGGTTTTTCTTCTGGCGGCGAAGGCAATAGCGGCTTCTATGTCCGTGGGGGTGGGGCAGACCAAAATCTGGTTTTGCTGGATGAGGCTACGATTTACAATGCCAGTCATCTTTTCGGATTCTTTTCTGTTTTTAATGCCGACGCGGTCCGCAATGTGGAGGTCTATAAGTCGGGAATGCCGGCGAATTATGGTGGCCGTTTGTCATCAGTCATCGATGTGTCTCAGAAAGAGGGCAATATGAAGAAATTTGAGTTGGATGGAAGTGTGGGATTGCTCTTTTCCAAGTTAACCGTTCAGGGACCCATCAAAAAGGATGTGTGTTCTTTTATCATTTCAGCCCGGCGCACCTATATTGATTTGCTGATCCAGCCGTTTCTCCCAAAAGGTCACGTGATGAAGGGCACAAAATTCTATTTTTATGATTTGAATGCCAAGTTCAATGTCGTCATTAATGAGAAACATCGCTTGTATTTTGGCGGATATTACGGCAACGATTGCTATGGATTCAAGTCGAAATCGGGTTCTACCAACGCTAATTTCGTGTGGGCCAATGCGATGGCAAGTGCCAGATGGAATTACATCATTTCTCCCAATTTGTTCTTGAATACGTCTTTTACTTTCAGTCATTATGATTTTAAGACCGAAATGGGAATGTCGGTGTATAGTCTGGCATTAAAATCAGGTTTGGAAGATTATTCGCTGAAAAGCGAACTGACTTATTTGCCGTCGCCGAAACACAATGTCCGCTTCGGCGTTCATTATATTTTTCACGTGATGCGTCCGAATGAATATGATGCCAATGTGGGAGAAAATGCTTCGCTCACCTTGCCCAAAACTGCTCCGTATTATGCCCACGAGTTGGGAATTTACGCCTGCGATGAGTGGGATGTGACCAAGTGGCTGAAAATCAATGCGGGTTTGCGATTCTCTCATTTTGAACACGTGGGCAAGTTCACTCGTTATGTCATTGATGAACGTGATCAGATTTTGGATTCCATCGTGTATAAGCCGGGACGGATTATCAAGCAGTACAATCGTCTCGAACCGCGTCTGAATATGCGTTTTCAGGTGGCCCAATATACGTCTATCAAGGTTTCCGCTACCTTGAATTATCAGTATTTGCACCAAGTCCCGTTATCTACGATTTCGCTGCCGGTAGATGTTTGGATGCCCTCTACCGATTTGCTGAAACCGCAGACTTGTGTTCAAACTTCTTTGGGCGTATATCAAAATTTCTATCATAATATGTTTGAGGCATACGTTGACGGCTATTACAAGAAAATGTATAATTTGGCGGAATATCGCGACGGTTTGGCCTTTAATTCCCTAAATATCAATCCTGATCAAATGTACACTTACGGTGAAGGGTATTCTGCCGGAGTGGAATTTTATTTGGCTAAGACCAAAGGCAAATTTACGGGATTTGTGGGATATACTTTGTCGTTTACGCAGCGAAAATTTCCGGAATTGAATGGGGGAAAGCCGTTTTATGCCAAATATGACCGCCGCCACGATGTTTCTATTAATCTTTCCTATGAGATTATTAGAAATAAGTTGACAGTTTCGGCCGTTTGGGTGTTCTCTTCCGGCAATACGATGACTGTTCCCTTGGGATTTTATCTTTTTAACGGCAATATGTTGGCTGAATACAGTGAAAGAAACGGTTATCGCCTGGCTCCGTATCATCGTTTGGATTTGTCTGTGGATTGGCAAATCGCCAAACGTAAGCATTTTGAAACGGGCTTGAATTTTGCGATTTATAATGTTTATAATCGTAAAAATCCGTTCTTCATTTTTTATGAAACAAATACCAATGTAGATGTTTCTCAAGGTGCTTTTGAGGTGGAATCGAAAGCGTATCAGATGAGTTTGATTCCGATTATGCCCTCTATCACTTGGAATTTTAAAATAAAATAGGCAATGAATATGAAAAAGACTTGGTTTTTCGCTGTTTTGACGTCGGTATTGCTGCTTTTTAGCGCTTGCCAGTCGGAAATAGAGATGGATTTGCCTGCGTACGAGCCCAAACTGGTCGTGGAAGGCTACATCGAAAACGGAAAACCGGCAATGGTGATGCTTTCCAGAAGCCTTCCCTATTTTCAAAATATAGATTTGGATTATGTGGTGAATAATTTGTTGGTCTTGGATGCCGTGGTTACGGTTACTTCTTCAGATGGAGAAAGCGAACGCCTGTCGCTGCTTCCGACCGCTGAATCCCCGTTTTATTTTGCCTATATCGGCAATATGTTGGGTAAGGAAAATACCAGTTATGACTTGAAAATTGAGTATCACGGTCAAGTTTATACGTCAACCACCACCATCACCCATACTTTCGACTTGGATTCTATCGGTTTTGACCAAAGTATGGAACTTTTGCGCGACACGATGAAAACCATTCGAGCCGCTTTGACCGATAATCCGGTCGAAGCCAACTATTATCAGTTCTTGGTGAAGGTTCACGGCAAGAAACTTCATGATCAGCAATGGATTACGTCTATTCCAGTGGCTTTTGACGATGGCACGTTGAGCGGACAAACCATCAACGTGGAAGTGATGCGGGCCAATCCGTCGGCTTTCTTTATGCCCAAGATGAGTGAAGATGAGCAGAAAGAATATTTTAGAATGACTTACCGCCCCGGCGACACGGTCTATGTGAAGCATTGTCTGATGGATTATGCCAGTTACCAGTTTTGGATGACGGGTGGTTCTGAAGCCGCGTTGGGGCAGAATCCGTTTATGAATCCATCCCCGGTGATTTCCAACATAAAGGGCGAAAATGTAACTGGCGTTTGGTGCGGCTATGCGGCCAAGACCGATGTCTTGATTTATCAGGAATAAGCGAGATTAATTTCTTCAGCCGTCAATCCTGTGGTTCTCGTGATGATGTTAATGTCAACGCCTTGCTTCAACAATAATTTTGCCATAGACAGTTTTGCTTTTGCTTCGCCTTCTGCGAGACCTTCGGCTTTTCCTTCAGCAAGTCCCTTTTCAAAACCTTCCTTCAGGGATGACTTCCGCATATAGTCCAGGGCATCCTGCACGTCTTCGTATTCCAGCACGCTCTTGGTCCTGTCGGCGAAGAACTCCTGCCGTGCGCGCTGCATCTCGATGATGAAGTGGTCATCGTTCTGGTCGCGGCAGTCAATGTCGAAAATGACCTTCTTCTCGGCCGGCGTGAGACCGTAATGCACGGTGGGCAAGTATAAAATTTCAATTGGCAACTTGCGTCACACTATATTACTAATATTCATACGATATGGAACAGAAAAGTGGAATAAGACTAAACTTTGCAATTGTTTGTTCATATATGTATATAATTACCAAAAATTCTGTATCTTTGCACAATAAATACAAAGTATTATGAGTGAAGTGAAAAGATTAACCAGAAGTATTAGAGATAGAAAAATTGCCGGTGTTTGCGGCGGCTTGGCAAGGTATTTGAATGTTGATTCCACCGTGGTGAGAATCATTTTTTTGATTTTCTTGCTGGTTTTGGGCGGCGGTGGCTTGATATATCTGATCATCTGGCTTTGTGCTCCCGAAGAAATTGAAAATAATTGGTTATGATTGGAAAAGATGATATTCTTACACTAAAGAAAAAAAAGAACGCTATCATTTTAGCTCATTATTATACGCTTCCAGAAGTGCAGGAAGTGGCTGATTTTGTGGGAGATAGTCTGGCGTTGGCGCAGAAGGCCGCGCAGACAAATGCCGATATCATTCTATTTGCGGGCGTGCATTTCATGGCCGAAACCGCCAAAATGCTCAATCCCGACAAAAAAGTGCTGATTCCCGATATGACGGCGGGCTGCTCGCTGGCCGACTGCTGCGATGCGGACGATTTGGCTCTATTCCTAAAAAAATATCCAGACCATAAGGTCCTTGCCTACATCAATTGTTCCGCCAAGGTGAAAACAATGGCCGATATCATCGTGACTTCTGGAAATGCCTTGAAAATTGTCAAATCTCTTCCTGCTGATGAGAAAATCGTGTTTGTTCCTGATAGAAATTTAGGTTCCTATATCAATGAACAAACGGGACGAAATATGGTGCTGTGGGATGGAGCTTGTCACGTTCACGATAAAATCACTACCCAATTGGTGCAAAATCTTAAATCTCAACATCCTGAGGCAGAAGTGATTGCACATCCAGAATGTCCTGGTGCCGTTTTGGCATTGGCCAATTTTGTGGGTTCTACCGCGGCTATGTTGAAATATGTCGCGGCAAGTACGCAAACGCATTTCGTAGTTGTTACCGAGAACGGCATTCTGCACGAATTGACAAAGCAGAATCCTGATAAGAAGTTTTATGCCGCCAATGCCTGCGACGGTTGCAATTGTGAATATATGAAGTTGAATTCACTGGAAAATATCTACAAGGCATTGCAGACCGAACAGCCTGAACTCGTTTTGGATGCTGAAACGATAGAAAAAGGGAAACAGCCGATTCTTAGAATGCTGGCGATGTAATTCGCTCGCTTATTTTTCTCTGAT
Organism: Bacteroidales bacterium; assembly: GCA_045616665.1. Classification (GTDB taxonomy): domain Bacteria; phylum Bacteroidota; class Bacteroidia; order Bacteroidales; family WCHB1-69; genus RUG11690. Next base: position 27,080 of record JAZLHE010000052.1, on the reverse strand, counting down.
TGCAATATTCCTTACGGGATTGGCATAAATGTTGAGAAAGAGGTTGCGAAGTTCGTCTTCTTCGCCAATCAGACTCTTAAGTCCTTGTTTCATATAACTTTCGAAAACCTTTTTGTCTTCATTGCTGTAATGGTCTGAAAATTTATTCGTGTTTTCAACCATATCAAAAGCAATATAGTTGTTTTTCCAAAGTTTATAATGACTGAAAATGCGTTGGTCGATAATGCGGGCCAGTTGGGCGAAGCGTTCGTTTTTGTCCAGTCTGCCGCAAGCATCCAATTCTTCTTTGCTGATCGAGGGCGTGGCACAAATGCAAATACCTCCTTTGGGTTCTTGAATTCCCTGCAAGATGCTGCGCAAATCTTCGTTGGCTTCTTTGATATATTTCTGATATTGAGAGATATACAATTCCTGTGTCTTTAAGAATGCGCAGGGTTCGTATTCGTAAGAGGTGGCAATCGGGGTGATGTTGAGTTTGCCGAGATTGTCGCTGAAATCATCGTTGCTGCTGATAGAGAACATCTTTAACACGGCTACTTCGGTGTGGTCGTTGCCGTCCTTGGTGCGACCGTTGCGTTGAGCAATCCATACGGATTGTTTTTTGTCGCAAATGGCGTAACGCATATAGGATGATACTTCCAGTGAGTTCTTATAAAAATCGTGAATCGTCCCCCCACGAACAATGCGAAACATTTTGTTCATCTTTCCCAAGTCGATGACCAATTCGCCCTGCATCAGGTTGCTGCCGAAAGTGATTTCGGAGGTGTCAAGTTGATGTTTCCACAGGATAACCTGCAACAAAGCAGCATCTAACATAATGTCGCGATGGTTGGCAATAAACATATAGTTTTGCTGCGGGCTAAGCTGGTCAAATCCCGAAAACTGAAAGTCGGTACAGGTCTTGTCGAGTATGCTTCCGATGGCTTTGAACATTACGTTTTCCTGAAATTCCTTGACGGTTTTGATTTTCAGGAATTGCTTTTTGAATTCTTGCGGGTTTTGCTCGGGAAACAGATATGCCACGATGGTTTCGAAAAACGGATTGGCGGCCACGCGGGCAATGGCTGATGGCATTTCGTTGTCGTTGTAAGGTCGTGTGTCTTCAAATAGTAACATAATCAGTGGTTTTGGCGGTGGTCGAAAAAGGTGACGGGTTTGCGGCTCATAGCGGGAAAGTTGGCTTTGCGCACATTCTCCACGCTGTCGATGACGATGTCGGGAGCAACCCGTATTTTCGCACGGAAACGGTCTTTAAGGTCTTTCACGACGTCAAAGTCTTGCGTGCCTCTGATGCCAATGGTGATGATTACTTCGTCGGTTTCGGTGGCGGGGTTCGTGTTGATGGTGATGTAGAAATTCTCCACGTAGTTGGTGTTGTTGAGTACATCGGTGATGGCGGGAGGGTAAAGGGTGGTGCCTTTGTATTTGATCATGTGGTTTTTGCGGCCCACAATAGGGCTGATGCGGAAGCTGTGTCGCCCGCAGGCGCAAGGCTCGCTGTGAATACACGCCATATCGCCCGTGCGGAACCGCAAAAGCGGCATTCCTTCCACGCCCAAGGTGGTGATGACCACTTCGCCAATTTCGCCTTCGGCAACGGGTTCGTCGTTTTCTCCGATAATCTCCACGATGATGAGTTCGGGATGATGATGTCCGCCACAGGAATATTGACATTCGGGAAATGTGGTGCTCATTTCGGTAGAAGAATAGGTGGCGTATAATTCAACATCCCATTTGTCCTTGATTTTTTGACCAAGGGAATTTAAGTTGAAATTCTGGTCGCGCAAGCCTTCACCGATGCCGATAATGCGTTTGACACTTGAGTTTCTGTAGTCGATATTGTGATTTTCGGCATATTCTATCAGTTTTAGAATAAAAGATGGAATGCACATCACCGAATCGGGCCGCATCCGTTGAATGGTGTCCCATTGCAGTTCGGGAATGCCGTTGCCGACACGAATGATGCTTGCGCCAAGTTTTCGTATGCCCAGGAAGTAGGCCAGCCCGGCCATGAAGCGTTTGTCCATGGTAGTCATCAGCTGCAGAATATTGCCGGGTTGCAGTCCGGCGCAGGCAAAGGAAATGGCTTCATTGTATGCGAGCCTTTCCAGGTCCTTTTCCGTGCAGGCAAAGGTGACAGGGTCGCCCAAAGTGCCGGAAGTGGTGATGTAGTCAATCACTTTGTCTTTGGAGACACATAGAAATTCGGCGTTGTGGGCTTGCAGGTCAGACTTGGTGGTAAACGGAATATGCCGCAAATCCTCTAATTGCTTGAGTTTGCTTATGTCAATGTTGTTTTCTTGAAAAAGATGCTGGTAAAAGGGCGATTGGTTCTGCAAATAGTCCAATTGTTCGTGCATTTTCTCTTCCTGAAAGCGTTTGATGACACTTTGCGGCTGAAATTCTATTTCTGGTATGAAATTCATAGCTGATATTTATCTATAATCTTAATTTTTATTCTGAATGATGACTGTTGAAATCTTTTTTGAGTCAAAGATGCTTAAAATCCCATTTCCTTCAACCATTTAATAAAGGCATATTTCCATTTTCCGGCTTCGGGGGCTTTGTTTTCGTCCATTCCATAGCCGTGACCGCCTGTTTCATACAGTTGATAGCTGTGTTTGATTCTGGCTTTTTTGAGGGAATTGTTCAACACTTCGCTGTTTTGGTAGTTCACTACGGGGTCGTCTTTCGCCGTCACTAAAAAAACGGGAGGCATATAGGGCGGAATACTCAGTTCCATCGAAAATTTGCTTACTTGCTCTGGCGTATAGTGGTTGGTGAGCAGGTTGCGGCGCGAACGCTCATGGACGATTTTGTCCTGCATCGAGACTACCGGATAAACCGGCACGACGAAGTCGGGGCGTAAGGGAATTTCATCTGCTATACCTAAGTCTGTAAGGTAGTTCTCTTTGCAAAAGGCTCCCGTCATCAGCACTAAATGGCCGCCTGCTGAAAAACCCATCGTGCCCACTTTATTGACTTTAATTCCGTATTCTTTGGCGTGTTGCCGCACATAATGGATGGCGTACTGCGCATCCTGAATCATGGCGGGATGATGGTAGCCCCGCGAACCTACGCGATATTTTAACACGAAAGCGTTAATTCCTTGACTGTTAAGCCATTCTGCCACAGCAAATCCTTCCGTGGCAATGCCCATCGTGTGACTGTAACTTCCTCCGGGACAAACAATGACCGCAATTCCCGTATTGTTGGATTTGGGCGCTGGATAAATGTACAGTTTTGTGGGCATACATTTCATTCCAGACACATCTTTCCACAACTTAATGGGCTTCGGTTGCGCCGATAACGTCAAAACAATACTTAAACAGATGAAAAAGGATAAAGTTTTTTTCATTATTGCTATTATTCTTGATGGATTTTTTTGTTTATAGTTTAAAATCGGTAATAAAAATACTTATTCCACTATCTTTTTTATTTCTTCCTTCGAAAGTTGACGATATTGAAGTTCTGACGGTGAATCTTTGTCCATTTGATAGCTGACTTCAAACATTTCCTCATCATAAAAAGAGAGTTTGGAATTGGTGTCAGGATTGCATTCGATATAGACAATCTGTTGCATGTCGAGACTTTTTTTGTCGCAAATTTGCTTGATAAGCGCTACTCCCGCATAAGTGACGGAAGTGCCTGGATTTTCTTGATACAGTTCCGTTACAATCACGTATGTTCTATCTTTGCGGATGATTTTCAGCCCGCAACAACTGGGCATATCCCATTGTCCTGCAAATTGAAAAACTTCGTCGTAATATTTTTCTGGTACTTTCATTGTCTGGTCAAATTATTTGTTTCTAATCACGTCTTTGCCGAAAGATTTGTTAATCAGCGATTTATTTCGCGGACGATAAGTTCCGTCGTTCATTTCGCGAAGCATTACTTTGGTGAAAAGCTTAAACATCTTTTCTTCTTGGCTTTCGTCTTTGTAAAAGGTCTTCCAAGCATACTCGTAAAGTTCTTGAAGACGTTCAGGAGTTATATGTTTAGGTTGATAGACCACTTGTCCGGCATTGTAGTGATCCCAGTCCTTGTCGAAAATTCGTCCCTGGCGCATAAGGTCGTCGTAGGCCTTGGTGTGCGGGAATGGAGCCAAGATGGTGAATTCTGCCAAGTCTAAGTCTATTTCCAACAGAAAATCAATCATTCGCAGAATGTCATCTTCGGTTTGATTATCCAATCCGAAAAGGATGGTTCCTTCCACGCCGATGCCGTAATCGTGGTAGCGTTTAATGCGCTCTTTGATATAGTCGCTGGTGTCGTAAATGGCCTGATAAACATACCAGGAACCGGCTTGGGCCGCCAAATCCAGAACTTGCGGATCGTCTTCAATAGTGTGGCTGATCCATTTTTTCTTGAGCGGAATCATTTCGCGGAAAAGGTCCATTTCCCATTGTTTGTTTTGCGCCAAAGAATTATCCACGATGAACAGACGGTTGTTGTCAATACCTGCCATATCCTCGATGGCTTTGTCGATTGGGCGTGGTCTGAAGCACCGGCCACCGAGGTACGAAACGGCACAGGGATAGCAACTGAAGCGGCAGCCGCGCGAGGCGTGGAACAAATCGACCATCTGCACGCCTTTGTGGTTGTATAGCTCACGTTTGTATAGGTCGCGGCGTGCCGGCCCGACTAATTCAATGTCAGGTTGTTTTCCCATATAGTTGTACACTTTCTTCAACCGGTGGTTTCTGAAATCGTCCATCACTTCTTCCATACGGCCTTCCGATTCGCCTAAGAAAATGCAGTCGGCGTGCTGTAAGGTCTCTTCGGCGTGCAACATCGTGGAAATTCCCCCAAACATCACGGTCTTTCCCCGACGTCGGTATTCGTCGGCAATGGCCCAACCGCGCTTGACCTGCGTGGTCAGCATCATCGAAATGCCTACTATGTCGCATTCCTCTTCCATATCCAGTTCCTCTACATTCTCGTCCGTAAACGATACTTCAACGTAGTCGGGTAGGGTGGCCGCAAAAACTACCGGTCCGTGTGGCGGAAGGTTAAAGGTGGTTTGTCCAGGCAGCTTTTTCCATTTGGGATAAATTAATTTCAGTTTCATTTTATCTTGTTTTTATTGTTTCTCGTTTTGAATTTTATATGTAAGATTGTTGGGAACGCCTGCGCAGTTTTGCGCAAGGTCTATTTTGTCTTGATCCGTGTCTTGCCCGATGATGTGAAGATTTTTCTTTATCAAGGCAAAAAGAAGCGTTTTTTCACCCTGTCCGCATTTTTGGATGATAATTTCACCTTCATCAGGAAGTTCTTTGACCTGTTCTTCAAGTTTTTGTATGTTTTTGAGGTTTCTTCGACAGGTTCTGTAAACTTCGCTGCCTTTATAAATGTAGTTATGGCGGACAAAATCAAGAAAATAGCGGACATTTTCTTCGTTTTGTACGATATTTTGATATTTTTCGATGTAAAATTGTCTAAAAATCTTGGCTGTGCTCAATAAATCGCGACCTTGGCGGTATTGCTTGTCATCGGGAGAAATTCTTTTTTCCACGCTCAGCGTTACCTCTCCTTTGCGCATAAGCATTTCCTTTTTGGGTAACACGTGTCCGGCTCCGTGAATGACGAGCGGCAGAATGTCCAAATTTAGTTCGTTGGCCAAGAGAAATGCTCCTTTGTGGAAACGCAGGATATTGCAGTCTTCCGAACGGGTGCCCTCTGGAAAAATCAAAATGGAGTAACCTTTGTCGGTAAGCATTCTCAGTTGTTCGATATGCTGCTCAATGCCGTCGTAAACGGGAAGGAAGTCAGCTCCGCGAATGATGCCTCGATAGAACGGGTTTTTCCAGACCCATTCGTTGGTTAAGGCGATGATTTTCGGCGACAGCATCAATGTGTAAACCAAGTCGAAGTGCGACTGGTGATTGCAGATGATGATGGCGGGTTTGGAGAAATCTTCCCCGTAAGGATTGTCGATTCTGTGTTTAACTTGTGGCATTCCCCACGCCACAAAACGCATAGTCCGCTGTAACAGTTTGTGATACTGTAATTTGTGTTTTTCTTTTTTTCCACGAAGGGTGAGAATGAAAAAGCTGGCGATACTTAGAAATATCGAACCCAAGACGAAAAACGTGAAGGAGAAAACGGTTCTCGAAAGATTGCCTATGGTAATGGGCTGTTTCCGCTTTTCGCCATTTTTGTGCGTCAACCACTGGAATATGAACGGTGGAATGACGTAGGCCATCAACACAACGGAAAACATTCCAACGATGGTCACTTCCGCCAATGATTTCATTGCGGGATGTTTGGCGAAAATCAGCATTCCTATGCCGATAAACATAATGGAAGCCGACAAAATAATGGAGTTTTTGAACTGGGACAGCATCTTTTTGCCGTAAGTGTATTCGTAAATCAAGCCTTCCGTGACAAAAATCGAATAATCATCGCCCATTCCGAAAATAAATGTGGCTAAAATGATGTTGATGATGTTGAATTGGATGTGAAATAGTCCCATAATACCCAAAATCCATATCCAAGCCACGACTAATGGGGCGAAAGCCATCAAACTGATTTCAATTTTTCCAAAAGATATCAGCAAAAACACAATAACGATGAAGCCGCAGATGTATAAAACGTGGTCAAAATCCTTGGAGAGGGCTTGTACGAGTCTTGAGGCGATGGAACTTTCCGTGAATGCAAAAATGGAGTTGTCGAGATGATTTAATCTGTGTTCAATATCTCCGACTTCATTTTTATCGACATTTAATATGTTATAGACTAAAATTTGGCCGTCTTCTACAGAAATATAGTTGCCTGCCATTTGATTTTTGATGATGTCGAAATAATCAGCTTCCTGAATGACGTATTCTTGTGACAAAATGTCTTTGCAGGCTTGAAATGCGGCTGGGTTGAAGCCGGTTTTTGTGGCAGAAATGTCCAAATCGTGTTCAAAATTGTCCTTTTTGTCTTCCCAAAATTGATTCCAACGTTCAATTTTTTCTTTTTGCAGTTTTTTTGACGGTATAAATTTGCCAATTCCACTCACTTTTATGTTTTTTGAGTGGAGATTTTGAATTTCGGCTTGGATTTGTTCGTTATAATGAAGGGCTTCGTCGATGCTGGTGCCTTCGGCAATGCAGTATAAAGTGACACGAGAACTGTCGTTTTGGGCCATCAGTCGTTCCAAAGTCGTTCGCTGTTCTTGCGTCATATAGTTGATATGGTGCATATTGGTGTCGAAGCTGGTGCGTAAGCTGAAATGATATAAAACGATGCTCAGTAGAATTACCGAAATGATGATGACGGGATGCTTTTCGGGCTTAAATTCAGCTATGTGCTTGAATGCCAGACTTCTGTCTGAGTTCGGATAAGTCTTTCCCAAAAGGTGGGGCAGAAAGACGAGTACGAACAAAATGGTGCCAATCAATAATAGGGCAGCGAATAGTCCAAGGTCCTTCATCGCATCGGAACTGATGAATAAAAGACTGATGAAAGCGCCTACCGTAGTGATGTTTCCTATCAATAATGGCGATACTATATCCTTGATTATCTGTTCTTTATTGTCTGTTCTTTTGAAATGAGAAAGTAAGTGAATCGGGTAGTTGATGGCTATGCCGATGATGATGGAAGCTACGCCAATGGCGATGACGGAAACGGTGCTTTTGACCAATGCGATAACGCCTATGGCAAAAAGTCCACCCATCAGTGTGGACAATAAAATGAGCAGAATGCAGCGAACGTTGCGATAATAGTAAAGTAAGAGGGAAATAATGAAGATAAGGGAAAGTCCAATGGCAATAAGACTGTCTTTTTTGATTTGTCGTGCGTTGGTCTGGGCAATTTCACTGGCACCGAAACTGCTGATATGTATTTGATTGTCAAAGTTTTGCACAATAAAGTTGGCGCATTCTCTAATTTGTTGGATGACGATGGCGTTGTTCTTGGTTTCGCTGGCAGGGTGTTTGGACGTGACAATGACCAGTGCTTCGTTGGTGGTTTGGTCAAAAAAGTAGCCATCAATGGTTTGGTAGTTGTCGTCGGGACGGAAGTCGTTGAGTGATTGTAAGATATTTGCAGAAAAGAACATCGGGTCGTGTTGGATAACACTGCGTAGTGTCGCCACGGGAGCGGCAAGCAGTTGCCTGTCGTTGTCTAATTGCGCTTCGATTTTAGAAGGGGAAAGTAATGAGTCAAATCGCTGATAATCATCTTCTTCCAAAAAATAGGGCATATTGTCAATCACGAAAGTGGTGAGTCGGTCAATTTGTTCTTGATCAATTTGGTAAAGAATTTCCTGAATGTTTTTGCCTTGGTCGTGTTCTTGAAGTTTTTCTGCGAATAGTGTCGCGGCTGATGAAAGCAGGTCGTAGTCCATCTCTTTTTCGCCACTGTTTTGTCCAATGGACACGACGATTTTATTGGCGGCTCCAATGTGCTCGTATGCATAGTTTATTCGCTGATTTTCTTCATTATTGGGAAGAAAATTGCTGATATCCTCTTCGAATTGGATTTTTAAGGCACATAAGGCACACAAAATGATGAGCAGTGATAGAATTCCCCACATTGCTCCTTTGTGAACTTCAAAAAATCTATAAATGTGTAGGAAAAACTTTTTCATTTTTTGATTTTTTTATATAAATAATGAAAAAGCATAGAAGGATACCCGTAAATAATGGCAGTGAGCGTAAGAAAAGTATTGAGAACGCTGATGCGGAAAAAGTCAATTCCCGGTCGAAAATGCGTTACACGTACTTCTTTGGGAGGATAGTAAACCTGAATAGGTATCGGAATGATGGCTGTGCCTCGCCAGGCTGAGCGTACCAAAAGTTCCAGTTCGGCTTCGTATCTGTTGGTCATCAGTCGCATTGGAGGAAATAGCGGATATAATCTGAAGCCGGTTTGCGTGTCTGGCAGCCGATGGCCGGTTTGTACCATAAACCAGAAATTGGAAAAACGGTTGGCAAAACTGCTCTTTTGTGGCATATTGGGGTTGTCGAATTGGCGACTGCCGATGATGATGCTGTCGGGATGGCTGGCAATGCTGTCGGCAAACAACGGAAGGTCTGTCGCGAAATGCTGTCCGTCGGCATCCATCGTGATGGCGTAGCGGAACCCCATTTCCCTTGCTTTCTGAAAGCCGGCGGATAGGGCGGTTCCTTTGCCTTTGTTGGGCTGATAGGAGCATAAAATGATGCGGTTTACCATCTTTTCCAATAGCTTTTCGGTGCCGTCATTCGATCCGTCGTTGACCAGAATCACATCTTGACAATAGGCTAAAACATCTTCCACCACTTGAGCAATAGTCTGGACATTGTTGTAGGTTGGAATAACTACACAAATGCCTAAACGTCTTATTTCCAATAGGGTTTCCGTGGTGTTCATCAATTCGGATGTTATTTTGTCAATTCGAAATCAAGTTTGGCGTATATCTGATTCTGACAGCAAGCTAACGCTTTGACTCTAAATGAGTTTTCTTCTATTTTAGTCCAACTTAACTGGTAGGTCAGTTGCGGTGTTTCCTGGGGCTTGATAATGTTGAGAAACTTTATGTTTCTGGCTTTTTGCAGGCGATAGTTTTCGTTTTGAATATGAGAAAACAGCTCAACAGCCATTTGGGTGATACAAACACCGGGAGTAATCGGGTACATTGGAAAATGTCCTAAAAAGATGGAATGCTCCGGATTCAATCGGATGATGAATTCGGCTTGATTTTCATCAATTTTTTCAGAGACAATATTGAAAAAGCTATCAAGTAACATCATTATTTGCTGAATAGGTTATTGGGTAAGGTGTCGTTGCTTGTGACGTGAGAAAAGGTGATGGTGGTGATGTCGCCGGAGTTTTCGTACAGGACGACTTGCTTGGCCAAATAGCTTTTTCCGTCAATAAGAACTTGGATTTTCTTGTAATTTCCTTTCATTTTTTTATTGGTAGGGATAAGGACGGCGGTATAGTCGCTTTTCCCGTTTTTGTAAAAACTGCTCTTGAAATTCTTTTGCTCGCACAGGTTGCTGCCGTTGATCGTGCCGATAATGGTTGCCCCGAGTTCGTTGAGCATTGGATTGGGATTGCTGACGCTTCCTTTTTCCGTCACTATCGATACTTTTTTGTCATTGAAAAGCAGGCATAGTTTTTTGGGGGATGAATATTCCCAACGCAATTGCTTGGGAGCCTGGTAATGGAATTTTCCTTTTTGAACCACTTTTTCCGTGAAAAGGGAAGATGTCTTTTCTTGCGTGAAATCGGCACTCAGCGTTTTGAGTTGCTGGTGGGTCGTGCTAATTTTCTTCACCAAGACTTCAAGCTGGTTTCCTGTTATTTCGGTCTCGGCTTTCTGGGCGGAAACCGTTCCGAAAAACAGTGCTACAAGGATGAAAATATTCAATATTCTTTTCATAATATACTTAATCTAAAAGATTAACAAACGATTGTATTTTATTTGTAATCATTATTTTACTATAAAATAAACACCAACCATTACAATGCAGACACCAATCCATCTCGTGAGTGGCACGGCTTCGTGAAAGATGAAGCAGGCCGACAATAAACCGATGATGTAGCTGATGGATAGGAGCGGGTAGGCCAAACTGAATTGATAGTGTTTGAGTACGTACATCCACACCAACATAGCACTTAACGCGCAGAGTCCGGAAGCGGCGAACTGCCAGGTGGTGAAAACGGTTTTGAAGTATTGCCACGACCACGAAAAATCACCAAAAAGCTGCACGGAAATCTTCAGAAAAGATTGCGCGGCTACTAATAATATAGACTGTACAATAATCAAAAGGATTAATATCAGCATAAGGATAAAAGAATTAAGGATTGATCTTTGTTTTCATAATGATTGTAAACCAAAATGTGTTTTGGCTGCGGAATGGCCTCATTCCTGTTATATAACAGATGGGCAGGAATGGACTGTTGTTGAATGCAAGTGGCTCCCACAGATACGCCCAGTGCCGAGGCGCAGTACGATTCGCCAAAGAGATGCTTATACCAGATAATGGGCGTCGAAGGCATTATTTCATTGGCAAAATTCAGATATACGGCATCGTTGTCTTTGTCTCCATTGAAACCCATTACGACGGCATCAATGTCTTTTATTTTCAGATTCTGCTGGGATAATTGGAGTAAGAGGCTGTCTTTTAGCGTTTCGAGACTTGGTTTATAAAACATCTTCATAAATCGGATGGCGCAATGGCTGTCCTCTTTTTGTCGGCTGACGAACATATTGACGGAGCAACTTCCGGATAGAGAGCCCGTGTTTTGATGTAGTTTCAATTGAGCTTCGCTGATGTCGTCAAAGGTGAAATAGCCGGCTTTTTGAAGCATTTTGAAATATTCAGGCGACATTTCCTCGTGTGCGCCGACGATGGCATTGTTGATTTCTCCTTTTTGCAAAAGGGTGTAAGCGTCCCACAAACTGCTGTCGAAAGAAGTGCCTCGATGCGAGTAGGTGCTGTTGTAACCGTGGCATTTAAGATGTAAGGCAATTTGAGAAGCGATGGTGTTGTGGGTAGATTGCATAAAAGCTGTCGGCGAGAGGCATTCCTCATTGTTGTTGAGCATATCTTTGAGGAATTTTTCGGTGTTTTCAATGCAGCCCAGTCCTGTTCCGGAAATAATGGCGTCGGTTTGGTCGTGGTGGCTTTTGTGCAGGACATCCACCGCCGTGGTGATGGCGCGTTTGAAGAGTTTTCCCATCCGTCTTGCGGCCATCGGCGTGAAAATCTGACTATAGTCGGCTTCTTGGCATTCCATATAAGCGTTGTCAGGAATAAGAGGTTGGTCAAACCAGGTCTCGTCCAGGGGATGCTGAATGGAAGTTTGAGAAATAGCTTGAATATAAACGGCTTGCGTTTGAACGACAGGTATTTCGGAAACTTTTTTAACTGTTTCGGTGAGGGAAAAAATGCAAGAGGAGTCGTTTCCGCCGAAACCGAAGGAGTTGGTCAGGACGTGGCGTAAATCAACATTTTCTATGACTTGGGAAACGGGTTTGAAATGGTGGTTTTCAATGGCTTGGGTGTAACGAAGGTTGGCAGGGATAAAATGATTTTTCAATGCCAAAATGCTGATGACGCTTTCCACGCTTCCTGATGCACTGGTGGTGTGGCCCGTATAGGATTTTGTAGATGAAAATGGTGGCATTTTGTCGCCAAACACACGTTCCATTGCGATGCCTTCGCATTCGTCGTTGTTGTTGGTTCCTGTTCCGTGGGCGTTGATGTAGTTAATGTCTTTAGGTGCTAAACCGCTGTCTTTGAGGGCTTTGCTCATTGCCAAATAAGGACCTTCGCCGTTGGGAGAAGTGGCGGTCTGGTGAAAGGCGTCGCAGCTGTTGCCGTAACCGCTTAACTCGCAAATAACTGGAACTCCGCGTTGGAGGGCGTGTTCTTCCGTTTCCAGAACCAGGTAGGCGGCGCCTTCGCCTAAGTTGAGTCCGTTTCTTTGGGCGTCAAACGGCTTGCAGGATTCGTGGTCCAAAATCATAAGGGAATTGAAACCGTTGAGATGAAATTTGGACAAGCATTCGGTTCCGCCCACTACAGCCACGTCGATTTCGCCTCGTTTAATCAGGTTTGCCCCAAAGATGATGGCGTTGGCCGCCGAAGAACAGGCGGTGGAAATGGTCGTCGTGAATTGTAATGGAAAGGAAAATTCGTCGGCAATCATATCGGTACAAACACCGCAGTCGTGGAGTCGGATAAATTCGTTATGAAGGTCGTTGGTTAGGAAATCGTGATAGAAAAGCTCGCTCACATCCATTCCGCCTACGGTATTGCCAGACAAAAAGGCAGTTCGTGCCCGAAAATCCTTCGTCATTTTGGCTTCGGAAAGGGCTTCCCGTAAAGCCAGTTTTCCAATCAGCGTGGAACGGTTAACGATTTTTGAAGCGGGGATGTTGAGCATTTTCTTCAGTTCGTCGTTGCTGAAAGGCACTTCAGCCACAGGAAGTTGCGTATGCCTGCTTTGGAGCTGTTTCATTTCCCCAATGGCGGCTTTTCCGGCACGCAGTTGCCGCAAGGTGGCTTCCTTGCCGGCACCCAATGCCGACACAATCCCCATTCCTGTAACGACTATTTTCCCCATCGCTTATTTTGTTCTGTGTTCGTTGATATATTCTGCCATTACGCGTACAGACTTGAAAATCTGTTTCCCTTCAGCCGAATTGGCCAATTTAATGCCATAGTTCTTTTCCATTAATACGATAAGTTCCAATGCATCAATAGAATCCAAACCCAAGCCTTCTCCAAATAAAGGGGCATTTTCGTCGATATCTTCAGGTTTCATTCCTTCCAAATTCAATACATCAATAATTTCTTCCTTGAGTTTAAGAATAAGTTCTTCCATTTTTCTTTTTTTTGTTTAAGATTGATTAATGTCTAATATCTGATTTTGTGTTCATTTTCTTCGTGTGAGCATCAATCTTACGTCAATCTCATCCCCATCAACATTGATCCATCCGCCAATGAGGTGGTCTAAGTCCGGATTGGTTCTATATGACTGATTGATAAATTCTTCTATTGCGTCAGCGTCGTATTGAGGCATAACGTAAAAAGAGGTTTCGCCGCCGATTTTATGCCGGATGGCTATTTCGCCTGTGACGATGTTGGCCAAAGTATAGACGAAAATCGATGGACTGGGGTAGTAGTTGTCGGACTGAGCGATGGTTTCCTGGTATTTGCGGTCGTTGTCCAAAGAAGATGCGCTGTTGCATAGAATGACTCCCCAGGATGTCTTAACATTTTCTTTGTCAAAAGGATAGTCCTTCAATAGCAATTCGCTGCCCAAGATGCCGGCTTTGCACAATCTGTCCATTTTGAAGAATTTCGGATAAGCAAGATTTAAATTTTTGTAAATGGTTGAAAACCAATCTTCTTCTTGTTGTTGATGTTGCAACAGCAATTGTTGATTCACCAGCACTTCCGTTGATGAAATCTGACAGGATGATACGATTTCAAATTCTGCTTGTTTCATTCGTGTTGGTTTTTGAGGGTGAACAATAGTGCGGCATTGCTTCCGCCGAAGCCGGAAATGAGCTTGAGGAAGGCATTGCCTTGATTCCGTATGGTTTGCTGGCAAACGTGCAGCGGTTTTACGGTACCGGGATTTTGACATCCTAAACTGCGTAAGACCATTTGCTTTTGCAGGGCGATGGAGGAAAGAATGACTTCCAATACCCCGGCGGCTCCCAAGGTGTGGCCGTAATATCCTTTCATACTGTTGACGATGGTGTCTTGAAGACCGGAACGATGAATGGCCATCGATTCCATATCGTCGTTGTAAAGTGTGGCAGTTCCGTGTGCATTGATAAATGCAATATCTTGTTTATCAGTATTTTTAATCGTGTTGTTGATGGATTGCATTAAGCCATCTCCCGTTCTTGACGGTCCCGAAATATGGTTGGCATCGTTGTTGATGGCTCCGGCAGACAACAGAACGGCATTTTCGGGAAGCTCGGTTTCTTGGTCGGTTTGGGCATAAACGATGGCGGCGGCGGCTTCTCCCAAATTCAGTCCGTGGCGGTCTTGGTCAAACGGTTGGCAGCGTTCGGGCGACAAGGCCTTAAAAGACTGGAAACCGGAAATGACAAACCGGGAGAGCGTTTCTGCGCCGATGACGACAATGTATCGGTATGAGGAGTTGTATTTAAGCAGGTTGAAAGCCGTCAATTGGGCGGCGCATCCCGAAATGCAGGCATTGCTAACCACGACGGGCGTATTGGCATTACCAAAAAAATGGGCAATCAATTGGGCTGAACGCCAAAGATAAATCCTTTCCGGCTCATAGTCGTGTAGCGTATTCAGTAAATCGATATTGCCTTTGGTGGTTGATAAAATAAAGAGAACATCGTCTTTGGAGGCATCAATTTCTGCTTTTTGGATGGCTTCACAGGCCGCACAGATGGCTATTTTCTCGAAAGGGGTGTAGGTGACGCTTGTGTGATTCGGAAAATGTTGAGTGGTCTGAGCGAAAATATCGTCAATGGCACCGGACTCGAACAACGATGCGAAAAACGGTTCGGGAATATTCCACTTGTTTTCGTGATACCGCAAACGACTTTCACCATTGACAACGGCTTCAAAATTTTGATAGCTTCCTGTTGCCAAGGGACTTACAATGCCAATTCCTTTTTGATATATCATTCCTTCAAACTTATTCAATCGGACTTGTATTCATTGAGATGTTCATCACGAAAACCTTCATTTCGCATTGGGCAATCGGCTGTTCATTGCATTTGACTTCTGCCTTGACAATGATGGCGTCATATATCTCAGCCAGGATCTCAACTTTGGTAAAGATTCTATTTCCGGCTTTGGGACGGGAAAAGACTTCCAATTTGCTAATGCTGCCGATAACGCCGATGCGTATGGGCTTGTCGTGATTCAGCCAACCGATGCGTGTGGCGCAGGTTTGAGCTATGTTTTCTATAATTCCAGCTTCAGAAAGTTCACCATTTTCAACGAAAATGTGATTTTCAGGAATGTTGAAATCCGCAATAATCATTTTGTCGTCACATTCTAAAAATGTGTCAACCAATAAGATAGGTGGTCTTTGTGGAATATATGGTGAAGCTTTTACTGGTGTCATTTTATACATTTTACAAATATACAAAAATAGTGATTTTATTTGAATTGACCAAATGTTTGATTTGTGAGCTGTGAAACTGTGAACAGTGAATTGCGAATAGTGATTTGAAATCCTTATAATGGATTTCAAATTAAGCGAGACTACACTCTATAATGCTGTGAGCAAATCCGATATTGTCGTGAAATTGGTCTATCTTCAAGCCGGCCTGCTGGATATAGTTGATTAAGTCTCCAGAATAGAACATTTTGCTGTTTCCGTTGGCCATTGCGGTGAAGTACAGACTGATTTGCGTGAGGCAGTACGATGCGGTTTCAAATGCCTGTCGGTCCCATAAAGTCTCCATAATGAATACTTTACCGTTTTTAGGTAGGGCTTTGGCGGCACGATTCAGAATGCTTACGACTTCGTCTTCTGAAAAGCAATCCAAAAATTGACTCATCCATATAATGTCGAAACCAGAAGGAATTTGAGTGTCTGGAAGCAGCAAATTGCCGCTGTGAGAATGAATCCGTTCTTTCCCTTTTGCATTCTGCGTGTTTTGCCGCATAAGTTCAATCTGCTGAGGCAGATCCATAATGGTAACCTCTACTTCGGGATTATGTTGCACGCATTGGATTGCCCAACGTCCCGTGTTGCCTCCGATGTCAAGTATTTTTTTTGGATGGTGGGCAAATACGATTTCAAGGGCTTGTGTGAAGGAATTGTCGGAGTAAAAGTGGTCGAAATTGAACCAACTGCTTTGTGCGGGTTCCTGTAAGGACGAAAGTCCTTCGTAGATGGTCGGCCATTGTCCCAACGCCTTGAGCCCTTCTGCTTTCCCGTGCAAGATGGCATCTTCTAAGTGATACATACCCAGATAGTTGACATCGTTGTTGAAATCTAAGTTAACTTTAACCATTTCATCGTTGATGAGAAACCAACCGGCTTTGGAAAGGTGAAATTTTTGCTCTTTCAACAAAACGGTTCCGGTGGTCAGGGAAGCTTCGAGTAGGACTTGGATTCCGTATTTTGAAATTTCTTTTTCTTGGGCAATTTCTTCGATGGTTAGACCTTCGGTGTGTTCGTCCAATAATTGGAAAATGCCGAATTTGACCATTAACCGGGCAACTTGAAAAACGATGGGACCAAAGGCGATTTCCTGAGCCAATCGTTGGGCTTTCAAGGCACTATTTTGTTCTTTTCCGTATATTTCTTTTTGAGGTGAATCTAATTTCATAAACTAATTGTTTGTCGATTTTTCCCAAAATTGAAAAAAGTTGAACCACTGATGTGGATATTTTTTGAGTATGTTTTCCAAGGAAACGATATATTTTTCTAACAATTCATTGGCTCTGTTGGTTACGCTGGGTTCGTCGTTATGAATATGCAGTTCTTTCATAAATCCTTTATAATAAGTGCTTTTCTCTTTCATTATAAAGGTGGATAGTACTGGAACTTCCATTTGGGCGGCTAAAAGGAACGTGCCGGTGGGGAAGTAGGCGTCCTGACCTAAAAACCGGCATTTTTTGATCTTGCGTCCTCCGTGATGGCGGTCACAAAGGATAGCCACGATTTCGCCTTTGTCGAGGGCATCCTTGATGGCAAACAAATGAGACAAATCAGGCAAAACGGGAATCATTGACACGTCGTTATGTCCGAAGGCGATATTGCGGCGTTCTTGGTATTGTTGGCGTTCGCCGGCATAAACTACGCAGCTGATGTGTTTTTTGTCCTGAGTCATTCGCTGCCCAAGGAGTTCAAAGTTTCCTATATGGGAACCGGCAAGAATAATTCCCTTTTCTTGATTAAGAAGATGATAGAAATTGGCCATGTCATCTTTGTCTATATCAATGTTAAATTGTTCAGGATGACCTGCCAAAACGGCAAATTTGTCCAAAACGACCTTGCCGAAATTCAATTCATTGAGAAAACTATGCCAAATGCTTTTGAAATGACCTTCTTTCCATATATTTTGATAATAGAATTTTAATGAATTTGTGGCTTTTCGACCAAAAAGCAGGTTGAAAGGCGTTATGATATACAAAGTGGGGTATAAAAAGACGGCTCTTAGGTGTTTGAGGATGAAAAACAAGGCCTCCTGACCAAATTTTCCTCCACCTGTTTTACCTTGCCATTGGTGACTTTCAGTCATTTTATTGATTGATTTTATTTTCGATGTAATCGTAAAATTGTCCCAATGTCTTGACGGTTTTCATTTCTTCGGGTTTGATTTTAAATCCGAAATTGCGTTCCACAATTACGACTATGTCAACAAAATCAAGACTGTCGATGCCGAGTTTTTCTTTGAGGAGGGCATCTTCCTGTAATAATTCTTCATCAATTTCTAATTCTTCAACCAAAAATTTGTTGACAATGTTGATAATTTCTGCTCTATTCATAATTTATTTGATTTTTTGAATGATTAATGCACTGTTGGTACCACCAAAACCAAAAGAGTTGGATAGAATGGTATTCAAGTTTTGTTGTTTTGTTTGGTTAATGATATGTAGATTTTTGGAGTATTCGTCTGGGTTTTCGAAATTGATATTGGGTGCGATAAAATCGTTGAGTATCATTAGGTTAGAATAAATGATTTCACTTGCGCCGGCCATCCAGCATTCGTGTCCGGTCATAGATTTGGTAGAGCTGATAGGGGTGTGTAGTTCAGCGAACAGGCGGTTCAACGCCATTGCCTCGAAGGCGTCGCCTTGTATGGTGGATGTGGCGTGGGCGTTGACATAGTCGATGTCTTTGGCTTGGATTCCGGCATCTTTCAGGGCACGTTCCATAGCGATGGCCGAGCCGATGTCGCTGGGTTGAGAGATGTTGGCTCCGTTGGAAGAAAATCCGTAGCCGGCGACTTCACAAATAATGTGCGCTCCCCGTTTGACGGCGTGTTCATATTCTTCCAAGACAACCGTGGCAGCTCCGCCGCTGGGAACCAATCCGTCTCTGTCGCGGTCGAAGGGACGGGAGGCCTTGGTGGGTTCGGCAATGCGGGTGGAAAAAGCGCTGATGCCGTCGAAACTGCCCATAGAAAGGTAGTTGGTTTCCTGTGCGCCGCCGCAAATGACCATATCTTGCAGTCCTTGGCGGATGAACATCAATCCGAGTCCGATGGCGTGTGAACCGCTTGCACAAGCCGCACTGATGGTCATATTGATGCCGCGCAGTTTGAAAATGGTGGAAAGGTTCATCGTCACGGTGGAATTCATCGACTGGAAAATGGCACCGGAACCCACTAACGTGGTGTCTTTGGTGTTCAGTGTGGTGGTGTGCGCGTCAATGACGGCTTTGGCGGAAGAGTCGTTGCCGTAAAAAATGCCTATTTCGTGACTTGCCAGATAATCGTTGTCGATACCTGCGTTTTTGAGTGCTTCTGCCGTGGCCATATAGGCATATTCACCTTCTTCCGCAAGGCAAACGCGTGAACGTCTATCCAAAAGGCCTTTGAGCATTGGCTTTTCAACGATGCCCGATAGGGGAGAACGATACCCGTATTCGGTGCGAAGCGGGTCAATTCCAATGCCGGACTTGCCTTCATAAAGTGATTTTGACACTTCTTCAAGGTTTTTTCCCAAGCAGGAATATATTCCCATACCTGTTATGACCACTCTTCGCATTGTCTTCTATATTTAAAATTGACGTAAATATTCAATGATTTTTTCTATGTCTTTGTAGGTGGGCTTGTCGGCAACGATGGTTGGCATCAAGGCTCTGATGTCTTGGTAAACTTTTTGCGTCGCAGGAGCCAGTTTGTGGGCAATTTGCAGACAGTCAACAGCTTGTGCAATGGCGATAAAATGGATGGCCATCACCTGAAAAGCATTGTCAATGACACGTTTAGCCAAAATTCCGGCATTGGTTCCCATACTTACGATGTCTTGGTTGTCGTTGTTGTTGGGAATGCTGTGCACGTACATTGAATTGGCCAGGGTTTGTGATTCGGCGGTGGTGGAAGTAGCGGTGAATTGCAATGCCTGAATGCCATAATTCAGTCCCAGTGTTCCCAAATTGCAGAAAGGAGGCAAAATGCCGTTGATGCGGTCGTGGCATAAGTAGTTGAGTTGTCGTTCCATCAGCATCGTCAGCTTGACGATGGCGATTTTGAGTTTGTCCATTTCAAATGAAATGTAATCGCCATGGAAGTTGCCTCCGTGATAGACGGTTCGCGTTTCCGTATCCACTACCGGGTTGTCATCTACGGAATTGTATTCTTCCACTAAAATTCTTTCGGTATATTGCAAACTGTCGTAAATCGGACCCAGTATTTGAGGAATGCAGCGTAAAGAATAGTATGGCTGTACTTTATGAGAGAACACCTGTTCGTTATGAGGTTGGTATAAAACAACCTCGCGTTGAAGCATACACTGGTCGCCTTGGGCCAAGGTTTTCATTTTCTTGGCGATGAACGATTGTCCTTCGTGACCTTTGAGTTCATTGAGCTCAGCTGCCATAAAATCGTTATAGGAAGCAGCAATTTCGTTGATCATCACGGATGCGGTGAGGGCGTGGTGCAAGAGCTGTTTGGCCTGATGCAGGTTGACTAAACCGACTCCTGTCATCATCGCGGTGCCGTTGACTACGGCCAGACCGTCGCGAAGGTGTAGTTTGAGTGGGGAGATGTGAAGTTCTTGAAGAACGTCTTGTGTGGCGCGTCGTTGGCCACGATAAAACACTTCGCCTTCGCCGATGAGGGCAAGGGCAATATGGGAAAGTTGAACCAGGTCGCCGCTGGCACCCACGCTGCCGTGTTGGGGAACAAGCGGATAGATGTGCTTGTTGATAAAGGTCACCAGCATTTGGGTGACATCAGGATGGATTCCGGATTTTCCACGGACAAATGTGGCGAGGCGAGCCATCATAGCGGCTCTGACGTAAATGGGTGCGAATGGTTCGCCCGCACCCGTTGAATGACTTCGTATAATATTATATTGTAAGTCATTGAGGGCCTCGTCCTGAATGCGGTATTGTGCCATCGGACCGAAGCCGGTATTTATACCATAAATGACTTTGTCTTTGGCAAAGTCATTTAGAAAACGGTAACTGTCTGAAATTTTTTTCTGCTCTTCGCTGGAAAGATGAATTTCTTTTTCCTGAAACAGAATTTCTTCAATTTCCTGTAATGTCATTGATTTACTAATTCAGATTAAGTTCTTTCATCCAACCTGCAATAAGTTCTTCCTGTTTGTTCTTGTCTGCCAATTCGTGACGCAAAACCTTTTCAGCCATATCGATAGACAAGTTGGCGATTTCGTTTTTGACATCCGTCATGGCTTTCATCTTTTCGAAGTTGATTGTTTTCTTTGCTTCTTCAATCATTAAGGTAGCTTCTGCATTGGCTTTGGCCTTGGCGTCTTCATACATTTTTTCGCTGATTTTTCTTGCGTCGGCTAAGATTTTATCGCGTTCTGCCTTGGCTTCAGCCATCATCATATTGTGCTTTTGTTCAAGGCCTGCCAATTCGTTTTTGATTTTTTCTGCTTCTGCCAGTTGTGATTCGATATATTGTTCTCTCTTAGCGATGCTTTTGGTGATGACCGGCCAGGCGAATTTGGCGAGGATGAATACCAAAATGCCAAAACCGATGAGCATCCAGAAAAGTAAACCGAATGAAGGAGTAATAAGTGAAGCTAATAAAGTCATAGTATTGTGTTTTTAGTTTTGTTTTAATGATGAAAAGGGAAACCCCGCCAACCGCGGCGATTCCCTTTGTCGTTTTGATGTTAGATAACAATCAATAAGCAGACTACGATGCCGAACAGAGCAACACCTTCGACGAAAGCCGCGGTCAGAATCATATTGGTTCTGATGTCGCCGCCAGCTTCGGGTTGTCTTGCGATGGCTTCTACTGCGCCTTTACCGATGTTACCGATACCGAGACCTGCGCCAATGGCTGCCAAACCTGCACCAATACCAGCACCGGCTTTGCCGATAGCTGCCAAATCAGCTGCTGCTTGTAATAATGTTAATCCAGTCATAATTGATTAAGTTTAAGTGAATAAATATGTTATTGCATAACAATTTCTGCTTTTTCTTCTTTCTTTTCGCTATGGGGTTCTTCAATGGCCATGCCGATATAGATGGCAGACAGCAGGGTGAATACGAATGCCTGGATGAAGGCTACCAGTAATTCGAGCAATCCCATAAACAAATAGAAGAAGATAGATACCGGAGAAACGGCGTAGCCAATGGCCGGACTCATTGCTCCGAAAATGAATATCAAGCCCAAGAAACCCAAAACGATGATGTGACCTGCGGTGATGTTGGCGAAAAGTCGGATCATCAATACGAAAGGCTTGGTGAAAACGCCGATAAATTCAACGATGGGCATTAATGGAAGTGGAAATTTCAACCACCAGGGAACACCGGGAGCGTTGATGATGTCTTTCCAATAATGCTTGTTGGCGGATATGTTGGTGATGAAAAAAGTGATGATGGCCAAAACTGCCGTAACGGCAATGTTTCCCGTTACATTGGCACCACCGGGGAAAATAGGAATCAATCCCATTAAGTTGTTGACCAAGATGAAGAAAAACAGGGTCAACAGGTAAGGGAAATATTTTTGGTATTTGTCTTCTCCAATGGAGGGAATGGCAACTTCATCACGCACAAACAATACCAATGGTTCCAATAATGATTGTAATCCTTTTGGGGCTTTGAGAGGTCCTTCTTTGTATCTTTTTGCCACCGATAAGAAAATCCAGCATAACAAAATGATGGAAACGAAAAGTGCGCATACGTTTTTGGTGATGGAAATGTCGAATTTGCAAACGTGGTCGATGGGGTAGGTGGCGCCTTCTTCCAACTCACCCGTATAGTCGGCAAAATCACCGCCCAACTTGACGATGGAACCCGATGTTTCTTCGGTAAATCCCATCGCATAACCCTTGTATGCCTTTTCTCCGTGATGCAGTTGACTGGAAGAAAATGAAACCAGGCCATTGTCAAACAGGATGATGGGAAGCGGAACCGAAATGGAATGTTCGTTGAAGGTGGTAATGTGCCAGCCGTATTCGTCGGTGATGTGCCCCATAATGTATTCTCCGGCGTTGAATTCTTCTTCCTCAGCTTTGGCAGTTTGAGAGAAAATGGGAGAAAAAATGAAAAAAACGACAAAAATCGCATACGCTACTAATTGTCTAATTTTCCCGTAAGTCATAATATATCAATTTGTTATGTTGTAAATTCAAAATAAAGTTATTTGCATTAAATAATGCGTACTAATATACGAATATTTTTTAAACGAAAAAGAATTAATTTCATCCTCAACACAAAAGATGAAATTAATTCTTTTAGTCCTTGTTTTCAAGGAATAGGGGGAATTAATATGATGTCTTATTTTACCTTTTTGATTTCAGTTTGCAGAATCTTATCTTCCTGATGGTCCCACAAAATGGCTACGACACTGCACTTTTCTGGAACCCAGTCTGTTAGGTAAAAACTTTGAAGGTATCCGTATAAATAGCTGGAATCTTTCTGTACGTAACCGTTGGCGGAGACAATTTCGCCGTAAGTTCCGTTGATTCCATATCTTAACACGTGGTTGTGTACATAGTTCGTGTCAACGTGATCCGAATATTTTTGAGGTTTGATGATGTTGTCTTCAATGAGGAACAATGAAATTTTTACTTGTCCGGGATAATCACGAAGCATTGTGGTTTTGGTATATACGCCCAAGATTTCGTCTTCGTCGTCGTAAATATTGATCATTTGGATGGCGGCATATTTGGTGCGGTCTGTTGCTTTAAGGGCATCTGACCAGCTTGATTTGTCCAAAGGTTCCGGAACACGGTTGACGATGGCTTGGGGATTGTTGGTGATGCCATAATCTAAATTCAATTCTTCGCCGGCAATCGTTCTGAAATCGTAGGAAAACAGTCCGTTTTCAGGTTCGGCAAAATAGCCTGCGTGAATACACATAGGAATCAAAGTGTCGCCATAGATAGACTGCAGATTTACCAGGATTTCGTGACCTTCTGGGCAGCCGATGCAGCAGTGTCCGGTATATTCTTCAAATAGGATTTTTCTATAAACGGTATTGGTATCGAGTTTTGGAAATTCAACGACCACGTCCGACTGTCCTGACTTTTTGACATAGGGTCCTTGGATTTTGTTGCAAGAGGCGAAAATGAAAGCAATGCAAAGGAAAATAAGAATTTTTTTCATCGTATTTAATTTTAATGTTTGTCTATGGTTTTTACTGAAGCAGGTTGTCAGCGAATGGATCAAGAATATGCAAACTGAAGTCGGGTTTGGCAAAGCAGATGAAGTCGTTGACTTCGCCTTCTTTATAGTAGGCGGCTGAAATCATATAAAGCAGAATTTTCTGGTTGTCGGCCGATTCGGCTTCTTCAATAGCGCGAAAATAGTCGGTTTGGGAGGAAATCTGTCGTAAATAGATTTCTAAATTGTCTATTTTTCGGTCATCATTGGCCAAAGTGGCTTCATCGTACATCAATTTATATTGATATTCAAGGTTTTCCAACAGTTCCAATACCAATTTTGCATAGCCCATTTCGGTAACGGTGTCAATTTTGTTGATGACCACCGAATCGGGATTGCCGATTTGCAGTTCCTCTTTGACATATTGCTCTGTGCAGGACCGCAGGCGATTACTCAAAAGCTCTTGTTCGCTTTTTTTGTGGCATCCTGTCGTCAAAAAGGCTGCAATAAACGCAAAAATGACAATTCTTTTCATATCGTTTGATTAGTAGATAAAGCCGATTTCTTCAATATTGGTGTCGATGTTGGCAGGAAGAGTCTTGATGTTGCTCCACTGGAACATCGGATAAATGCCAAATTCGTGATGGATGTTTCCTGATTCCAAACTGATGGAAACAGGAATTGCGGTGCGAATGCGGTAGCCGGAGTTCGCCTTTTTAGGATTTTGGTTAAGAAGGTAGCCATTGTCCCATTGTGGCGTAAAGTGGAGCGAATAGGCAATGCCGTTTGCGCTTTCCTGAGAACTGAAACCAAGGTTTGAGTCAAAGAAGAAAATGGGCATATCGTTTTCGTTTCCTTGTGGCGTGGCATAGAACGTATAATGAATCTCATCTTCCAAACTGATGCCACGGAATAAGTCAAGGTAGTTGTTCTCTGCCTGATTGAGTTCGTCAATCATCAATCTTAATGCCTGATCGCTATATGGAATTTCCTGTTCGCCGGCGATGAGGGCGTTTCGTTGTTTGCGAATTTGTGTGATCTGGTCGGCAGCTTCCTGAATCTTCTGGGAAGCAGATTTGTTGACAATTTTGGTGTGGTTGGCAGGAACTTGCGTCACAACACCGTTGATGATCTTGGTTTCTACAAAAGCATCTTCAGATTCGGTAAAGGAGACGTTGGCGTAATTCCTGTAGAAATCCGGAACCTCTGCCGTTTCGGTGGTGTAGGTCGGTTCAAAGACGGTCGCGTTTTGTAAATCACGTTTGATCAAAGAAGACAGATAATCGCCGCTTTTTACTTGGTTTGACGAAGGTTCAACCGCATAGCGATGAGTGGGGTCTGGAATAGTTTCCGTATTGATACTCACGTCCTTTAACTTATAGTAAGTTTTGTTTTCAGAAATGATGTTGGTTAGTCCCAGCATCTTTTCGGCGTCTTCGGCATAATATCCTTTAATTTCCCGGACTTTGATCACCGTGACATCCACTTTGACAGCGGTGGTTGGAAGCATATAGCAAAAAGCGTTGTTGCTTAACTGAATATTGCTGTCAAGCGGCATTTTATATACTTGCTTTTGGGCGCATATCGAGCTGATTCCGGCGAAAAAACAAAGGACGAAGAGTAACTTTTTCATTATAAGTAAATTAAGATTTTATTTGTTCGTATGAAGTGAATCGATTTCTTTTTCGTTTTGAATTGTTGAAGTGGTGGTTCCTTTTTGGCTGATGGCCGTCAGGGCAAGGAATACCAAACCTCCGTTGACGATAAGTAGTTCAAAGCCAAACTTGTATCCGTTGAAAATCTGTTGAGAAAAGGAAGATAGAATATAGCAAAGGCAGGGAATTAAGATGGCGATGACGGGAATGAGGAATTTGTGCTTGATGGTTCGACGAGTGAGAATACCGAAGGCGAAGAGCCCCAAAATGGGACCGTAGGTGTAGCTTGCCACCATAAAGATGATGCGGATGATGGCGTCGTTGTGGTGGTTGGCAAAAATGACGATGATGGCAAGGAACAATGTTGAGATGAGCAGGTGGACGCAACGTCTGACTAAAAGCTGCTTTCTTTCATCGGTGAAACGCTGCTCGATGTGGAGCAGGTCGTAACATACAGAGGTGGTGAGTGCCGTGAAGGTGCCGTCGGCGCTGGAATAGCCGGCGGAAATCAAGCCGATGACAAAGAAAATGGCGGCCACCTTGCCCAAGTGGTTGAAGGCCAATTCGGGGAAGATGCGGTCGGTGGGCATTCCACTGAGGTCGATGCCGTTTTGTTGGGCGTAAACCAGCAAAAAGCCGCCCAATGCCAAGAACAACACGTTGACGATTACCAGAATGCCGGTAAAAGAAAGCATGTTTCGTTGCGAATCCTTTAAAGTCTTACAGGACAGGTTTTTCTGCATCATATCCTGATCTAAGCCGGTCATCGCAATTGTAATGAACATTCCACCGAAAATCTGCTTGAGGAAATAGTTGTTGGCGCGCCAGTCCGTATTGAAAACCTTGGTGTAGCCGGCCGTATCCATTTTGCTCCACATTTCACTCATACTATATCCTAAATCCTTGAAAATCACTACTAAAGAAATGACAAGGGCGGTGAGGAGAAAGGTGGTTTGCAGGGTGTCGGTCCAGACAATGGTTTTAAGGCCGCCTTTGAACGTGTAAAGCAGAATGATGATAATCATAATGCAGGCGGTGACCCAGATGGGAATGTTCCACGCGTCAAAGACAAAAATCTGCAATACGAAGATTACCAAGTACATACGAAGGGCGGATCCCATTAGTCGGGAGATGATGAAGAGCAGCGAACCGGTTTTCTGGGCGTTGTTGCCCAGACGTTTGCCGAGAAATTCGTAGATGGAAGTGAGGTTGTACTTGTAATATACAGGAAGCAAAACGTAAGCAATGGTGATGTAGCCGAGGATGTAACCTAAAACCACGCCGAAATAGGTAAATTGGGTGGTGGCCACATCGCCGGGAACGGACATAAAGGTCACGCCTGAGAGCGAGGCACCAATCATACCATAGGCCACGATGAACCACGGTGACTTGCGGTTGCCGGTAAAGTATGTCTGGTTGTTCGCCTTGCGTGAAGTAATCCCCGTGATGACAAACAACAGGAGCGTATAGATGACGAAGAAGGAGAATATCAGTCCTTGCATACTTTTTTCACTTTAAACTGCAAAGATACAATTTTTTTTAATATGTCTATGTTTTTTTCATAAAAAAACAATTAAATCTATTAAATCCTAAATTCCGCAGAATGAGAATTTGCCAATTCGAGAAGGAATTTCTACATTCAACGCGCACGTGCGGGGTCGTTGAGCTGTCCTGATGTGGTTTCGGGGTGTCGTTTTTTGAAGTCGCTGGGTACAACTTCCCCCACCC
>JAZLHE010000051.1:0-55342 GCA_045616665.1 Bacteroidales bacterium | reverse complement strand
GGTTGTTAGTTTAGAAATCGTTTTTTGTACAAGAAATGGGAAAAGTTTCCAAAACGGGTGTCCGAGGGGGTGTGGAAATGGCAAAAAAAGGGTAAAAAAAGGGGGCGTGAACAGAAAAAAGGCGGGCAGGTTAAATTTTTTCTTACTGATTATCAGCAAGATAGCAAAAAAATGCGATTTTTTTCAAAAAAGTGTTGCAGAATAAAAAAAAGGTGGTACTTTTGCAATCCCAATTCACCACGACACGGGGCGGCACGGAAGATGGGGCGGTTGAGTGGGTTGGACAGTTCTTTGAAAGAATGGAATGATGTAGCAAATGGCTCAAAAAGACTTTGAGAAATTCGCAAGCGATAAAGTCGGGACAGACAAAAAAGCAAAAGAGATTAATTAGGATGGAGAGTTTGATCCTGGCTCAGGATGAACGCTGGCGGCAGGCTTAATACATGCAAGTCGAACGGTAACGACCGGTAGCAATACCGGGGCGACGAGTGGCGCACGGGTGCGTAACGCGTATGCAACCTACCCTCAACCGGGACACAACGCTGAGAAATCGGCGCTAATATCCCATGTGTATCCGATGAGGCATCTTGATGGATATAAAGATTCATTGGTTGAGGATGGGCATGCGTAACATTAGCTGGTTGGCGGGGTAACGGCCCACCAAGGCGACGATGTTTAGGGGTTCTGAGAGGATTCACCCCCACACTGGAACTGAGACACGGTCCAGACTCCTACGGGAGGCAGCAGTAGGGAATATTGGGCAATGGAGGCAACTCTGACCCAGCCATGCCGCGTGAAGGAAGACGGTCCTATGGATTGTAAACTTCTTTTGCCGCAGAGTAACCGCGGGGACGCGTCCCCGCCTGAGAGTATGCGGCGAATAAGTATCGGCTAACTCCGTGCCAGCAGCCGCGGTAATACGGAGGATACGAGCGTTATCCGGATTTATTGGGTTTAAAGGGTGCGCAGGCGGATCGGTAAGTCATTGGTGAAAAGTTGGGGCTCAACTCCAATCGTGCCTATGATACTGCCGGACTAGAGTGCAAGCGACGTAACTGGAATGTGGTGTGTAGCGGTGAAATGCTTAGATATGCCACAGAACGCCGATCGTGAAGACAGGTTACGAATTTGCAACTGACGCTCATGCACGAAAGCGTGGGGATCAAACAGGATTAGATACCCTGGTAGTCCACGCTGTAAACGATGATCACTCGTTGTCGGCCGGCGACGGTCGGTGGCTAAGCGAAAGCGATAAGTGATCCACCTGGGGAGTACGATCGCAAGGTTGAAACTCAAAGGAATTGACGGGGGCCCGCACAAGCGGAGGAGCATGTGGTTTAATTCGATGATACGCGAGGAACCTTACCTGGGCTTGAACGTAGGACGAATGGGCAGGAAACTGTTCAGCCTTCGGGCGTCTTGCGAGGTGCTGCATGGTTGTCGTCAGCTCGTGCCGTGAGGTGTTAGGTTAAGTCCTGCAACGAGCGCAACCCTTACCTTCAGTTGCCATCACGTCGAGGTGGGCACTCTGGAGGAACTGCCTACGCAAGTAGAGAGGAAGGTGGGGATGACGTCAAATCAGCACGGCCCTTATGTCCAGGGCTACACACGTGCTACAATGGCGTGTACAGAGGGCAGCCACCCCGCGAGGGGGAGCCAATCCTCAAAGCACGTCTCAGTTCGGATTGGAGTCTGTAACTCGACTCTATGAAGTTGGATTCGCTAGTAATCGCGCATCAGCCATGGCGCGGTGAATACGTTCCCGGGCCTTGTACACACCGCCCGTCAAGCCATGGAAGCTGGTGGTACCTAAAGTCCGTACCCGCGAGGAGCGGCCTAGGGTAAAACTGGTAACTGGGGCTAAGTCGTAACAAGGTAGCCGTACCGGAAGGTGTGGCTGGAATACCTCCTTTCTGGAGCGACTTTATCAACAAACTTGCAAATTTTCAGTCGCGCCATTTGCTACTATCAATCATTCCTTTATAATAAAGGTTGATTTTAGTGAAAACTAATTTCAATCACCCGTTACAACTTCGGTTGTACAAAGTTCTTTGACATGATGGAAAGAAATAAGCTTAACAAGTTCTGCGCTGGACGTAAGTCTATAGCAGGACAGACAAAGAGAAAATACGAGTAAAGAAACGAGTAAGTTACTAAGAGCGTACGGGGGATACCTTGGCTCTCAGAGGCGAAGAAGGACGTGATAAGCTGCGATAAGCCGCGGGGAGGTGCAAATAACCGCTTGATCCGTGGATTTCCGAATGGGGCAACCCACCTGCCGGGAACGGCGGGTATCCTGGAAAGGAGGCAAACCCGATGAACTGAAACATCTAAGTAGTCGGAGGAGGAGAAAATAACAATGATTTCCCAAGTAGTGGTGAGCGAACGGGAAGGAGCCTAAACCGGGGATGTTACGGCATGCCCGGGGTTGTAGGACCTCGACATCGTGGAATCTTGAGAACCGGAACGGTCTGGGAAGGCCGGCCGGAGAGGGTGAAAGTCCCGTATGGGCAATCAAGAGACACGTAGAGGGATCCTGAGTAGGGCGGGACCGGAGAAATCCTGTCTGAATCCGGCGGCACCATCCGCCAAGGCTAAATACTACTGAGAGACCGATAGTGGACAAGTACTGTGAAGGAAAGGTGAAAAGCACTTCGAGCAGAAGAGTGAAATAGAACTTGAAACCGTGCGCTTACAAGCGGTCGGAGCCCCTTCGTGGGGTGACGGCGTGCCTTTTGCATAATGAGCCTACGAGTTACCGAGGCTAGCGAGGTTAATCACCTCGGGTGAGGAACCGAAGCGAAAGCGAGTCTGAACAGGGCGGTGAGTTAGTCTAGGTAGACGCGAAACTTAGTGATCTACAGATGACCAGGCTGAAGTTGCGTTAAACCGCAATGGAGGGCCGAACCGGTAAACGTTGAAAAGTTTTCGGATGAGTTGTGTGTAGGAGTGAAAGGCCAATCAAACTGAGAGATAGCTCGTACTCTCCGAAATGCCTTTAGGGGCAGCCTCAATATGGTATGACAGAGGTAAAGCTACTGATTGGATGCGGGGGTTTCACCGCCTACCAAATCCTGACAAACTCTGAATGCTGTCATATTGAATATTGGGAGTGAGGCTATGGGTGCTAACGTCCGTGGCCGAGAGGGGAATAACCCAGACCATCGGTTAAGGTCCCGAAATGCGTGTTAAGTTGGTATAACGAGGTCGTGTTGCATAGACAGCTAGGATGTTGGCTTGGAAGCAGCCATTCATTTAAAGAGTGCGTAACAGCTCACTAGTCGAGTGACGCGGCGTGGATAATAATCGGGCATCAAACACGCTACCGAAACTGTGGAATAGCGATATTGGTAGGAGAGCATTCCGACCAGCGACGAAGGTGGTTCGCGAGGGCTGCTGGAGCGTTCGGAAGAGCAAATGTAGGCATAAGTAACGATAATGCGGGTGGGAAACCCGCACACCGAAAGACCAAGGTTTCCCGGTCAACGTTAATCGGATCGGGGTAAGTCGGGACCTAAGTGGAAGTCCGTATAATGGGCGCACACGATGGACAGCCGGTTAATATTCCGGCACCCGACACGGAGGCGAAGTGTGGAAGCAGGAGTGAAACGCGCGCGTGCTGACGGAATAGCACGTTTAAGGGTGTAGCTATACGTCCGGGAGGCAAATCCCCCGGGTGCGGCGAACCTGAAAGTACCCGGAACCTTCGGGCGAAGGGATAGCCGCGGTAACCAGACTGCCGAGAAAAAGCGCTAAGCATACTCCGCGTCGGCCCGTACTGCAAACCGACACAGGTGGTCGAGAAGAGAATTCTAAGGTGCTCGAGTGATTCATGGCTAAGGAACTAGGCAAAATTGTCCTGTAACTTCGGGAGAAAGGACCCCTCGCGAGAGGGCGCAGAGAATCGGCCCAGGCGACTGTTTATCAAAAACACATGGCTTTGCGAAATAGACAATATGAGGTATAAGGCCTGACACCTGCCCGGTGCCGGAAGGTTAAGAGGAGACGTCATCGCAAGAGAAGCGTTGAATTGAAGCCCCGGTAAACGGCGGCCGTAACTATAACGGTCCTAAGGTAGCGAAATTCCTTGTCGGGTAAGTTCCGACCTGCACGAATGGTGTAACGATCTGGGTACTGTCTCAGCCATGAGCTCGGTGAAATTGTAGCAACGGTGAAGATGCCGTTTACCCGCAACGGGACGGAAAGACCCCGTGAACCTTCACTACAGCTTAACATTGATTTTGGATACTTGATGTGTAGGATAGGTGGGAGACTGCGAGCCGGGTCCGCCAGGATTCGGGGAGTCGTCCTTGAAATACCACCCTTTGATTATTTGAAATCTAACGCGCGGGAAGCGCGGACCATGTTTGGTGGGTAGTTTGACTGGGGTGGTCGCCTCCAAAAGAGTAACGGAGGCTTTCAAAGGTGCCCTCAGCACGCTTGGTAACCGTGCGTTGAGTGCAATAGCAGAAGGGCGCTTGACTGCGAGACAAACAAGTCGAACAGGTAGGAAACTAGGATATAGTGATCCGGTGGTTCCGCATGGAAGGGCCATCGCTCAAAGGATAAAAGGTACTCCGGGGATAACAGGCTGATCACTCCCAAGAGCTCATATCGACGGAGTGGTTTGGCACCTCGATGTCGGCTCGTCACATCCTGGGGCTGGAGAAGGTCCCAAGGGTTCGGCTGTTCGCCGATTAAAGTGGCACGCGAGCTGGGTTCAGAACGTCGCGAGACAGTTCGGTCCCTATCTGTTGTGGGCGTAGAAGCTTGCGAGGACCTGACTCTAGTACGAGAGGACCGAGTTGGACAGACCTCTAGTGCACCTGTTGTGGCGCCAGCCGCACCGCAGGGTAGCTATGTCTGGATGAGATAAGCGCTGAAAGCATCTAAGTGCGAAACTCGCCTCAAGATGAGGCTTCATCCAAGGGACGTCGAAGACGACGACGTTGATAGGCTGCAGGTGTAAAGGCGGCAACGTCAAAGCCGAGCAGTACTAATAACCCGATACTTGCCCGTACTCGTGTACAGCACTAACGGACAGCGATGTCCGGGGGCTTATTTCTTTCTCCCAATGTCAAACCCATACGTCCGGGAGGACGAACAGACATTGAGGTGATCATAGCGTCGGGGTCCACCTCTTCCCATTCCGAACAGAGAAGTTAAGCCCGACCGCGCCGATGGTACTGCCTTAAATGGTGGAAGAGTAGGTCGTTGCCTCAAACCACAGCGGTTCGCAAGTCTTTGCGGACCGCTTTTTTTTTGTCTTCTACCATCTCGTTTTGTTTATTCCAAATTACTTATAGTCAATTATTTGTAATTTCGGTAATATCCCTAAAAGTGTGTATTTTTGTTTTTTCATTTTGTATTTGCAAAAGTATTCATTTTTTTGATTTAACGTCAACTTGAAAGTTTTCGCCTGAAACGGAGCGTGGCGGAGTGAAAGGCGAAAACTTCATCAGAATTTCAAGACTCATTCTTAAAATCTCTTCAATTCCCGCACCATTTTTGATGATGTCTTCTAAAATTTCGTAATTTTGCGCTTGTGTAAAATTCATTGTTTTTTGTTTTTAATTTTCCCTTTACAAAAATATAAAACTTTGAGTTTTACACACTTTTTTGGATAGTATCAGTTTTTGTTTTTGACCGCCAACTGTCCGATTTGTAACAAACGCTTAGGCAGCAGTCAAACCTTCTTTTGTGTGTCAAAGAAAGTAACGCCAAAAATAATTGTCACAAAGCAAGGTCGATGCTAGGTATTAAAGGTGCCAATCACCATTTTTCTCCAACCAAAACCTCTCAAATTTTATCGTTTTGGTTGAAAATAAAATCATATTTCTAACCAAAACTCATTTTTTTTCATAGTTTTGGTTGATTATGCGATAATTTCAATTTACTGTACGCTGCTTCCCATTCACCAATCGCAGTTCACAGCTCACTACTTCGCAATATTGGCAATCAGCAGCTTCACGGCGTCTTCCAAACCCGCTGCGTTTTTGCCACCGGCAGTAGCCAGTGAAGCTTGTCCGCCGCCGCCGCCCTGAATGAGCTTGCCCGCTTCACGAACCAAGGTGCCCGCATTCAAACCTGCTGCGACCAAGTCGTCGGAAAGCGCAACAATCAAACTGGGCTTGTCGCCATATTTTGTACCGAAAACAATGCCTAATTTTTCCATAGAGGAGCGCAAATTGTAGGCGGTTTGTTTCAGACTGTCAGGGTTCATGTCGCGAACGGCTTTGATGATGTGAATGCCGTTGATTTCTTCAACGCTGTCCTTGATTTCGTTGGTAAAGGCGTTAATGCGTTCCTTTTCAAACTGTTCAATCTCTTTCTTTGCCTTATCGTTGTCCTGCATCAATTTTTCGATGGAACGAAGAATATCGGTGGTACCCAGCATGGTTTTCAATTCATCTAACAGATGCTGATTTTCAGTGACCATATTTTCTGCCTGCGTGCCCGTGACGGCTTCAATACGTCTTACGCCCGCGGCAATGGCACCTTCCGACACAATCTTGAAAAAGCCGATATGGCCTGTGGCGGGAGTGTGCGTACCACCACACAATTCAATGGAATCGCCAAATTTAATGACACGGACCTTGTCGCCGTATTTCTCTCCAAACAATGCCATCGCACCCATCTTCTTAGCTTCTTCAATCGGGGTGTCAATATATTCTTGTAAAGGATTGTTGTTTCTGATTAAATCATTGACGATTTGTTCAACCTTTTCAATTTCTTCATTACTCATTTTTGAAAAATGAGAGAAGTCAAAACGAAGTCTGTCAGGAGAAACCAGCGAACCTTTTTGTTCCACGTGCGTGCCCAAAACCTTTCTCAGGGCAAAGTGGAGCAGGTGAGTGGCAGAGTGGTTGTTTTGGCTGGCAAAACGTTTCTCCTGGTTCACTTTGGCCACAAAGGTCGCTTCCATCTTATCGGCCAAGGCCGTGGTGGAATGAATAATCAGATTGTTCTCCTTGGTAGTATTGATGATATTGATTTTTTCGTTGACAGATTCCAAAACGCCGGTATCACCAACCTGTCCGCCCATTTCGGCATAAAATGGCGTTTTATCCAAAACGATTTGGAACAGTTGCTTCCCTTTGCTTTTCACGCCTCTGAATTTCACGACCTTTACTTCGCATTCTAATTGATGGTAGCCGACAAATTCGGTCTGGGCCACGCCTGGAATGAGCTCGATCCAATCCTCTGTTTCCACTGCGGCGGCGGCTCTGGAACGTTGTTTTTGTTCCGCGAGACCTTTTTGAAAGCCTTCCATATCCACACTGAGTCCCTTTTCTGAAGCCATCAGCTGGGTAAGGTCGATAGGAAATCCGTAGGTGTCGAAAAGTTCAAAGGCGAAAGCTCCGTCAATGATTTTGCTACCGGCTAATTTTCCGCAGTAGTTTTCAAATTTGGCAATACCGGAATCCAGCGTTTTGAGGAAAGAGTTTTCTTCCTCGTGCATCACTTTTTCAATCAGATTTTGTTGAGCCTTCAATTCAGGGAATTGTTCTCCCATTTGTTGAACCAAGTCGTTTACCAGGGTGTAAATGAATGCTTCTTTGATATGTAAGAAGGTAAAACCATAGCGGATGGCGCGACGCAAAATTCGACGAATTACGTAACCCGCACCGTTGTTTGATGGCAGCTGACCGTCGGCAATGGCAAAGCTTACCGCACGCAGGTGGTCGGCAATGACGCGCAATGCGATGTCGATATCTTCTTTTTGTCCGTATTGGGTATGGGATAGTTGAGCCAATTTTTGAATGAGCGGCTGGAATACGTCCGTGTCGTAGTTGGACTTTTTATTCTGAACAGCCATGCAAAGACGTTCAAATCCCATTCCGGTATCCACGTGTTTGTGCGCCAATGGCAGCAATTCTCCTGAGTTGATGCGGTTATATTGCATAAACACGAGGTTCCAGATTTCAATGACCAAAGGATTGTCTTTATTGACTAAGGAAGCACCGTCAACGGAGGCTCTTTCTTCATCACTGCGCAAATCGATATGAATTTCGGAACAGGGACCGCAAGGACCGGTATCGCCCATTTCCCAGAAATTATCCTTTTTGTTGCCGAAAAGAATTCGTTCTTCCGGAAGATGCGCTTTCCAATATTCCTTGGCTTCGAGGTCGGCTTCGGTTTTGTCTTTCTCATCGCCTTGAAAGACCGTGGCATAAAGTCTTTCAGGATTCAATTTCATTACGGAAGTGAGAAATTCCCACGCATAATCAATGGCTTCCTTTTTGAAATAATCGCCAAACGACCAGTTGCCGAGCATTTCGAACATCGTGTGATGGTAGGTGTCGCGACCCACTTCTTCCAAGTCGTTGTGCTTGCCGGAAACACGCAGGCACTTTTGGGAATCTGCCGCACGGGGCATCTTGATGGGAGAGTTGCCTAAAAAGATGTCTTTGAATTGATTCATTCCAGCGTTGGTAAACATCAAAGTTGGGTCGTTTTTGATGACCATAGGTGCTGAAGGAACAATTTGGTGCTGTTTGGACTTGAAAAAATCTAAAAATGCGGTGC
Organism: Bacteroidales bacterium; assembly: GCA_045616665.1. Taxonomy (GTDB): domain Bacteria; phylum Bacteroidota; class Bacteroidia; order Bacteroidales; family WCHB1-69; genus RUG11690. The sequence continues at coordinate 46,813 of JAZLHE010000051.1, read as the reverse complement.
GAATTTCATTTGAAGTCATTGTGATATGTATTTTATGTTGAAACAATAAGGTCAGTATGAATGATGAAGACGCCAACTATTGATTTAACATAAGTCTTACGCTGATACCGGTTTCAAAATTCATATTGTCATATTGATTTGATATTTCTGGACGATTGATAACCTGATCGTAGTAGAACTTTAAGCCGACGCGGCTGCTGATTTGATAGTCGGCAGCAAAGTTGATAGTCATAGTGGTCATACCGGCTGAAATCTGGTTGATGTTTTCCACGATTTTTCGAAGAACGGTCTTATTCATTTTGAGACCAAAACCGGCGGTCAAATTCAAGTCGCTGACCACTTGACGTTTCATACCGGAGAATACGAAGCCGATTTTCAAGTCCTTGAAACGGTAACCGGCGGAGCAGGCGAGTTCTGCGGAAGTGGTTTCTGTAATCTGACTGTTGGTAAAACTAAGGGCCACATTCCTTGACTGTTTGTATTCAACTTTAAGCAGCAAGCTGTTTTTGAAAGTCATATCAATACCGATAAGCGGTGAGAAGCTTTCCTGAATGCTAACCTGTGAAAATTCAAGCTTAGGAATAAAGTTGCCCAACGTATTCTGAACCATAGAATATCCTGCGCCGTCTTCCCTATAAAGGGCATTGGTGGTGAAACCTCCCACGGTATAAGTCGAAGTGTAGGCGTGGTTGATAGAGAAGGATTGGAATACTTTGTTAACTCCTTTGATTTTGGTCAAACCGTTGTAATTGATTCGCCAGTTGGGCAATGGAAATTTCGGGAAGACATTTTTCACATTCATTTTTTCTACTTTTCTTCCTCCGTAAGCAGCCAAAAATGCATTGGTCAAAACTTCCTGTGCCACCCCGTTATAACCGACCGGGTAACCGGTTTCGGGATCATAACCTTGCGAATTCGGATTCTCTGCCGCAATCTTTTCCGCCAAGTACTGTCGCGAATTCATAAACGTCTCGAATACTTCGTCTCCATTTTTGAAGAATGTGGCTAATCCAACAAAAGTCATACTGAAACTACCGTTGGTGACGGGGGTAAAGTGGTCAATGTGACCATCGGAGTATGAGCGGAAATATTCGGTGTAAGTTTCAGATTTATTCATATTTCCCGTAACGTCAATCCTGAAATCCTTGAAAGGTTCTACGGTTACACGGTAGTTGAAAGTTTCATTTCGCCGTTTCTGGAATGCCGAGTTCATCAAAGAGTCGGTGGTTAACCAGCGCTTGTCGGCCGCAATGGATTGGATGTCCGGTTGTCCACCAAAGACAAACAGGAAGCCTGGTGCGCCTTTGCCCGCAAAACTCAAACCCAACATATTTGGTGAATACATAAAGCCCGGCAAGATGGTTCCGTTGCCTTGCGTGTAGTTGACAGATGCGTTTCGCAACATCATCAGGAAACGCAAAGATCCGTCTAAGATGATTTTGCCGACGTTAACCTCATTTTTCAACGAATCTTGACCGTTTTTGTCCTTTCCTTTCTTGTCTTTGCTATTTTTGTCTTTCGAATTGTCATCCTCGCTCAATCCTCGTTTTTTGCCGTCTTGGGCTTTGCCTTTCGCATTTTTCGTGTTGTCGTTAATGAGGGATTGGCTTTGATTAATTTTCTTTAAGTAAGGAATGTTATTGTATAAAGATACAAAATTGGCATTGGCACTTCCCTGATAACTGTTGGAGTTTTGAATGGTATTGCCTAAGTAAGCCAAAGCCAATGAGGATCCTGTATGGGTGTAGTCACCGGTATATCGCACATTGGCGGTAAGCCAATTGAAAACCGGGAATTTGTTGATAGGAATTTGCCAAGACACACTTATTTTTTGGTAGAAATTGTTGGTTCGACCTCCTCTACCAAAACTTTTCCACACCGAATCCCTTTTCACTTTGGTGTCAATCAAGCCGTCGGGTTCATCGATACGGGCCACGGCATTGGCGTTATATTCCAATTTCAAAGATTGAGCCAAGTCCCAGTTTAAGGCGTAGGTACGTGTCCAGTTAAAGGCCTTGACAAAGCTGGTGTCCAATACGATGTTACCCTTGCTCTTGGGTCTGTATTTGAATGAGTTTAAATCACGATCAACAGAAGTTCTGAAGGTGAAGAGTTTGGGAAGCGGATTGAAGTTAAAGTCCTTGATAAGTTGTAACCACTTTGAGTTAAGTCCTTTGGAACGAGCAAAAGGCCTAATGTTTTTGGGATTGTTGTTGTAGGTGTAGCCAAGTTCTCCAAAGTGATGGATTTCATTGTCAAATTCCACATCTACATCACTCTTTTTCGTTTGAGAGTAAGAATAGGAAATGTCGAAGTTTTCAATATCCCAAGGTCTGATTTTGATGGGTTTGCTGTAATCTCTTTCCTTACGGACGTTCATCAAGTTGACATTGTGTCTTTCCACGCGGCTTGTCGTCATTTTTCGTAGAGAATCGCGTTCGTATGCATTGTCGTATAACTTCAGGTCTTCTTTGAGTTTGACATCCGGATTAAGTGGGTTGTATTCTGGGGTGATGACATTGAGAGAGTAGTCGTAGTGAACAGGAATCTTCACGTTCCATTTATCGGGAAGCAATAGTTTTGCGGCGTCGATATTGGTGGCTACGTCAATGTTGGTGTTGGATTCTTTCTTGACTTGGGTTACCGATTGATCTAATGTTCCAAAACCGGAAGAAGAATACGAACCGGAAAACGAGATATCACCCAAGTCGGCTAAATTCAATCGCATATTGGCCAAGGCAGCCACGCCCGACTGTTTGTCAAAGCCGCAAAGTCGTAATTCGTTGACCCATACTTCGGCAGATTTGGGCAACATATCGTCTCCATCGCTGATGGTTTTCTTCTTGGGATTACGAACACCAATCATAATGGTGGTTACTTCTGCCAGGTTCGGCATACCGACTACCGTAACACGTGCCCCATTGTCAAGGTAATAATAGAAAGGAGTCTGGTTGCTTACGTGTTCATTCCTACGAATGGCAATGTTTCGTCGTTGTTTTATGCTGACCAGAGAATCCAAAACGATATCAAGTCTGTTTTCTACGGGCCAAATGCGAGTGGTATCCGAACCACATCCCCAAGGAGTAATCTCTACCGGAATTTCATATTCATAGTAGTTGTCGCTGAAGTCGCTACCCAAACGAAGGAATACGGTTACGTCGCCTTTTTTCAAGTCACCTGAAGAATGTACGCTTTCGGTATGGATGAACATTTTCAATCTCTTGAATTGACGCATATCATAATCGCAGCTTTTATAAATGCTACGGGCATCACCGTCGGCCAAATCCACGACTTTCATCGTCAACGCCTGCTCGTTGGTAAGATATACCTGGGTGCCGCCAAATCCTTGCTCTCTTTCAATGCCGGGAGGCAAAACGTATGGAATAGGCGTTCTGTTGGCATTTTCTTCGTAACTCACGGTCCCCACGTAGAATGAGGTGTTTTCATCACCGGTGCTGCTTACGTAATCGCCTTCTTCAAACAAAGGTTGGTTGTATGAACGCCAATCTGCTCTTACCAATTCAAAGGTGGCAAAACGACAGATGATGGGTTCGGCGAAGTCCTTCATAAATACCCTCATAAATCGAATGGAATTGAATCCATTGATGGCCCCCACAACTTTGTCTGGATTTTTGATAGGAATACGGAATTGGTACCATTTGGTCTTGGGCGAAGTACCGTTTGGCAATGCCTCGGGCGTGGCTTCGTAGATGTCGTTGATATAATTTTGACCCACGACCATCTTGTCTGGTGTCAAGTCAACGACATACTGGTAGTATTTTTCTTCGTCGCTCAAGGTATTGTCGTTGTTTACGTCCTCCACGTTAGGAAGGCTGGTGGCTGAAGTTGGGTAAGATTCCGGACTTTGTTCATCAGTGGGAGAGTTGCCTTCCGGGTTGTTATAGTAATGATAACGTTCGGTGATGCCCAATTCCAAAGCATCGTAATCGCTGCCTCTGAAGTAGTGGTAATTATCGGTAGAAGGGTCGGCTGCGGCTATGGCAAGGGCATCGGCATCCACTATGTTGGCCAGGCGTTCAAGGTATGAACTACGGTACAATGCTTCCGCGTCATTGTCCAAACCGTCATAACCAACGTCCTGGAATCTACGGGTGGCCGTATTGTTGTCAAAGGCGTTGACAATAACCTGGGTGGTAGGAACACGTCCCCAAACCGTGTATTCGATATCTGTGTCGGATCCGTCGGTGGGAAGTCCGTTTTCAAAGAATTTTTTTCCATCCCGCAAGATGTCTTCGGAAATATCACCCAAGTTGAAGTAAAGTTTACCGCCTGTATGGTTAGGATTTTCAATGAAGGGGTCCATCATCCAGAATTCGATGTATTCGTAGTTGGCGGCTTCAAAATCGGTATTGTCCATTTTTCGCATAATACCGCCCCAACGTGTGCCAGGATCTTTCAGGCTACCATCAGAATTAACGCCTCGTGAAAGTCCTTCGCTGCCATCCACGTCATAGTTGTAAGGTCCTCTTTCCGAAGGATAGAAGGCCATGTTGAAAACGGAAATGTAAGTGGATTGCGCTGCGCTTTCACGTTCTTTGTAAGGGAATAATTCGGGTTCATATACCGCACGAGAGTAGGGGAGTGACAAGTCTTCCTTCGTCAAGTGGGAAGGCGTATAACTGTTGTTGTTATAAAATAATGGGTCGATGATGTACCAAGCCAATTTGGCGCGGTTGTAACCGTATGCTAATTGTCTGTTTTCGCTGTCATTGGTGTTGGTGTTCGCTTCCGGAAACAAGTTGGGTTGCCCTTGCGGGGTGGATGCCAATACCCAGTTGGTGAAAGTCCTTAAATCAACAGTGGATTTGGAAGCTTCAAAATCGTCAATATAGGTGGTTCCGTCTTTGCCGATGGCACGGTTGTGCCCTGGAACGAAATGGGCAAATTCGGCATCAAGAGAAAAGTTCGATTCCGTTGTAGTGCTATGGAAAGGCAAGAAATCTACCAGTTTAGTGATAAAAGGAACTTTGGTCCGATAAGACGTGTTCATTCCCCAAATGAAGTTGTTGATGGGTTCGTTGCCATAGTTGACTTTTTGTGTGTAGGGCTTTTCGTACAAGTTCATAAAGGTGGCTCCGATATTGAAATTATCCGAAAAACGATAGTCCAATGTTGCGCCTAACATTCGCTGCTTGGTAACCGAAAAGTTGTTTTTGTCTTCAACGGAAATGGTGATAGGAGTCCCTGAATTTAAGATGCCTTCGTTGATGATGGATACCGTACCCATACTATAATTGACGGTATAATCGACATTTTCTGTCAAGGTCAAGCCGCCTGCGACCACTTTTACCGAACCTTCAGGAACATTGAATGTATTTAATGAAAATTCAGATCCGTATGAAGAAGAATACGAACCTTCAATGTAGTATTTGTTTTTGCTCGTGTACTGTTGGGCCATCGTCTTGGTCATAGTGTACAACGAATCGAAAGCGTATTTGTCGGCAATTTCAGGTTCCGTCAATACGGTCCGTAAATCTTTACCGAAAGGTTCAACCGTTGGGAAATAGATTTTACCGTTGGTGGCATTGATGGTACCTCCTTGCACGGCAGCGCCGTCGATAAAGTCAAAAATACCATCAGGAACAGGGTCTTTTTGTTGATTTAATCTATCTAATCCCAACAATTTAATCAAGGCAATACCTTTTTGCGAACCTTTATTGAAGAATCCGTTCGGAATGCCTTCTTCATCGCCCGTATAAAGAATATTTAAGCGGAAATCCTTTTCAGCAATTTGATAGGCGTTTAAACTATAGACGTTTTTCATCATCAATTTCCATAAAGGAGATTTGGTGTTGAGGTTCGTACTCTTCAATAACTTGACCCTGATGCAGTTAGGTGAACTTACTTCGTTTGAAAATTCACCGACTTGATATACGTGGTCGTCACCGATAACCGTGTACTGAAAGGCAACGGCCAAAACCTGGTCGGCGGAAAGGGCCGTGTTCAAGGAGATGAAACCCAACTTCGAGTTGAAGGTATATTCTGAACTATTCAGCAATCGGGCACTCTCCACCTTTTCATAGTCGCTTCCCGACGTCATTCCCTTGGTTCGCAAGTAGTTGTTGACGCTGGAAAGATCGCGGAGTTGACTGGAATCCAAATAGGCCGAAGCATACGGATTGCCCACAATCAAGTTGTTGATATTATTGTCGGGGTAGTCTTTGTTGACCCCGATGTTCCTTTGAATATGGGGAGAACTTGGGTTGCTTTCGCCTAAGTCGGTGAAGGCAATGATGTTTCTGTTTTCATTGGTGGCCGCGCCAATGGTCGTACGCCAAACTTCAATCTTGGTAATGACGATGGGAGAACCTACCAATGGCAAGGTTTCCAAGTATTGGTTGTAATGGTCGCGGAAGAATTGGCCTAAGAAGAAGTGCTTGTTTTCATCGTATTCGTCGGCGCGGAAATAAAATTCGTTTTTCTGTGCGCCACCGCTGATGGTGATGGTTTTAGTTTCGGATTCCTTTTCAGACGCCACGGCGGTCACGGTTAAGTTGCCGAATTTGAGTGCCGTCTTCGCACCAAACAAAGTCTGGCTTCCTGTTATCAACGTGCTGTTGAGTGGCATCGTGATATTACCAAATTCCAATAATTGAAGAATATCATCTTCTTTGCCTTCGTATTTTAATTTTAATTGTTCGCCTTCCCAGTCGAAGGTGGCTTCGGTGTTGTAGTTGAGGTTGAACTCAATCTTGTCACCGATTTTGGCGGCCAGATTCAACTGAATGTTTTCATCAAAGTTGAAATCCGTACGCTTACGTTGCTTTACAGGAAGATTCGGATTCTTATTATTCTGATGAATGATACCGAAAATCAATTCAGCACTGCCGGAAGGTCTGATATCGATGACGTTGCTGCCAAAGATGGATTCGAAGATTTCACCACCCACTTTAATTTGCGGAATAATGCCGCTGCCTCTGGCATTAGGCCCTCCCGCATAGCCGGCACCTTTGCCTTTCCAGTAATCCTTCATATAGTTACGCATATCGTAATCCATATATTCGTGCAAATCCAAGGAACTTGCAGGACCAAACGGCGTATTTCCGGTCATATATTGGAAATCGTAACTGTTGGTTTGGGGATTATACTCGATATGCGTTCCAACTCCCTTAGGATTGTGCATCAGGAAGGGACTGTTATGTTGGTCTTCGTTCAGCGGGTTGTTGTCGGGTTGTGGAATGTCAATAATGGGTTTGTTGCCTGTGTCGGGAGGAAAAACCGGCATGGCAATGAGTTCTTCATTGTACATCGGTTCCGTCTTTTCCTCAATCTTGTCCGTTGTTTGAAGGCTGTCAAGGGTATTTTCTCTGATTGGAAAATAGTGGCCGGAAGGCGCAGGAATGGCCCATACCGCGGAATAAAGCGCAAGTACGGCTACTGCAGCGATGAAATAGTATATTTTTCTATTTATGTTGGTCACTTTATTTTCAATCTTTATAACAGTTTCAATGCCTTTTTAATGAGTTCTTCTATAGTCAGATCCATTCCTTCAGTTTTGATGATTTTGTCAAGTACGGCATCCACTGAACTTTTCGCAAAACCTAACGACACTAAAGCTGATAACGCAGAATTGGCATTATTATTGTATGAAGTTGAATTTTTTTCTGAATCTGAAGAAGTAATGGATAATTTTCCGATCTTGTCTTTCAATTCGATGACGATGCGCTGAGCCGTTTTCCCTCCAATGCCCTTGATGGCCTGGAGAACTTTGGTGTTTTCGGAAGAAATGGCGTTGTGAAGTTCCCGAACGGACATAGAGGACAACATCAGTCTCGCGGTATTGACACCAATGCCGTTGACGGTGATGAGCAGGCGGAATAAAGAACGCTCTTCCTCATCAAAAAAACCGAAAAGCAACTGCTCATCTTCCCTGATTACGTAATGGGTAAACAGGTGAACCTCGTCGTTTTCGCCGATTTTGGTGTACGTGGCCAGCGAAATGTTGACGAAGTAGTCAATCCCTCCTGTCGTGGAAATCACAACAAAGGCGGGGTTTTTCTCGATTATTTTGCCTCTAATTCCAGTAATCATAATTATCCAAAATGAAGATGCAAAAATATAAAAAAAAGGGCTTCATCAGCCCTTTTTTCGCAAAAAACTCAATTACTTAATTATTGTGTGTTGTTGTTTCTTATTTTACTAAATCAACAATAGCTTTGAATGCCTCGGGATTGTTCATTGCGAGGTCGGCGAGAGCTTTGCGGTTCAATGCAATGCCCTTCTTTGAAATCATACCCATAAATGCGGAGTATGAAAGGCCATATTCGCGAACGCCCGCGTTGATACGGGTAATCCACAAACTTCTGAATGCGCCTTTTTTGGCTTTTCTGTCACGGTAAGCAAACTGTTGTCCCTTTTCCCAAGTGTTCTTGGCAACGGTCCAAACGTTTTTACGCTTTCCGAAGTACCCTTTGGTACGGTTCAAAATCTTTTTTCTTCTTGCTCTTGAAGCAACATGATTTACTGATCTTGGCATAGTTTCTCCTTTCTTTTTACGTCAGCGGCTTAGTTTGACTAAACTCTTAATGTGCTGATAGTAAAGTTAATAATTTAATTCTTTAGCACTGACCCAGCATTTCTTTAATAGTGTGTTCGTTGACCTTGTCAGCGATGGTGCTATAAGCCAGGTTACGTTTTCTCTTGGTGGTCTTTTTAGTAAGAATATGGCTGTGATAAGCGTGATGTCTTCTTACTTTACCGGTGCCTGTCAAAGTGAATCTTTTCTTGGCAGCCGATTTGGTCTTCATTTTTGGCATTTCTTGAATTTTTAAGGTTAATATTATGAGTTAATTGCAATTTCTTATTTCTTTGGATTGATGACAATCATCATTCGCTTGCCTTCCAGTTTCGGCAGCTGTTCCGGTTTGCCGTATTCCTCAACGGCTTGGGCAAATTTCAACAAAATCAACTCTCCTTGGTCTTTATATACAATCGAACGACCTTTGAAGAATACGTCAACCTTTACTTTGCATCCTTCCTGCAAAAACTTAATGGCGTGATTGCACTTGAATTCAAAGTCGTGTTCGTCGGTCTGGGGTCCTAAACGGATTTCCTTGATGACAATCTTCGCGGATTTTTGCTTGATTTCCTTTTGCTTTTTCTTCTGCTCATAAAGGAATTTCTGATAATCCATCACCTTGCATACCGGTGGATTGGCTTGAGGAGAGATCTCCACCAAATCCAATTCAAATTGGTCGGCTAAATCTAAGGCTTCCTTTAATGGGACAATCTTCGGCTCGAAATTCTCACCAACAACACGTACAATGGGTGCTGTAATGTATTGGTTGATTCGATGGGCGGCTTCCTTTTTCTTGTTGTTATTGTTGGGAAGTGGTCGCCTGGGAGCTGGTTTTGTGAATTGCGTTGCGATAAGTTTTTCTCCTTTCTATAGTTAATAACTTTTGTACTAAAAAATTGGCGGCAAAAATACACTTTTTTTTAATGCAAATGCCTTATGTTGAAAAATTTTAGTCCTAATTTTTGTTACTATCCCTGATGGGATAGATGGATGCATTTTCCCCGCTGAAATGATGCCAAGAGAAGTCATCGGCTGGATTAAAGGCCAAACAATCATTCGAATCGCTTGTTTGTGTGGGCGATTTCCACAATTCACACCCGCAACCGTGAATTTTTTTGTGTTTTCTTTTCCCGATGATTTTGGGTGCGCAACCACTCGCCACGACCATCAAGGTCAAAAGAACCAGAAAAAATCCCTTCCGTCTCATTCCAATGAGTTTCACTGTTTTATCTATCTGAAAATGGTGGCTTCCCTGTCAGGTCCAACGGACACGATGGACACTTTTGCTCCTGTTTCCTTTTCAATATACTGAATGTACATTTTAAATTCAACGGGAAGTTCATCGTAAGTCTTGATGTTGCTGATATCCTGCTGCCATCCTTTGAATGGAGTCAGTACGGGTTCGATTACCGCGTTGCTGTCCGTTGGAAAGCGAGAGGTGATCTCTCCGTTCACCTTATAAGCCGTACAGATGTTGATGGTTTCGAAATTGGACATTACGTCTGCCTTAGTCAGGGCGATTTCATTAACACCATTGACCATAATGGCATATTTTAGGGCTACCAAATCCAACCATCCGCAACGTCTTGGACGACCGGTGGTGGCTCCGTATTCGTTGCCCTGCTTGCGCAAGGTTTCGCCAGTTTCGTCAAACAATTCCGTGGGGAATGGACCGCTGCCCACGCGGGTGCAGTAGGCCTTGACAATACCTATAACCTTACCGATATGACTTGGTGCCAGTCCCAGACCGGCGAATGCTCCGGCAGCAATGGTGTTGGATGAAGTGACGAAGGGATAACTGCCAAATTCCAAATCCAGTAACGTGCCTTGTGCTCCTTCTGCCAGTACGCTTTTCCCATTGTTCAAATAATCATTGATTTCATATTCATTGTCAATGAATTTGAATTTTTTCAAGCAGTTAAGCGCATTGAGGAAGTTGAGTTCCATCTTGGGCAATACTTCGGTGTAGTCAAAGTCATACATCTTAAGCATTTCCTTGTGAGAAGCGGTCAGGGCGTTGTATCTTTCCGTGAAATCGGGAGCAAGGATGTCCACAACCCTCATACCGTGACGAGCAGTCTTGTCGGTATAGGTGGGCCCGATGCCTTTCAATGTCGATCCAATTTTGTTCTTGCCTTTTTTTGCTTCTTGTGCGGCATCCAGCAACTTGTGGGTGGGCAATATTAAATGGGCCTTTTTGGAAATGAGCAGGTTCGAGGTAGGATCCAATCCCATTTTCACCAGGGCGTTGATTTCTTCTTCAAAAATGGCGGGGTCGATGACAACACCATTGCCGATGATGTTGATTTTTTCACGATGGAAAATGCCGGAAGGGATAATGTGCAACACGTGCTTGATTCCGTTAAATTCCAATGAATGTCCTGCATTCGGGCCTCCTTGAAAACGGGCAATTACATCATAACGCGGAGTCATCACGTCAACTACTTTTCCTTTTCCCTCGTCTCCCCATTGGAGTCCTAATAAAATATCAATTTTCATTATATTATGGATGATTTTTGTTGTATTACTAATTATAAATATACATTACTTATTATCGTACATTTTGTGATAATAATCAACGTACGCTCCGGACGTCACATTGTCCAGCCATTTTTCGTTGGCCAAATACCAATCCACCGTCTTTTCAAATCCTTCCGTGAATTTGATTTTGGGCTCCCAACCCAATTCGGTTTTGAGTTTGGTGGCATCAATGGCATAGCGCAAATCGTGTCCGGCCCGATCAGTAACGTAAGTAATCAGTGATAACGATGTCCCGGCAGGTCTTCCTAATTTGGCATCCACGATTTCAATCAGTTTTTTGATGATGTCGATATTGCGCCATTCATTATTGCCGCCAATATTGTAAGTTTCTCCGTCTTTGCCAAAATGGAAAATTGTGTCAATGGCGTTGGCGTGGTCTTCAACATAGAGCCAATCCCTTACATTAATACCCTTCCCATATACGGGCAGTGGTTTGCTGTGCTTGATATTGTTGATGAATAAAGGCAACAGCTTTTCGGGGAATTGGTTGGGACCGTAGTTGTTGGAACAGTTGGAAATCACGGTGGGCAGTCCAAAGGTGTCGTGGTAGGCGCGGACAAAATGGTCCGAACTGGCCTTGGCGGCAGAATATGGACTGTGAGGGCGATAAGGGGTGGTTTCTTTAAAAGACCCCGTTTCGCCTAACGAACCATAGACTTCATCGGTGGAAATATGGTAAAAACGCTTTCTTTCCGCATTGTCTTTCCAAATCAGGCGGGCGGCGTTGAGCAAGTTGACAGTGCCCACCACGTTGGTGAAGATGAATTCCATAGGATTGGCGATGGAACGGTCCACGTGCGATTCTGCGGCAAGGTGAATGACACCGTCAAACTGATGTTCTTCGAATAATTTTTGAATAAATTCGCCATCAACGATGTTGCCCTTGATAAAATGATAGTTGGGCTTCTGATCAATGTCAACCAAATTTTCAAGGTTGCCCGCGTAAGTCAACGCATCCAAATTATAAATATCATAATGCGGATATTTGTTGACAAATAGGCGCACAACGTGTGAACCGATGAATCCGGCCCCTCCTGTGATTAATATTTTTTTCATTCTGAATGTAAATTGAAGAACGATTTCTTTCTTTGAAGAAATATGCTGCAAAGATACAAATTTTTTGTATTTTCGCCAACTGAAAAATCAATTTAAAAAATCAATGAAAATGAAGAAAAATTGTTTGTCTGTTGTCGTTGCAACAGCGATTTTAGCAACGGGACTGCTTACATCCTGCAAACAGGAAGCCGCTCCAGCAGAACCCGAACCTGCAACTCCCGTCGATACCGCGGCTATCGTACTTGACAATATAATGACGCGTACGAGTATCCGTCAATATCAAAGCACACCGGTGGCCGACAGCGTGGTGGAAAATATCCTGCGTGCGGCGATGGCGGCGCCCACGGCACGCAACACTCAGCCTTGGAGTTTCGTCGTGGTGAAAGATACCGCTTTGCTGCATCAAATTGCCGATGCTTGCCCTAATGCGGGTATGTGCGCTCAGGCACCTTTGGCAATCGTGGTTTGTGGCGATGAATCTAAAATGATGCAAGGCGAAAGTCGCGAAATGTGGGTGGATGATTGCTCTGCCGCAACAGAAAATATCTTACTGATGGCTCATGCTTACGGTTTGGGCGCTGTGTGGACAGGTTTTTATCCCGTTTCCGAAAGAGTGAAACTGCTTTGCGGTATTTTGGAAATTCCTGAGGGACAGATACCATTGTGTGTGATTCCAATGGGTTATCCCGCTGAAAATCCGGCTCCTAAGGACAAATGGAAAATGGAAAACATCCATTACGACAAGTGGTAAAAAAACAAATTTAAATTTATTGTTGGCGGTTCAAAAATTTTTCCGTATTTTTGCCGCCGATTTGATCTGTTAGCTCAGTTGGTTTAGAGCGCTTGCTTGACAGGCAAGAGGTCACTGGTTCAAATCCAGTACAGATCACCAACGAAAAAAAGTACTTGCGAATCTTCGTAAGTGCTTTTTTCTTATTTTTGCACTTTCAAATCATTAAAAATATTATTTATGGAAGAAAAGAAAATTGTAAGAGCCGAAGGTGAAAGAAAACCTGCTTCCGCTCCTGTTAAAGTGGAAGGTAATCCTAAGGCACTCCGCATCGGAGCTGTCGCATGCTGGGTAGTCGCTATTGTATTCGAAGTGCTGTGCGTGTTGATCATCGCCGGAAAAATCAGTATGTTCTCCCAACCATTGACGGGTATCATCGTCACTTTGGTCGTGGATATGATTTTTGCCCTTGGAGGTTCGCTTTTATGGAAAAAAGCCAACCATATTGATCCTGCTTCTGAAGCAGACAAAACCAAATTCTGGTTGTGGAATAATCTCGGCGTCATCATCACCGCCTTGGCATTTGTTCCTGTCATTATCGTTATTCTTTGCAACAAGAATATTGACAAAAAGACCAAGGCTATCGGTACCATTGTCGCCGTTATCGCTATGGCTATTGCCGGCGTTGGCAGCTACGATTTCAATCCGGTAAGTCAGGAGGAATTGCAAGAAACTTACGGTAATCCCGATTTGGATGTGTATTGGGTCGCTACCGGTGAAAAATACCATACTCACGCAGATTGCCAACACTTGAAAGGTTCGACACAGGAAGAAATCATCGTCGGTTCTATCGGTCAAGCTGAAGAAGCTGGCAAGACAGAACTTTGCAAGACCTGTTTCAAACGCGATCAAAAGGAAAAGGAAGCTGCGGCAAATGATGCTTTGGAAACCCCGGCTGTAGAAGAATAGAGAACTAAAGTTTGATCAATCAATAAAATTTGCTTGGTTTATACTTGGCAAAAATATAAATGATGCGGCAGGATAAAATGACCTTTATCCTGCCGCATCGTTTATGTAATTTCAACTTGTGATTTTAGTTTTCTGTTCGTCTAAAAAACGAATGACGGAAAACCGAGAACGAATAAGGATGGCTACAGGACACAATGTGGAATTATTGTGGAACAAAAATACAAAAAGACTATAATCGCTAAGATCACAAGTGCTATAACGATGATGCTTTTAGAACTTAATTATTGCCCTCGTTCCTCTGATGACGCATTGCGGTTAGCGGAATGGTCCAAATTGTTTCTGTCCTGCCGATCCGCTTTTTGATTCTGAAGATCGGCGATGTGCTTTCTGAAAACATTGATGACACTTTTAAAATTATTGCTTAACAATTGTCTTATAACTGCTGCTGTGGTCGGTGAAATTTAATTTTAAAATGTAGATTCCTGACGACAACGTGGAAATATTAACGCTGTTCGTGCCTTGACGAAGCGACACATCAAGCTGCTTTTTCCCTGTCAAGTCGTAGATTTCACCAGAAAAAATGCTTTCCCCATCTTTCTCGATGTTAATATTGACTACGTTTGAAGCAGGATTTGGGAAAAGGTTGATATAATTGGGACTGTCTTGTGTTGAAATGCCAACAGGTTGTTGGTTATAAATATAGGCGTAGTCGCAAATATATTGTAAAACGTGGTTTTCATCCAAGGTGTACCAATGTTCCAATACTCGCTGATGAACGTCTTCAAAAGCTTCAGGATATACGATCTCGGGAACGTAGTAGGGCATAGAAACCTCTTCGCCAGAAATGTTATGGTTATATTCATAGAGTCTTCTGTCGGTATAGTTGCCATTTTGATCCTTCGTACTGTGCTCAATGCAATTTCCATATTGGTCGTAGTTATAGACGTCGCAGCCGTCATAATCCCAAACATAATAGTCGAGATCATAAAAATAAGTGTTTTTTTGTGTCAAACGACCGTCCTCGTCATCATAAATATAATTGAATTTGACGGCTGAATCCAAACTATAAAAGCCCTGCAGACAGGTTTCGTTGATGAGTTGTCCTTGTTCATTGTAGGAATAGTAGGCCTCTTCCCCGAGGGTGGCATAGTCGCCAAAATACATATTGTGACGCACAAGACGACCGTTTTCGTAAATGTAGTCATAAACTCCACCTTGGGTGAAAGTTTCTGTTCCCAAACTGTTGAAGTTGGTCCGTTTGATCAAATTTCCATTTTCGTCGTAATAATAATTCACATAATAAACATATTTCCAAACTCCGTTATGGAATTGGTGTCCGGCAACTTGACAAACTTGGTTGTCGCTGTTGTAAAATACGGAGTCGATGACTAAAACTTCATTTCCAATAGAATCTTTAATGGCTGTGATTAATCCTTGGCTGTTGTAGAAAAAGGTTTTTTGTTCGTATTGATCTGAGGAAGCCCGTGCGGTTAAAAAGTACGTGGCATCAACATTCGGTTCGAAAAGTATATTTTCAATGCTTTTTTGATGGTCGGAATAAGAGTCCGTCTTGATGGCGGAATGAGGAATAGTTCTTTGGGCAAAACCGCTGATGGTCAAATTGATACATAATAAAAATAGTAATGATTTTTTCATAATGTGTATTTTAAGATGATTAATGATTCAATTCCGAAATAATGATTAACCATAAAAATTGGATTGACGTTGCAAATGTACGTTTTTTTGAAATAATTTCGTACTTTTGTACGCAAATTTATGGAATTAAATGATTACGCAAGTCGATTTGTTGGAAACCCCCATTGAGTTCTTGAAAGGCGTCGGTCCTAAAAAGGCCGATATCCTACGCAAGGAATTCAATATTTTTACTTTTGACGATTTGCTTAATTATTATCCATATAGGCATATTGATAAATCTAAGGTTTATCATATCGCGGATATCCAATCCGAAGGGGCGTATATTCAGCTCAAGGGCCGTGTGGTGTCTTGCGAAATTATGGGACAGCAGCGGGGAAAACGACTGGTGTGCAAATTGGTGGACGAAACCGGGTCCATCGATTTGGTGTGGTTCAATGGCATCAAGTGGGTGGAGGAAATGTTGCGCGAGAATAGGGATTTTATTGTCTTCGGAAAACCTACTTTGTTCAATAATCGTTGGAACATCACGCATCCCGAATTGATCGACCCCAAAAATCAACCCGTGTCGGCGGTGCCGACGAGTTTTCAACCCTTATACAACACTTCGGATAAGGCAAAACGGGCAGGCTTGGATTCCAAGGCCATCTCCAAATTGGTGATGACGCTTCTGCCGCAAGTTCGCGAGGTTATTCAAGAGCGTCTCTCAAATGATATTCGACAGAACCTGAAACTGATGTCATTGAAAGACGCGTTGTGCAATATCCATTATCCTGAGAATATGCAGGCGCTTTCCCAGGCTATGCTCAGACTGAAATTTGACGAGTTGTTTTTTACCCAGTTGAAGATGCTGAAACTAAAACTGGTGACTTCTAAAAAATACAAAGGCCACGTTTTTTCAGTGGTTGGAGAAACTTTCAATACGTTTTATCATCAGTATTTGCCTTTTCCTTTGACCAATGCCCAAAAGCGTGTCATCAAGGAAATTCGGGCGGATATGGGCAGCGGAAGGCAGATGAACCGGTTGCTGCAGGGCGATGTGGGCAGCGGAAAAACCATCACGGCCTTACTGTTGATGCTGATAGCCAAGGACAATGGTTTCCAGTCCTGTCTGATGGCGCCCACGGAAATTTTGGCCACCCAGCATTATGAAAACATCAAAAGGCAATTGGCACCGATGAATGTGCGTGTTGAATTTCTTTCGGGTTCGACAAAAATGGCGAAAAGACGCGAGATTCACGAAGGCCTCCAAAATGGTGATGTCGATATTATTATCGGTACCCACGCGCTGATTGAAGACGAGGTCCGTTTCAAGAATCTGGGTTTCGTGGTGATTGACGAACAGCATCGCTTCGGCGTGGAACAACGAGCCAAGTTGTGGCGTAAAAACACGGTCCCTCCCCATATTTTGGTGATGACGGCAACCCCGATTCCCCGAACTTTGGCTATGACTTTGTATGGCGATCTGGACTTGTCGGTGATTGACGAACTTCCCAAAGGCCGCAAACCGATTATCACGGCGCATTATTTTGAAAAAGACCGCCTTCGTCTCAATGGTTTCCTCCAACGAGAAATTGCCAAGGGACGACAGGTTTTTGTGGTTTATCCTTTGATTAAGGAGTCTGAAAAGATGGATCTGCAGGATCTGATGGCCGGCTACGATGCGATGTCCCGTGCCTTTCCTCTTCCCCAATATGCCTTGGGTATCGTGCACGGGAAGATGAAGCCCGAGGAAAAAGAGTTCGAAATGCAGCGTTTTATTAAAAATGGTACGCAAATTCTACTTTCCACTACGGTTATAGAAGTCGGAATTGATGTGCCGAACGCCACGGTGATGGTCGTGGAAAACGCGGAACGCTTCGGCTTGTCGCAATTGCACCAGTTGCGCGGCAGGGTGGGGCGCGGTGGCGAACAGTCCTACTGCATCCTGATGTCGGGCAATAAGTTGACTACCGAAAGCAAACAGCGTCTGGATGCGATGGTGGCCACGACAGACGGCTTTGAAATCGCCAATTTTGACCTTAAACTGAGAGGTCCGGGCGATTTGCAGGGAACGCAGCAAAGCGGAATCCTGGATTTCAAAATCGCCGATTTGATCAAAGACGAAAAAATGGTGGTCTATACACGTAATTTGGCGAAAGCACTGCTGGAAAAAGATCCGGATTTGTCTCAGCCCGAAAATGCTTCAATGGCCCGTCATTTGGCCAAACTGATGCGCAAAAATGTGTATTGGGGAATGATTAGTTAGTCTAAATTGTAAAAAAAAATAAAATATTTTTTTGTTGGAACGCATATATTGATTTTTTTTGTATTTTTGCCTGACAATAAAAATTCATGCGTATGAAAAAATTATTTACACTTATATTCCTCTTTGCCACAATGGTTGTGTCTGCACAATCCATTCTGATTTCTTACAATGGAACGCCTCTCGCCAATGGCGATACACTCGATGTGGTTGTTCCGGAATTGGGCACGACCAGTGAATATTATTTGGATTTGACCAACCAAGCGGCGGAAGCCGTTACGATTAAAGTCGTAAAAACGGATATCGAAATGGTTCCGGGTGCAACAGCTTCATTTTGTTTCGACCGTAACTGCTTTCCTCCAACCACTACCGAAGCCGGTAATGTGACCCTCGAACCGGGTGAAGTGTTGACACAGTCAGACGCAAGATCGTTTCATTTGTCGTATAAAACTTCTGATTACGGAGTTTCTTTAGTACAAATTTGTTTTGAGAACAAAAATGACCGCCAAGACAAAGCCACGGTAATTTTAAAACTTTCTGCTAATCCTACCAATATCCAGAATGTCGTTGCCAATAGTTCTTTGCGTGCCTATCCAAATCCCGCTTCGGAAAATGTAAATATCGATTATTCCTATTCAGGGAATGCTTCCAGCTTGAATCTGGTGGTGAAAAATTTAATGGGCTCTATCCTTACCACCAAATCCTTGGAAGTTAATGGCAATAGAACAATCTTGGATGTTTCTGAATACAGTGCCGGTATTTATTTCTATTCTTTGGAAGCTGACGGAAAACCAGTGGTAACCAAGAAGTTGTTAGTGAAATAATCTTACTCGGGGAGGACTGCGATTGTTATGTGGAAACTTGCTGGCAAAGCTCCCGATTTCTCTCTTGTTTCTTTTGCTAATGAAAATTGGATAACAACCTTTGTGTTGTTAATCTTGATGTTTCTTACTATTAATATGGTAGTATATAGACATAAATTTTTATTGGTACTTCAATGTCTATATTCAAAACGTGCGTTTTCCCAATTGTCCAAAGAAGGAAAAATATTCAGCGAGGGTTCTTTCCTGTTTTCGGTCCCGGTAATCGTATTGTCGTTGGCACTTGGCTTTTCTCAACTTATTGCCACTTTCGTTCCTGATTTTCAGTTCAATTTGCCGTTTATCCAGTTGTGCGGGATTATTGCTGCGGCCGTAGTGGCTTTTTATGTGCTGAAAGTCATTTTGAATTTCTTCTTGTTCCATATCTTTGAACATAATGAGGAAAGGTATAATTTTCACTTGATAGGACTGTCTTTTTTGTTAAACTCTTCGATTGTTTTATGGCTGACGACTATTTTGGAGAAATGCATGAATTTTCCGTATTTATTTATTGTCGCTGCCTTGATTATTAGTGCATTGTTTATACTTAAGGTATATAAGGATTTGTTTTTTATTGCCAAACAGGTTCATTTGTTTCAATTTTTTATGTACTTTTGCACTCTTGAAATCTTACCTTGTTTGGTAGTGCTAAAATTGTTGTTTTAGCCTGAAAAATAAGGGATTTTACAAATTGAAACCTTAACGCGTTTGTGCAGATGAAAGTCAAAAATATCCTAATATCGCAGAATGTGCCGGCCGATTTTGAAAAATCACCGTATGCGGAACTGAAAAAAAAATACAGTATTAATCTTGATTTTTATAAGTTTTTTAAGTTAGAAGCTATTAGCGGAATGGAATTTCGCCAGACAAAAGTGAATATTTTAACCCATACCGCCATCGTTTTTTCCAGCCAGGTGACTATCGATTACTTCTTCCATTTGGCACAGGAACTGCGTATCGAAATTCCGGAAACGATGAAGTATTTCTGTACCACGGAAAGTATTGCCCATTATCTGCAGAAGTATATTCAGTTTAGAAAACGTAAGATTTTCTTCCCTAAGGCCACTACAGCCAATGGTATATTGGATCTGTTTTCCAAAAATAAGGAATTGGTATATTTAATCCCTTGTTCGCTTGATTCTCAAAGCAGCAAGTTTGATGCGTATTTTGAAGAAAATGAGATTGAATATTCTCACGCTGTCGTTTTCAAAACCGTTCCTGCAGAGGTCAATAAGGATGTTGATATTAACAAGTATGATATGTTGGTATTTTTTAGCCCTGTTGGTGTACAGTCTTTGAAAATTAATTTCCCCGATTTCAAACAGGGTGACGAAGTGGCTATCGGTGCCTTGGGACCTGCCGTCATCTCGGCCCTTGAGCAGGAAGGTTTTACCGTGAATGTGAAAGCGCCAACGAAAGAGGCTCCTTCTATTACCACGGCTATGGATTTATTCTTAAAGGAAAATGCGACAAGAAGGAGATAAATCGGTTTCGTTCTCCTTCCCAAAATCTGAGAGACTCTGTTCGCGCCTTCAATTGGAACAGTTGTTGGCTCAAAAGCAATCGGTTTTCGCTTATCCGTACAAATGCTATTATCAGCTTATTCCGCGTTCGGCAGAAAATGAAGTGAGTAAAATGGCGGTCGCTGTTCCTAAAAAATTGGAAAAAACAGCCGTCGGCAGAAATCGGATCAAACGTTGGACCCGTGAGGCCTATCGCTTGAATAAAAATACTTTTTTTTCTTCACTTCCAGAAAATCAAGTGGTTAATTTACTCTTCGTCTGCATTGGCAAAGACGAAATTTCCTACGCTTCTGTCAGCAATGCGATGACACAGGTTTTTCAGTCCATTCTTCAAAAATTGAGCCACTGATGCTGAAATTCTTAAATAAAATCTGGTGCTGTTTTTCCAAAGGCTTGGCTGCAATAATGATTCTTATGATAAAGCTGTACCAATGGACACTTTCTCCGTTGATTGGCCGTCAGTGCCGCTATCAGCCTACCTGCTCCAATTATGGCTTGGAGGCGATTCGAAAGCACGGTCCGTTCAAAGGAGGATGGCTCACGCTAAAACGAATACTTTCGTGTAATCCTTGGGGTGGAAGCGGCTACGACCCGGTACCGTAACTGTACTTGGTCACCAAAATGAATCTGCTTGCCAAAGGCGTATTTTTTATTAAAATTTCATTGAAAAAATACCGAAAAATCGCTTCATTATGTATTGATTTTTTTTGTAATTTTGCAAACTTTTTTATAGGTAGTGAAATGATGCCGTGAAAAAGGGTTAATGTTGTAATTTATACCTAGATAAAATACTGATAATGAGACAGTTAAATATTACAAAACAAGTTACCAACCGCGAGACGGCTTCCCTCGATAAATACTTGCACGATATCGGAAAAGTGGAACTGATTACGGCAGAAGAAGAGGTTGAGTTGGCTCGAAAAATTAAAAACGGAGATCAGGCGGCATTGGAAAAATTGACTAAGGCAAACTTGCGTTTTGTGGTTTCCGTGGCCAAGCAATATCAAAATCAAGGATTGAATTTGCCGGATTTAATTAATGAGGGTAACTTGGGTTTGATAAAGGCGGCACAACGTTTCGACGAAACTCGTGGCTTCAAGTTTATCTCCTATGCCGTTTGGTGGATCCGTCAGTCTATCCTTCAGGCATTGGCAGAACAGTCTCGTATCGTTCGTCTTCCTTTGAATAAAATCGGTACCATCAATAAAATTAATAAAGCATACGCTTATCTTGAACAGGAATTGGAACGCGAACCCCGTGCCGATGAAATCGCCAAAATGCTCGACATCACGGAAGCGGAAGTAAAGGATTCCTTGCGTAATTCCTCCCGCCACTTGTCAATGGATGCTTCCTTAACCCAGGATGAAGATAACAATATGTATGATGTGCTGAAGTCTGAAGATTCTCCAACTCCTGATAAAGGCCTGCTTTACGAATCATTGAAGACGGAAGTCAATCGCGTCATCGCTACTTTGCCTCCGCGCGAAGCCGATATCCTCAAGTTGTATTTTGGTTTGGACAGCAAGCACCCGATGACCTTGGAAGAAATCGGCGAAAAGTTCGACTTGACTCGCGAAAGAGTGAGACAAATCAAGGAAAAAGCTTTGCGTAGATTAAAACATACTTCAAAATGTAAGATCCTCAAATCTTATTTAGGACAATAAAAAAACGTTTGTTTTCAAAAGATATAATTATGAAACGTAGTAAAGTTATAGAGTTGGTTAAGCATCCCGAAGTTGTGGGATTAGGTAATAAAGTTTGCGTTAAGGGTTGGGTAAGAACGAAACGTGGAAATAACAGTGTGGCCTTTATCGCTATCAACGACGGTTCTATCGTAAGCAGCATCCAGGTTGTGGTCGATGTGGCCAAATTTGACGAAGCTCTGCTTAAACTCGTCACCACAGGTTCTTGCTTATGCGTGGAAGGTACGCTCGTCGAATCTCAAGGTAAGGGACAAAACGTCGAAATCCAAGCCGATAAAATTGAAGTCTATGGTTCTGCGGATCCAGAAATCTATCCTTTGCAGAAAAAAGGCCATAGTATGGAATTCTTGCGCGAAATCGCCCACCTCCGTCCCCGTACCAATTACTTCGGTTGCGTGCTTCGTCTGCGTCACGCTATGGCTTTCGCTATTCATAAATATTTTAATGATAGAGGTTTCTTCTATCTTCATACTCCGCTGATTACTGCGTCGGACGCAGAAGGTGCAGGTGAAATGTTCAATGTGACGACTTTCGACCTGAACAATATTCCTCGTACGGAAGACGGTAAGGTCGATTATAAGAAGGATTTCTTCGGAAAACGTACCAACCTTACGGTTTCCGGTCAGCTGGAAGGCGAACTCGGTGCTTTGTCTTTGGGCGCTATTTATACTTTCGGTCCTACTTTCCGAGCCGAAAATAGCAATACCCCTCGTCACTTGGCAGAATTCTGGATGGTAGAACCGGAAGTCGCTTTCAATGACATTACGGACAATATGGATTTGGCCGAAGATTTTATCAAGTATTTGGTAAAATATGCTTTGGATAACAATATGGATGACCTGAAGTTCCTGAACGATATGTTTGACAAGACGCTGATTGAAAGACTTGAATTTGTTTTGAAAGACGCGTTTGTCCGCCTCGACTATACTTCCGCAATCGATATTTTGTTGAAAGCAGATAAAAAATTCGATTATCCTGTTTCCTGGGGTATCGATTTGCAGTCGGAACACGAACGCTATCTGGTGGAAAGTCATTTCAAACGTCCTGTTATTTTGACCGATTATCCAAAGGATATCAAGGCTTTCTATATGAAGCAAAATGATGACGGCAAGACGGTTCGCGCAATGGATGTGTTGTTCCCGACTATCGGCGAAATTATCGGTGGTTCTGAACGTGAGGCCGATTATCAAAAACTGCTCCATCGTGTTCAAGAATTGAATATGACGGAAGAACAATACTGGTGGTATTTCGAAACCCGTAAATTCGGTTCCGCTCCTCACTCCGGCTTTGGCTTGGGCTTTGAAAGATTGCTACTCTTCGTGACGGGGATGACCAATATTCGTGACGTCATTCCGTTCCCGAGAACTCCTCAAAACGCTGAATTCTAATCAGTCCCAATCAATAAGTTTATGATTGGAAAAAATAAAATATCATCTGTAACCCGCTTGCATCAGAAAAAATTCAGAGATGCAAGCGGAT
Organism: Bacteroidales bacterium; assembly: GCA_045616665.1. GTDB lineage: Bacteria > Bacteroidota > Bacteroidia > Bacteroidales > WCHB1-69 > RUG11690. The sequence goes on along the minus strand of JAZLHE010000051.1, from coordinate 23,515 downwards.
TATTTTTGGTGGAAGGCATTAAGTCTGTAAACGATTTGCTGAATTCGTCGATGCACGTCGTTGAGATTATGGCTACGGAAGAATGGCTGTCGAAATATGGCAAAAATCTTTCCAATGACCTCTTGCTGACACAGGTTTCACCTGCCGAAATGGAACGCCTTAGCGCCTGGAAAAATCCACAACCCGTTATGGCAGTAACGGAAATGCCCAAGACAAATCCTGAAATTCTAAATTATGATCAGCCATTGCTGATGCTGGACGACATCCGGGATCCTGGAAATATGGGAACGATTATCCGTACTGCAGATTGGTTCGGAATCAGACAAATTGCCTGTTCCGAAAATACCGTGGATGTGTTTAATCCTAAGGTTGTTCAAGCTACGATGGGGTCTTTTACCCGTGTGAAGGTTTGTTATGCCGATTTGGAAAAATTGATTGACACTCGCTTGCAACATCGGAGAATCTTGGGAACGTTTTTGTCCGGAACACCGATTCGCAACTTTTCGTTTCGTCCTTCAGATGTGATTGTCATCGGCAACGAAGCCAATGGTATCTCCGAAAATCTCGCCGCCAAGGTGACGGATAAGATCTTGATAGACAGCCCGGTCAAAAGTGCCGATAAGGCCGAGTCCCTGAATGCGTCTATTGCGGCGGCCATTATGATGTATCAGTTGAATTTTTCTGTTTAAGACAATAATTGTGTTTTTTCATTGTTATATTTCAAAAAAGATATTATTATGAAAAAAACTTTTTTTATCGCTTTGGCCTTGTTGGTGATATCGTTGGGTTTTGTTGGCTGCAAAACGACCAAGAAGTTGCCAAAATCTAAAATTGAGCAATTACAAGCGACTGCGAAGCCCAATAAAGCCACCAAGAAACCTGTGGCGAAAAATCCGTATAGCGCGTATCGTTGGGTGAGTTATCGCGGTGGAGCTAATATTCAGTTTGACGGAAAAAAATATCAATGCAATTATGTTTTTGTTAATCGTATAGATAGTGTTATTTATTTGAATATCAATTTAATGGGTATAGAATTGGCACGTTTGGTCGCTACTCCGCAGAAAGTGACTTTCGTAAATAAAATGTCTAATGAATATTATGATGGAGATTACGCCTTTGTTGAAAAATATTTGAAGGAGAAGGCAGATTTTTATACCTTGCAGGCTTTGCTGAACGGGCAGAAAGAATTACTCAATAACTGTAAAAGTCTTGAGGTTAATTACAATGGTTGCCTGTTTCCATCTATAGACATCCCATTTTTTGATAAGTTTAGTTTAAGTATGGATGGTGGTAAGCGAAAAATTGATGCTACCGTTGTCAATTTGAAATTTAACGTGCCCGGTTCTACGGGAATTAAAATTCCATCCAACGCAAAGGTGCTGAAATTATAAGAAATAGGAAATCAGGCAGATTAAAGGTCTAATCCTTCGAACAAGTCGATAGGTTTTTCGGCTACGACCACATCAGTTTCGATACGAACACCAATACCTTCTTCTGCAATATAGATGCCGGGTTCGCAACTCAGAACCATTCCAGGTTGAAAAACCCAGTCGCGTTCGCCAACGTCGTGAGCGTCTAATCCGATAAAGTGGCTGGTGTTGTGCATATAATATTTTTTGAATAAAGGCTTGGCCGGATCCTGGTTTTTGACATCTTCTTCCGTGTATAATCCTAATTTAATCAGTTCTTCATCCATTCTTTTAAATACAAAATCATTGATTTTGTGGATGGTCATTCCAGGCGTGAATTTTGGGATGGTATCTTTATAGATAGACAGGACGGCATCATAAACGGCTTTTTGGCGGGGGGTGAAATGTCCGTTGACAGGAATGGTACGGCTGCAATCTCCGGCATAGTTGGCATATTCCGCGCCAAAATCCATCAGCAGTAGATCACCGTCTTGCATCATTTTATCATTTTTAATATAGTGAAGGACGCACGTGTCGGCACCGGAAGCGCAAATAGGAGCAAACGAGAGACCTGACGCACCGTTTTTCATCATTTCGTAAATGAGTTCGGCTTCAATTTCATACTCGTACATTCCTGGTTTGACGGCGGCTTTTGCCCGTTTGAAAGCCTTGGCCGTAATGTCGCAGGCTTTTTTGAGGGCTTCCAACTCTTCTGGCTGTTTGACGGCACGCAAAGGATTCAAAATCGGAGCCAGTCTGTGGTATGTGTGCAGCGGGTAGTCCTTTTTCAGTTGTTCGGCCAAGCGAACTTCCCGGGTGGGAAAGTCGTTTTTTGAACGGGAACTTTCCGGCAAATGAAGATAGACGTGTTGCGAATGGAAGAGAATATTGTTCAAAACCGACTCCATATCTTCCACAAAGACCACGGTTTGAATGCCCGAAATGGCGGAGGCCTGTTCTTTGCTGAGGCGATGTCCAAACCAGGTGATCATTTCAGGACTTGGATTCTTGATGAACAACACTTCCCGATAATCCTTGTTGGGATGCCACGGTGCCAATGCCAGACAGGTTTCTTCCTGGTCGATGCCGCACAGGTACAGCAAATCTGAATTTTGACGGAAAGGGTGGGTGGTATCGCCGCAACGGGGATATTCGTCGTTGGAAGTCACGATGACAACAGCGTCTTTCTCGATTTCTTGAATGAGATTTTGTCTGTTTCTAATGTAAAAATCCTGATTTAATGGTTTGTATCGCATAAGTGATGATTTATAAACGGAAAGTCTGAAACAGCTTTCTTGTTAATTTATTTTCTTAATTCAAAATTACTGCCGAGATATACTTTTCGAACTTGTGGGTCGGCAGCCAATTCTTCTGCGGTGCCGGATTTCAGCACGCTTCCTTCGAAAAGCAAATAAGCACGGTCGGTGATGGACAAGGTTTCGTGTACGTTGTGGTCGGTGATGAGGATGCCGATGTTTTTGTCCTTCAGTTTGGCCACAATGTTTTGGATGTCTTCCACGGCAATGGGATCTACGCCGGCAAACGGTTCGTCCAAAAGAATGAATTTAGGGTTGGAAGCCAGGCAGCGTGCAATTTCGCAGCGGCGGCGTTCTCCACCGGAAAGGTTGCTGCCTTTGTTTTTGCGTACTTTCTGAATGTTGAACTCGGAAATCAATTCTTCCAGACGCTCTTTTTGCTGGTCTTTCGTTAAGTCGGTAAACTGAAGAATGGCCATGATGTTGTCTTCTACGCTCAAGTTTCGGAAAACAGACGCCTCTTGCGGAAGATAGGCAATGCCCATTTGCGCCCTTTTGTACATCGCCATTCCGGTAATGTCTTCGTCATTGAGGAAAATTTTGCCTTCCAAGGGCTGTATCAACCCGACAATCATATAGAAAGAAGTCGTCTTCCCCGCGCCATTGGGACCCAGTAGGCCAACGATTTCACCTTGGTTAACCTCAATGGAAACATTGTTGACCACACGGCGGTGCTTATATTGTTTAACTAAACCCTCTGTACGAATCTTGCTAATCATAAAAAATTATTTTTCGGAGTCGTTCTTTATTCTGTCGGCAATCATATCCACCAAGTTTTGCAACGGCTTTTGCACCATTCCGCTTAAAAAGGCGGGAACTTCCGCCTCAATCTCGGCGTTGATGTCGGTTCCGTCATCTTGACCTGCTAAATTGAGCGTGATGTTGACGGGAATATGCTTGTCGTTGGAAGCGGCAAAGACGACTTTCGAAAATTCCACTTTTTCTTGGATGTTCAGGGTAAGCGATGCGATTCCGGGAATGGAAAACTTGCAGTAGTCTTCCGTAGATTCCCAGTCCTTGACCTGTTCTGGAAGGAATTTTCCGAAATTGTTGCAATTACATAATTTCGCAAAGATTTCATTGTCTTTGGCTTGAATGTGGATTTTTTTTCCGCTGACTTTCATCATAGTTGAATTTGCGGCAAAGATACAAAAATTAAGTTATATATGTATTGATGAATAATATGGAATATTTAGCAAATGAAAATCAGCACGATATACGAAGGTAAAATTGGTCAAAATGTTGAATAATTTTGTATTTTTGCATCTTGAAAATGATGAAAAATGAGTAATATCTTAATCACAGGGGCTAACGGACAATTGGGAAATTGTTTGCGTGATTTAACAAGAGAAGATGTCGTTAATCAGTATTTTTATACCGATGTGGCCGAGTTGGATATCACGGACGAGGCCCGGATTGATAAATTCGTCGCGGACAATCGTATTCATGTCATTATTAATGCAGCGGGATATACGGCAGTCGATAAGGCGGAAAATGATGTTGAAAAATGCTTTCTGATTAACCGTGACGCAACCCGGAATCTGGCACAGGTGGCAGCCCAACATCATTGTTTTTTGGTTCATATTTCCACTGACTATGTATTTGATGGTAAGGAAGATATTCCGCACAAGGTCACCGATAGGGTGAATCCGCAATCTGTTTACGGTAGATCAAAGTGGGAAGGCGAAGTGGCGATGGCACAGTCAAAATGCGATGGCGTTATTATTAGAACTTCTTGGTTGTATTCGGAATATGGCGGAAATTTCGTCAAGACAATGCTGAGGTTGGGCAAGGAAAAAGAAGAAATACGGGTGGTGAATGACCAGTTTGGCGGACCGACGTATGCTCGCGATTTGGCTCGGGTTATTCTGCAAATTATTGCAAAATCTGAAAACTATAAAGGGTTGACTGTCTATCATTTTGCCAATCGCGGCGTCATTTCCTGGAATGATTTTGCCAAACAGATTATGACCAATGCTGGATTGTCCTGTCGTGTTTTGCCTGTTAGTACGTTGGAATACAATGCAATAGCACCGCGTCCAGCACACTCTGCCTTCGATTTGAGTGCTATTGAGCACGATTTGGGCATTCATATTCCCCAGTGGGATGAAAGCCTTTCAATATGTATGCAAAATATTGAAAATCAATAAATTGCAAAATTAAAAGACGAAAAAAGGCAAAAAAATCATTTTTAGTGTTGCAGAGTAAAAAAAAAGATGTATTTTTGCAAACTCAAAATGAAAATTTTGATAACGTTCTTTCACGTGATACAATAAGCCGTTGTAGCTCAGGGGTAGAGCACTTCCTTGGTAAGGAAGAGGTCATGAGTTCAAATCTCATCAACGGCTCTTTTTTTATGAATATTCTTAAGCAAAAATAATTTATTAAAAACCTTAATTTATAAGAAAATGGCAAAAGAAAAATTTGATCGTTCGAAACCACACGTAAACGTTGGTACAATTGGTCACATTGACCACGGTAAAACCACTTTGACTGCAGCTATCACTACAGTATTGGCAGCAAAAGGTTTGTCAGAATTAAGAAGTTTCGATTCTATTGATAACGCTCCAGAAGAAAAGGAACGTGGTATCACTATCAATACTTCACACGTTGAATATCAAACTGCTAATCGTCACTATGCACACGTTGACTGCCCGGGCCACGCTGACTACATTAAAAACATGGTAACTGGTGCTGCTCAGATGGATGGTGCTATCTTGGTTGTTGCTTCTACTGATGGTCCTATGCCTCAGACTCGTGAACACATCCTTTTGGCTAAGCAAGTAGGTGTTCCAAGAATGGTTGTTTTCATGAACAAGGTTGATATGGTTGATGACCCAGAATTGCTCGACCTCGTTGAAATGGAAATCCGTGAATTATTAAGCTTCTACGGTTTCGAAGGTGATGATACTCCTATCATCCGCGGTTCAGCTCTTGGTGGTTTGAACAACGAACCTAAGTGGGTTGACAAAATCATGGAACTTATGGATGCCGTTGACTCTTGGATTCCACTTCCAGGACGTGACAAAGATAAAGATTTCTTGATGCCAATCGAAGACGTATTCTCAATCACCGGTCGTGGTACCGTTGCTACTGGTAGAATTGAAACTGGTATCGTTCACACTAGTGACCCGGTTGATATCATCGGTATGGGTGCTGAAAAACTGAAATCAGTTGTTACAGGTGTTGAAATGTTCCGTAAGATTTTGGACGAAGGTGAAGCTGGTGATAACGTTGGTTTGTTACTCCGTGGTATCGATAAAGACCAAATCCGTCGTGGTATGGTAATCGCAAAACCAGGTTCAATTAAACCTCACAAAGAATTCAAGGCTGAAGTTTATATCTTGAAGAAAGAAGAAGGTGGTCGTCACACTCCATTCCACAACAACTATCGTCCTCAGTTCTATTTCCGTACTACGGACGTTACTGGTGAAATCTCTCTTCCAGAAGGCGTAGAAATGGTAATGCCTGGCGATAACTTGACTATCACTGTTAAGTTGTTATCAGAAATCGCTATCAACAAGGGTCTGCACTTTGCTATCCGTGAAGGTGGTAGAACCGTTGGTGCCGGTCAGGTAACTGATATCTTAGACTAATTCTAAATTAGCATATCCAAAGGGCTGATTCTTCAGCCCTTTGATTTAGGAGAGTAGTTTAATGGTAGAACAGTGGTCTCCAAAACCATCAGTGAGAGTTCGATTCTTTCCTCTCCTGCCATAATTAAAGAGGGTGACAAAACAGTCACCCTCTTTTTTGTTTTTATATCTGAACGCCTAACATTTTCAATTGTTGTTGATGCTGCCGTCATCGTCATTGTAGAGACGCAAAATTTTGCGTCTCTACAAGATATCGCGTCACATTATCGAAAAATCAATCTGCATTTCCACCATCACCTTCTACGCCTACGGCCGCGAAATCCCCGTCCCCGTTTTCTGCAACGCGAGTGCGCGAGATGAAACTGTTGGTGGAGGAAAGTGAGCTTTAAGCATCGTATGGGTTATTCCTCTAATAAAAACTCACACACGTTGGTCAGATACACGCCATTATTCAATCGGTGTGCAGGAATAGTGTCATTGGTTAAAATCATTTTTTTGAACGAGTCGTCGATCAAGTAAAGCGAGCGTTGCTCTTGTTCAAGTTTCTCCGTATCAGGAATGGAAAAGGCACTTTGAATATAAAGCCGGTCGCTGTCTTTGTTGCAAACGAAATCTACTTCAAGAACATTCCGTATGGTCTTTCCATCACTGTTCTTAGAATAACGCTCCAACACTCCAACATCGACATTGTATCCATCGTGCAAAAGTTGATTGAAAATAATGTTTTCCATCACGTGCGTGGGCTCCACCTGTCTGAAATCCAATGCCGCATTTCGCAGACCGATATCCGAAAAATAGTATTTGCAAGGTGTATCAATATATTTTCGTCCCTTAATATCGTAACGGATGGTCTTCTTCAAAAGAAACGAATCCTCAAAATAGTCAATATACTGTTTGATTGTCCACGAATTAATGGAAACGTTCTTTTCGCTTTTGAAAGTGTTGGATATTTTGGTGGGGTTGGTTAAAGTTCCGATATTGGAGGCCAGAATCTTGAATAAATCCTCCAATTCCGCATCATTCTTCACTTTATTCCGTTCAATAATATCCGTCAAATAAGTCTCCTTTACCAGAGCACGCAGCATCTCCCGCTTGATGGCGAGAACGGGTTCGGCAACCACCAATGGAATGCCGCCGTAGAACATATAATCTTTCCAAACGGACGTCACATCCCCGTCTTTCTTTTGGTAAATTTCTTTGAAGGTAAGCGGATGAACATCAATTTGCACCCCTCTTCCCCTAAATTCAGTTACAATATCGGAAGAAAGAAACCTCGCATTGCTTCCCGTAACATATACGTCCAAATTGTCGATATGCAGAAATCCATTCAGAACATCCACGAATTGGTCGAGAAGCTGAACCTCGTCAATGAAAACATAGTGCATCTTGTTATCTGACAATGCTGATTCTTTGACAAATTGATACATTTTTTTTGCATCTCGCAATTCCAGGAAGGCAAAGTCATCTAATGGAATTTCAATGATGTGGTCGGATGGGATTCCGCTTTCCACAAGGTGGCGCTTGAAAAGGTTAAATAGCAAGTAGGATTTTCCTACTCGCCGGAGTCCTGTCACCACTTTAATTAAGTGGTTATGCTTATAGGCCTCCAATTTTTGAATGTATTGATCTCTTTTAAATTCCATCTCAAAATTATTTTTGTGTATATACACAATTTTAGTTTGCAAAAATACTAAAAAATCGTTATAATTTTATCCAAATGTATAAAATTATAAAATGATTTGGGAATTATTTAGATTGATTTTCTCCACCATCACCATTTACGCCTACGGCCGTTTCATCCCCATTCAAGGTTTCCTGCAACGTGAGGTGCGGGAAATGAAATGTTCTGTGTGAATGGAATGAAGACAAAATTATTCCTTCAAAAATTGGCTTGATTTATATGATATTCGTATAAATTTATTTTAAAATTATAGGATAATAATAATTTTTTCTTATTTTTGCAACGATATTAGAAAGCGCATTTTCGCTTTATTCCACCACGTGAAACTCGACACTTCACTGAAGTAATGCTGGAATATTGGGAAGATGAACTGCTCCTTGGTTGGTATTCGTTTTACACGATATACTCAACGTGGGGTTGTTCTCTTGCTTTATTTGCATTACAGGGAGTCGAGCCCTCACGTTGGGATAAGGTAAGATGGAATGGCTCCACTTTCTTTGTTTTGTTTTACCTGCATTGACGAGCCGGTGCTGAAAAAAATAATGATTATGAAACGATTATTATTCCTTGTGGTATTGATGGTTTCCATACTGGCAGTTTCCGCACAAACAACGACACTGACCTTTACGGGTCGTGATGCCAACAACCACTTTATTCCGTTGAATAGAGTGTCCATCTCGAATCTGACTAAAGGCTGGCAGGAAACCATTTATTATCCCGACACTATCTTGGTGATGAACAGCGTCGGAATTGAAGATTATGGTAACGTTGAAAGTTTTAATCTTTCGCAAAATGTTCCAAACCCATTTGACGGAACCTCAGACTTTTCATTATGCCTTCCTAAAGAAGGTCCAGTGCTGATCGAAGTCTATGATTTGAACGGGAAAAAAATCACTTCATATAATAACACTCTTGCCGCAGGATGTCACAACTTTAGGGTGCTGCTCAGTACGGCACAAAGTTATCTTCTCACAGCTCGCAGCGGTAACGACCATGCGTCGATAAAAATGGTGAATGCCGGGAATGCGGGTGCTAATGCCTTGCACTATTTAGGCGAAGGAAATATGCGCCCTCTGAGTGTCGAACTTAATAATGCTAAAGGTCAATCCCAACATAGTTTTACTAGTGGTGATTTAATGGAATATGTGGGGTATGCGACAGTAAACGGTGAAGAATATGAGAGCCATAGAATTCAGCAGCAGCAAAATGCTTCTGAAAGTTTTATCTTGAATTTTGATTGCGTGTCCAATCCCAACATCACTTTGCAATCATTGACTGTGACCAATGTGTTGGCAAATTCAGTTACCTTGTCCGCTACTGTCACTTCAAATACCGATGGACAACAAATCCAAAGAGGTTTTCAATACAGCACAGACGCTTCCTTCGCCAATGCCGTTGATGTGGCTTGTGGAACTGGTAATGGAAACTTTTCGGCGAATATCACGGGGCTTCAAGAGGCAACATTATACTATGTAAGGGCTTTCGCCACGTATCATACTGTAACATCATACGGTGATGCTACAAGTTTTACCACGCTATGCAATCCGTTGTCCATCAATATTACGGGAAATACTTCCATTTGTATTGGTAATAGTACCGTATTAACGGCCAGCGGTGCAAACACATACTTATGGTCACCTGCCACCGGATTGAATGTACAAAGCGGAAGTGTTGTTGAAGCTTCGCCATCCGTATCAACTGTTTATACCGTAACGGGAACTGCAGCAAACGGCTGTACTGGAACGGCCAGCATCTTTGTGGCAGTAAATCCGACATACAATGTTGGTACTACGGCTTCCATCTGTCCAGGAGAAATTTACGATTTTTATGGGCAACAACTATCTGAAGCAGGTACTTATACCCATACGCTGCAATCTGTAAATGGTTGCGATTCGGTAATTACACTTTCTTTGTCCTATAAGACCATACCAAATATATCTATTGCTGGCAATACTACCATTTGTCAAGGCGAAAGCACCGTCTTAACGGCTTCTGGTGCCGACAGCTATGTGTGGGTTCCCGCTACAGGATTAAGTTCAACAAGCGGCAGTGTGGTGACGGCAAGTCCCAGTGCCACTAATAATTATACCGTATCGGGAACGGCAGCCAATGGCTGTACGGGTTATGCCAATGTTTTGGTTACGGTATTGCCCACCGCCAATACTACAATTAACGCCAGTATCTGCCAAGGAACCCAATATCCGTTCTTTGGTCAGCAACTTACGGTCTCAGGAACCTATACCCATACGTTACAGACAACACAGGGATGTGACTCTGTAATTACTTTGAATTTGACGGTAAACAGCTTGCCGACCATTACGATTTCTGGCAACAACAGCATTTGCAATGGTGGCTATACCACTTTGACGGCCAACGGTGCTGACACTTACCAATGGGCACCTGTCACCGGTTTGAATGTGCAAACGGAAGCCACGGTCATTGCTGCTCCTGCCTCTACCATTACATATACCATTTTAGGAACCGATGCCAATGGCTGTATTAATTCCGGAACCGTGACAGTTACGGTGAATCCTGTTTATAATACAAATCGGGATGCAGAAATTTGCCAAGGTGAGGTTTATCCGTTCTTCGGACAAAACCTGACCGCTTCAGGTACTTATACTCATATATTGCAAAGCATCCACGGCTGTGATTCAATCATCACTTTGCAACTGACAGTAAAACAAACGCCTACTGTCAGTATTGTTGGAAATACCGAAATCTGTCAGGGATCCAATACCATTCTTGCGGCTAACGGAGCCATCGCCTACCAGTGGTCGCCGACTTCAAGTCTGAATCCGACAACAGGAAATATTGTAACGGCATCACCTTCCGTATCAACACTCTATACCGTTGTTGGAACTGCCGCCAACGGATGCAGCAATACCGCCACAGTATATGTCAATGTTTATGAATCACAAAACACTACCATTGCCGACAATTTCTGTCAAGGTGAAGTTTATGATTTCTATGGCCAGCAACTTACGCAAGGTGGCGTTTATACGCATACCTTACAGAATATTCACGGTTGTGATTCTGTCATCACACTTATTCTTACTCAAAAGAATGCCCCTTCTGTTTCCATAACTGGAACAAGAGCCATTTGCGAAAACGGCAGCACCATACTCACCGCCAATGGCGCGAACTCTTATCAATGGCTGCCTGCTGAAGGAATGAGCACGACTTCGGGACCTGTCGTTGTCGTAACGCCTACCGTAAGCACGAGTTATACCGTGATTGGCACCGCTGCCAACGGATGTACGGGTTCTGCCACCGCCACCGTTGACGTTTATCCTGTTTTTCAAACGAATATTGCGGAAACTATTTGTCCTGGCGAAAGTTACGATTTCTTCGGGCAACACCTGACTGCACCAGGAACCTATTCTCATACTTTGCAAACGATTCACGGCTGTGATTCCGTCATTACGCTTACTTTGATTGTCCCGACAATCTCCATTGCCGGCAATACCGAAATCTGTCAGAATGGAAGTACTACTTTATCGGTAACCGGTGTAAATAATGCTCATTGGGCTCCCGCCACCGGATTAAATACTACCGATGGAAATACCGTGGTGGCATCACCCGAATCCAACACCGCTTATACCGTTACGGGAACCAGTACTACTGGCTGCAACTTATCTGCTACGGTTACCATTGTCGTACATCCTCAATACAGTGTCAATCGTACTGCCTCCATTTGTCAAGGGGCAAGTTATGATTTTTATGGACAACAGCTTACCGCTTCGGGACACTATTCTCATACATTCCAGTCTGTTTATGGTTGTGATTCGGTTATCAATTTGCAACTTACGGTCTATCCTTTGCCTACGTTGTCTGTCGTTGGCGAACATTCTATTTGTATGGGCCGCCGCACCACTTTGACGGCAAGCGGAGCAGACACCTACCAGTGGACACCTGCTACTGGATTGAACACGACCACGGGCCATAGCGTGGTGGCTTCTCCTTCAGAAACTACCACTTACAATGTATATGGTACGGACGAGAATGGCTGCGTTAGTTCAATGAACCATACACTTACGGTTTATGCCAATCCGACAATCACCATAACAGGAAATACAACTGTCAATTACGGAGCCTCCACCACGCTGACCGCTTCCGGTGCCTCCACGTATCAGTGGAGTACAAGCGCAACCGGCAATTCCGTAACGGTACATCCCGAATCGACCACCCACTATTCGGTAACGGGAACAAACACCTACGGCTGTTCTTCCACCCAAGGTGTTGAAGTGACCGTCGTCCCTATCGCTCCCAGCGTGAGCACGCAAAACGTAACCAATGTGTCTGATTCTTCCGCAATGGTGAGCGGCACGCTGCTGTCTCACGGTGGCGATGCCAATGTGAGTGTTGGTTTCCAATATTCTTTGCAAAACAATTTTACCAATGCCCAGACAATTTCTGCTTCTGTGGAAAACTTTACGGCAAATATCACTGGGTTGGCAATGAGCACCACCTATTATGTACGTGCCTACGCCACCAATGCTGTGGGAACCTCTTACGGTAGCACTATGAATTTTACTACCTTGTCCTGCAATTTGCCCACAGTGACTACCAATACCGTAGATACGAATTTGAGAACTAAAATCTCAGTTACCGTAAGTGGAAAAGTAAGCAACAACGGTGGTTGCCAAGTGCTGAACAAAGGTTTCTGTTATAGCACAAACAATTATCCTACTCTTGATGACAATGTGGTGATTGTAGATACCAATTCCAATAACTTCACTGCCGTACTCACAGGTTTGCAACCTCTGACAACATATTATGTGCGTGCTTTTGCCGTTAACCACGCAGGTGTTGCCTACGGTAGCAGAATGCAATTTAAGACGCTTTCTGCCAATCTTGCTGAATTGACGACCACTGAAGTTTCCAATATCCAAGCTTATACAGCCACATCTGGCGGTAGAGTACTAACCTCCGGACATCCTGTGACTGCCCGAGGCGTTTGCTGGAGCACTTCACATACGCCTACCATTAGCGGCAGCCATACGACCGATGGCAGTGGCGTGGGCTCCTTTACCAGCTCTTTAACAGGATTGACCGATGGCGTAACCTACTATGTACGCGCCTACGCTACCATAGACGAGGGTACTTCCTACGGCAACGAAGTCTCCTTTACCACTCTTTCATTGCCAGTGTTAACCACCAATAATCCTACCAATGTAACCTCCAATACCGTTACTTTGGGCGGCAATATTTCCAACCAGGGAGCCGACAGTGTTACCGAAAAAGGCGTATGCTATGGCCTTACTGCCAATCCTACGATTGCGGGCAACCACAAAATTGTAGGAAGTGGCATCGGCAGTTTCTCCTGCAATCTGACGGGCTTGAATGCCGGCACCACCTATTATGTGCGTGCATACGCTACCAATGGAAGGGGCACCGCTTACGGAGCACAGAAGACCTTTACCACGGCATCTTTTACCTGCGGCACTTCCACCATGATGGACATTGACAGCAACATTTACCATACCGTTTTGATTAACGACCAATGTTGGATGAAAGAGAACTTGCGCACTACAAGATACAGTTCTGGCGCGGCAATTGCCTTGGGCAGCGACATCAGCAGCACTACCGCCTACCGTTATTATCCTGACGACAACAACACTATTGTAAATACCTACGGATATCTTTACAACTGGGCAGCAGTGATGAACGGTTCTTTGAGCGACAATGCCGTTCCTTCTGGCGTACAAGGCATTTGTCCAACAGGCTGGCACGTACCCAGCGATGCCGAATGGACAGCAATGACAACGTATGTGAGCAACCAATTGCAATATTTGTGCAATGAAAACAGTGCTAATATTGCCAAGGCATTGGCTTCTACCACAGGGTGGAGTAGCAGTACGAACTCTTGTGCAGTGGGTAATAATCCAAGCAGTAACAATGCAACAGGATTTTCTGTTATGCCTGCAGGAGGATGCTATGAGGGTACTACATATAAGAATTTTGGGACAAATGGATATTTATGGGTGGCAACAAAAAATAGTGAGCATAGAATTCATGTGTATGGGATTGGTGCAGGAAGGGATACTATTGAAGCTGCAAAGATTCCAGAAGATCGTGGTTATTCTGTCCGTTGCCTCCGCGATGTGGCAGGTTTGCCGAGTGTGGTGACAAAAAGTGTAACCAACATTACCGGGACTTCTGCCTCTACAGGTGGTTTTGTGGAATCTCAAGGAAATAGTCCTATTACCGCCAGAGGAGTGTGCTGGAGTACGAGTCCTAATCCGACCATAAATGATAACTATACTACCGATGGGACTGGTGTAGGAAACTTTACCAGTTCAATGACAGGTTTGGCTTTGGGAACAACATATTATGTACGAGCTTATGCTACCAATAGCGCAGGAACGAGCTATGGAGAGCAGAGAAGTTTTACGACATTGGGGCTTCCGTCAGTTGCCACCGCAGCTGTCACAAATAATACGGGAGCCACCGCCAATAGTGGTGGCAACATAGCTAATGACGGAGGTGCTGCAGTTATTGCACGTGGAATATGTTGGAGTACCTCCCAAAATCCAACAATTTCCAATAACAAAACAACTAATGGAACAGGTACAGGAAGTTTTACATCCTCTATGACAGGTCTTACACAAGGAACAACGTACTATGTCCGAGCATACGCAACTAATAGCGTTGGTACTGGTTACGGGAATCAAATTAGTTTCACTTGGCAGTGTGGTACTGACTTAGTTGCTGACATTCAAGGCAATACATACAACACTGTACAAATTGGCACCCAGTGTTGGATGAAGGAAAATATGAAATCCACAAAAACAGCAGACGGTACAAATATTAGTTATGCGGGACCAAATAGCTATCCCTCTGGTCTGGATTACACTAGTAGTTTTTATTTGTATCCCGGTAAAAATTCTGCTAATATAAATACATATGGGCTGCTGTATACTTGGCCAGCCGCAAATCAAGTTTGCCCTACTGGTTGGAAATTACCAACTGATTATGAATGGAAGACAATGGAGATGGCAGTCGGAATGGGAGAAAGCGTAGTGACACGAGTTGGAGAATGGAGAGGATATATTGCCGCCCGTCTTTCTGGCAATATTGGTTGGGCATCATCATCTACTGCCAACGCTGCTGGTAATATATCTGCTACAGGACGAAATTCATCGGGATTTAGTGCCATTCCTGCAGGCGTTGCTTATACTCCTGATGACATTAGAGATTTTAGTGGGTGTGCTTGGTTTTGGACTTCTACTCCGGATGAAGATAGTGGCTATGGTTACGCTTACTGTCGGGAACTTAGTTACGATAAAGCTGGTGTATACAGAGATGACGATAAATACAAAGGTTATGGTATGTCTGTACGTTGTATTAAAAGACAATAAATATGCTATCTTTTGAATATAAACAATTATAAATCAATAAATTAAATCAAATCAATTATTATGAAAGTAGAACAAGAAATAAACATTTCGAATGATGGTCAGGATGTGAATGTCAAACAAAAAGTAGAGAATGGTAATACACTATCTTCCCAGCAATCCAATATTACACAAACTGTTACTCCCGCACAGTCTTACGAAGAGAAAATTTGGGATTTGGAAAAACAATTGCATGAGCAATATGCCATCAACAACAATGCCAAGGCAGGACACATCATATCGCTCATCGCCGCCATTATTAGTGTAGTAGGTGGCTACGGATATATATATTCCCATTCCACAAGTGAATTTGTAGGAGAAAAACTGTCATATTGCATAGCAAATAATAGCTATACTGTTGATGTCCTATTGATGGCCGCCATTGCCTGCTTCTTTGTTATTGCCGCCCTTTTCCTGATTGCATACAATACCGGTTGTCAACGACGGACGGATCAATTCGTCACGTTTGCCATTCGTTGCCGTTATTATACGGGCAATAAGGAGCAATTCAAAAAAATATATAGAAGAGGCTACTGTCCATTCAACAAAAAAAGCTGGGATATTCCGCAGGATATTTTCAAGTTAATATGCCAAATTCTGCTTGCCCTTTTTGTTATCATTTTCTTTGTCACTGCTGTACACGTTTGTGTTTATGTAAATAGCGACATTCGACTTATTAGTCGCATTTGGATTGTGGTTTTTGGAGGCAGTGCTTTGTTATCTATTTCGTTATTCTATTGTTGGTACAAAACATATAATGATAAATACAAAAAGTGGGAAATTGAGTATTCCAAGATGATAACTTGCCCCTATTCAGACGAAAAAACTTGCAAAAATTGTATAAACATCAAAATTTAATTCATTTTTTCGATTGATCCAGATTATTGCAGTATCTGTTTCACAATACAATAAGTTATTCAATATTTTAACCTTAAAACATTTTTTCATGAAAAAACTACTGACTTTTTCCCTGCTGGCACTGGCGTGCGTGGCAGGTTTTGCCCAAAGTGTGACGCTGACTTTCACAGGCCGTGATGCCAACAATCGTCGTGTTCAGCTTGACCGTGTTGTCATCACCAACCTTACATGCAGTTGGCAGGAAACCATCATGTGGCCCGACACCACGCTTACAATGCAGAATGGCGTCGGAATTGTGGAGAACGGAACCAATGGCGGCTTTTCGCTCTCGCAAAACAACCCGAATCCGTTTGACGGAACTACCAGCACCGCTCTGACAACAGCCGAAGCTGGAGCCGTAGCATTGGAAATTACTGACGTGAACGGTCGTTTGGTGAGTGCGCAGAATTTTGCGTCTTTACAACCCGGCACACACCAGTTCCGCATTTCCGTTGCCAATGCTGGCACCTACGTTCTTACCGCCCGCCAGAATGGGAAGGTAACTTCCGTGAAGATGGTGAACAATGGCAATGGTGCTGCTGATGCCATTGAATATCAAGGAATGGCAAATGAATCTTTCCAGTTAAAGAATGGAGCAAAGGGCAACACGAACAATCCTTTCACTTTCGGTGACCAGATGGAATATGTGGGGTATGCCACGATTAACGGAAATGAGGAGGAGAGCGCACGCATAATGCAACAACAAGGAGCATCGCAAACATTCGCGCTACAGTTCTCCGCTTCAATGGACGGCTATCCTTGCCCAGGTATGCCGACGATTACCGACCGTGACAATAATACCTACAATACGGTTCTTATAGGCACGCAATGCTGGATGAAAGAGAACCTGAAAACCACGAAATATGCTGACGGAACCGCCATCGCCAATGGAACAA
The DNA here is from genome assembly GCA_045616665.1 of Bacteroidales bacterium. Lineage (GTDB taxonomy): Bacteria > Bacteroidota > Bacteroidia > Bacteroidales > WCHB1-69 > RUG11690. The sequence goes on along the minus strand of JAZLHE010000051.1, from coordinate 6,320 downwards.
CAACTTCCACTACAACGGCCTATTGGTACTACCCGAACAACAGCTCCTCCAACCAATCCACCTACGGATTGTTGTACAACTGGAAGGCAGTGATGCGCAACTCATCCTCTTCTGCTAGTAACCCCAGCGGTGTACAGGGTATTTGCCCCACGGGCTGGCACGTGCCGAGCGACAACGAATGGAAACAGATGGAGATGGCTGTCGGCATGAGCCAGAGCGATGCCGACAATGCTGGCTACCGAGGCAATATCGCCGCCAAACTGTCTGGCAACACGGGATGGAATTCATCGGGCAACGCCAATGCCGCAGGTAATTTGAACGCTCCCGACCGCAATTCCAGCGGCTTTAGTGCGCTACCCGCTGGCTACTACTCCAGCAGCTACAACCTTTTCGGCAACGGCGCCGACTTTTGGAGCGCTACCGAGTACAGTAGCGACAACGCGTACAGCCGCACCCTGTACTACTCTAACGCCTACGTCCTGCGCAACAACTTCAATAAGTCCTACGGTTTTTCCGTACGTTGCCTTCGCAATTAGAGAATAAAGACACAACTAATTATAAAAAAATAGAAAGCTATGACATTTAGTGAATCCCCAAGTCTTAGAGATACTGTTATGAAATCAAAAAATGAAATAGAATTAACACGTATCATTCACCCTGTTGGGCAAGGAGGTTTTTATACCGAAACACTCCGTCAAGGAGAACAAGAATTTAATATTGTTTATGATTGTGGAGGATTTAATCGTGGAGAAAAGAAAATGAAAAATTATTTGGATAGTTATCTTTTTTCTGAAAAAACAAAAAAGAAAATAGATGCTGTTTTTATCTCTCATCTGCACGCAGATCATATCAATGGCTTACAATATCTTCTTGATAATGCGGAGGTGAAGTACTTGTTTTTGCCGCAACTAAGCGATGATATCTTTTTAGAAGCATTCCTGTATAATTTCTGCTTGACTGGGAATTATAGTCATGTTAATCAATTCTTGATGCATTTGTATAATGGTGATAGGACGTACGGTGATAATGAAATACGAACAAAAATCATTCAAGTAAATCCTGCCAATGACAATCGTTTTCCTTCAGATTTTAACACGGAAAATATCCCTATGGAGTCTTATGGAATAAATGCTTGGAATTGGAAAGATAATACAAAAGTAGATTTATCCACACAAACGTCCATTTCTGCTAATACACTTTTGTATGTGGGGGATTGGTTCTACATTCCATATAATTCTGAAGTAGATTCACAGAAAGTAAAAGATTTAAATGACAAATTGGGCAAGACGTTAAATGGCGCATTAGATGTTGCCAATTTGCCAACCATGCTTAAAACTTTAGGTGTGAATAAATGTAAAGGCATTTATACAGCTGTTTTTGGGAAAGAACATAACAGTTATTCCATGACTTTGTTTTCTGGAACTTCAAGTAGGGTTGTGGAAAATCATTGCCGAATGGCTCCAGGTTGTCGCAAACACCATTGTTGCCACGCTCCGTATTGTGGTAATCCTAACATGCTTTATACCGGCGATTTTGAGCCAAATTATGTAAAAGGGTTACAAAATTATTATGGTCAATGGTGGGACAAAATCGCTACAATCCAAATCCCTCATCACGGTTCTAAAAATAATTATGAAAAAGACCTATACCAGCATCCCGTCAAAGGTTTCGTTTCTGTAGGCAACGATAACTCTTTTCACCATCCCGATATTGACACGTTAATCAAAATCCAAAATCAGGGATGCCATCCGATTATTGTTACAGAAGACAAGAGTTCTATGCAAATTTTTCAATATACTATTATATAATCACAGCGTTATCCAGCCGTTTTCATCTCCTGCAGCGCGAGGTGCGGGAGATGAAACGGTTGGTGGAGGAAAGGGGGTGAAGTTTGGACGAACTATAAATCCAAACTCTCTGGCTCGCACAGAAACTGACGCAGTCCCATTGTTACGATACCTTCATCATTGCGGCGAAGCAAGATGTCATCTTTGACAACAATGATTTTTTTGAATGAATCCTTAATACAGCGCAATGGACGCACTTCCTGTTCCGCTTTGCTTTCAGTTGGCAAGGCGTATGCCGATTGGATATAATATCTTCTACTGCCTTGATTTACCACAAAATCCACTTCGAGTTGCTTGCGCAAAAAATGGCCACCGGCAGCTGTTTCTCGGGTTTCCACAACCCCCACGTCAACATTGAATCCTCTCATACACAATTCATTGAATATTGCGTTTTCCATTAAATGCGTCTCTTCGATTTGACGAAAATTGAGGCGGGCATTGCGAAGCCCTAAATCCGAAAAATAACATTTAAAAGGTGTTGAAATGTATTTTTTCCCTTTTACATCGTACCGATTTGAGCGCCTGATGATATAGGCATCTTCAAAATAATCAAGATACTGTTTGATGGTTTGAGCCGACAACTTAATCCGTCCGGAACTTATAAAGGTATTTTCCAATTTTTGCGGATTGGTTAACGAACCGACAGATGAGGAAATGATATTCAGCAACAATTCCATTGCATAATCGTTGCGCACGCTGTACCGTTCAATGATGTCCTTTAAGTAAACATTTTTAAAAATATCATTCAAGCAGGCCGCCTTCGCGCTTTCTTCTTCTAATTGTACAACCATTGGCAATCCCCCATACGTCATATATTGCTGCCAGGCTTGTTCCCACGTCCAGTGTGTGCAAACCTGCCTGATTTCTGCCAAGGATAATGGGAAAAGGTGAACTTCGCTACTCCTTCCCCGAAATTCAGTAATCACATCGGTGGATAAGAATCGCGAATTTGACCCCGTGACATAAACATCGGCATTGTGAACTTTGAGATAACTATTCAAAACGTCCTCAAATTCAGCCACCAATTGTATCTCGTCAAGCAGAATGTAATACATCTGTTCGTCTGTCATCTTCGAGTCAATGAACGACAACAATGCATCCGGATTTCTCAATGAACTGTTCCTTCTATTTTCAAGGTCAATTTGGATAATGTGATCAGGACTTATTCCAGATTCCTTTAGATGTTTGGCAAATAGTTCAAATAAAAGAAAAGACTTTCCGGAACGCCGAATGCCGGTTATCACTTTTATCTGATGATTATGTTTATACCGGATAAGTCTATCGATGTAAACGGGTCTTTCAAATATCATTTATTTTAGATTTTTGTTATTATTACCAATTTTCCTAAATAGGTCGCAAAAATACTAAATTATTTTCACTTGCCCAATTTTAAATGTCCATTTTGTCATTTTCCACCAAATTATCACCTTCTACGCCTACGGCCGCGAAATTTCCGTCCCCGTTTCCTGCAACGCGAGTGTGCGAGATGAAACTGTTGGTGGAGGAAAGGGGGTGAGGCTCGTTTCTACAGGAAACGGATTTTGTCGGCAAGCATCAAGAAGTATTCGTTGCTCCAAATGTCGAGCTCGTCCGTGTTGTCAACAAATGCCACAACATCTTGCTTCACAGCATCAATATTGGTGTTTGCCAAACGGTTCCTAAGCTGTTGCATAAAATCTTCTTTGGAAAGCACTTCATTGCTAAAAACACGAATCCGTTCTTGCAAATGGTTGAAATCCAAGGGGACATTGTTGCGTACATACCATTCAAAATCATACCAGTCTCGACCTTTGACGCGTGTCTTCCAATTTCGATAAACTAAGGCATGCATTTTGCCAGCATACAGATCTGGCAAAGTAAAGCAGCGCACTCCAAAAGAGAAAGGCTGTAGCACGAATTGCTGTTCGGTTGAAAAGAGTAGCGGTGGATTGGTGTCAAGTTCAATCTTGATCTTTATGGTTTTGCGGGTTTGAAATCGTATGTCATAAGCTTCCGTGTCTTCCTTGAGAAAAGCGGATTCCACTCGGCCGAAAATTTTCTTGTCTTTTTTCACAATTTCCACGGGAAGTCCAACGTATTTAAATTCATCGGTGATGGATTGAAAGTAGTTTTCTAAGTGGATTGTAGAATTGACATGCAGTAAGGAAAAATCCATATCTTCCGAAAACCGTTGCAGGTTATGGAAAAGGCGCAGGCAGGTTCCACCATAAAAAGCCGCATGCTCGAAAAAACCATTTCGTTTCAGACCGGCTAATACTATGTTTTGCATGGACTCTCGTTGAGCCATCGCACGTTGGATCTCGTTTTGAGGGTGGAATTGTTCCACCATTGTTTCGAAAATGGTCATAATTTTTCAATTATTTTGATAAGGTTAGATAGAATCTTTTTCTTGCGCCCGACAGTCAACAGCTCCTTCACGACAGAAACATTAAAATCGCGAAGCATATCCGTGTCAAATCTGATGTCTTCTTCCAGATAGCGTTGGAGACCGATCAAAGTATCTGAGATGTGAATGTCCGCAATCAAAAGATCGCATAATGCCTTTTCTGGTGATGCGATTGCAAACGTAACACTATCACTTTTCGCCGACTGTATGCCTACTGGGAACCATGATTCCGGCATTTGAGTGTAGGAAAAATATCCGACTGCGTTTTTGAAAACACGGCTACGCTTGAAAGTCACTGAGGTCAGCGCCTTTACCTGTTCAGGAATAAGACCATAATAGCCCAAAGCCCACTGCAAAGAAAGGTAAGATGGCCCATAGATGTGGTTGGCGCATAGCGGCTGAGAAATCGGATATCCCAATAGGTTGCTATTCAGAATATAAAGTCCCTTTTTAAGTCTGATAATGTCCCCATTATGTTCCAACCGAGAAAGTTTGTTCTTCGGTGATTTGAAATCCCCTATGAGAGAAACCATCTCTCCACTGTAAAGAGGAATGTTTTTTATTTTATTTACAATAGATATGTCAAACATACTATACATGTTTAGAAGCTGCAAAAATACAATTTTTTGCACAGATAGTGGAATAAAAATCAACTTTCTATGTAAAAAAATAAAGATTTCGCGATTTTGCAACGGAATCGCAGGCTTTTCCACCATTACCTTCTACGCCTACGGTCGCGAAATCCTCATCCACGGCTTCCTGCAGTGCGAGGTGCGGGAGATGAAGCAGATAGTGAAGGAATGGAAGATGAGAATGTATTTGCAAAAGATACTTTATTCCGCTAAAATGTAAAATATTTTATTGATTTAGCGAAATAAAGCACTTTATATCCTCCGCCTTCTAAGCGAATTGCGTGACAAATCGAGGCGGGTGGCGGCGTTAAGAACGCTGTCTGTTTGAGCTGGCCAAGCCTGCGAGGCCAGCGAGTTTCAGCGTTTAGCCGCCAACTGCCCGATTTGTAGCAAACGCTTAGGCAGCGGGAAACCTTTCTTTGGTTACTTTCTTTGGGTGTCAAAGAAAGTAACGGAAAAGAAAAAGCATTCTCGAAAAAAATAATCTTATACAAGACTAAAAGGGATAATTCCGTAAAATTATATGATGATTTGGAGATTATTTAGATTGATTTTCCACCTTCCCCTTCTACGCCTGCGTCTGTTCCATTCCCATCCACAGCTTCTTGCAGTGCGAGGTGCGGGAGATGAAGCAGATAGTGAAGGAATGGGAATAATGTTTTGTTCCTAAAATTTGTAAAATAGGAATAAAATCAGTATTTTTGCAGCCGTTATTTATGAAAATAGGAATAATATGAATTACATCAAGGTTTCGGAGGCGGCTGCCAAATGGAATATTTCCGCTCGGAGAGTCAGAATCTTGTGCGAACAGAACCGCATTGCCGGCGTGACGCGCAAGGGCAATCGTCCGCATTTGAACTGAAACGCATTCACTCGCTGGTTTTGTCCAATCGTCCTGAAGACCGCGGCACGTTCCGTCGCGTCAAGGTTCGCATCGCCGGGGCAATTGCCGAACCTGTTGAACCTTATCTCATTGAAACAGAAGTTTCCAAATTGTTGTCAGATTTTGCTTCATGGACTGAAAATCGGCACATTGTTGAAGCTGTGGCACTATTTCACCTCCGTTTTGAAAGCATCCACCCGTTTATTGATGGGAACGGCCGAACAGGGCGCTTGCTTATGAATTTGCAACTTGTACAAAATGGACTACCTCCTATTAGTGTCAAATTTGCCGACAGATGCCGTTACTATGATGCTTTCGATGCTTACGCAAAAGAACAAGACGCAACCCCAATGATCAAACTCATCGGAGAAGCGGTGGTTGACCGTTTGAGGCAAATGCTTGATGCTATGGGGAAATAATTGGTAATAAAATACCTTAATTCCGCAGATTATTCTTGAATTTTGCCTGTTGAAAAATGACAAGCCGTTGTTAATAAATAACTTAGCAACGACTTGCATTTCTCGATAATTTCACCTATTTTTGTGCTGTGAAACCTAAAAAACGGGTGATAT
>JAZLHE010000050.1:0-3209 GCA_045616665.1 Bacteroidales bacterium | reverse complement strand
AATTCCCGCACCATTTTTGATGATGTCTTCTAAAATTTCGTAATTTTGCGCTTGTGTAAAATTCATTGTTTTTTGTTTTTAATTTTCCCTTTACAAAAATATAAAACTTTGAGTTTTACACACTTTTTTGGATAGTATCATAAAGGGTGCCAGACGCGTGGGAAAATCTACCATTGTCGAAGAATTTGCTCGTAATGAGTATAAAAGTCACATCGTCGTTGATTTTGCCGATGCGCCTGCTGCCTTGTGGGAAGCCGTGGAAAACATTTCCGACAGAAACAATTTCTTCCTTCAACTTCAATTCATCTATGGTGTTAAACTCTACGAGCGTCAGTCTGTAATCATCTTTGATGAAATACAGAAATGCCCTAAAGCCCGCGAAGCTATCAAGTATCTGGTGAAAGATCACCGTTATGATTTCATTGAAACGGGATCTTTGCTTTCCATCAAAAAAAATACCAAAGACATCGTCATCCCCAGTGAGGAAACCCGTCTGACTATGTACCCAATGGATTACGAAGAATTCAGATGGGCATTAGGAGATGACATTAGCGTTCCTCTCCTACGTGATGCTTTTGAAAACCGCCGTTCTATAGGAGATGCTGTAATGCGTAAGGCGTTGCGGGATTTCCGTCTGTATATGTTGGTTGGCGGAATGCCTCAAGCAGTAGAGACTTACATAGATACCAACAACCTTACTGATGTCGATACAAAAAAACGAGAAATCATTGAGCTTTACATCGATGACTTTCTGAAGATCGACCCGTCCGGAAAAATCTCGAAGATGTTCAGCTCCATTCCAGCCCAACTTAACAAGAATGCTTCCCGCTATCAGCCGGCAAGTGCGATCGGCAAACGTGAATCGCAAAGTACCATAGACGAATTTCTACGTGATATGGAAGACAGTCTGACCGTAAACCTTGCCTTTCACTCAGACAATCCAAGCATAGGGCTGCCTGCTCATACCGACTACAGCCAATACAAGATGTTTTTAGGCGATACCGGGTTGTTCGTCACTTTGGCGTTTTGGAACAAAAGTGTCACGGAAAACATCATTTATCAAAAACTGCTATCCGACAAATTATCAGCGGATCTCGGTTATGTATATGAAAATATTGTTGCACAGATGCTTGCCGCCTCCGATCATAAACTCTTCTACCATACCTGGCGCAGCGAAATATCTAATCACTACTACGAAATAGACTTCCTCCTGTCGCACGGTGCAAAACTTTGTCCCTTGGAGGTAAAAGCATCGGGATATAACACACACAAGTCTTTTGACGAGTTCTGCAAAAAATTCTCCAAACACATCGGGGACAAATATCTCCTCTATACGAAAGACTTACGAAAAGATCAGGACCTGACGCTTCTTCCCGTAATGATGACAATGTTTCTTTAGAATAATAACGATAACGAATATTAACTTAATATGAAATACAGCGAAAAATCAACGGAGGGTAGAGACGTTACAATGTGGCATTCAAGCACCACCCCGCCCTTCGGGCACCCCTCCTTGAAAGGAGGGGAATTGATGCTGGCATTTTTGCTGGCCCTGTTCCTCAATCTGCCGCACCTCTTTGCCCAATCGCCCAACTACAACATCGGCGATGTAATCACCAACCCGGATGGCAGCAAGGGCGTGGTGTTCTGGCTGGCACCCGACGGCAGCGGGGGCTGGATGTGCGCCCTAAACGATGTGAGCGGCACATACAAATGGAGCACCCAAAATGTCAATATCTCCGGTTTCCCGGCCTTGCCCACACCAACAACTTCCACTTGGCAGGCTTACGCCACGGTTACTGCCGATACGGCGGGCTACAGCCACACGCAGCGTTTGCGGGCCGCCGGCAATGCCACCACCTATCCGGCTGCCTACGCGGTGGATTTTGCCCACGGCTGGTATCTGCCCGCCATAGGCCAGCTGCTGAAACTATACGCCCAGCAGGCCACCATCAGTGCGGTGCTAACTGCCAACGGCGGCAGCGAAATCAGTCGCACCAATAGTTATTGGAGCAGCACATACGCCACTACATCCAATGCCTATTGCCTGTATAATCCATACGGTTATTGGAGTACTACCGGCAAATCTACAGCTAATTATGTCCGTCCTGTACGGAGTTTCAGCGCACGTGCTATGGTTTATGACACCACCCTCACCTACCAATGGAGCACGGGGGCTACCACGCCCTATGCGCAGGTCAGTCCCACGGCAAGCGGCACTTACACGGTAACGGCCACGTCGGGGTTCGGCTGCAGCAACACGGCGGAAGTGTCGGTAGTGGTAGCCAACGGCAGCAGCCAGACCCTCTACGACACCATCTGTGCCGGCAGTGGCGGTTACGAGCTTAACGGTTTCAACCTTTCCGCCGCACAAACCGCCCGTTCGGGAGATACGGTGTGCGTCACCACGCTGAGCCAGGGTGCGTGCAGCACCACCGTCACCCTGCACCTGCACCGCAAGGCACCGGCCACGGCCACCATTACGGCATCCATCTGTCAGGGCGAATGCTACTACCTCAACGGAATGGAGCTGTGCAATGCCGGCACCTACGTGCAGCACCTCACCGCCGCCAACGGCTGCGACAGCACGCTCACCCTGCATTTGACGGTCAACCACCCCGACACGGTGTGTTTCAACGAAACCGTCTGCCAGGGTGAACCTTACAACGGACACGGATTCAACATCCCTGCAGATTCCACGGCAGTGCCACACATAATTGTAGAGACGCAAAATTTTGCGTCTCTACAGACGGGTTGCGATTCCTGCACCATACTGACCTTGACGGTGAACGCAATCCAGCACCAATCTCTTTCCGAAACTGCCTGCCTTGCCTACACGTGGACGGACGGGAACGGACAGACCTACACGGCATCGGGCACTTATACATACGCCCACGAAGACACTCACGGCTGTCAGCAGGTCGATACCCTGCACCTGACGGTCAACCACCCCGACACGGTGTGTTTCAACGAAACCGTCTGCCAGGGTGAACCTTACAACGGACACCGATTCAACATCCCTGCAGATTCCACGGCAGTGCCACACATAATTGTAGAGACGGAAAATTTTGCGTCTCTACAGACGGGCTGCGATACGCTAACCATACTGACCTTGACGGTGAACGCAATCCAGCACCAGTCTCTTTCCGGAACTCCCTGCCTTGCCTACACGTGGACCGGCGGCAACGGACAAAGCTACACCGAAAGCG
>JAZLHE010000049.1:0-7389 GCA_045616665.1 Bacteroidales bacterium | reverse complement strand
CGGCAATTCCTTTTTCGAGACGATGTTCAGACGTTGCAACTACAAAAAATTCAGCGATATGGAAAAGGACGAGTACAAGAAGAGCATTTGGGAATATGCCGACGTGCAGAGCGGCATGGAACTGGTTCGTGATGAGGCGTTTCAGGATGGGATGGAGAAAGGGATAGAAAAAGGTCTGGAGAAAGGAAAAATAGAAGGAAGAATAGAAGGTTTGGCGGAAGGGGAATTAAAAAGCAAGTTACTTATTGCCAGAAATATGCTGGCAAAGGGACTTGAAATATCCATCATTGCGGAGCTTACAGGGCTGACGGAAGAGGAAATAATGGAGTGTAGAGATATGTTTTAGGGATGCATACATCTGTTGCGGCACGAAATGTGAACGGGTGATGGCTGACATCAGCGTACGAAGGCGCTTGCGTTACAAAAGTGGCGGAAAATGATTGATAAAAATTACAACTCTACAAGACGGAAAGGGATAATTTCGAAATAAAAAAAATCATCGTCCAACAGACGATGATTTTTTCATTATAAAAGAATGTCTTGTAATTATTTTCTGTCTCTAATGATTTGCAAAGTACCGTGGTAGTTGACGGTTTTGAGTCTTCCTTTATAATAGAAGGAATAGTAATAAGTACCGTCGCTGACTTTGCTGGCATCGAAAACATTTTCGCCCACGATGATACCATTGCCTCTGTCGCCGGTCATATCCATAAAGGTATCGTAATGTTCGGCGTGGTAAACTTCCTTGCTCCAACGGTCATAAATATAAAGTTCGTTGTTTCTGTATTTATCGGGATCGTATTGGTTCATTGAAGTGTTGAGGTTGCCAATGGCGAACACGTCGTTGACACCGTCACCGTTAGGAGTAATCACGTTAGGGAAGACGAGGTCGGCTTCCAAGCTTACTGTGTGGGTGATGGAACTGTTACATCCTTCGGGAGTAAACATAGACAAAGTTACGTCATAATCGCCCCAGGTTGAGAAGTTGTGTTCCAATGCGTAGGCAGATGAGTCAACGCTGCCGTCGGCGAAATCCCACATAAATCCCATATCATCGCCAAATTGGGTGGTGTCTCCTTGCACTTGGAAGAAGATGGCACCGTCAGTTTCGGACCATAGAGAAACTTCTGGAAGAGCGTCAAATTCAGCGGTGGGTTGATAATTAACGGTAATGTAATTCCATTTGAAGAGTGAATCAACACAACCTTCAGCAGTGGTGATGACTAACTTGACGGTATAAGTGCCACTATGTTCGAATTTTAAATCCGGGTTTTTCTTATCTGAAGTAAGAACTGCATTCCAATTTTCATCGTAACAAGTCCACAAATATTGCAATTCCACCCCTTCGGTGCCGTGGCTGGTGTTTTGGAAATGAACCGTCAAAGGCACACAACCCACGGTGTCCGAAGTGGTAAATTCGGGTATTGGCTTGGGTAATATGTTGACATTGATTGTGTCGGAACCGTTGCAAGCCAATCCATCTTCATTGGTCACGGTTACGCGTACGGAGTATTCGCCAGCGGAAGTAAGGTAAATATCAGGGGTTCTTTCACCGGTATTCCATACAAATTCGCTGCCGGGATAATCATAATGTGATTCCAATAAGTAAAGTTCACCGTGGCAAATATCGACATCGGGTCCTAAATCGGGGTGAGGTCTTTCCACGACTTCAATATTCAAAGTGGTGTCGTAATGGCAATTGAATTCATCGACCACGGTTGCCGTATATTGAATATTACCGCTACTGTCAGGAATGATGTAGGAACCTTGGGCACCAGGACCTGTAATGTACATAGAATCCATGTGAACGGAATAAGTCCAGTCTTGTGGCAGCAAAGAAGGATCCAAAGCCATTTCCCATTCGGTGAGCCAACCGTTATCAACACCGTATCCATCCAAAACCGTGATAGACCAAGTGCCGTTCATAGGACAGCCAATCAGTTGACTAAAGGGTTGGTCCGGATGGTAAATTTGTGTCATATTCGTCATATTGCTGGAGTCGATTGTGGTGGCGTTATAGGATTGGAAAACATTTGGTACGCTGTGGGTATTGACAGTTTCGTAAACGTATCCGCTACCTGATGCGTAGCCGTAGTTCAAAGAGGTGTTATTGGACCAGCAATAATTCCAGGGATGTCCCATTGGATTCGTGATAGGATCGCATTTGTTGGAAGAATTATCGTTGGCATCGTTTGCCTCACCAAAATATGCGCCAGTAGAAGTATTGGCTGAAGGAACATTCCAACCTATATCGGACGTCGGAATTTGTCCTGAGCAGTTAGAGCTACCTCCATTATATTTTTTCAGTAATGCGGCTCTCTGTCCATTGGGGCATTCCAGTGCGATATAGATGTCGCCGACGAATGAGTGTTCCAACTTGGCACGCACATATAAAATGTCGTTTTCACTCTCGATGTGTGAATTTGGAGAGAATGCTGTAAACGTAACACTTGAACGATAGGCGCATCCGCTACCGCAGTCTTGGCCGTCGGGCAGGAAGATGGTGTCGCAAACTTTCAAAGTGGTTAACTGTTCGCTATAGATGGAGTCCACTTGGATAATGGAAAGATTGGAATAGGTGGCATCCACGCTGATTTCATCACCAGTACACATAGGTGGCAGCTGTGACACTTTCTTGATGGGGTTATCGGATGTTCTAATTCTGAAGATTGCGGGCATTGTGCATTTACATCCGGCACTGTCTTCCACGTTAATGCTTATGTCATAACCTCTTCCTGTTGGAAAGTAATGATCCATCACATTCATTCCCACACCTGAATATTCGCCTTCTACGCTAAAATCCCAGTAGAATGTTGAACTGGCATCATCCTGATGATAGCTAAAGTCATTATCGGGGAATACCCCATGAACCACCATGTGTAAAGTATCGTAAGGACATAAATCCACATAAAAGAATCCGTCAGGTCCCTGTATCGGATAATGTGAGGATAACAACGAGTCGATTTCAATGCTGACGCGTTGGCAAGGAGCCACGCATTCGGTATTGATGATAAAGCCAGTTCCGCAGGAGTCTGCATCGGACACGAACTTTAATGTCAGCGCACCAGATGGGTTACTGACAGTGGCGGTATAATAAAGGTCTTGAGATGATGTACCTGCGGCGACGGAATTGTTGATGAAACCCAAAAGAAGTGAGTCGTTATCCGTCACGCCGTCATAAATGAACAATGTGTCGCTGTCGTGAACGTCAAAATCGGTAAGGAGTATTCTGATTTGAACGCAGGCAGCGGATGTGTTATTGGAGTGGATCGTCAAAAGGTCGTTGCGATTAGGACCGTAATCCCCGTTAATTCCGCCGTTATCATAAATGACGAAATTACAACCCGTAACATCGGAGGATCCTGTTCCCATCGTGATTACCGTTTGGGCCATCATTGAGACAGAGGCCAAACAGAATAATGCGAATAATGCTAAAATCTTTTTCATAGGGAATATTTTTTTTGTTTTATATCAAATTAAAGTTTATATCCGTATTGTTCGAGACGTGCCTGTTTGAGTGCTTCAAAGTGATAACTCGAGTGGACAACCAGAAAATAACCGGTATTGCCCAAATGATATACAACAGGTCTGTTGATGTTTTGTTCCAGATTGTAATTATAACGGTTGACGCATTTGTTGGCGATAATCTGATTGTAATCGCAGGTTTTACCGTTTTTGACAGCTGTTTTCAGTTCGCCCTTGTCAATATATTCTCCTTCAGGTGCAGGAAGTTTGTCTATGACGTAGCAAAATTCTGAAATGTTGTAATTTTCAATAAATAATTTTTGCGGATTGTTTGCCTTCATATCATTGATTTCCGCTTCTGAATATACTTCATAAAGTAGCGGATCAATGAAGAAAGGCAATTCTTGTTGTTGGGCAAAGCATCCCAATGTCAACAGAATGGAAATCGATAAAGTGATGATTTTTTTCATAATCTATTGGTTTTTAATATTTTACATTAATATTATGTTTGTTTTGCACCTTTCATACATCCATAAGACGCACAAAAATCCAAAAACGTTACAAAAATACGTTTTTTTTTTTGAAAAAAACTGAAAAAAGTTATTGCTGTCCGTCAAAGATTTGTCAAAGGTTTAAAACAAAAAAGTGTCGAAATTATTTCCGACACTTTCGTGGTGCTGACGGGAATTGAACCAGTGACACACGGATTTTCAGTCCGTTGCTCTACCAACTGAGCTACAGCACCAATTGTTTTTTAGCAGTGCAAAAATACAAAAAAAATCAATCGAAACAAGTTTTTTTGATTTTTTATATGTTTTTTGTCGCAATTTATTGATAATTAGTATTTTATTTTTCTTGTAATTTGAGATTCCCATCAAGTAAGATTATGGTTTTCTTTTTTTAATAGGAAGATTTTGGCAATTATTCGTTCAATTTTGCGCCGTAAGCGAGATCTCCGGCATCGCCTAAACCGGGTACAATGTAAGATTGCGCGGTGAGTTCATCATCGACGGCACCTACCCAGATAGTACAATTATTGGGAGATAATTTATTCTGAAGATATTCTATGCCTTCGCTGGAGGCGATGACTGAAACGAAGTGCGTGTGCTTGGGTCGGCCGTTGTTGAGGAGTTCCTCGTATGCCAATAGCATAGATTGGCCGGTGGCAACCATCGGGTCGGCGAGAATCAAGGTCTTGTCCTCCAGGTCGGGAGCGGACATATAATCAATTTGTATCTCAAAACTTCCGTCGCGGTGAGATTTCCTAAAGGCAGAGATAAATGCGTTTTCGGAATCGTCAAAATAGTTGAGAAGACCTTGGTGCAGCGGAAGGCCTGCGCGAAGTATGGTAGCCAAAACCGGCTTTCCCGTAGGAATATTCATATTGGCGATACCAAGCGGCGTTACAACTTCCTGTTCTTCGTACTCCATTGTTTTGCTGATTTCGTATGCGTAGATTTCGCCTATGCGTTCCAAGTTTCTTCTAAAGCGCATGCTGTCTTTTTGAACATCTGCATTTCGTAATTCGGCAATAAAATGGTTAAAAATGGAATTTTCTTTGCCTAGATGGTTGAATGTTTTCATATTTTTGTGTTTGGGTTAATGTTTTTTAGGTGAGAAATTCTATTTAAATATGGATTTGTATAGTTTGATTAAGTGTCCGAGGTAAAAATCCCTGGTATGGCAAATCATATTAAAATCGTAGGCTTGTCCGCCTAATCCTTTGTATAAACGTGCCACATTTTCATTCATTGAGCCGTTAAAATCCAATTGCAAAGCTTGTCCGGCATTCCGTTTGATGTATTCGTCTAAAAGGAAAAACATCGGTTTCTTGTCTGCATAAGCGTTGTCGCGTCCTGAAAACCAGAACCAAATACGTTGACTGTCGCGCAACAAGAGTGCGCCTGCGATGAGCCGGCCTTCATAGGTGACGCCAATGGTGTCTAAAAAGCCGCAGTTACGGGCGTGGCTGGACATTTTCCAAAAAGTGATGTAGTCGCGTTTTTTGTAGTGGACATTTTTTTGTTTTCCCCTGTTTTTTCTAAATAGCTTAATGATGTTTTCGATGTCGGCATTTTCCACGTATTCTAATCCCTGTTTTTTAGCGGATTTGATATTGCGAATGGTGTTTTGTGAATAATCTTGAGCGATGAAAACGTATGGTTTGTTGAGATCCAGTACGTGCGAAATCATCCCGATAACTTTATCCTCAATGAGTGTGCAAGGGTTGTCTCGATTGAGAATCAAGTCAATTTGCCGAAATCGTTTGGGGATGGCGTCAAAAAAGTCCTTTACTTTAGTGGCGGTAATGGGTTCAAGGGAAAAAATGCCCAAGCGGTTGGAAAAAAAAGGGTTAAAGATATATTTGATGGATAGTTTTGTCCTCGTTGGCAAGGGCATAACGCTTTGGTAGTCGTCTTCTACCAGAGCGCACCAATGGGGAGAGCTGATGGATAGAAAATCAAAATCGGCAAAGATAGTGGTATTTAATGACTTTTGGATTGTCAAATTCCATCTATCTTTGTCGAGTTCTGAATGCTTAAGAAAGCGTATCATCTGTTAATTCATCAGAATATCCAGAATCTTGATGGCGCAGTCGCTGATAACGGAACCTGGTCCGAAGATGGCAGCGGCGCCGGCTTTGTACAAGAAATCATAATCTTGAGGAGGAATAACGCCACCCACAATCACGATGATGTCTTCGCGGCCCAATTTCTTCAGTTCTTCAATTACCTGGGGAACCAAAGTCTTGTGTCCGGCAGCCAAAGAAGAAACGCCCAATACGTGAACGTCGTTTTCAACGGCTTGCTTGGCAGCTTCTTCCGGAGTTTGGAAGAGAGGTCCCATATCCACGTCAAAACCGATATCGGCATAACCTGTTGATACCACCTTGGCACCGCGGTCGTGACCGTCTTGTCCCATTTTGGCAACCATAATACGAGGACGGCGGCCTTCTTTCTTGGCAAATTCGTCGGCCATTTCGCAAGCTTTCTTAAAGCTGTCGTTATTTTTTTGTTCTGAACTGTACACGCCTGTAATTAAATTGATTTTTGCTTTGTATCGGCCGAAAACTTTTTCCATAGCGTCTGAAATTTCGCCCAGGGAAGCGCGTTTTCTGGCAGCATCCACTGAAAGTTCAAGTAAGTTGCCCTCGCCGGTTTCGGCACAACGGGTAATGGCAGCCAGACAAGCTTGAACTTCGTCATTGTTACGTTCGGCTCTCAGTTTGGCCAGACGCTTGATTTGAGCTTCACGAACAGCGGTGTTGTCCACTTCCAGAGTTTCAATAGGATCTTCCTTGTCCAAACGATATTTGTTGACGCCGACGATGGATTCGATGCCGGAGTCAATCTTAGCCTGCTTTCTGGCAGCGGCTTCCTCGATTCTCATTTTTGGAATACCTGTTTCGATAGCCTTGGCCATACCGCCCAATGATTCGATTTCCTGGATGTGTTGCCAAGCTCTGTGGGCGATGAGGTGGGTAAGGGTTTCAATGTAATATGAACCGGCCCAAGGGTCAACAGACTTGCAAACATTGGTTTCTTCCTGAATATAAATCTGGGTGTTACGTGCGATACGTGCTGAGAAGTCGGTCGGCAGAGCGATGGCCTCGTCCAGAGCGTTGGTGTGCAGTGACTGGGTGTGGCCTAAGGCAGCTGCCATAGCTTCGATACAGGTACGGCCAACATTATTGAATGGATCCTGCTCTGTCAAAGACCAACCTGATGTCTGAGAGTGAGTACGCAGAGCCAAAGATTTAGGATTCTTTGGGTTGAACATCTTCACGATTTTTGCCCACAACATACGTGCAGCACGCATTTTTGCAATTTCCATAAAGTGGTTCACACCGATAGCCCAGAAGAAACTTAACCTTGGGGCAAAAGCATCAATATCAATACCTGCGTTTATACCTAAGTCGGAAGG
>JAZLHE010000048.1:0-4592 GCA_045616665.1 Bacteroidales bacterium | reverse complement strand
TATAAGCAGTCTTTTTGTTTCATTTTGTTTGATAGGGCAAAGTTAAGGAAAAAAGTAATTGAAAATACAAAATTTTTCACTTTTTTATAAATCACTGATAATTAATATGTTGTGTTGAACAATAAAGCTAAAAATGATTTTTGCCGCCTGAAAAATAGGCCTGAAATCGGAATGGAAATGAAAAATTGTCTTTGTTCAATATTATTTGGTAGATAGCGATATTAGAAAATAAAATCGGGCGGCCTTCAAGCCGCCCGATTAGGTATTACTTTATTGTTCCCATTCTTTTCGCATATCAAAATTTACATAATAAACTTGAGCGTTAATATTTTTCATCGCAATTGCCTCACCAATCATTTTTTCATATCGTTTCAATTCGCGTTGCTGTATAATACTTTCAAAACTTGACCAGTAAAGCAAAATGACATAGTCCCGATTCTGTATTTGCGAAATAAAATTTATGCTGTCGTAATTTATAATTGACTGGTTATTAATCAAATCTGACAATGTGATGGAGTCAATAAGCCTATATTTATCAGTGCTATCCAAAATATTAATCAGATTTTGATTATAACTTGTACATCCAAGAGCTTCAAGAGGTTCCATTAATTTCCCGTTTTTAAAAAACAGTGGATCAAAATTTATATTATAGCTTGAATCTGAATGGGAAAGACAAATTTGACAATAACTAAGACAGCCTTCTTTGTTTGCGAACAAATGGGAATACTGATTTAAATGTAAAGATCTTGCCTTATTTGCAATTTGTTTTTCTGTTTTAGGAGTTGGAGCAGAGGGAGTATAAATTGATAACAATATCATTTGACATCCGCCCAAAATTACCATAAGTAAGGCAATAAAGATAAAGATCTTTATGTGTTTCATATTCACTTTCTTATTTTTTTAATTGAATATTGATATCCACATATCCATAACTCAAATAACATTCATTTTCATAATATACTTTTTCTTGACATTTTTTATATTTGTATTCACCTGGTTCTATAGTAACAGACTGAAAGCCTGCTTTATATAATTCATCAGCTTCTAAAACAATAGATTCATCAATGCCAAATTCATCTTCAAAATAGTCACGATCTTCTAAAATATATAATTTAGCTTTATTATTTGAACAGATTTCTACAAATACTAATGAATGGTCTTTGTCACTAACATCGTTTTTCTTACCTATTTGAAGTTTTCTTAACAAGTCTTTGCCCCATGGTGCAATTTCAACATCGCAAATCCCAAAACAATTTACACAGCCACAAAATTTATGATCTCGGGGGCGATATTCAATTTTTCTATGTAATTGACATTGAATCAGAAGAATTGTCACTGGTTCTGATTTTTGAATTTTTTGTAGCGATGACGCAGTAGATTCTGTTTTAACGTTTTTTTCTTTCTCGCAACTTTGTGAAAAAATTCCAATGGCAAAGATTAAGCAAAGAATTATACTGATTTTTTTCATGATATTCATTATTTGTGTTATTCGTTAATATGAAATTTCATTGGCTTCGAGCGAAAGAAAAAAGTAGTATCTTTGCAGCCCGTTTTTGAAGTACGTGCCTTGCGGAAACCAAAAGCCGCAAGATTGAACGAATAATACAATGCCATCGGGTGTGTTCTGGGCGGGGTTAATCATTTGTTCCGCAAAAAACAGGGTGATTGCCCCGCAAAGCACCTGACCTCTGCCGCTGTCACACGCTGAAACGGCAGAGCACTACGCAAGAAAGTTGTTCTTTCCCAACCACTGCAGGTCGGGCAAAAAGGCAGGCTTATTCTGAAACTTGTTCTTCATAATGTTACTTTTTTTAGATTCTACAGGATAGAGAAAAGGGAAGTATGGGCAGCCGTGTCAGTTTCATCTTGTTTGATAGGGCAAAGTTAAGGGAAAAAGTAATTGAAAATACAAAATTTTTATTTTTTTGCAAACATATTGATAATTAACATATTATGTATGTTAAAAAGTGTAAATATAAATCATCACCTTGGCAAAATAGCGAAACTTGCTAAAATCGGGCGGATTGCTGGCCGCCCGAATGGAAAATTTATTTTTTTACATATCCTTTGATTCTCAGGACTTTTTGAGGGTCATTCTTTGCATTAGACTTTACCACGATTGTTTTTTGGAAACTGCCTTCATTACCGGCATTAAAAACAACCTTGATTTTGTCGCTTTTTCCAGGAGATAGGGGGTTGGCATTCCATTTGGGAATGGTACATCCACAGGAAGAGAATACATTATACAGCACCAATGGACGGTTTCCCGTATTCTTGTAGTAGAAATAGCAAACGGCTTCCTTCCCTTGCTGAATGGTGTCGTAATTGTGAATGGTTTCAGTAAATTCAATTGCCGCTTCCTTTACCTTTTGTGCTGAAGCAGAATAGGCTGATAGCAGCAAAATAAACGTGACGATAAAAATTTGCCTTTTCATTTTCTTTTGTGTTTGGATTCCCATTTTTGTTTTGCTTTCAGCATTTCCGAATAATCTCCCAATTCATTGGTCTTCAATACGATTTTTTTGTCAGGAGAAATGAGGTAGTATTGGGGCATGTAGTAGATGTTGATGAGTTCGCCCATTCCCTTTGCATGGTAGATAATGTCGGCGGCATTGTATTTTTGGGCCGTTTCGGCCAGTTTTTCCTTGTTGTCGGAAATGGCGTTGATGGACATGATCTTAATCCCATTAGATTCAAGAATACGTTGCCCGTGTTCCGTTTTTTCTTTTGACGTGGTGGCGACCCATTCAATGCAGGAACGGCACGAAAACCACCAGAAATCAAGTAGCAGCCAGCCGTCTTCTTCAGCGATGGAAGTGGTGTCGTTTTTTAATGACACAATAGGAAAGTTAAGTACTTGTCGGCTGAGAGATGATGGGGTCTCGTCCGAGAATGACCAAGAATAGGGAAGTTTATCGTCATTATGTCTGGAATAATTGGCATATCGAGGATTGTTGAAATCAAAAATCTGTTTTATAAAATTTGCGGAATCCTTGAAGGAATATTCGATATAATAGTCTTCTTTCCAGGAACGGATGCTTTCGGAAGTGGGATTGGCACAAATATGGTCGATGAGTCCGGTAGTGGTGTTGAAATAGTAATCAACAATATGGAAGTTCGGAATGTCATATTTTTTCGTGGTTTGATTAAACCAGAAATGGCTTTTGAAATCTCTTTGTATTACTTGGTATTCTACATTATTGATAAGTGTATCCAGAATAAAAGAAAATGTATAAAAGTAATGTTTGGAATACGGATATAGAAAAGACTCAAAATATTCAATCCCTCCTGTAATTACCTGATCATGAAATACTTGATAAAAATTCCCGTTAACAGCTCCTACCATTAACTCATTATCCCAAATATTTACCATATATACACTGTCTTTGGTAAATTTATAGTAACGTCCCCATTCCGGATTCAGATATGCCTCAAATTCATTGTTCTTTACAATCGTGTAATTTGCGTCATTAATAGTATCGCTGTTGAAATGCTGAATGTTAATGATGGCATTTTTGTCGCGATTGGCCATAAATTCGTAAACAATTTTACGCCACAAAGCCGTAGCCTCTTTCGAATAAGTAGTTTCTTGTGCTTTCAAGTTGAAAACGCCGAAACACAACGAAAACAAAATAAAGATAACGATTTGTTTCATAGAAAGAAAATATTAGTGGAAGAATGTATTTTTCTCCCACTAATAGATAGCTTTTATAAAAATTTGAGAAGTTTGTCCAAGATTTTGTTCAAGATTTCAATTATAGCAGAAAAATCAGGATCGTTGACATCTCCTGAATAATTTACATCAGAATCACAAACTCCGTCTCTGTTACTGCAGGGTTTACAACCAGTGCGTCTGCCGTTTAATGCACACCCGCCTCCCTTACAATTATGTCCTACGCACTTAACGGAGACCGGATTCTCTTTTGCATTTCTTGTAGGAACATCATATAAAATAAGACCATCTTTATAATGTTTTTTCGTCAACATAAAATAGGAAAGGGTTGTTCCATCTTTAGTATTAAGTATGGTCAGTCTTAGTGCAGGGACAATATTCATATCAGCTGGATTTTCATCCCAAATGGAAATGTCATCAAAAACATATTCTTGTCCAAGACATTGAGTAAGACCATCTTGAAAAAGGTTTTCAAATTTACTTTTGTCAAAAAGCAAATGAGCTTCTACATCACCTTCTTTAGCTGTAGCAATAATACCTAAAAGGTTAGATTTGGATAAACTAACAGTTTCTGTAGTGATAGAATCTTTCACCACCTTTTCCTTATTGCAGGAAAAAACGGCAACGGCTATGGCGGCAACTAAAACGACAACACAACTTATTCTTAAAATTGATTTTTTCATAATGTCTTATATTTTGTATTATTCTAATTTTTGTATTTTGTAGTATTGGCTTCGGGCAAAAGAAAAAAGTAGTATCTTTGCAGCCCGTTTTTGATGTGCGTGCCTTGCGGAAACCAATTAGCCGCAAGATTGAACGAATAATACAATGCCATCGGGTGTGTTAGTGGCGGGGTATATCATACTCTTCCAAAAGCATCGTGATTGCCCCGCAAAGCACCTGACCTCTGCCGCCGGCA
>JAZLHE010000047.1:0-128674 GCA_045616665.1 Bacteroidales bacterium | reverse complement strand
CCATATCACCCGTTTTTTAGGTTTCACAGCACAAAAATAGGTGAAATTATCGAGAAATGCAAGTCGTTGCTAAGTTATTTATTAACAACGGCTTGTCATTTTTCAACAGGCAAAATTCAAGAATAATCTGCGGAATTAAGGTGTTATATTTACTTTCGCGCTTTGTCCATATCATTTTTTTAACCTCAATTTCTCCTCCATTCTCCAAAACTACCTTCACCTTGTCGCTTTCCAGCTTAACAATCCTGGCAATGGTTCCGTTCACCACCCCTTGTACATAATCATTGCGGCAGAAAACCACCTGTGCTCCTACTTTCAGTCGCAGTTCCATTGGAACAGGGAAATCTTGTGCACGGAAATCACCATCAATTTCACCTTCGTAACAAAACTCCTCGGCTTCAATATCATCTAATTTTTTATCATTAATACCATCTGCCATTTTAACAAAAGCTGTTAGAATAACAGCAAAATCACCAACTTCTATATCTGAATTCACATTCTGATTCAAAATTGCCAGGTCCTTTTCCGTATTCATGCCGAGACGCATTCTGTCCAATATTTCAAGAAAAACTACATCTTTTTGACGATACACCTTTTGAAACTCTATCTTTGGGAGGTTAATACGCTTCATTACATTTGCTTTGTAAAAATAAGGCGTTCCGCTACCGTACATGTCACACAGCATCTCATAATCTGCACTTCCATATATGACGACTGGTGGCAATTGAAATAAATCACCGACAAACACAATTTGTTTTCCGCCAAAAGGAAGGTGAGTTTCCATTAGCGAACGAAGATATCGGTCAATGCCATCAATCCAGTCACAGCGCACCATTGACGCTTCATCAATGATAATTGTGTCTGTATGTTTTAGTATATCTCTCTTTTCCTGTGAAACTGCAATTTTGGTTTTTGGTCCTATGGCTTCAAACGGCAAACCAAAGAAAGAGTGAATGGTCTGCCCTCCCACATTTAACGCAGCAATGCCGGTAGGTGCCAGCACAAGAAAGTTTTTGTCAGATTCTTTTTGTATTGCCTTTATAAATGTTGTTTTACCGGTGCCGGCCTTACCTGTGACAAAAAGGCTTGTGTTTGTGTGTGCTACGAGTTTGAACGCCTTTTCCTGTTCGGCGTTCTCTTTGTCAATTTTGAATTCAATGTTTTCCATTATGCTAACTTTTTGCTTGTTTCTATCCCTTTATGACAGAAACAGGCAAAAGGTTAACAAGTTTTATTCAAAAGTTGAACCGAGAAATATACCTTCTTCTTTTTTTTGATTGTCTAGCATATTAAGCATTTGCTTTTTTTTCATTGCAGCATATTTTTTTATTTCTTCCATAGTAATAACTTTGTATTTTCGTGTAAAATAACCCATATATGTTGTATACACGCCTCCGTCTTCAGGTTCTGCATCAATATCAATGTCATCTAATTTCATAAATAACTCATACATGTTTTGCAAATCGTTATTTGAATCAACAATAAAGAAACAATTATCATATGACAAATCTAATACTGGCAATGGGAGTCGCCATTCACGCAACCATGTGTAATCATACACATTGGGAGAATAAAAAACATGTCGCCATTTCAATTCATTTGGAATTATTTTCAAATCGTTTCTGTCTCCAAGTATCACTGGTCTTCCTCCTAATTTGTAAAGATATTCTTTTTTCACACCAATACCATATGGCGCGTACATTGGCGATTCATATTGTTTGAAGAAATCAAACATAGGAGAAAGCATTGTGAGAGGTGATTCTGAAAAACAAATATATCCGTTACCTTTAAGATCCACGATTTTTTTCTGAAAAATTATATTCTTCAATGTAGCTTTAGCATTTGCCCCTTTTGTGAAATGAAATAAATAATCAGAAATGTCTTCTCTTCGTTTTGTTATATCAATCAACGTTTGATTCATATTGTGTGTTATTATATTTGATTAAACATCATCTTTTTTATATGTACTTTTATTTATGACTTGTCTGTTTTTATGGGGGGCTACGATTAAATGCGGTTTTTAAAGATTCATTTTTCATGTGGTAAATAATTTGAATTAATTTGTGTTAT
This sequence comes from Bacteroidales bacterium, assembly GCA_045616665.1. Classification (GTDB taxonomy): domain Bacteria; phylum Bacteroidota; class Bacteroidia; order Bacteroidales; family WCHB1-69; genus RUG11690. Next base: position 126,604 of record JAZLHE010000047.1, on the reverse strand, counting down.
TGTTCTTTTTACAAGTACAAATATCATTATCAATGTTAAGAAGAGTACATATAAAATGACTTCTATCATCAACAATTCTAAAACGTATTATAAGAGTTATAATAATAGTATAACTAATTATAATACAGGATGTTTACTTGCAAATATAACATATTTTTTGAATTTGCAAGCGTTACGTAACTGTTTTTACTAAATTTTGTCAGTTAGTCTAGTAAGACAAATGATGCCCAATAGTTCGCATCAGGATATATTTCTTTCATCGACAGTGCTGTACCAATGTATGCGTCGTGTGCCGAATGGCCATTCATAAGTTTTTCGTAGAATAGGCTCATATATTCTGATGTTGCCTTATCATCAACCTGCCAAAGGCTCATTAAGATGGATTTAACACCCGCTTTTTTGAAAGCCCTTTGCAAGCCGAAAATTCCATCAAACAAGTCGTCTCCAAGTCCTGTTTCACAAGCAGAAAGAACAACAAGATTAACATTATGTAAATCAAGTTTGGAAATTTCGTATGCTGTTAGAATACCATCATTATTATTTGGATTAAAAACAGAATCATTCCATGCTTTTTGACCACCAGAAAGAATCAAACCTGAGAAGAAAAGTTCATCTTGGATGTTTTCGGTACTCACACTATTTGAAAAATAAGGAATAGTCGTTCTCTGAGATTGAGGAATATAAAAACCGTGTGAAGCAATATGGATTATATCTGATGGTGTGCCATCAAATCGTTTAAAAGCACTTTCAGTAGCATTTGCTCCAGTATAAGTTTTGACATCAACTCCACAATCTTCCAGCATGTCATTGATTGTATTCACTTCCAAAAGCGTATTCTTTAAATAAGCCCAATTCCCACGTGTATTTACATTACATAATACATCTGAATTGTCACAAGCCTTGTCAAAATCAACACCACCAAATGTCACTATAGAATGGATTTCTCTCATTTCACCTCTTTTCAAGAGAGTTCTAGTTGATGAGACTCTATATAAGTTGAATCTTTCCGTTGCGGTTTCCCCAACGCTGTCTATCAAAAGTTCAATATTAATCAAATTGAGCAATCCCATAGGTGAAAAATACACTTTATTTTTCCCATCAATATATTGTTGCATCTTTCCCCATATTTTGGAATACAGGATCTGACCAATCTCCATGTCATACGATTTCGGTTGAAGTTCATAAACATCTTTTAGCTCCTCTTCGTCAAATAAATCTACAAAAGCAGGAGCATGTCCATTAGGGAGAAGAACAAGTGCTGCGTAATGTGGTTTTGGGACACTGTCGCACCAAGAATATGAATTTGCGGTATATTTCACAAATTCGATGCAAGCCTCGTCTTCGTTTAATTCAGCTGCTACATCTTTCCAATGCACATTAGCCAACTCATCGTTTACAACTCTCAACATTTCCCGTTCTTTCAATTCGTATCGATGCAAAGCAAGCAGTCTGGCATTATCTTCTGAAATAGAATAAATACTGTCTCTCAATCTGTCTAATTCAATCTTGGCATTTATAATTTCAGGATGGCTGTCAAAATAAGGAGACAAAATATTATATCTCAAGGTTAATCCTTTCATCAACAATGCAGCATCGTATGCAACACAAACGCTAACGCTATCTGTCGGATTCCATGATGCCCATTCTGGAATATGGTAAAGATTGCTTTCTCCATTTCCAAGGTATAAGTCTGATTCTACAGAACCTAAGATGGGCAACATGCTACATAAATCATTTTCCATTCCATAATAATAGCGAGGTAGATACTCACGAATCGCAACAGTATCATGAAGCAAAGCAGACTTTAATGAAACATTGTAATAACTATAAAACGTATTTGGGAAATATTGTAGTGCTTTAACCGAGTATTCATATGATTTTTCTTTTTGCCCTAATCGTAAATAATGTTTTGCCCAATAGTTATATAATTCGCCAAAATTATTGTTTTTCAGGTTGTTAATAGATAAAATGCTATCTGCTCTATTAAAGAATATTTCAGCTGTATCACGATAATTGTCATTTTTGCATATCAACATAGAATATGCATTGCCTAAATTTCCGTAATAACTTGCATAATCCTTTTCGGATCCTTTAATATTGCCCATATATTGATTTTGCCAAATAACTTTTTCAGGATTTGATTGAACTTCATATGTGAGATATACATTCCAATCGGATAATGATATAGGCCAGCCAAGAATTTTTCGAATAGTTAATTCTTGTAGTTTATATTTTGCTGCCAAATTATATTGATTAGTGAAAAAAGACATTTCAGACAATGAGCTTAATACATCACAGAACTCAAAGTTATCCCATAAATTTGAATTTAAAATAATGGGAGCTGCTTTATCACAATATTCCTTGCACAAGGGTTTATTTTCTAATAAATCATAACATTGTGCAATTTTTGCATAGCATGAAGCGATTTTTAAATCAATCGTGTCACTCTCTATCCCAATAGAAGATAAAATGGATATTTTTTTATTATACAATTCAATTGCTCCTCCAAAATCATTTTTTAAAGATAATATAGTTGCATATACATCAAACTCATCGGCATAATTTAATTCATATTCAAGAATCTCTTTTCTGTATACGTGGTAATTAAGTTTATGAATAAAGTCACAATTATGCAAATACCAATTTTCAATTTCGTCAATTCTATTATATAACAACAAATTATTTGTACTATTATAAAATCTATTAATGTAAAAACATTTGGTTATTTTATTAAATTGTTGAACTAAATCTGGTGAAGGATCAATTAATTTAATGTAATCTAGGGCTTTTTGTAAAACTAAAATTGAATTTTCATTTTGAGCATCTTTGTATTCATATAAAATATGTCCCAAAGTGCTGGCATAAAAGGGAAGTAACCTTGGTTCTTTTTGAGAAATCATATCAAGTATTCTAACTAATTCAGGAGAAATCTCATGTTTCATATTCAACCACTCTGCCAGACTAATAGTCATATACCAATTTGCAAAATAGCCTTCCCACGTTAATCCATTGTGAAAAAAATCTTCTAAATGTTCATCTGTGAAATAACAATTTTTTCGCTGTAATTCATATGCAGTTAAAGTGTCTCCATTGTCTAAAAATTCATTCCCCTTTTCTACGAGTAGATTAGATGCATTTGTAAATAAACCTTGTCTGCAATAAAAATCAAATAGAGAATAAACTTCTTCTTTGTTTTGCTGTGCAGATACTGCTAAGCAAATGACAATAAAGATTAAGAGTACAGAACATTTTTTCATACTACAACTCTTCCAATAATTCATCAACTTTATCCCCTAAGGCAGTTCCTTTCGGATAATCATCTTGCATTTCTTGAAGCACTTCCTTTGCCTCTTTTTTGGCGTAATTTCTCAAATACGCAATCGCCAGATTCCAGCCGACATATGGCTCATAAGTCGAATAACTGTTGTATGTGTCACTTTGCGACAACTCCCATAAATCGGCAAGTTGTGCAATCGTATTATCCAAATCCTCTCCGTTTGCCACATTGTCGAATAAAATGGTAAGGGTGTTGATCACTTCTTCGTCTTCTTCACCACGCATAATTTCAGACATTGGGAAAGCATACGCATATTCTTCACCAAGTTTGGTAGTTGTAGAATAGTCGTAGAAATAATATCCAATGGTAAAGACAATCGCAAAACTGGCGGCAATAGTTAACCATTTAATAGTAGGAATTTTTGTATTAGATGAAGATTTTATTTTCTCTATTAATTTATTATCTTGTTCAATACCAATCGTTTTCATATTTTTGATCAGTCTTGCGGCTGCTATAGTTTGGCGTCTTAAAATATCGTTTTCTCTAACTTCCGCTTCAAATAAATTCTCTTCTTCTTGAGTCATTTCCCCACGAAGATATCGATTTATTTGTTCTTCATAAATATACATTGTTTTATCCATAGTTCTGTTTTTAATTTACATTACACCCAAAGATTCTTCATAACTTTTACGAAATTTTTCTTGACAACGGTGTTTGGTAACCTTTGCAACACTTTCACTGGCGTAATTAAACATCTGAGCGATCGCTTTCATAGAAAGAGCATCGCGATAGAAAGACCAAAGTATTTCGTTGCATGGAGAAGGTAGTTTTCTAACAAGTTCTTGTATAATGTTATTTCTTTCGCATTCAGCTTTATCATTAGAGTCTATCATATTAAGAATCTTGTCTGCTTTACTTAAAATCACATTGTATCGTTGTTCGCCTTCTTCGCTTGAAAACACATCTATTGAAGATAACTGCAATTTGTCATTTGCTCTAATTTGTTCGTGAGCTTTGTTATTGCAAATACCTATAAAATACGTAAAAAGCGAAGAAACAAGATTGTCTAATTTTCCATCAATAGCGGCTTGATAAAGTATAATTGAAGCTTCTTGAAAAACATCCTCGCAGTCTTCTTTGCTTAACGAGAAAGCATTGCGAAGATATGTGAGAGTTCGATCTCTATATTTTCTCGCAAAGTCATTCAAAATTTGATTTTGTTTTCGATTTAAGTGTATAATTGGCATTTTTATTTTGAACTTTCTGTTACCATGTGTTGTCTAACTAATCTGATATCTTTATCCATCATTTTTCGCACTTCTTCAATCCATTTAGTGTCAAAAGACAGGGGCATAGTTAACAATTGTTGATAAATATAATAAGACAAAGGTCCATAATACTTATCATTTTGTTTTATTTCAATGTTTACTTCGTATGATCTACAAGCTTCCAACATATACAGTGGAGCAGAACCCTTTATAGTAGAAATTTGAATATTACCACGTTTATCTATTTTTGGCGTATATAATTTTCCGGTTTTACTAAACCCAATATCTGTGCCACGAACATAAGTGCTATCTTCCAACTCTTCTCCTCGGTAGGAAGATCCCGCATGGCAAGCATCCATTACTACATAAACTATACCAGTTTCACTTACAATTTTCCGTATAGAATTTAAATATCCGTTTAACTCATCATCAATTAAATGATTTTCTCCATGATAAGTTTTTTCATTGTATAGGCGTTCAGCATCATAAGGAATAAAAGCCTCATCCCAGCCATCAACTTCGTCACCATTTTCATCTTCAATACTTTGACCGTGACCGGATAGATGGATATAAACAATATCGTCTGGATGTACGTTGTTCTCCAATATTTTGAATTTTTTCCCAATAGCATCATGCGTAGCAGTCTTATTGGTCAAAGAATAGATTTTAAATCCTTGTTTAGCAAGAATTGATGATAATAGTTGTACATCGTTTGAACCATGAATGCAAGACCAAGAAGCATCAGAATCTTTATATTGAGGATAATCTGATATTCCGATTAGTAAGGCATACTTTTGTTGAGAAAAGAGTAAGTGTGGTAAAAAGAATAATATTAACAAAAACATCCTCAAAAAAAGTTGAATTCTCCAATGATGATTTATGAATTTTAGTATCATAAAAATTGTTCTTTTTTATAACTTTGTAGGTTGAATCTATAACACGGCAAAGATAATCATATTTTGTCTTTTATTACCAAAAAAAACTGTAATTTTGCAGCAATTTTATCAATATGACGAACGAAATCATCATCAGCAACGCAACAGATTTGATACGCTTATCGGCGAATGACATTTTGGCGATTAAAGCGTCGGGTAACTATAGCGTTTTAGTTCTGTCAGATGGTTTGGAACGTCTTATCACGTATCAGTTGGGACAGGTGGAGCAAATGCTTTCCCGGCAATTGGGCAGCGCTGCCTCCACGTTTATCCGTATAGGTCGTGGAGTAATTATCAATCAGGAATATCTGTTTATCATCAATTTACCTAAACAGCAACTGGTTGTCAGGTCTTCCTGTAATGTACAAAAAGAATTCTCCACCTCCAAAGAAGCCTTGCGTGAGTTGAAACAGTATATTGAAAAACGAATTAAAAATGAACAGACAAATGGTTAAGGATATGAAACAAGACGCAATGTCGGATAACGAAATTCGCGTGCTTGGCGGCGGCGATCAGTTGAATGACAACTCAACTCCTTCTCGCAGGCAAAAGCCATTTCGGGATTTCGACAAGAAAAAAATGGCCATTGTTGCCTTATTCATACTGGTTTTCATCATTTTGGCGGTGCTGGCTTACCTGCTTTTCGCCAAACCGGTCCATACTTCCAATCAACCTCTTGCCACACCTGCCGATAGTACGAATGTCTATTCCGAAAAAATTGTCGTGGAGACAAAAACCGTGGAACCGGGTCTTGCCATTCAAGATACTGTTATCAATGATATTCCTTTGCAGATTTTCACTCCGAGGGGCTGTCAGTTGTCGCTTCATTTGGGAAAAGTTCAGCAAGACACCAACATTATGTTGTTGGTTCAGGCCGCCGATATCCGTAGGGACAAGGACCTTCCTGTCGGAGCATTTGTTTATAATGGAGAACTCATCTCCAAAGGTCATTCAAAATATGGTTTTTGTGCCATTATCGGGGATGATATTACGTTGGGCAGACAGCTTGAAACGGTTCTTTTGGAAAGGGCCATTGAAAACAACGGAAGTTTTTTCCGCCAATATTCATTAGTCAGCGGAGGTCAGTTGATTTCCATTCCGCCCAAAGGAAAGTCACAACGAAAGGCCTTGTGTTTCCGTCAAGGTGAATTGCAAGTAGTTATTACACAAGACGAGGAATCTTTCCATGATTTTTCACAGGCCTTGGTTGACCTTGGCATTGAAGAAGCCATTTCCTTGGTGGGTGGAGCTTCTCTAATGCAATATAAAAATGCCGATGGCGAAACCGTTCAGCAAGGTAAATTTGGTAAGAAGCGTCATCGTTCCGAAAATTATCTTATTTGGAAAAAAGTACCGGCAGCAAGGTAGGAATAGTGAAATGAAGGAATATACCAAGTGTTTGTTCGTCAAAAGTTGCGGAATAATTCCCAATAAAGTTGCGGAATAATTTTCAATAAAGTTGCGGAATAATTTTGTTTATGTTATTATTATTATTATTTTTGCACATTAAAAAATAATAATGATATGTCAAAGTCATTTACATACAAAACAAGAATAGCAGATGTTTTGTTGGCTCGTAAATTGCAAAGCAAAGGAGCTGTTCTTATTGAAGGACCGAAATGGTGTGGAAAAACAACGACGGCAAAACAACAGTCTGCAAGTCTATTGGCTTTAGGAGATACCAGTATTTTAGAAGAAGCGGAACAGCAATTGCAAATCATGCCAAAGAAGCTATTATTGGGTGATGTTCCTCGACTTATTGATGAATGGCAGTCCCTCCCACAATTATGGGATATGATACGTACTGCGGTTGATGATAGGTCAGAACCCGGACAATTTATTCTTACAGGGAGTAGTGTTCCGGTAGAAAAAGAAAAAATGCGGCATAGTGGAACTGGACGTATTGGTAGAATTTGTATGAGACCTATGAGTTTATGGGAATCAGGAGAATCTACTGGCAGTATAAGTTTACAGAATCTTTTTTTGAATTTAGAATTTGAACCCCAACCCAATCTATTGGAATTGAATCAAATTGCTTTTTTATTGTGTAGAGGAGGGTGGCCTCGTTCAACAAATTTTAAAGGTAATTTGGCTTTAGATGAAGCTCGCGATTATTTTGAAGCGATATATAAAGTAGATATTCATCGTGTTGATAATATTCGTCGCAATAGCGAAAGGACTCGCAATATTTTACGTTCCTATGCAAGAAATCAAGGGAATGCGGTCAGTTTAGCAAAGATTGCTGATGATATAAAAGAAAATGATAATCAGACAATATCTTACGAAACAATTTCTGATTATGTAGATGCTCTGAAAAAACTCTTTGTTTTAGAAGATATGCCGGCTTGGAATCCTAATCTGCGAAGCAGAATTGCTATTCAATCATCGAATACGCGTTATTGTATAGATCCAAGTATTGCTACTAGTGCATTGTATCTTGGTCCTAACGATTTGATGAATGATTTGCTTTCTTTTGGAATGTTTTTTGAATCTATGGCTGTGAGAGATTTACGAATATATGCAGATGTATTAGACGGTAGTATTTTTCATTACCGAGACGCATCGGGACTAGAATGTGATACTATTTTACATCGTAGAGACGGTACTTATGGATTAATAGAAATTAAACTTGGCGGCAAAGAAAATATTGAAAAAGGAAGTGTTAATTTAAAGAAATTAGCCCAATCTATCGATACAACCAAAATGCCAGCGCCTTCATTTTGTATGGTGCTTACTGCTGTGGGTCAATATGCTTATCGTCGTCCAGACGGAATTTTTGTGGTACCTATTGGATGCTTAAAGCCGTAGTAACTTTCTTTTGAACAAAGCATTATGATGACAAAACACAAAAAAAAGGAGACCTTAAAGTCTCCCTTTTCTATGATAAATAATTGAAAATTATTCAGCTTTAATGTTAGGTTCTTCCAAACCCAGACCTTTTTTCTTGTCAACGGCTTTGAGGTAAACGCCAATAAGCAGTGCGGCAATACCCAGGCAAGCCAACATAACGAGAGGCCATTTGTAGTCGTAAGGAACGAGAACGCCTTCTTCACCAGCTTTAATGGCTTGTTTTGCAGCAACAACGGCTGCATTGTTGGCATTGGTTGATTCCAGTACATTGCCAATCAAAAGTGGGAAGAGCCACAAACCGATATTCTGAATCCAGAAAATCAAGGCGTATGCAGAACCGATAATCTTTTCGTCCACCAATTTTGGAACAGAAGGCCACAAAGCGGCAGGAACAAATGAGAAGGATGCGCCTAAAACAAGGATGGTGACGTATGCTACAACGGTGCCTCCAACCGCGCTTCCTTTGCACAAAGGCAGTATGAAGGCAAATGTCAAGTGGCAGATAACTAATAGGATTGAACCAATCATCAACATTGAAGCAGCTTTTCCCTTATGGTCAACATAATTGCCCAAAATAGGAGTAATGGCCACGGCCAACAATGGAAATACGGCGAAGATGGTTTCCGCAGTGCCACGCATATAACCCATATAGCAGTAAACTACGAGAGCAACCACGGCCATAGCCATCAAACCGATTTTAGCTGGTTTTTTCTTAGCGAAGTTACTTGCAAATGCGCCGATAGCAACCAATAACATAATAATATATTGAACAATAGTAACGGCGTTACTTGCCCAGAAACCTTCACCGGGAACAAGGGTCAAATTGCATTGCAGCATATTGACAGCGTATTTTTGGAATGGGAAGACGGCGCTGTAGTAAAGTACGCAAAGCAAAGCAACCAACCAGAAACCAAGGCTGGAGAGAATCTTGCCGATGTCGCTGATTTTGAAAGGATCATCTTGTTCTTCGGCTTCACCAGTCTGGGCATCCAATTTCTTATCCATAAAGAAATAGATGATGAACATCATAAGGGCGATACAGAGGAGGACAACACCGAATTTGACTGAGTTGTCAACGTGTATTTCTCCACCTAATTTGGCGAAGAAAGGTGAGAAAATCATACAAGTGGCTACACCCAAACGTGCCAATGCCATTTCGGAACCCATAGCCAAAGCGGTTTCACGGCCTTTGAACCATTTAACGATTCCGCGGGAAACGGTAATACCGCCCATTTCAGCACCGCAGCCGAAAATCATAAAGCCAATGGCAGCGAGTTTTGCAGAGGCGGGCATTCCCTGGTAGAATGGCAAAATGTCATCAATAAAGTCTATACCCGTGTGCCAGTTGAGGTTGCTCGTAAACCAGGCTTCCATGGAACTGCCGATAAAATATTCGGAAATAGCGTAAAACTTAATCAAGCCGCCTGTGAGCATCACGGCACCCGAAAGAATGGCGGTGAAACGCACACCCATCTTGTCCAGGATAATACCGGCAAAAATAAGGAAGAACACAAATACGTTCAAGAACGTTTCCGCTCCTTCCATTGTGCCGAAAGCCTTGGAGTCCCAGCCACGTGTTGATTCCATCAGTTCCTTAATGGGAGAGAGGATGTCCATAAAAATGTAGGCGCAGAACATGGCCAACGCCAAAAGCAACAACGCAATCCATCTGATGGCGGCGTTGTCTCTCAAAGTTTGTAGTTTTTCAGTCATAAATATTTAAATTTGAAATTATTATTTCAAGAATTCAGACACGTTCTTTTCAATGCGTTGGGCCAAGTCGGCATCTTCGCATTTTTGGAATTTGTCGCCCGTGATATGTTCGTACAACTCAATATAACGATTGGTGATGTTGTTGACGATTTCAGGAGTCATTTCGGGAACTTGCTGACCTTCCTTGCCTTGAAAACCGTTTTCCATCAGCCATTCGCGGACAAATTCCTTGGAAAGCTGGCGTTGAGGTTCACCTTTGGCGAATTTTTCTTCGTATCCTTCGGCATAGAAGTAACGGGACGAATCAGGAGTATGGATTTCGTCAATCAAGTAGATTTTGCCGTTATGTTTACCAAATTCATATTTGGTATCAACCAAAATCAGACCTTTATGTGCTGCAATTTCAGAGCCGCGTTGGAATAAAGCCAACGTGTATTTTTCCAATACGGCATAATCTTCAGGGCTAACTAGGCCACGAGCCAGGATTTCCTCCTTAGAAATATCTTCATCGTGAAGTCCTTGTTCGGCTTTGGTGGTAGGAGTGATGATGGGTTGAGGAAACTTCTGGTTTTCACGCATTCCTTCAGGCAGCTTTACACCGCAGATTTCACGGGCACCGTTTTTATAGCTGCGCCAGGAACTGCCGCACAAATAGCCGCGAACAATCATTTCAACGGGAAAACCTTCGCAGCAAAGCCCCACCGTAACCATTGGGTCAGGAGTGGCCAATTTCCAGTTGGGACAAATGTCGGCAGTGGCATCCAAAAATTTGGCGGCAATTTGGTTTAATATTTGACCTTTGCAAGGAATTCCTTTGGGAAGAATTACGTCAAATGCTGAAATACGGTCGGTGGCGACCATGACCAATTTGTCGTTAATGGTGTAAACGTCTCTAACTTTTCCGTGGTAAATTTTTTGTTGACCGGGAAAGTGATAATCGGTTTTAGTTAAAGCAGTCATATTTTTAAATTTTTTATCGTGCAAACTTACACAAAAATTTTGGATTAGAGGGTTTGATGATTGAAAATCTTTTTAAAGTTATAAAGCATATATTATTAAGCATAAATTTATTTCATAAATAATGGTGATTCTTGCCGATAAATTTAGTATTTTTGCAAGTTAATTGTGAAATAATGCTTGGAGAAAAAGAAAAATCTAAACCGAAAAAGATAAAATCACTGATACAGTTGGTGATATTTGTTGGGATTGGAGTGTTTTTTATTTGGTTGTCGTTGAGAGGAATGACTTCGGATGATTATGCCAAGATAAAGGAAGTGATTATCGGCATTAATAATCCGCAAAGCTGGATGTTTATCATTTTATCGATGCTTATAGGTGCTTTAGCTCATTTTGTAAGGGCTTTGCGGAATATTGTGATGATAGAACCCTTGGGTTACAAGGTTCGAAAAAGTATGGGATTCTTTTCCGTGATGGTTTGCTATCTGGGAAATTTGGGTTTGCCGAGAGCCGGGGAAGTGTTGCGCTGTATTTTTTTACAGCGTTATGAAAAAGTTCCATTTGAAAAATCACTGGGAACGGTGGTGGCGGAACGTGCTTTCGATCTCGTGTGCTGGCTTGTGCTTTTTATGATTGTTGTTATCGTTAATACGACTTTGTTGTCTAACATTATCCTTGACGAATCTACACAATTGACCTTGGGTGTCTGGTTGCGCCAAAAGGGAGCGTCTTTACTGACAAATTACAAAATGTTCATTGCCTTGGTATTGTTGGTGGTTTTGGCTTTTGTCATTTATAAAACGAAAAACAAGTGGAGTAAAATCGCTTTTTTTGAAAAGGTGAAAAACTTTTTTGTCGGCATTTGGCAGGGTTTGATTTCCATCAAGGACCTGAAGCGTCCTTGGTTGTTTGTGTTTTATACCTTACTGATGTGGTTTTTGTACTTTTTGGGTACTTATACTTGCTTTTTTGCCTTCGATTTTTTGCAGCATTTGGGTCCGGCACCTGCCTTTACCGTATTGATATTAAGTACGGTGGCCTATATGGTAGCGCAAGGCGGTTTGGGTGCCTATCCTTGGATGGTGGCGCAAGTGCTTTTGCTGTATGGCGTAGCCAAGGAAGCCGGTTTGGCCGCCGGTTGGATTGGCTGGCTTGGACAAACGGCGATGATTATCGTTGTATCGATGGTGGCTTTGGCGATAACTTCGTTTATGAAACCGAAAGAAGAAAAAATGATGCAAGAATAAGTTGAAAAAACAGCATATTTGAACTAATAGTTGCCGGATGAAAAATATATTTACTGTTTCTATTTTATTACTGTCGATAGTGCTTGTTCGCGCGCAAGGTTTTGACATTTCAGAGCAAAGCCAATATGCGGCTATGCGTGACAGCGTGAATCTTTCTGAAAATGAAATAGTAGAAGTAGAAGATGCCAATTTTATTTCCGAAACCTATCAAATACCGGGATACGCGTTATATGATAAGTATTGGGATACGGAAAATATTTGCAGTCGCAAGTTGAATATTCCTTTTGAAGGAAATCCATTGCGGATTATCTTGGTACAAAGCAACAACAACCCGTTTTTGTTTCCCTGTATGGGCGAATTGAAAACGGCGTATGGGGAAATGAAAGGTATATTTCATCCAGGCGTGGATTTGACGTTAAAATCGGGTGCTCCGGTTAAAACCTGTTTTGACGGGGTGGTCAGAATGGCAAAAATCTATGGGGATTACGGAAGGGTAGTGGTGGTAAGGCATTATAACGGATTGGAAACAGTTTATGCGCATTTGAGCCGATTGATGGTGAAACCAGGTCAGGTTTTGCGTGCCGGTGATGTGATCGGCGTTTCTGGAAAATCAAAAAAATCCGGTGAGGAAATACTCCATTTCGAAACCCGCTTTATGAATGAAAGTTTTGATCCGGCTTTGTTTGTTGATTTTGATGAAATGGATTTGAAGGATAATACGCTGATGCTAACCGAGTCTGATTTGGATAAGCAAATCGTTGGGAAAGTAGAAAAAACGACAAGTGTTCCCCAAAATGACCAAAGGCAAAATGTCAATGAAACCAATTCTACCGACGTAGAATATCATATTGTAAAGGCGGGAGAAACGATGTATCGGATTTCGGTACAGTACAATATTCCGTTGAATCGCTTGTTGCAGATGAACGATATGACGGAAAATAATGCGATGATAAGTGTGGGACAGAAAATCAGGGTGCGTTGAAGCATAAAAAAATGGGTGCTCATCAGAGCACCCATTTTTATTTTCAGCAAAAAACTGATTATCTACGTCTTTTGTTTTGAACTGGAGCAGCTTCAGCAGCTGGTTCAGCGTTTTCGATAGCTTTAACAGCTTCTTCTTCGCCTTTTTGGATGGCTTTCTTAGCGATAGCCTTGCCAGCCTTAGCAGCTTCTTCCTTAACGGTTGTTTCTTCTGCAGGAACTTCAGCAACTTCTTCAGCAACTGGTTCTTCAGCAACAACTTCTTCAGCAACTGGTTCTTCAGCTTTGTTACCGCAAGCAACGAATAATGCGCCAGCTAATAAAACTAAAAATAATTTTTTCATTGTTTTGATTTTTTAAAAGTGAATTTATAAAGTTAATAAATCAATTATTTTGCAGGAACGTAAGTAAGAGTTAAAGTGCAAGTTTCCTTAGTAGGAACATCGGTAAGGTTGCAAGTGTAAGTGAGAACAAGTTTTGTTTCTGTTAATTCAGTAATAGCAGCAGTTTCGAATTCAGCATCAAATGTACGAGCTGGATCTGTAACATAATCGTAAAAGAATGGGATTTGGAAAGTAAGGTCTTTTTCATCAGCAGAGAATTTCCAAGTAGTGGCTTTTTCTGTAAGATAACCATCTTCATTGTCTGCAGGAAGGATTTTACCAGGGTTGATGGTTTGGCTGCCATTTTCAGCAAATTTAATGATATCGTCTTTTTCGCTTTCAATCATTAAATCATTGTAGAAATTGGTGATGCGTTCGCCTTCAATATTGACATAATAGGGAGAAGCAGTAACTGCCTGGAGTACCCAACCTTTTTCAATGCATAATTTCTGGGTGTTGGTTTTTTCTTGTTTTCCGCATGAAGACAAAGTCAATGCGAAGATTGCTACTAAAGCAAAAACTAAAATGTTTCTTTTCATAGTAATTTTTTTTGTTTGGTTAATAAAATAGTTAATTATGTTTTCCTTGTTTATGATAATAAATCGTGCAAAAGTACGCCAATATTTTGAAGTGGAAATCAAAAAACGAGTTTTTTTTTCTAAAAAAAGTTAAAGATTAATTTTAATGATTATATATTATTGATTATCAATAACATAAGTTTGTGATTTGAAAAAAATGAAAAAACGAAAAAATAAAATAGGATTTGTAAGAAATTTTTTTGTACTTTTACACGCTCTAAAAGTTAAGAGGAGAGATGGCCGAGTGGTCGAAGGCGCACGCCTGGAAAGTGTGTAAACGCCGAAAGCGTTTCAAGGGTTCGAATCCCTTTCTCTCCGCTTTTTTATAACGTTTATAATCAATAAGATAAGAAAGAAAAATAATCAAAAATCATTAATTAAAACCAGAAGAATCACTATGAAAAAACTGATTGCTTTATTGACCGTTGCAGGTTTTTTGACCTTCGGTATGGCAAACACGGCGTTTGCACAAAATGAACAAAAAGCTGACAATTCCGCCGAACAAACGGAAGAAACAGTTGCAGCTCCTGAAGAAGCTCCCGCAGAACAGGCCGTTTTGATGGAAGATCCAGATGAAGCTCCACAACAGGGTTTGCATTACGTTTTGAAAGAAAAATACATCCAGGGTGGTGCCTTGTGGATGACCCCGGTATTAATCTGTTTGATTTTAGGTTTGGCTTTGGTTATCGAAAGAATATTCTATTTGAACTTGGCCTCTGTTAATTCCGACAAATTATTAAAGAAAGTGGAAGATGCCATCAAGACTGGTGGTGTTGAAAAGGCAAAAGAACTATGCCGCGACACAAAAGGACCTTTGGCATCAGTTTTCTATCAAGGTTTGGATCGCTACAACGAAGGTTTGGATTCAGTAGAAAAATCAGTTGAATCTTACGGTGCTGTTCAAATGGGTCGTTTGGAAACCAATTTGAGCTGGATTGCCTTGTTCTTGGCTTTGGCTCCGTCACTCGGTTTCTTGGGAACAGTTGTAGGTATGGTTCAGGCATTCGACGATATCGAACGCGCCGGTGATATTTCTCCGACCATTGTTGCTGGTGGTATGAAGGTGGCTTTGTTGACTACCGTATTCGGTTTGATTACCGCTATTATTCTTCAGATTTTCTACAACTACATCCTGTCAAAAATCGATTCTATCGTCAACGATATGGAAAATGCCACAATCTCCTTTATGGATATTTTGGTTAAAAACAAAAACAACTAAATTGAGTTTGCAATTTTAAAATACTCTTTATTATGAAGAATATTGTAAAAATAATAATATTTGTAGTGGCAATTATCACCTGCATCTTTGCGATCATGTTCGCCGCAAAGTTTGATCAGGATAAAATGGCCAACTACAATGAGGCTCGCGTGGTCAACGACAACAACCCGGAAATGGTTGCTGCGTTTGAAGCCACTACCCCTGAAAATCTTCCCGCCTTCGTGGAACAGTATCGTACTGAAGGTGCTACACTTTCTGAAACATTGAAAGCTCACCAAGTTCAAAAAGATATTCTTTATACCTATATCGTTGAGTTAAGTGAATTGACCGAAGAAACTTTCCCGGAATATCAGGCTGCTTTCCCAACCCATTCAAAAGCTTTATTCGCTAAAGCCGAAGATGCACAAAAGTATATTGATGGTTTTGCCGGCGTAGCTTCTTTCGAAAATTTGGAAGCTTATATTTCTTCTTTGGAAAATGAATATGGTGTAATTAAGCAGGATTTCATCAAGGAAAAAACTTATAATAAGGCTTATAATTCTTTGGTTAACCAAGCCGATGCCGTTAACCAGGTGGTTTCCGACAACAAAAAGGCAGAAGATTTGGCTATGTTACAATCTGATGTTAAAAGTTACATCTCTAATGGCAAATTGCTGAATGTTACTGTGATGTTAGGTTACTTCTTGTTTGCAGTTTGTATTGTGATGTTGCTGTTCTTCGCTTTGAAGGCCATCTTGTCCAATATCAAATCATCTTACAAGTCTTTATTGGTTATTGTGGCATTCGTTGTCTTGGTGTTCATTGGCTATTTGATTGCTTCTCCGGAATTAACACCTTCAGCAATTAAAATGCAACACACCGTACAACAAGTAAAATGGATCGGAGCAGGTATGTTTGTATTCTATATCGCTTTGGCAGGTGCTATTTGCGCCGTCATTTTCACTGCAATTTCCAATGCAATAAAAAACAGAAAATAAAATGGCAAGAAAACTCCCAGGAATTAATACAGGATCGTCGGCAGACATCTCGTTCTTGCTGCTGACTTTCTTCTTGTTGACATCATCTATCAATACGGAACAGGGTATTCCTCGTCGTTTACCACCTCCAAAAGAGAAAGATGCCAAGGAACAAAAAGTTGATATCCATCAGCGTAATGTATTGAACGTCTTGGTGAATTTTAACGACCAAATTTCGGTCAATGGTGAACAAATGGATATTTCCCAATTGAAACAGACCGCAATGGAGTTTTTGGAAAATGCCAGCAATGATCCATCAAAACCCGAAAAGAAGTACGTTGAAATTGACAATATGGGTGAGTATGCCGTTTCTCAAGGGGTTATATCCTTGACTAATGACCAAGGTACTACCTATAATATGTACGTTCAGGTGCAGAACGAATTGCAAAGGGCAGTCAATGAACTTCGCGACAAGGTGTCAACGAGTTATTTCGGTAAGAAATATGACAATTTGGATACCGCCTTGCAAAAATCAATCCAAAAGGCTGTTCCTATGAATATTTCAGAAGCACCACCTATTGATTACGGTAAAACAGAATAAGTTATGGCAAGATTTAGAAAAGAAGAAAAAAAGGAGACGCCTGAACTCAATATGGGTTCTATGTCCGATATTATCTTTATGTTCTTGTTCTTCTTCATGGTGATTACCACTATGCGTGAGGCAACGCTGAAAGTAAGATTCCAGCCGCCAAAGGCCACCGAAATCCAAAAGTTGGAAAAGAAATCTCTTGTAGCCAACATCTATATTGGTGCTCCTATCAGCAAAAACGAGAACACGCTTCCTCCAGGAAAGGTTTCTGTTCAGTTGAATGACCAAACCATCAAAGCCGAGGATTTGGCTGCTGACGTTAGAGACTTCATCGGTACAGAAAAGGAATCCCGAAGCGAAGAAGATAAAAACAAATTGACCTTCTCTTTGAAAGTTGACAAGGATGTTCAAATGCGTTATGTAAATACCATCAAAAATGAATTACGTCAAAATAATGCTTTGAAAATCAACTATGCTACGGGTAAGAAATCTGAAATGAAATAGTTTTTTACACAAAATATCTTTCTAAAAGGGTGGCCCTCCAGTCGCCCTTTTTTTATAAAACATAATATCATGATACAGTCAATGACGGGATTTGGCAAGACTTCCATACAGTTTGAAGGTAAGTCTGTCAATATTGAAATTAGAACCCTTAATAGTAAGCAATTGGATTTATCTGTCCGCTTGGCTCCCTTGTTTCGGGAAAAAGAAAATGAGATAAGAAATTGTGTGTCTAAAGAGTTGCAACGCGGAAAAATCGAAGTGTCCATTTATATCGAAAAAACAGAAAAACCCCAGGTTGAAGTGGACACCGAATTGGCTAAGGCTTATTACCAAAAATTGGTTCTCTTATCACAGGAAGTGCAAAATCCTATTGATAGCGATATTTTCTGTCAGGTTTTACGTCTCCCCGATGTGATTACTTCTTCTCGCGAAGAGTTGACAGATGCCTTGTGGAATGCTGTCTATGATGCCCTGGAAGAAACCTGTGCTAAGGTGGTGGCCTTCCGTCAGGAAGAAGGAAGCCATTTGGCAAAGGATTTTGCGAAACGTATCCAATTGATTAATGATATGGTGGAGGAAATTACTCCGTATGAACAGAATCGAATCGTGGCCATCAGAAATAAGTTTGAATCTTCTTTGTCCGAATTGCCCGTTCAATATGACGAAAATCGCCTGGAGCAGGAGATAATTTTCTATTTGGAAAAACTGGATATTACCGAAGAAAAAGTGAGACTGAAAAAGCATTGTTCCTATTTTATGGATACGATGAATGAAGCTCTATCGCAAGGCAAAAAATTGGGTTTCATTGTTCAGGAAATCGGTCGCGAAGTGAATACCACGGGTTCCAAGGCCAATGATTTCAATATTCAGCAAATTGTCGTAAAAATGAAAGACGAAGTTGAAAAGTTGAAAGAACAATTGGCCAATGTGCTATAATTTTTTTGATAAAACAGTATATTTACCCTAAATAAATTTCTAAAATATGAGCAATATTCTGTCATTAGTGGGTCGTCCGAATGTTGGAAAATCTACTTTGTTTAATCGTTTGACACAAACCAAAGAAGCCATTGTCGATTCTGTATCCGGTGTCACCCGTGATAGAAACTACGGCAAGGCCGATTGGTGCGGTTATGAGTTTTCGGTTATCGATACAGGTGGTTATGTGGTCGGTTCTGATGATATTTTTGAAAGTGAAATTAGAAAACAGGCCACCTTGGCGATAGAAGAATCGGATGTAATCGTGTTGGTGGTAGATGGTCGTGAAGGTTTGACACCATTGGATGAAGAAGTTGCCCAAATGTTGAGAAAATCAAAAAAACCATTTTATTTGGCTGTAAATAAGATAGATAGTCCGAGTAATTATTTGGATTATACCGAATTTTATGCCTTGGGAATGGAAAATATCTATCCGATTTCAGCAGTTTCCGGCAGCGGAACAGGTGATTTGTTGGATGAAGTGGTTAAGCATTTTTCGAAAGAAAACAACGAGCAGCTTGAGGATTTGCCCAAAATTGCCATCGTGGGAAAACCCAATGTGGGAAAATCTTCCATTATCAATACGTTTTTGGGCTACGAACGCCATATTGTTACTCCTATCGCTGGTACCACCCGCGATTCGATTTTTACGCGATATACGGGCTTCGGATTTGATTTTTATTTGATTGATACCGCAGGTTTGCGCAAAAAGAAAAAGGTGGAAGACGATCTTGAATTTTATTCGGTTATGCGTACCATTCGAGCCATTGAAAACAGCGACGTGTGTATTTTGATGTGCGATGCCTTTGAGGGTTTTGACGCGCAGGACTTGAATATCTTCAGTTTGGCGGCGCGAAACCGCAAGGGAATTGTGGTGGTGATGAACAAGTGGGATTTGGTAGAAAAGGACAACAAGACGCATAAACAATATGAGGAAGTGGTAAGAAAACGGATCGCTCCTTTCACGGATGTGCCCATCATTTTCACGTCAGTGCTTAACAAGCAGCGAATCTACAAGGTTTTGGAAACCGCAGTCGAAGTTTATAAAAACAAGAGTCAGAAAATCAGCACTTCAGAGCTGAATGAGGTGATGTTGCCGATTATTAGTCAGACGCCGCCGCCGATGAACAAGGACAAGGTCATCAGAATTAAGTATGTGACGCAATTGCCAACCGCATTTCCCGCTTTTGCCTTTTTCTGTAATTTGCCGCAATATGTTATCGACAGTTACAAGCGTTATTTGGAAAACAAGATTCGCGAAAACTGGAATTTTTCGGGGGTGCCTATGGAAATTTATTTCAGAAAGAAATAGTATTATTTATCATAGCAATTTAATAGACAATCATTATTATAATTATGAAAAGAATATTTAGTTTACTGATACTGTTAATTGTTTTTTGTTCCGTTTCCTTTGCCCAGGGTGAATTTAAGATGGGACTAAGAATAGGACCCAATTTTTCCACGTTGTATGGCGTGCATTCTGATGGAATTGATGCGCCTACTTTGTTTTCCGCTAAGGAAAATTATAAGATGAAAGCAGGTGTGCGCGGTGGGTTTGTCTTTGATGTGAGCTTAAGCGATGTGATTTCCTTGCAGCCGGCCATTTATTATTCTTATCAAAGAACGGGAACAAATGGTAAATACAATTATTCCGATTCGTTAGTGCTGACCACCGAAGAAGTGTTAAGTATGCATATTTTGCAAATACCTGTTATGGTAAACTTTTCTGTACATTTCAAGAATAATTATAATAACGCCTTTGTATTGGGAGTGGGTCCTTATTTTAGCGTAGCCCTTCACGGTGTGGATGAGATGACAGGCGTTGGAATCGATAAATATACAGGTGAAACATACGGGGTAAGAGGTCAGGCTAATTTTTATAAGAATGAACGAATAAGTTATTTTCTTACTGATCGTTCAGGATATGCAAGGAAGGAAACCTTACCGATGGAAAATCATCCCTATAACCGCTGTGATTTTGGTTTTTCATTCAATGCCGGTTTCCAGCTCAGCAAATTTTACATTGGTGCGGGCTGTGACTTGGGCGTGATCAATTCTGCCAACCAGAAAGAATGGGAATATCTTGGCGTTAATAACTATGTTCAGCGCAACCTTAATGTAAATATTTTGGTGGGTTATAATTTTTAATCTGCCACTTGGTCAATTTCTTCTCTTAAATTGTCCATCACGAATTGGGTTCTTTCAGTGGTATTTTTTCCCATAAAGTAATCCAAAAGGTTATGAATGTTTACTTCTTTGGAAAGCACGACGGGTTCCAAACGGATATTTTTGCCAATGAAATTTTTGAATTCCGCGGGGGAAATTTCACCCAATCCCTTAAAACGCGTAATTTCTGCCTTTGCGCCGCACTTTTTGATAGCTTCAGCTCTTTCTTCATCCGAATAGCAATAAAACGTCTGTTGCTTGTTCCTGACCCTGAAAAGGGGCGTTTCGAGAATATATACGTGGCCTGCCTTAACCAGGTCGGGAAAATATTGCAGGAAGAAGGTCAGCATTAGGATGCGGATGTGCATTCCGTCGGCATCGGCATCGGTGGCGATAACGATGTTGTTGTATCGTAAGCCGTCCAAGCCGTCCTCGATATTGAGGGCTGCCTGCAGCAGACTCAACTCTTCGTTACGGTATAAGGCGCTTTTATTGGTATTGTAAGTATTCAATGGTTTGCCGCGCAGGCTGAAAACCGCCTGGGTATTGGCATCGCGTGATGTTGTGATGGAGCCGGAAGCCGAATCGCCCTCGGTAATGAAAATGGTCGTTTCCACGCCGCGAGCATCATTGGTGTTAAAATGGTAACGGCAATCGCGTAATTTTTTATTGTGCAGACTGACCTTTTTCTGTGTTTCTTTGGATTGTTTTTTGATGCCGGCAATTTCTTTTCTTTCTTTTTCAGATTCCTGAATCTTCTTCAAGATGGTTTCTGCCACATCAAGATGGATATGGAGGTATTTGTCTAACAATTTACCAACCATATCGTTGATATAGTTTCTAATGGTAGGACCATTGGGCCGCATATAGGTAGAACCTAATTTGGTTTTTGTCTGAGATTCAAAAATAGGTTCTTTGACTTTAATGGACAAGGCCGCCACGACCGAATTTCGAATGTCGTTTGGATCGAATTCTTTCTTGTAAAAATCTCTGAAAGTCTTGACAATAGCTTCGCGAAAAGCTTGTTGGTGCGTACCGCCTTGCGTTGTATTTTGACTATTGACAAAAGAATAATATTCTTCTCCGTATTTTCTGTCTGTGTGAACCAGGGCAAATTCAAAATCTCCGTCTTCCAGATGAATGGGTTCATAAAGCGCATCGTTTCCAATATTGTTGTTGATTAAGTCGAGTAAACCGTTTTTGGAAACGAAGCGTTTGCTGTTGAGATGAATGGAGAGTCCGCGGTTCAGGTAGGCATAATTCCAAATCATCTTTTCCACATAATCAATGTACCAATGGTAATTTTCAAAAATTGAAGCGTCGGGAATAAAAGAAACGAGAGTGCCGTTGCGTTCGTCGGATAATTCCAATTGAGATTCTGATACTAGTTTTCCGCAAGAAAATTCTGCGGTTTTCTTTTGTCCGTCACGAAAACTTTGTACCAAAAAATAGGTTGAAAGGGCGTTGACGGCTTTGACGCCGACGCCGTTCATACCGATAGAATTGTCAAAAGCGGTTCCTTCTTTAAATTTTCCGCCGGTGTTCATTTTTGACACACAATCTACCACCTTGGTTAAAGGGATGCCGCGCCCGTAGTCGCGGATCGTGACTTTGTTTTCTTTAATGGAAATGTCAATGGATTTTCCATAGCCCTGCATAAATTCATCGATAGAGTTGTCTATGACTTCTTTGAAGAGAACGTAGATTCCGTCATCGTGAGCTGAGCCGTCGCCCAATTTTCCGATATACATACCCGGTCTTGTACGAATATGTTCGTCCCATTCCAGCGTGGTTATATTGTCATCATTGTATTCTACCATAAACCAAAGTTTTATTTTAAAGATGAATATCTTTATCAAGAAGTTATACCTGTTGTGGTATTATTCCAATTAAATTTCAAAATTACTAAAAATAATATTGTCTTTTTTTGTTCCATCAAGATGATTTCAACATTACAAGGTTAATTGTTGAAAGAGGTGATTCTAAGGCAAATGCCGAATTTTGATGATAAAAAACGGAGTATCAAGTTTACCCTGATACTCCGTGAAATGTATGATTTTAATGGAAAGTTTTACATTTTTTCAATGAAGGCATCAATAGAAACGCCATCGGCAATTTCAAATTGAACTTTGCTGGAATTATCAATAGAATCCACAATGTTGAATTGCTTGCAGAGCGTTTCGTTTTGAATGTATTCTTTGTAGTTGGTGAAAGCGGTGTCGAATTGTGGATTGCTTTGCAGCGTAATGGCGATATTATCGACCACGTCCATTTGCGTGTCTTTTCTGAAATTCTGAATACGATTGACTAATTCGCGGACATAGCCTTCTTGAAGCAGTTCTTCAGTGAGGGTAATGTCTAATGCCACGGTCAAAGCGCCAAAATTGGTGACTACCCAGCCCGGAATGTCTTCTGCGGCGATTTCCACGTCGTCAACGAGGATTTCCACGGATTCGCCTTCAATGTTGAGGTTTATGTGCCCTTCTTTTTCCAACTGGGCGATATCGTGTTGAGAGAATTGGGCAATTTGGGCGGCAATGGCCTTCATAATCTTGCCGTATTTTGGTCCCAACTTTTTGAAATCGGGTTTGATACGTTTTACCAAAACGCCTTCGCTGTCTTCCACAAAGATAATGTCTTTCACATTTACTTCGTGAAGGATTAAATCTTTCACCTTGAGGATTTGTTCTTTGAAGTTGGCGCTTTCGAGAACAGGAATCATAATTTTGCCAAGTGGTTGACGCACGCGGATATTTGATTTTTTACGCAGAGACAGCACCATAGAGCAAATCTGCTGTGCCATTTCCATGCGTTCTTCCAAATCTTTGTCAATCAGTTCTTCGTGAACTTGTGGAAAATCGGACAAGTGGATGGATTCCACATTTTCTTTTCCTGTAACTTTGTTCAGGTCAAGGAAGAGTTTGTCCATAAAGAATGGAGCGATAGGAGAGGCCAATTTGGCGATGGTTACCATACAGGTATAGAGGGTTTGATATGCTGAAATCTTATCTTCGCTGTAATCGCCTTTCCAGAAACGGCGGCGGCACAAGCGGACATACCAGTTGCTGAGGTTTTCATCCACAAATTGCTGAATATCGCGACCTACTTTGGTTGGTTCATAATCGGTGTAATTTTCATCACAACTTTTTACCAAGGTATTTAATTCGGAGAGAATCCAGCGGTCGATTTCAGGACGTTTTTCGATAGGAATATCGGCTTCTTTGTATTCAAAACCGTCAATATTGGCATAAAGCGCAAAGAAACTGTATGTGTTATACAATGTTCCGAAGAATTTGCGCTGAACCTCAACGATGCCTTCAGAGTCAAATTTGAGGTTGTCCCAAGGTTGGGCGTTGGTAATCATATACCAGCGGGTGGCGTCGGCACCGTGTTTTTCAATGGTTTCAAACGGATCAACGGCATTGCCCAAGCGTTTTGACATCTTATTGCCGGCCTTATCCAACACCAAACCGTTGGAAACCACGTTTTTGTATGCTACGCTGTCGAAGAGCATCGTGGCGATGGCGTGCAAAGTAAAGAACCAACCACGGGTTTGGTCAACTCCTTCGGCAATGAAGTCGGATGGGAAACGCTGTTCAAAGACGTCCTTGTTTTCAAACGGATAATGGAGTTGGCAATAGGGCATTGCGCCAGAATCGAACCAAACATCAATCAAGTCAGGTTCACGAGTCATCTTTTGACCGGAAGGCGAAACGAGGTAAATATCGTCCACGTATGGTCTGTGCAAGTCTATAGAATTATAGTTTTCTTTACTGAAATCACCGGGAACGAATGCCTTATAAGGATTTTCCTTCATAATGCCGGCAGCCACGGCTTTGTCGATTTCTTTCACCAATTGCTCGATAGAGCCGATACAGATGAGTTCCTTGCGGTCTTCGGTTGCCCAAATGGGTAGGGGAGTACCCCAGAAACGGGAACGTGACAGGTTCCAATCTACCAAGTTTTCAAGCCAGTTTCCGAAACGTCCTGAACCTGTGGCCTGTGGTTTCCACTTGATAGTTTTATTCAGTTCTATCATACGGTCTTTGAAAGCGGTGGTTTTGATAAACCAGGAATCCAAAGGATAATACAATACAGGTTTGTCGGTACGCCAGCAGTGCGGATAATTATGGACGTGTTTTTCAATTTTGAAGACCTTGTTTTCAGCCTTCAACCACAAAGAAATGAAGATGTCTAAAGATTCATCGTGTTTTTCTTCCGGCTTTTCGTAATCTGGTTTCACATAACGGCCCGCAACGGTTTTATACAAATCGACATTTACGTTGTCGCGGACAAAATTTTCATCCAAATCTTCCAATTTGAAGAACTTGCCGGTTTTGTCCACCATCGGCTGCTTGTTGCCGTTTTTATCGATGACTACTAATGGGTCGATGCCGGCATCAGAAGCAACCCGTTTATCGTCGGCACCGAAAGTGGGAGCAATGTGTACAATTCCTGTACCGTCCTCGGTAGTGACATAATCGCCGGGTATTACGCGAAAAGCGTTAGCACCTGGATTTACGTAAGGAATAAGTTGTTCGTATTCGATCCCTACCAAATCACTTCCCTTAACTTCGCCAAGAACTTGGAATGGAATGTTCTTGTCACCTGGTTTGTAATCTTCGAAAGCCAGTTCCGCATTCTTGGCGGGGAAATGTGCATTGAGCAAACTCTTAGCCAATACGACGTAAATAGGTTTTCCAGAATAGCCGTTGAAAGACTTTACCAAAACGTAGTCGATTTTTGGGCCAACGGCCAATGCCGTGTTGGAAGGCAGGGTCCAAGGTGTGGTAGTCCAAGCGATAAAGTAGAAATTGTCTAAATTATCTTCCTTGAAATTCGGGAAGAGTTTTTGAATTTTTCCCAATTCATTGGCTTTCACGTGAAATTGACCGATACAAGTCGTGTCTTTTACGTCACGGTAGCAACCGGGAAGGTTCAATTCGTGAGAACTTAATCCCGTTCCGGCTGCCGGGGAATAGGGTTGGATGGTATAACCTTTATATAGCAGTCCTTTTTTATAAAGTTCTGATAATAAATACCATATAGTTTCAATGTATTTGTTGTCAAAAGTGATATATGGATTTTCCAGGTCCACCCAATAACCCATACGGCGTGTAATGTCATCCCACATATCTTTGAATTTCATCACTTCGTTGCGGCAGGCCTTGTTATAATCTTCAACGGAGATTTTTTTGCCTATGTCTTCTTTGGTAATGCCCAAGGTCTTTTCAACGCCCAATTCAACGGGAAGTCCGTGTGTGTCCCAACCGCCTTTGCGGGAAACGAGTTTGCCTTTCAAGGTTTGGTAACGGCAGGAGAGGTCCTTGATGGTACGTGCCATCACGTGGTGAATGCCTGGTTTTCCGTTGGCTGAAGGTGGTCCTTCGTAAAATACAAATTGAAGATGACCTTCGCGAGTTTGCATGCTTTTTTCAAAAATCTGGTGTTCTTCCCAGTATTCTTTCATTTCCTTCCCTATGTTTGGAAGGTTAAGTCCTTTATATTCAGTATATTTCATTGTAATGAATTTTTTACACTATAACTTGCAAAGTTACAATTTTTTTTGGAATTATTTAGAATGATTTTTTTACGTGAAAAAATTAAGGTAAATGATAAAAATATTTTAAGAAAATGTAGCGTTTTAGATGAATAAGTTGTATTTTTGCAACGAAAAAAGTATTTTTTTATGAAAAGGGCAGTCTTTTTGTTTTTTGTTTTATTGTTATTAGGTGCGTTTCCCATGGCATCTTTGGCGGAAGGTAATTCTAAATATCTTATTGACAATTATTTAGAAAAAAAAGATAAGGTCAAAAAGCCTAAAAAAGAAAAGACGGTAGATAGTGTACGCAAAGGCTGGACTTTTGGTATTTTACCCAGTGTGGCCTACGATGCGGATAAGGGTTTTCAAGGGGGAATTTTATCCAATGTCTATTATTTCGGCGATGGTTCCCAGTATCCCGACTATATTCATTCCTTTTATTTTGAAGCGGCTTATACTACCAAGCGTTGTGGTCTGTTTCGTTTTACGTACGACTCTAAATATTTGATTCCTAAGCATAGACTGACGGTTGACATTTCTTATTTGCCGGATGCGATTTGCGATTTTTATGGTTATAATGGTTATCAATCTGTGTTAAATAGGGAATGGGCAGATGATAAAAAATATCCGGACACTTATAAAACCAGGATGTTTTATAAGAGCAAAAGGGATATTTTGCGTATTGCCGGCGATATTTCCGGAAATATCTCTGGAAATTGGTATTGGAATGCGGGGTTGGGTGTGCAGTGGTTTTCTATCGGCAGCGTCAATATCAATATGATCAATAAAGGCAAAAAACCCGAAAAAATGTTGCCGCTTGGCGTGGAAGGCTTGTATGAAAAATATGTGAAATGGGGTATTATTGATGCGGCTGAAGCTCAGGGTGGATGGCGGCCATATTTGCGTGCGGGTGTTACATACGATTCTCGCGACAAGCAGCAAAATCCCAATAAGGGTATTTACGCCGACGCCTTTTTAACTTATACCGCCGCTTTTGGAAATATTAAACAATACAATAATCTGAAGTTGAATGTCAATTTCAGACATTACGTGCCTGTTTATAAAGATATTGTTCTGTTCGCCTACCGCTTGTCTATGCAGTTGACCACCGCAGGAAAAAGCGCCTTTTATGAAAATAATATATGGAATACCCTTTATATTCAGCGTGCTACGTATGAAGTTCTCGGAGGAAGCAATACTTTGCGTGGTATTGCCAGACATAGAACAACTGCCAATGGATTTGCCTTTGCCAATGTGGAATTTAGATTCAAAGTCTGCCGTTTTTCCATCAAGAAAGAGCATTTTTACATTGGCTTGAATCCTTTCTTTGACGCAGGTATTGTTCTTCAACCCTATAAACTTAATCAGGAAGAAATCATTCAGAATATTCAAAATAATGATCCTACTTTTGACTTGAAAGACTTGGATCAATACATTGTATTTGACAAACCTCAAATTTATCGTCCTCACATGTCTGCCGGCTTGGGTCTGAAGATTGCCATGAATGAAAATTTTGTCCTTTCCGTTGATTGGGCAGTTCCTTTCGATAAACGTGACAATGCCAATCAGTTCACTAATTTCTATGTGAAGATGAATTATATGTTCTAAAGATTTTCAATTATGTCAGAAGACCACAATTTCAACTACGACATTTTTTTCTCGGATTCGATGCATACCCTGAAAAATATGATTACTCCTATTACTATCTATACAGAAATGCTTATGTCCGAACAGGTTGATGAAGAGAAAGCAAAAGAAGTGGTAAAGAAAATTAATGTTTGTTCGGAAAGTGCCCTGAAGGTATGTACAGATTTGATGAATATTTTCAGAATACGAGGGAATATGCTGGAGTTGAGCAAGGTAAAAGCCAACGCATACGAAATTGTACACGATTATATTTATTTGGTTGAGAATAATTGTCATCAGAAAAACATTAAAATTGTCAACAATATCGATAAAGATGTCGATATTTTTATTGATTTGGATATGATGGTGTCGGTTTTTATGAATATGCTGAATAATGCCATTAAATTTTCACCCGAAGGAAGTGAAATTACACTTTCAGGAAAGAAGATAAATCGGGATTATTATGAAATTTATATCTCGGATAAAGGGGTAGGCATTGACGAAGAGAAGGTAAATGAAAAACTTCAAATCGGAACGTATTATTCTACGAAGGGCGTGGCAGGAGAAGTGGGCACGGGATTAGGCTTGCTGATAGTAAAAAGTGCCGTGGAAAGAAATGGTGGTTTTGTTCGGGCTTATAACAATAAAGACGCAGGTGCAACATTTGCAGTGAAATTGCCGTTATATAAGAGTGATTTGTAATCAATGAACAGTGTTTTACGCATATTGAGTTGCTGATTAATAAGTATTTACAAGTTTGTTAGATAGAAATATTTATGAAATTATTGGTTGTCTTATCTCGCTTTCCTTATCCTTTGGAAAAAGGCGATAAACTACGTGCCTACAACCAGATTCGTATGCTTTCACAGCACTTTGATGTTTACCTTTTTGCTTTGACCGACAAAGCTCTCCGTCCTTCTGACATTGATGCCCTTAAAGTCTTTTGTAAAGAAATTCATACTGAAAGAATTAATATTTGGTCGAAGTTGGCCAATGTTTTTTCGTTTTGGTTAAAAGGATTACCTATTCAATGCGGTTATTTTTTTAGGAAAAGGGCTTTTAGAGGGTTGCAGTCGTTTGTCCAAAAGATCCAGCCAGATAAAATTTATTGTCAATTGGTACGCACGGCAGAGTATGTGAAATCTTCCCCATTGAATAAAACCATTGATTATCAAGATGTTTTGTCCAAAGGGATGTTCCGTCGCTATCAAAAGGCACCGTTTTATGCAAAACCGTTTTTCAAGTTGGAGTATAAGCGATTGCTAAATTATGAGGCGCAATCGTTTCCTTGTTTCAACCATCATACGATAATTACGACTATGGATAGGGATTTGATGCCCATTAAGGAAAAGGAAAAAATCGTGATTGTACGTAACGGCGTGGATTTGTCAAAATTTAAATATGAAGCGCAGCTTAAGGAATTTGACTTGATTTTTACGGGAAATATGGCTTACGCTCCTAATGTTGATGCTGCTGAATATCTTGTTAATCAGATACTTCCAAAAATTAAAACAAAATTTCCACGAGTGTCGCTGGTGCTTTGCGGTGCTAATCCTTCTATGCGGGTTTTGGCTTTGCGCTCACCGAATGTTTTTGTGACGGGTTGGGTAGATTCAATGACGGATTATTATGCCAAGTCAAAGATATTCATTGCCCCTATGCGTTTGGGAACTGGTTTGCAAAACAAATTGTTGGAAGCGATGGCTGTCCAATTGCCTTGTATTACTTCGGCATTGGCCGGAAAACCATTAGTTGAGGTTGAAAGCAATAATGCGGTAATGATATGTGATACGGCAGACGAATTTGCTGATTCTGTTTGTAAAATTCTGACTGATAATGCATTGTATAATCAGTTGTCTCAAAATGGTTATCGTTATGTAAGTGATAATTATAATTGGGAAGGTGTTACTCAACCGTTAATTTCAATTTTATCCGAATAGTTTTTATTTTGTTTTCGCAAATGTCATTACTTTGCTATTGATAGGACTGCTGGCAATGGTTTCCAGGCTGATAATCATAGGTGTATCGTAAAGTATTTTGAATTTCACTTGCGCATTAATACTGTCCTGTGGAGGAATGACATAGGTATTGGATATCAGTCTGCACGATTCGGCTTGCCATTGGTCATCACAAGAATAAAATGCCGTGATATGTACGGGGCATTCGGAATGATTAAAATCAAATGCCTGATTATACAAATTGTAAAAAGTAAGGTCTAATATGATAGAATCGCCTTCCATTTGCCGCTTGTTTACAGTGGCTGTAATCTTATTGCTTCCTTGAAAATGTTGAATTTGGGTATAGAAAAATTCTTTACCGGCAAAGTTTATCGGGGTAGAACCGGTTATTTGTGCAAATAAAAACACGTTTTTTCCTTGTAAGTCTTTATCCAACTGAAGAATATCGAATTGCGACTGTCTATTGTAAATGGAACTTAAGGCCACGGCATTTCCGTTGGTATGAAAACGATAGAGTGATGGATTTTGGAAGGAGCTCGAAAAAACGACAGGCGTTTCTCCGCAAAATTCGTGCAGAGCATTCATTGCGGTTTTATGGTCAGAAAAACCGGTGCTTTCCGGTAAAGCAATCGTACATAATAAAATCCGAACAATCAAAATCAAGATGGAAAACGGCAAAATCAGTCTGTAAATCCATTTTTCCCAATTCATTTGACGCATATTCTGGTACATCAAAATCAGTATTGGAACAGAAACAGACACCGTCCAGTGCGGTTCCCCGTGACCTTTGACAGTCATCAGCCAAAAAAAGGCAATAAAACCGAATACGTTAAAAACGCAGGCTCGTTCAAACTTTTCTCCCGTCGTTCTATTCGTCCAGCAGAAATACAGGGCCAAAACCAGACAAATCGGGTTAAAAACCAATAGTTGATTCGGGATATATTCCAAAAAATATTGAATACTAAAAGAATCGTTGCGAAGGACAAGGTGATACTTCCAACTGGGAAAATCATGACTGACCTGCCACATAATGTGAGGAGCAAAAAGCAGAAGAGCAAGGATTCCTGCGCACCAAAAGCGAATGTCTTTCAATAATTTCAAATTTGATAAAAGCGCGAAGGCAATCACCAGCACTGCCATATATTTGCTGTATAGCATAGCGGCCATCGTCAATCCGAGAAACAAGGCGTTATGCCAAGAGTGATCAGATAGATATTTTTTATACAGAAAGAAAAACAAGGCCGTAAAGAAAAGTAAAGGAGCATCTGGAGTGGTAATAAAGCCGTAGAAAACAAACATCACCAGTGACGTGGCAAGGATAAAGAACTCATTGACGGCACGCACATCCGCCGTCTTGTCGTGAATGGTTTTCCAAACAAGCCAAATAGTGCCTCCGTGCAGCAAGACGGTGAAAAAGCGGACAGATAGATTCCCCGTGCAACAAAAGCCGCTTAGATACGTCAAAACAGCCACCATAGGCGGATGATCATAATAGCCCCAATCCAAAAATTGCCCATATAGGGCATAATAGGCTTCGTCGGCATGGATTTCCGTGAAAATGGCTTGTAGAAAATCCACGCAAATCCATATTATTAAATAGATGTAAAATCGTTTTTCAGCTTTATTCATAAGGCAAAAGTACGAAAAAATTGTTATTTTTGCACATTAAAATATACTGTTATGGCAAAAGCGGCGGAAACTCCTTTAATCAAACAATACAATCAATTTAAAGCACAGCATCCTGATGCAATTCTTTTGTTTCGTGTGGGAGATTTTTACGAAACTTTCGGAGAAGATGCCGTTAAGACTTCTCAAATTTTAGGGATTGTTTTGACAAAGAGAGGAAATGGTTCCGCTTCTTCCGTTGATTTGGCCGGATTTCCCCATCACGCCTTGGACACTTATTTGCCCAAATTGGTGAAAGCAGGATTGCGTGTGGCTATTTGCGAGCAATTGGAAGACCCCAAATTGGCCAAGACCATTGTCAAAAGGGGAATTATCGAATTGGTGACGCCAGGTGTTTCCACCAATGACAAAGTGTTGGAGCAGAAAGAAAATAATTTTTTGGCCGGCATACATTATACCGACAACAAAATAGGCATTTCCTTTGTGGATATTTCCACGGGAGAATTTTATGTGGCAGAAGGCAATGCAACCTATATTGACAAATTGTTGCAGAATTTCAAACCTTCAGAAATCGTGATCCAAAAAAATAAAACCACAGCCTTCAAAGAGCAGTTCGGCGAAAAAATATTACTTACCACCTTTGACGATTGGGTTTTTACCACAGATTACGCGATGGATTTGCTGACCAAGCATTTTCAAACCACATCGTTGAAAGGTTTTGGTGTGGACAGCTTGGAATATGGCATTATTGCCGCAGCGGCCGCCTTGCATTATCTTTATGAAACACAAAATCACAAAATACAGCATATCAATAAGTTAAATCGAATTGAAGAAGAACTTTATGTTTGGCTTGACCGATTTACCGTCAGAAATTTGGAATTAGTGCATTCTCCAAATGAAAATGCTG
Organism: Bacteroidales bacterium; assembly: GCA_045616665.1. GTDB lineage: Bacteria > Bacteroidota > Bacteroidia > Bacteroidales > WCHB1-69 > RUG11690. The sequence continues at coordinate 94,347 of JAZLHE010000047.1, read as the reverse complement.
TCACGCTTTTGCAAGTGCTTGACAAGACCTTTACCCCGATGGGCGCAAGAATGTTGAAAAAGTGGATGGTCTTGCCGTTGAAAGAAAAGGTGATGATAGAGGAGCGTTTGTCAATTGTAAGTTATTTTATTAATAATGAATCAGTTGCAGAAGAAATACGCTCCACGATGAAAAATGTGGGTGATGTGGAACGCTTGGTATCAAAAATTGCGACCGGCAAAATTTCACCCCGCGAAGTGGTCCAATTGGCACGTTCGTTGAGAGCCATTGAAAAGGTCAAGAATATTTGTCAGGATGCGGATCTGGTTTCGCTCAAAAAAATTGCCGAACAATTGAATCCTTGTCTGTCGGTGTGCCAACGTATTGAAAAGGAATTGGTGGAAGAACCACCTATTGCGGTCAACAAGGGGCGTGTTTTTGCGAAGGGCGTGGATAAGGAGTTGGATGAACTTTCCTCTTTGGCGACCAACAGCAAGCAGATTTTGGCTGAAATCCAGCAAAGAGAGTCAGAAAGAACGGGAATACTATCCTTAAAAATAGGTTTTAATAATGTTTTCGGTTATTATTTGGAAGTAACCAATGCACATAAGTCAAAAGTTCCAGAAGATTGGATAAGAAAACAGACTCTAACAAATGGTGAAAGGTATATTACACCTGAACTGAAGGAATTGGAAGATAAAATCTTAGGTGCTGAAGATAAAATCTTGGAAATAGAAACGCGTCTTTTTAATGAATTTGTATTAGGCTTAATAGATTATATGCCTATGATTCAATTAGATGCAAGATTGGTGGCTCGTTTGGATGTGTTGTTGTGCTTCGCGGCCGTTTCCGTGGAGAACAATTACACCAAGCCCGTGGTAAGCAATTCAACGACTATCAATATCAAGAACGGCCGCCATCCCGTCATAGAAAAGCAATTGCCTCCCGGCGAAAAATACATTGCCAATGATATTTATCTGGATAATGAACGTCAGCAGATCATCATTATCACAGGACCAAATATGTCGGGTAAATCGGCATTGCTGCGCCAGACGGCGTTGATTGTGTTGATGGCTCAAATGGGTTGTTTTGTGCCGGCGGAAAAGGCGGAAATTGGCATTGTGGATAAGGTTTTTACTCGTGTGGGGGCTTCCGACAATATTTCCACGGGGGAATCGACTTTTATGGTGGAAATGAATGAAACCGCGAGCATCTTGAATAATATTTCCAGTCGTAGTTTGATTTTATTGGATGAAATCGGTCGTGGAACCAGCACTTACGATGGAGTTTCGATTGCCTGGTCGATTGCCGAATATTTACACGAGAATCCACGTCATAAAGCCAAGGTGCTGTTTGCCACGCATTATCACGAGTTGAATGATATGGCTTCGCAGTTTCCGAGAATTAAAAATTTTCATGTTTCTGTTAAAGAAATCAATAATAAGATATTATTCTTGAGAAAATTGGAAAAGGGTGGCAGTGAGCATAGTTTTGGCATCCACGTGGCCAGAATGGCCGGAATGCCGCAAGTGGTGCTGAATCGTGCGGAAGAAGTGTTAAAGCAACTTGAAGCCAGCCGCAGCGGCAATGATACGATTAAAGTAGAAAAGAAGGAACCGGGTTACCAATTGAGTTTTATCGCGTTAGATGACCCCCTGTTATTGGATGTCAAAGACCAAATCGTGGATTTGGACATCAATAGTCTCACACCGGTAGAGGCCTTAATGAAATTAAATGATATTAAAAATTTATTGGTGAAGAAAAAGAAATAGAAATTTGCCTATTTTACTTCACTCTCTATGCTGCCTTTGAGTAATCGTGTGGTAAGTATGTCGCCACTTTTGATTTGTTTGGCCTGGGTAACTGCCTTGCCATTTAATAATGTGATGCTGTATCCACGTTTCAGCACGTTGTCAGGGTGTAGCAGTTCAATGTGTTCCTTAAGCGATTGAAGGTCTTTCTTTTGATTTGCGAGAATATTTTTTGCAGATAATTTCATCATATTCTGTAAGTTGTCAAATTTGCTTTTTTCTTGTGTAAGATATTGTTTTGTAGATAGTTGTATCATATTTTGCAAATTGTCCAACTTGCTTTTTTCCTGCGTGAGGAAACGCAGGGCAATCAAATGATAATTATTTTCAAGCAATAATAATTTGTTTTTCTGATTTTCCAACAAATCCGTCGCATATTTTAACATCTTATCCTGCATTTCCTCCACTTGGATGGCAAAATCGTGAAATTTCTGAATCAAAAAGTAAGCCACTTCGGTGGGAGTGATTTTGTTGGCGAAAGCTACCATATCGGTTACGCTTTCGTTGGTGGAATGCCCAATGCCGGAAATGACGGGCAAGGGAAAAGTGGCAACTTTGTGTGCCAGTGTATAATCGTCGTAACAGCTGAGACCCACATCACCACCACCGCCACGGATGATGACCACGCAATCAAAATCCTGTTTTCTTTTTTCGATTTCAGTTAGTCTGGCGCAGATAGTACCAATGGCTTTGTCGCCTTGCAAAATGGAAGTAAATAGTTCACATTCAAAGCAATAATTCCAGTTATTATCTTTCAGACTAATCACAAAATCGCTATATCCTTTGCTGGTTTCCACGGAAATTACCGCAATTCGCTTAGGCAGCAAAGGCAGTTGCAGATTCTTATTAGCTGTGAAAACTCCCTCATTTTTCAGTCTGGAAATAACGGCCAACTTGTTTTTCATCAGTTCGCCCAAAGTGTAAGTCGGTTCAATATCCTGAATATACAGCGCCAAGCCGTATTGTGGACTGAATTCCACGGTGGCAAGACACAAAATGCTGATATTATCTTTCAATTTTTCGCCCGTAATTTTGACGAATTTTTCATTGATGGCCTCCACTTGGGATTTCCAAATCACCGCGCGCATCTGCGTAATGATTCTATCTCCTTCCTTTTCCACCAATTCGGGATAGCAATGTCCGGTATGCGGATAAAGATTCAACTTGATGATTTCTGCTTTAACATAATACGCCCTGGTATAAGTCTTATTAATGACAGACTTAATACTCTTGGTGATTTCAGACAGACTATATACAGGTTTGTCGTTAAAAGTTTCGCGTTGATTTTCCACTAATAGACCTTTCCCCTGCTGATGGTGTGAACAATTTTTCCAAATACTTTTCGACCGTTAAAAGGCGTGTTACGACCTTTGGACTGAAATTCTTCCGCATTGATAATGAATGGATTATCTAAATCAGCGACCACTAAATCTGCCAATTTTCCAGGCCTGATTTCGCCTTTGTTCAGTTTCATCATTTCAGATGGATTGGTGGACATCAGTTGCACTAATTTTTGAAGGGAGATGAAGCTGCCTTTCACTAATTTTGTGTAGCAAAGCGGGAAAGCCACTTCCAAGCCCACCATTCCGGGCGAACCATTGCGTTTGTCTTCGGCAGTGTGGGGCGCGTGGTCCGTGGCAATGGCACACACCACTCCATCCTGGATGGCCTTTATCAATGCGTCAATATCCTCTTTTTCTCTAAAAGGCGGATTGACACGATAGTGATTCACTTCATCACCTGTTGCAGACAAATGGTGCGGCGTGACCTCGCAACTCACGCGAACACCTCTTGCCTGCGCCGCCGCAATCGCATCAATGGCCTCCTTGGTGCTGACGTGGCAAAAATGAATGCGCCCGTTCGTTTTTTCACATAACTTAATGTCTCGAAAAGTCATATTGTTTTCGGCAATACGCATATCAGTGGCACTATATCGGCTGTCTTCAGCGTGACACATGATGGTAATATTTTTTTCTTTGCAAATATTGAAAATCTCTTCCATCAAATCATCATCCTGAACCCCTTTCCCATCATCGGTGATAAAGAGAATTTCGCCTTTTTTTAATGCTTTAAGATGTTCAATATCTTTCCCTTCCAGATTTTTCGTCATACTTAAAGTCTGGTTGGCATAAATCAGACCAACCTCTTGGACTCTACGCTCCACATCCTTCACAATTTCCATCGAACTACAAGTTGGCTTTGTATTGGGCATCAAATTCACCGCGGTATAGCCTCCGTGAATGGCGGCGTGACTGCCTGTATTCACATCTTCTTTGTGAGTTAAACCCGGGTCGCGGAAGTGTACGTGTAAGTCGGTGAAGGCTGGCAACAAATAATAATTTTTGTCTGAAAAATCTATAACTTCTTCATTTTCAGTGCTTAAATTGGTGTCAACTTCCGTAATCAATTCGTCTTTAATACGAACATCACCCAACAAATTCCGTTGGTCATCGACAATATGAATATTCTTTAAAAGCATAAGTCCAAAATTTTTACAAAGATACATAATTTCAATGAAAAGTAAATTCGTATTTTTGCAAAAAATTTGATGCGTATGCCAAAAATACTGATTGTGAATCGCGTATTGCCGTCGTTATCGGAAAAATTGACTGCCGAAGGTTATGAATGTATTACAAACCGTGAAATCACGCATGACGAATTTATAGCGATGCCCGACGAATATGACGGATTAATCATTAGAAATCGTTTTGTGATAGATCAAGAAGTGATAGATTCAAAGCCTCATTTACGATTTGTGATTCGTATCGGCTCCGGTATGGAAAAAATCGACACGAAATACGCTGAAAGCAAGGGAATACGCTGCTTAAGTACACCTGAGGGCAATGCCAACGCAGTGGCGGAATTGTGTTTGACCTTTTTAATGGCCGCCTTGCGGCATCTCACCATTGCCAATCAGGAAGTTCGACAAGGGGAATGGCTGCGCGAGAAAAACAAAGGCACAGAATTAGCCTCGCAAACCGTAGGCATTATCGGTTACGGACATACGGGACCCGCCTTCGCCAAAATTTTGAAAAATTTGGGTTGCAGAGTTTTATGCTACGATCAATTCCTTTCGCACTATGGCGATGAAAATGCCACGGAAGCTTCATTGGACGAAATTTTGGAACAATGCAATGTGATTTCTTTGCATATTAATTATCTTCCTGAAAATCATTATTTTATTAATAAAAATCTGATTGAGAAAGCAAAAAATCCATTCATTTTCATCAACAGTTCCCGGGGTTGGTCTGTCAACACCGCGGATGTGCTGGCTGCCTTGAAGTCGGGAAAAATCACTTGTGCCTGCCTGGATGTACTGGAATACGAATCGTCGCGTTTGCAGATTCCGTCTAAAGACGAATGGGATGACGTGTTGCGGGAATTGGCAAAAATGGACAATGTCATACTCACCCCCCACGTGGGCGGGCAGACTTTAGAATCGGAAAGAAGACATGCTGAATTAGCTGTTAAACGGATACTTCAGCTTTAATATGTGGGTCAGGGTTGTAATTTTCCAGCACAAAATCCTCATACTTAAAATCAAAAATTGACTTTACCTCCGGGTTGAGGCGCATGGTAGGCAACTGCTTAGGTGTACGTGTTAACTGCAATTTGGCCTGTTCCACGTGGTTGGAATAGATGTGGGCATCGCCAAAAGTATGGACAAATTCCTTGGCTTTCAGACCGCAAACCTGGGCAATCATCATCAGAAGTAAGGAATAGGAGGCGATATTAAAAGGAACACCTAAAAACACGTCTGCGCTGCGTTGATATAATTGGCAGGAGATTTCGCCATTGTTTACATAAAACTGAAACAGCACGTGGCATGGCGGCAGCGCCATCTGAGGCACTTCGCCTACATTCCATGCACAGACCAACAATCGGCGCGAATCGGGATTGGTTTTGATTTGTTCGATTAATTCCGAAATTTGATCCACGCTTTTGCCGTCGGCTGTTGCCCAAGAACGCCATTGCCTGCCGTAAACGGGGCCGAGTTCACCATTTTCATCCGCCCATTCGTCCCAAATTGAAACACCATTATCCTTCAAATATTTGATATTGGTTTCTCCTTTCAAAAACCAAAGAAGTTCGTAAATGATGGAACGCAGGTGTAACTTTTTAGTGGTTAAGACAGGAAATCCGTCAGCCAAATTAAAGCGCATTTGGTGGCCAAAAACGCTGTAGGTTCCGGTTCCGGTGCGGTCGCTCTTGAAACTTCCCTCGTCCAAGATACGCTGTAAAAGATCAAGATATTGCTTCATATTCAGTTCTTATTAAAGGTCATTTCTTCTGACAACAATTCATAATTATAATCTGCACTTTGAAAATATAATCCTGTTTCAATATTCATTATTTTATTGTAGAGGCTTGAATTATAAAGTAATTCAATTGCATCCTGAAAAGATACCTTTTTGTTTTGTACAATTAAATTTACCAATTCGGCCAGCAAAAAATCTATCAAAAAGACTTTAGTTTCATTCATAGTTTTTTTAATTTAGAGATAGCTCTTTCGGTACCGAAAAAATACTGATTATTCAAATTACGAAATTTTAATGCATTGATTAACTGCGATAAATTAATCAGCCCCATTTCATATAAATCCAACTGCTGTACCACACCATCATCAGCGATTGGTCCAATTACAATGTCGTAATCATGATGAAAATGATTTCTGGAAGCCTTTCTGTTTTGTATAATAAAGAGCACCCATTCTTCACATACTTCAGAAAAAACTTTGATATTCAATTCGTTAGAATCAATGCAAGAATCATCAAAAAAAAATGTAGTTACAATTGGTGTTGCGTTCTCAAATTGTCTGGCTTTTCTTTTAGCCATGGCAAAAGCTTGTTCGTATATACTTGTTAAATAAAAACCCTTCCCAAAATCTTTATTAATATGTCCTAATGTTAAATCAATTTTTGAAATCTCGATATTTGAACCGTGGAATAGTTTAAGCATAGCGAAGCCCTCCTCCATGATTTTGACAAACTCGCGATAAATCCGCTATAGCATCATCAAAAGAAAGAGTGTGCTCTGCCTCATAGCACTCATCTAAAAAGGAAATTCCACCATATTGTTTTAAATATTGATAAGACTCTTTGTTAGATAAGCTGTAATGTTCTGCAAACTTCCGAATGACCATAATAACATAAGATGCTTTTAAGTCCATAGTTATAATTTTTATTTCTGTTTGCCCAATATACAATAAAAATCACTTGTGCCAAATTTATTATCATTCTTCAAAATCGTATGATAAGATTTGGCAAAATTTTTTGGAGCGATAGACGGGGTTCGAACCCGCGACCTGCGGCTTGGGAAGCCGCCGCTCTACCAACTGAGCTACTATCGCATTATTTGTAACTGACTTGCCGAAAAAAAAACACCGGACAAATCAAATTTCACTAAACATTAAAACGAATATGCAGAATGTCCCCGTCCTGTACTTCGTAATTTTTTCCTTCTACCGACAACTTACCTGCTTCCTTGCACTTTAATTCGGAACCCAACTGCACCAAGTCGGCATATTTGATGACTTCCGCACGGATAAAACCTCTTTCCAAGTCGCTGTGGATAACGCCGGCAGCTTGTGGTGCCAACATTCCCTTATGAATGGTCCACGCACGGTTTTCCTTTCCTCCCACGGTAAAGAATGAGATGAGGTCCAACATTTTGTAGGCGGCGCGGATAACTTTATTCACGCCAGGTTCGGTTAATCCCACATCCTCTAAAAATGCCTTCTGGTCCTCTTCACTATCCAATTCTGCAATTTCAGATTCGATTTTTGCCGCAATGACAAGCATTTCTGCATCTTTATTTTTCAAATATTCCTTAACGTTCTCAACGTACGCATTGCCATTTACCGCATCGTCGTCGTTGACATTGCAGACAAACATCATCGGTTTTTCGGTCAGTAGCATCATATCGCTGACGATGGCCTTTTCTTCGGGAGTAACTTCCAGAGTCCTTACATTTTGGAAATTTTCCAAATGCGCCTTATATTTCAGCAAAACTTCGTATTCTCGCTTCGCGTTTTTTTCATTGGCCAATTTGGCTGCCTTTTCAACTTTTTGCAGTTTTTTGTTGATTTGTTCCAAATCCTTCACCTGTAACTCGAAATCAACGATTTCAATGTCTCTCACGGGGTCGATGGAACCTTCCACGTGAGGCAGGTTGGGGTTGTCGAAGCAGCGGAGCACGTGTACGAGGGCATCGCAAAGGCGAACGTCGGCCAAAAAGCCGTTGCCGATTCCTTCGCCCTGGCTGGCTCCTTTTGCCAATCCGGGAATATCCACCACGTCCAATGTGGCATATATCAGTTTGTCGGCTTTGATGAAAGTGTCGATGTTGGCCAAGCGGTCATCTGGAACCGGACAAACACCGATATTGGATTTGTTGGTACTGTAAGCAAAATCGGTTACGGCTGCTTTCGTATTCGAGATGCAGTTGAACATCGTTGTCTTTCCCGAGTTGGTTAACCCAACAATTCCGCATTTAAGTCCCATTTCTTTTTCTTTTTTTAATGATTAAAAACCTAAAATAATATCTTCTACGTGGTCAACTTCGGGAAGGTATTTTTTCAAGGTTTGTTCAACTCCATTCTTCAATGTCATTTTTGCGTGAGGACAAGTTCCGCAAGCACCCTGCAATTTTACCTTAACGACATTGTCAGCAGTAAGTTCAATAAATTCGATATCTCCTCCGTCCTGCTGTAAATATGGGCGGATTTGACTGATAATTGATTTTACTTTTTGTTCTAAAGTCGGAGTTTCCATAATTTTGGTTTTAGAATGCAAAAGTACGAAATTTTTATTTTCCAAAAGCAGTGATGCGATATTTCATTTGATTTTTTGCTGGACGGGAAGGAGTGAAAATAATTTTTTTCGTTTCGCCCGGCAACAGAGTGAAATAATTATCGGAATAATGCCCGACAATATTAGAGGAAATGGCTACGCCATATTTGATTTCATTGGAGGAAATGGTAAATTCGTATTGCTCGTCTGCCGTCCCCACATTAATTCGTTTTACTTGTGAAATAATGCCATCGCGAGAAAAATCAAGTTTATTGGGATACAGATAAAAATAAATTTTTTGTGTAATTAGTTGATTATCAGAATTATACAATTTAATTAACAGATAGTGTGAATTAAAATATTTTGTTTTGAAAGATTTTGGAATTGAATATTGAAAGACTTCTGTTGAGCTTTGTGCGGGAATATTAAACTCATCGGTTTGGATACTATCTTTGACTTGTCCTGTAAAATCGCATAGTTGAATTTGAAGGTGGGAGGTTAAATTTTTCTTTTTGTCATTAATGACATAAATAGGCAATGTGTTTTTTTGTCTCGGTGCCGTGGTGATGATAACGGGTTCAAATTGTCGTTTGGCCTCGTATTGCAGGGCCTTCCAATTGCCATAGTAGTCTATGCTGCTCCAAGAAGCCACGGGCCAGCAGTCGTTGATTTGCCAATACAGGGTACCCATACAGTGAGGTTGGTTGCGGCGGTGAACTTCAATGGCGTTGCCAATCCCGTAGGCCTGAACCAATTGGCTTAGATAAATGTAATCTTTTAGTTGTGTGGGAACATAGAAATATTGTGTCAGGGCCTTGTTGATGATTTCGATTCCGCGACCATGCTTTTGATGATTTTTCAGGCTCGCGCTGTTGAGCGAGCGTTCATTTTCGGACGTAAAAGCGGCAATGGTGGACATCGTCGGGTAACTCTGAAAACCATATTCCGACATAAAGCGTCCGGTTTTTTCTTCCCACATCTCAAACGGCAATTCTCCCCACCAAACGCCCCAATAGTGGGAATCGCCTTCGGTGCAGCATTCGGGATGTCCCCATCCCCATAAGGGAGATGTGGAAACGTAGGGGCAATAGGAATTATGTTCCTTGACGACTCCGAAGAGCAGGGTGTCAAATAAAAAGTGAAGGTTGTGGTCTAATTCGGCTTGATGCTCAGGACAATAGTTTGCTTTCCATCCCCAGTCTTCCCAACCGTTTTGTACTTCGTTGTTGCCGCACCAAACGGCTAAGCACGGGTGGTTGCGTAAACGGATAACCTGTTCTTCTGCTTCCATTTTGGCATTATGCAGAAAACTGCTGTCCCCGGGATATAGTGCGCAGGCGTACATAAAGTCTTGCCATACCAAGATGCCCAATTCGTCGCACAAGTCATAAAACACGTCGGGTTCGTAAATGCCGCCGCCCCAAACGCGAATCATATTCATATTGGATTCTTTGCACGCTTCGAGTAAGTTGCGGTATTGCTCATCCTTGATGTTGGTGGGAAAAAAATCCGCAGGAATCCAGTTGGCACCTTTTACGTATAAAGCTTCACCGTTGACGTGAAATTCAAAGGAACTTCCAATGGAATCCTGTTTGTTTATCAACCCAATGGTTCTCAAGCCGATTTTACTCTCGAGTTTTTTCGAAACGTCGTCTTTTTCTACCTGTACGCCAATTTTGTAACGGTTTTGTTCTCCCATCCCGTTGGGATACCATAATTTTGGATTTTTGATGGTGAGTTCGGTGGAAAGATAATCTGCCGTTGCACCTATAGGTACTCTTCGGATAGTTTTAACTACTTCATCGTCAATAAGATATTTGATGGTGACTTTGTCATTCTGATTACTGAAAATATGAAAGGAAACGATGAGGTGTGCTTCTTCGTCATTGATAATATTTTGACGAATGTACAGGTTTTGTATGTTGAAGTCCTCCCATTGGTTAACATAAACCGGTTTTGATAAGCCGCAGGTAACTAATTTCGGTCCCCAGTCCCAACCACCTTGATAAGGCGGCGTGCGGAGAAAAGCACGCGAGTCGGGCAATTGATAGGGCAGTTGCGCGCTTCGTTCCTTGATGATGGTGGCCGCGGGAATAAATTTGACAATCAAAACATTGTCTGTTTCCTTTAAATTGTCGGGAATGGGGAATCGCCAAGTTCTGAAACTATTATCTGTGTAATTATTTCCCTCCTGATTGAGAAAAGGTTCATCGTTGAGATAAAATTCGGCATAACCCGTCACGCCTTCAAAAACGAATTCGGAATGTTGGGAAGTATGGACTTCAGACGCATCAAAGCGCAAGCGGTAAGTCCAACAGCTGTCGCTTACCCATTGAACACTGTCTTCGTTGGTGCCGAAAAACGGGTCCGAAATGAGCTTGTTATCCAATAAATCCGTATGAATGTAGCTGGGAACAAAGGCCGGATACCATTGACCTTGGTATTGAAATTCCCAATCGGTGATAAAAAGGGATTTTCCTTCAATGCTTCGATGATTAGTTGTACAAGCAGAAAAACCAACCATCAATAAAAACAAGGTGTAAAAAAGAATATTTTTTTTCATAACTAATTATGTGCAAAGAACATATAAATCATCTCGCTCGTTAATGCAGAGAACGGGCAACCCGGCTTCGTTGGCAATTATCGCATTTTCCTTTGGTCCAAAAATATAATCGATGATGGAATAATAATTGGTCATCATAATGACGGTTAACGAAGCTTCTATCGTGGGTGCGAAATCTATCGAAAAACGATCGATGTCGTCAATGGTTTTGTCCATTTGATGCAGTTCGTAGTCAATTTCAAGATTGGCATATAGTTTTTTGGTAAAATCCACATTGTCTTTAACTTTTTGCTTTAAAAATTGATCCTTATACTTAGAATAAAGCACGTGGATTTTAGCGTGGTAGAATCTGCTGAAGTAACCGGCCCACAATGATTTTTCCTTTTGTTGCCTATCAATGTCAAGGGGAAGCATCACATTTCGATAGATGTTATCGGCAGGCAGCTTTTTACCCACTGTCATCACTGGCAGGCGCGAAGGCTTGATAAAGCGGCGGGCTTTCCTTAAATTGAAAAGGCAGTCGGAACCTTTTTTTTGTACGCCGATGACAAACATAATGGTGTTGTTTTCATCGGCATAGGAGTAAATATTTTGTTGATTGAATGATTCTGAAAGTAAAAAGACTTCGATATGATTACTGATGAGTTGGTCGGTGATTTTCAGTTGTTCGGGGGGAATGGTTGATTTTTTTTCTGGTGGCGAAGAGTGTAAGGAGAAGTTGGTGATGATGGTCAAAGAAGCTTGAAAAATAGCCGCCAATATGCCGCCGTGGCGAATCGCGGAAGTTCCAAATTCGGATTCATCCGCAATGGCAATGATATTCAACTTCTTCTTTTCTTCCGTATTCATCAGGAATATAATGAGTTATAATTAATGCAGACCTTTTACGTTAGGTTTTGCCGCCACGTAATCTTTCAGGTAGAAGGGTTCAAAGTAAGCTACGTCTTCAAACTCTTTATTAATAAATTTTCGATGGGCGATAGAAATCATATTTTGGGCCGAAATAGGTTCGAATTGGATATCGGCGTTGGCATATTTGCTTAGAATATCCTTGCATTTTGGGGCTCCATTTCCGCAAAAAACAGTCTTATATTGACTTAATTCGTTGTCAAATGTGTCTTCTTCGATGATTTTTGCATTTGCAGGTTCAATTTCTTGGCCTTTTTCATCAAATAATGCGGTGAAAACTTCCATTCTACGTGCATCAAGCGTTGGTCTGCAATGGCTGGCTTTTCCGATGTAAGGTTCAGCGATGCTTTCCAGCGTGGAAACGGCAATAACAGGAATATTAAGTGTATAGGCCAATCCCTTGGCGGTGGATACGCCAATGCGGAGACCTGTGTAAGAACCGGGTCCAATGCTGATGGCGATGGCGTTGAGTTGCGCTTTGTCGATTTGGGCTTGTTTGAGCACGTCTTCCACAAATGGAATCATATTTTTCGCATGTGAATTATTGGTATTGCATTCTTTAATCGCAAGGCACTCGTTACCTTTGGACAATGCCACGGAGCAAATTTCCGTGGTGGTTTCTATGCACAAGATATATGGTTTTTCGTTCATTATGAATTTTTTTATCTTCAATATCTTACCTTAATTGATATTTTCAGGGGTAAATTTTTTGAATTTCTTTATTTCGTCGGGAATATATCCCGGTTTGAATATTTTAATTTGACTTCGTAAAAGTAAGGCCGATAGGACGGCTCCCATCACATCGCTGATGGTACAGCTGAAGAAAACGCCAGTGAGTCCGCTTCCTCCAAAACTTTCAAAAATTGGTGGTACAATATAGATTAACGGAGTGAGGAACAACACCTGTCTTGACAAACTGGTAACGATGGCAATCCACGGTTTATCGATAGATTGAAAGAATTGTGAGTTGGTGATGGTAAAGCCAATTAAGGGCGACATCACCAGCATTAAACGAAAAGCAGGTACGCATAATTCAATCAAATCGGCATCTTTGGAGAAGCACATAGCCAAATAGCGAGGAATGGTAAGGACAAGCAGCGAGCCCACACATCCGATAGCCACATCCCATTTCATAGTCAATTTATATACGGATTTTAGTCTATCCATTTTCCCTGCTCCGTAATTATAGCCGGCAATGGGCTGCATACCCTGGCAAATGCCCAGCACCAGCATTACAACCAACGGAGCAAATGAATTGACTACGCCATTGGCAGCCACGGCATTGTCGCCGCCATATTTCAAAAGTTGGTTGTTCAACAGGGCCACCACGGCAGACGCAGCCACATTCATCGAGAATGGACTGATGCCAATGGCCAAAATATTGCGGAAGATATAGAATCTTGGTTTCCAACAATGACTTCTAAAACGGATAAAGGACTTTGGTTGCAGGAAATGCGTTACAGCCAATATGGATGAAAATGCCATTGAAATAGTGGTTCCCCAAGCCGCTCCGGCAATTCCCCAGTCTAATTTGTAAATGAAAATGGCATCAAGAAGGATATTCAATAGCGCTCCACTCACTAAAATCCACATCGACTTATTGGCATACCCCGAAGAACGAATTAATCCGGTAAGATTGAATGACAAAGTGGTGAGAAACATTCCGGGAATGACGATGTTCATATAGGTTCTCGCATACGCGATGGTATTGGCGGATGCTCCAAAAAGTCCGAGTATTTCGTCAGCGAAGATATACCAGGTAGAAACAAATATTGCGCCGAAGAAGAAGGTAAGCAGCATACTGTTTCCCAGAATATTTTCTGCCCACTTGATATCTCGTCGTCCCAACACAATGCTCATTCGTGCGGATGCGCCAGCGCCCACCAACGAACCAAAGGCGTGCACAATGTTCATAATCGGCATCGTGATAGCCAGACCAGCAATGGCAAGTGCTCCCACGCATTGTCCCAAAAAAATGCGATCCACAATGTTGTAAATCGTAGCAATAATCTGTGTAACCACGGCAGGAAAGGCATATTGCCATAGAAGAGCCGGAATGGGCTTGGTTTCAAATTCTTTGGTATTGTCGATTTGTCCCTGCATTTTTGTAATAATTAAAAACGGCAAATTCTAAAATTTGCAATTTGCAAAATTACAAAAAATTCTGCTATGCGGTTAAGGAAACTCTCGGATCCAACCAGCCATAGATAATATCGCAAAGTACATTGATAATCACCAAGATAACAGATACATACAGCAGTGAGCCCATCACAACGGGGAAATCATATTTGTCTAAGGCATCGACAATGACCACACCCATACCTTTCCAGTCGAAAATATATTCTACGAATACCGCTCCGGCCAAAAGTCCGGCTAACCATCCAGAAATAGCCGTAATGACGGGATTAAGGGCATTTTTTAATGAGTGGTGAATTAAAATTTTATGGTAAGAAAGTCCTTTGGCTTTGGCAGTGCGGATATAGTCTTGAGATAAAACGTCTAAAATAGAGTTTTTCGTTAATTCTACTACTAATGCCAAAGGTCTGATTCCCAATGTTATAGCTGGCAAAATAAGATTTTTCCAATCTATAAATAATCCTGTTCCATAATCATCAACGGTATATAGACTGCCGAACATACTCAATCCTGTCCAATCAGATAAAAGAAAGGCAAATACCCAGGCAAAGAGGATGGCGGCAAAGAAGGAAGGTAGGGACATTCCCAAGACGGAAAAGAAAAAGCTGATTTTGTCGAACCAGGTGCCATTGAAAACCGCGCATAAAATGCCGATGACAATTCCCACAATCATAGCAAAGAAGATGGAAACCAAAGCCAGCAAAGCGGTTTTTGGGAAGGCTTCGGTGAGGATCTCAGACACCAATCTTTTGCTTTGGTAAGATCTGCGGAGAAATGGTTTCTTTAATACAATCGTAGAAGTGTTGAGTGACAATAGTTTGACATAACTATAATCTGCATCATCCAGGTAAAAGAAATTGTTTTGGTCGTTGCTGTGCCAGGAAATGGGGGATAAATCGTTGAGGTAGGCCAAATATTGTATGCCGATGGGCAAGTCCAAACCCATTTCCTTGCGTATGGCTTCTTCCGTGTCAATGTCGCTACGTTGTCCCATCATCATTCGTGCCGGGTCGGAAGGAAGTACGGTAAACAAAAAGAATACCAGGGTAATCACTCCGACTAAAAGAAGGAGTCCGTAGAGAAATTTTTTGAGAATATAGCGAGCCATACTTAATGAAGTCAAATTTAGTTGTTGGAAATATCACTGAAATTCAAGAAAGTGATTTTCCCGAATTTTGCCAACTGTTTTTTATTAATACGGTTCATATTGCCGCAAATGGAAATAACGATGGGTTTTTGACCAATATAGCTGTCGAAGAATTTGGCAATATCGTTGGCTTTGAAATTCACAATCATACTGGTTTGTGCAGAGCGCGGGTCATTTTCATAACCTTCCAATTTCCATTGGTAAACTTGTTCTGGAATATTTCTGAAATTAATAAAAGAAGCTTCTTGTTGTTTAATTAAAGATTCTTTGGCTAGCGAAAATTTATCGTTCTGCAACATAAAAGATTTTAATAAATCAGTCATAGCCTTGATGCCGTCAATGGTTTTGTCGGCTTGTGTTCCCAAAAATCCCGTGGTAAATCCGTTCCTTCTATTGAGTTTGTCGGATGAAAAATAAGCGTAGGCGGAATATCCCAAAGAACGTAATTCTCTGATGTTTTGGAAGATGACGCTATTCATTCCACCATCATAATATTCATTAAACAGGATAGCTTTGGCTTTGTTTTCTTCGTTGACCGTTTTGCTGGGAATGTAAAAGTAAATATTGCTTTGAATGAATTTGCTGCTATTATAGACAAATATTTCAGGTTCTGAATAATTTTGGACAGGCCTAATTTGGAGTTTTCGGCTTGATTTTTCGTCTTGAAAACTTGAAAGAGTTTGTTTTTCGTTGCCTTTCTTTGACTTGACATCATAGAATTGAAAATGTTGTTTCACGATTTTTGAAACGATGGACGGTTCAATATTTCCTACAAAAACAAGGTGTCCGGTATTGTTGAGGGCGTCTCTGACGACGTTAATCAATTCTTCGCCTTTATATTTTTTGATTTGATTGGTGGAAGGGGTAGTCAAATATGGAGAGTGTTTGCCATATAATGCGTAATTATAAAGTACGTAACCCATTGTCGCCCCGTCGTCTTTCATCATTTTTAATGAATTGATGCGTTCTTCAACCAATAAGTCGATTTTTTTCTCATTATTTTCAGGATTTTGCAGTTTTTCTTGGCATAAAGCAAGGATTTTTTCAAAATCTTTCTCAAAACCGCTAATATTAATAGTGGTTTTATTGTCAGAGGTGGAAAAATATATGTCAGCACCCATTGTTTGCAAAGCCAAATTAAATTCTTCCAAAGATTTAGATGAAGTTCCCTGTAAATTGAAATAGTCAATGGCATTTTCTAAATCCTGATGATGAATAGTCCCATAATCGTAAACGATTTTCAATGAAAAGATATCGTTATATGGATTTTTTGTGGCATATAAGTCAAAAACATTATTGATAGATGTAATAGACACGTCTTTGTCAAAGTTGATTTTTTGAATTCGTGAAGGAATGGAATTGTATTCTTCAAGACTTTGCGCAAAGTCAGAATGTTTGTCAGCATTTTGAGAAGAAATAGGTTTCCAATTGGGTTTATCTATGGTGTTGGTTTTCTTACTTCCGATATCCGAACGATAAATCAGCACATTGTCATTAAAGTATTGATTCGCAATGGCAACCAAGTCTTGTTTGCTCAATTGGGCAATTTTGTCAAGTTGCTTTTCGTAATCGTTGACCGTTTTTTTATCTACGTCTAAATAGAGAAGGGTATAGAATTTGGAATAAATGTTTTCCAATTTTGTTTTCTCACTTTTAAGATAATTCATTTTAACGGCTTCAAAAAGTTGGTTGCTAAAATCACCTGACTTTAATTTATTGATACACTGGTTGATCAGTTCTTCTGCTTGCTCGTGAGTTTGGCCTTCGGTTTTGGGTATGTAAGTCATTTCAAATACCCCCGCTTCGGAAAGAGAGCTATTTCCGCAACTAAAAGAGTATAATTCATTGTTGTTCAATAGTTTATCAACCAATCCCGTGGAAGAGTTATTGCTTAATATTTCGGCACAGAGGTCTAATACGATGCTGTTTGGATGTGCTGACGGCTCGGTTTGATAACAAATAGCTCCAACCTTAATGGGTGTTTGTAAGGTATAGATAAAGCGTTTGCCGTCAAATTTTTGAACTGCAGGCAGTGTTTTGACGATGGACTCATGGCTGATGTCTTGTTGCTTTTTAACCGGTTTTTTTTCACGGAAACGTTGACTTTCATCGAGAGCGATAGATTTTTTATTGCTATTGGGACACCAGGTTTCGTTTAAGATTTTGATGGCTTCTGCAGTGTTGAAGTCACCTACCAAGATTAGCGTCATATTACGGGGAACGTAAAAAGTATTAAAAAACGCGTACATCTTTGACATACTCGGATTCTTAATGTGTTCAGGCAGTCCGATAATGGGGCGTCCGTAAGGATGTTCGCCAAATACTGCTTTTTCTACGTCTTCGGCAAAAACGGAAAACGGGTCATCGGAATACATATTGTATTCTTCGTAAACGGCTTCCAATTCAGATTGAAAGAGGCGGAAAACAGGTTTTCTAAAGCGTTCGGCATAGATAACGGACCACTTTTCCAATTCTCCGGCGGGAAATACATTGTGGTAAACGGTAATGTCGTTGCTGGTAAAGGCGTTGACATTGCTGCCGCCGATTTGTGCCAAGATGGCATCCACTTCATTAGGAATGGCGTATTGGGCGGCTTCAGCACTTAACTTATTGATTTTCTTTAAGATATTTTTTTTGTCTTTATCTTTGGCAATGGCTAATTTGTCGTAAAGTTTGGAAATGCTGTCAATCAACGGTTTTTCCAAGTCCCAATTCAGCGTTCCGATTTTATCGGTTCCCTTGAACATCATGTGTTCCAGGTAATGAGCCATACCCGTGGCTTCTGCGGGATCGTTTTTGCTGCCGGCGTGAATGCATACGCCGCCATATATTTCAGAGGTGGAATGGTCTTCACAAAGCAAGACTTTCATCCCGTTGTCCAAACGGGCGGTTTTAACTTCTAATTTTCCGTTTTGTGGGTAAGCTATGATGAAGCAGAAAATCAGGGAGATAAAAACGAGAACTTTTTTCATATTCATATTTTTTGTTTTATTGTCTAATTTGATTCATTTGGAAACGAGATGAAATTCTTGCGTGTTATTTAGTTGTTTTCTTCATAGATAATGGTGTCGAACTCGGCTGTGCCGTCATCTATCACTTCTTCATAAACAATAGCAGAGTTCATAGTGCAGTTGTTATCATCATTTTGGGGTGCCTTTTTCAAAGTGACGGAAATAAGGATAAAACTTCCGATTAATACGATAATTCCTGCGATGATTAATATTTTATTGGTGTACTTTTTCATTTTGATTAAATTAAATTGTTGACATTATTAATGATTAATGGATATTGATGTCGCCAAAAAATTTAACTTGCAAAGATACAAATCTTTATTGGTTATTGGCATATTCCTGATACATTTTTTCAACATCCGACCAGTTGATTTTCAGCAAAGTCAAGGTCTTAAAAATAGCGGGTAGTTCTTCTTCCACAAATTGCGTCTTTTTGTAGCTGATGATTTTGTCTTTTGCGTTTTCCGCAACGAAAAAGCCCACACCCCGCTTATTGACAATCACTTCCAGATTTTGCAGAAAGTCGTAAGAACGCAGTACTGTATTGGGATTCACTTCCAACTGCATTCCCATTTCCCTGACGGATAAGATGCGGTCACCCTCGTTCCACTTCGATTTCAAGATTTGCTCGAACACCCATTCGGCAATCTGTAAATATATGGCTTTGTTTTCTGTAAAATTCATATTAAGCCTCCGTTTCTCTTAAACGCAACCACGTCATAAAGTTGAAAAACATGAAAATAATGAAAACGATGAGGTATCCTATTCCATTTGGATAATTACTTACCGTTCCTTCATCAATATGTGCATTCAGCATAGCTTGAATAAGTGGCATTTGGAAAGTAATTGAAATAAAAATTCCGTCTAAAATGGCAATGGCGATAGAGATTGCAAATATAGTGAGAAGCGTTTTCCAAAATGCGTGTCTCTTAAAGTAAACAGAGCCAAACGTGACAATGGATTCTATGGCAAGCAATACGGAAACCACAACAAATCCGTCGGAGGAAAGCAAAGTCGTAAAATGGAAGACATGGGTTCCCCATACCCAATCATGAACGAGAGCTCCCAACCATTGTCCCAAAGTGATGGAAGCAAAGAATAAAATGTTGTAATAAACGAAGACCAAAATGCTGTTAACAAAATATTTTTCCACGGTGGAAGCCGGAATCATCAAGTAGGACATCGCACTATTGGCGGAATATAGTTTTCCATATATTCTTGAGGCAGTTACGAATGTCAGAATAAACCAAATGAAACCTACAAACGGTTCTGGTGTGCTGCCGTATGCTTGGCAGAATGAACAAAAACCGATAATCAAAATACCACCAATAAACGCACGCAAATCTTTAGGTCCGTTTTCTATAAAATGGTTTCTCAATAAATTGACAATATTTGCAGTTTTCATAGCCATTAAAATTTACGATTAAACAATTCATTGATTCTTTGTTTATTCATAATAACCGCATTGAAGAGCAGTTCAATGTCGAGTTTGGTCTCAATATGATGCACATTTTCCGTTACGACGGTACTTCCTTGAAGATTGTCTTCACAATACAAAATGGGTTCGTCAGTGCCGTTCGCATCGGTCACCTTGAAACACAACTTTTCCACAATCTCATCCGTAGTGGCATTCAATAAGATGGTGCCGTTGTCCAAAATCACGACTGCGTCAATTAAGCTGTGTAAATCGCGTACCTGGTGCGTGGAAATGAAGATTAATCTGTCATCTGAAGCAGCCATCGACATAATTTTTCGGAAAGAAGTCTTGGATGGAATGTCCAAACCATTGGTCGGCTCATCCATCAATAGGATTTTGGTGTTGGTGGCCAAGGCAAAACCAATCAAGACCTTTTTTCTCTGTCCCAAAGAAAGTGCGGTCAACTTTTGACTTTGGTCAGTAATTTCGAATAAATGCAGGTATTCGTCAAACTGGTCGTGATTAAAATTTTCATAGAATGGCGCGTAACACTGCACATATTTCTTGATGGTTAGAGCGGGGGCATACATTTCTTCAGACAAAAAGTAAATATCCTTCAACATTGATGTCTTGCGCAATGCGGCGTTTTCGCCCAAAGTCGTTACAGTTCCTTCTTGAGCGAAGCGCAGGCCGGCCATAATCTTTAACAGCGTGGTTTTGCCGGCGCCGTTTTTTCCGAACAGTCCGTAAATATGACCATTCGATAACGAAAGATTGAGTTCGTTAAACAAAACCCGATCTTTGCGATAGCTAAAATGAATGTTTTGTAATTGAATCATAATATATAATGTATTAGTTTGTTTTTTTAATGTTAATATGTAAGCGTTTGAGTAGCTTATTTATTTTCCGATAGTTTTATTTTCCGTAAATTCATATTACGCCTCCGTTTCCTTTAAGCGCAACCACGTCATAAAGTTGAAAAATACGAAAGTAGCAGTGATTATCAAAACTCCAAACCAATCAGGAATGGAAGCTATTGTTTCTTTGGCAAATTGAACATTCATAATAGATTCGATAAAATCCACTGGATAAAAAACAGAAATGAAAAGAGCATCAAAAATAACAAATGCCATAAAAATAATGAATATTGCAATCAATGTTTTTGCTCCAGCATTCGTTTTTCTATAATAAACTGAACCGAACATCATAATGGATTCCCACATAAGCAATAAGATAAAACCTCCCAAAGTAAAACATGAAGTAACGTATGCCTTGCAAGGTCCATATACCAGTTCATGTATCCAAGAGCCCAATAGTTCTCCCAATGAAAGTGTAACAAAAAACAATACATTATAATACACATAAACCAAAATGCCATTCACTACATATTTTTCTGTGGTAGAAGCCGGAATCATTAGGTAACCCATCGCGGTATTTTCAGAACATAGCATAGAATATGAGAGGAGTGCCGTTACGCTAACCACAGAAAACATCATAATGATGAACAAATTAGACCATTGAATAAAAGTAAAAAGCGCCATCGAAAGCAAAAGGGCAATGGGCCCCGTTAAATTAAACTTCCCTTTTTCAATAAAGTGCCTTTTTAATAAATGGAGAACATTTGATATTTTCATAACCATTATAATTTACGGTTAAACAATTCATTGATTTTTAGTGAACGATGAGCAGATTTTTATAGACGTTCATTGTTTTAGTGTATTAGTGAAATAGTACACTGCAAAAGTATAACAAGTTTTGATTCCGTACTCATAATATAAAAAAATTATTCTACTGATAATCAATAAAATATGATGATTAGAAAAATTTTTTCAATAAAAGTATGCTGTTTTTTGGAAGAAAAAAGTGATAGAAAGGAAATTTTGTAATTTCATAATCGGAAAAAATTCCGTACTTTTGCAGTTTGAAAAAGGCTCCGTAGCTCAGCTGAATAGAGCGTCAGATTCCGGTTCTGAAGGTCTTGGGTTTGAATCCCAACGGGGTCACACAAAAATCCTGTCTGATGGCAGGATTTTTTCTTTTTTATGGTTGAACAAAAAAACTTTTTTTGTATTTTTGCCCGTCAAAAGAAAATAATAATCGGGAATGTAGAAAATTGTTTTTACCATCCATAGAGTAGAAAGGAGGTTCGAATGGTTGATACCATTGATTTCGGAACGCTTAAATGGCACCATATTACCAATCCCACGGTAGAGGATTTGGATTTTTTGGAAGATAACTTTCACTTTCACCCTTTGGATATTGACGACTGCTCCAGCTTTGTTCAAAGACCTAAGATAGACGTTTACGACGACTATTATTTTATGGTTTTGCATTTTCCATTATTAGATAAGCGTACCAATCTTGTCAAGACCGAGGAAACCAAGATTTTCTGGGGTCAGGATTACTTGATTACGGTGGGTAGTTCGCATTATGTGGTTCAGGATTTATTTAATTTGATAAAAGTAAATCCGGAATCTGTGGAGGAAGATGACATTAGTGGCACGAGCGATTCGCTTTTGTATAAGGTGCTTTACAAAATGATGAAGGAAACCTTCCTTCTGGTGGAGCGGATGGGCAATGAATTGGATAATATCAGTCGTGAGTTGTTTGATGAAAAATCGCGAAACATCATCGAAAAAATATCGCGTTTCCGTAAGAATATCATTCAATTGAACACCATATTCAAGCCGCAATTGAGATTGTTTCATAAGTTTGAATCAGGCGAAGTGAAAGGTTTTGCTGAAGATATGGAAGATTACTGGGGCAATATCCTCGACTTTTACCAGAAAATGTGGGATATGATTGACGACTATGGGGAAT
The DNA here is from genome assembly GCA_045616665.1 of Bacteroidales bacterium. Taxonomy (GTDB): domain Bacteria; phylum Bacteroidota; class Bacteroidia; order Bacteroidales; family WCHB1-69; genus RUG11690. The sequence continues at coordinate 71,763 of JAZLHE010000047.1, read as the reverse complement.
TGGTGGCTGGCTTATCCAACACTTACGATTCGTTGCAGACCAACAAGACCAACGAGATTATGCGTATGCTCACCATCATTTCAACCATTGTACTGCCTTTAACCTTTATTACGGGTGTTTATGGGATGAACATAGCCCTGCCTTTCAGCGGTTCAAAATATGCGTTTCTGATAGTGATGGGCATTTGTTTGTTGGTATTGCTGATACTATTGCTTTATTTTAGAAAGAAACGATGGATGTAGGCTATGTCTTCAAAAAGTTCAGTTTATCATATAAAATTCCAAGTTGTTGATTTAGAGCCGGAAAATTGCCATATTGTGGTAAAGGCCAAAATTGACGGCCATCCCTTGAATATTGTTTTGGACACAGGGGCTTCTCATTCTTGTTTTGACTTGTCATTCATTCAAAATCTGAAACCGGATATTAATATGGAAGATAATGACGGTTTGAATGTGGGCGTGGGTGCGTCGGATTTTGAAAGTAAGTTGTCCACCATTCACAATTTAAAATTGGGAAGATTTCTTTTGCCTGACTATGATGTGGTGTTACTTGATATGAGTAATATCAACAAGGCATACGAAGCGATGAAAAAGCCATTGGTACACGGTATTATCGGCAGTGATTTTTTTGTGCGTCATCGTGCCGTGATTGATTATGACCAAAAGACATTGTCTTTGACAAAAGTTAAAAATGAAAGGGCCGATTGATGGAAGAGAATGTTATTTTGGGAGTAGATCCAGGAACGCAGATTATGGGTTGGGCGATATTGAAGGCCACGCCGGTGAAATCGGAATTGGTGACCTTGGATGTGTTGAACTTGAAAAAGTTACCCGACCAGCCGGCCAAACTCAAGCAGATTTTTGAATTTGTCACACAAGTTATCGACCAATACCATCCCAATATTTTAGCCATCGAAGCCCCGTTTTTGGGCAAAAGTGCGCAGTCGATGTTGAAATTGGGGCGCGCGCAAGGCGTTGTGATTGCCGCTTCCATTCATAAAGCGTTGGAAATCAATGAATATTCACCGCGAAAGATTAAAATGTCGGTGACGGGAAATGGTAGTGCGGCGAAAGAGCAAGTGGCAGCTATGTTGCGTAGAATGTATCCTATTCCGGATGATGTAAAATACCTGGATGCGACAGATGCTTTGGCTGTGGCGGTTTGTCATCACTTGCAAAACCGGGTGCAGTTGGGTTCTCAGCAACATTTTTCGGGCTGGGAAGGATTTCTTGCCAAAAACGCAGATAGAATCATCAAAAAATAAAAATATGAAACAAACATTATTATCCCGCTTTACGAAATACATTTCGTATGCCACCACTTCAGATGAAACATCTGAAACCTATCCAAGTACGCCCGGACAGTTGGTTTTTGGCGATTTTTTGGTAGAAGAACTGAAAAAAATCGGTCTGCAAGAAGTGGAAAAAGACCAATATGGTTATGTAACCGCCACTTTGCCTGCCAATTGTGACGAAAAACAACCTGTCATTGGCTTTATTTCCCATTTTGATACCGCTCCCGATATGCCGGGCATTGCCGCTCCACGCATTGTAGAGAATTACGACGGCAAAGACATTATGCTCGATGCGGAAAGCAATACCGCGTTGACCATTGCCGATTTTCCGGAAATGAAGGATTATATGGGTCAGACTTTATTGACTACGGATGGCAAAACTTTGTTGGGAGCCGACGACAAGGCCGGCATTGCCGAAATTGTCAGTGCAATGGAATATTTGTTGCAACATCCTGAAATCAAGCACGGCAAAATCAGAGTCGGCTTTACGCCAGACGAAGAAATCGGCAAAGGCGTGGCATTCTTTAACGTGGAAAAATTTGCCTGTGACTTTGCCTATACGATGGACGGCGGTGCCATCGGTGAATTGGAATACGAAAATTTCAATGCGGCTTCTGCGGTTATTAAATTTCAGGGACGTAATATCCATCCGGGTTATGCCAAGGGGAAAATGGTCAATTCGCAATTGATGGCGATGGAATTCAACGCCTTGCTGCCCGAATTTGAAAGACCTCAAAATACGCAGGATTATGAAGGTTTCTTTTTGTTAACTCATACGGAAGGAACGGTGGAAAATTCTCAGTTGAATTACATCATTCGAGACCACGACCGCGGCAAATTTGAGGAAAAAAAGAAAATGATTCAACAAATTGTGGAATTTTTGAACGTGAAGTATCCTGGTCGCGTAAGTTGCGAAATCAAAGACCAATATTATAATATGCGGGAAAAGGTAGAACCCGTTTTCTTCGTGGTGGAAAGAGCCGAAAAGGCAATGAAGGAAGCTGGAATCACCCCCAAGGTGCAACCCATTCGCGGTGGTACTGACGGTGCCAATTTATCATTCAAGGGTCTGCCCTGTCCCAACATTTTTGCCGGCGGTCACAACTTCCACGGCAAATATGAATATGTTCCTTTGGAATCGATGGTGAAGGCGGTTGAGGTAATTGTAAATATTTCCAAAGCGGAATAATTACATACTTTAAAAGAGGAGGGACCAACGTTAGTCGGTCCCTCCTCTTTTTTATTGTCTGTCATATTGCATCACTTCATCCGAGAAGAAGTCCAGCTTCACTCCCGCCATTCGGAACATCTCTTCAGATTCAGCACCGGCGTGGTATTTTTTCTCACATACTACGCGTTCAATGCCACAGTTGATAATTAACATTGCACAAACCCGACAAGGCGTCATACGGCAATAAAGTGTGCTTCCCTGTAGAGAAATTCCCAGTTTGGCAGCTTGACAAATGGCGTTTTGTTCAGCGTGCACGGTGCGGACACAATGTTCGGTAACGGTTCCGTCTTCATGGACAGTGCGCTTGAACTGATGTCCCACTTCGTCACAATGCGGAAGACCTTTGGGCGAACCCACATATCCCGTCACCAGAATCTGTCGGTCGCGAACGATGACGCAGCCGCTACGTCCACGGTCGCAAGTGGCGCGCTTACTTACCGTATTGGCGATTTCCATAAAGTATTCGTCCCAAGAAGGACGTCTGTATTCATTGTTTTCGTTGCTATTCATGCTCAATATTTTTAATAATCTTGTCTATTTGTTGATATAATGCCTCAAAGTTGCCATTGTTTCGCAAGGTATAATCGGCCAACGCAATACACTTGGAAAGGTTCTGCTTGTTGGGATCTTCAGACGTCATTTCACGTTGCTCATTCTCAATAAAAGTTTCAAAACTGACGTGGTCGGTTTCGGAATTGCGAGAAACAATGCGTTCGTATCGAATTTTGGGATCCGCATCCACGGCCAACAAAACGAATTTCCCCTTTTGTCGAAGAGAATCTACCTCGCCAGGGGTTCTAATACTCTCGATAATGGCATTTTGACCGCTGTCAAGTGCGCGCTTATATAATTCATCCGTAATAAACGATGGTGAATGTGCTGCCCGCAAACTATTAGCGACCACCACAAAGGTATCGCGATTAATCGGCATATTGCGTCGTTGTGCCTCTTCGATTAAATAACTGCGAACTGAAAAGTGAAGAAATTGTCGTTGTTGAATCAGATAATCCACGATGGTGCCTTTTCCAGCTCCCAAAGTTCCCGTAATTCCTATAACAATCATAGATTTGAATTTTAAAATATAAGGGCGAAAAAATTTCCGCCCTTACAACATATTTTGTAAAACAATTTACAATTAAATGGTGCGGCCTGGATAAACCTTCAGGGCTGCCTCGAGGCACTTCATGGCTTCTTTCAAGTCATCAACTTTCAAGCAATAGCTGATACGAACTTCATCCGTGCCTTTGCCTTTGGTTGAATAGAAACCAGTGGCAGGGGCCAACATCACGGTCTTGCCATTCAAGTTGAAGTCTTCCAATAACCAGCGGCAGAACTTGTCGGAATTGTCAATAGGCAAACGGGCCACCGCATAGAAAGCTCCTTTGGGTTTTGGACAAAGACAACCCGGCATCGCGTTGATGGCATCAACAACGGTGTTGCGGCGGGCGACGTAATCGCTGATTACGGCATCAAAATATGCTTTTGGCGTGTCAACGGCGGCTTCAGTCAGCACTTGGCCGTAAGTTGGAGGACTCAAACGGGCCTGCGCAAATTTCATTGCGGTAGCATAAACGTCTTTGTTGTGGGTGATGAATGCACCGATACGAACACCACAAGCACTGTAACGTTTTGACACGGAATCCAACAAAACTACGTTTTGAGCGATTTCAGGAACTTCCATCACTGAAAAATGCTTAATTCCGTCGTAGCAGAATTCTCTATAGACCTCGTCAGCAAACAAGAATAAATCGTGTTTTTTAACGATTTCAGCCAATTTCAGGATTTCTTCTTTGGAATAAAGATAACCCGTTGGGTTGTTGGGGTTGCAAATCATGATGGCCTTGGTCTTCGGCGTGATGATTTTTTCAAATTCTTCAATCGAAGGCAAAGCGAAACCGTCATTGATGGTGGACATGATAGGTTTTACCTTCACGCCGCAAGTCAATGCAAAACCATTGTAATTGGCATAGAAAGGTTCTGGAATAATCACTTCATCACCGTAATCCAGGCAGCTGTTGAAAGCAAACAAAATGGCCTCAGAACCGCCGGTGGTCATCAGAATTTCTTCTGGCGTAATGTCAATATTTACGCTTTTGTAATATTGGGCCAACTTTTCGCGGCAAGACATATTACCGGCAGAATGGCTGTAAGCAATCACTTTCTGGTCGAAATTTTTCACCGCATTTCTTGCACCTTCCGGCGTTTCAATGTCGGGCTGACCAATATTGAGGTGATATACGTGAACACCTCTCTTTTTTGCTTCGTCAGAAAATGGAACCAATTTTCTGATTGGCGATGAGGGCATTGTTTCCCCTTTTGTTGAAATTTTTGGCATTGTTATAATTTTTTAATGTTATTGTAGTTAAATAAAAGCCTGCAAAAATACGAAAATATTTTGTATTGGTTACTTTATTTGTGCTTCAATCTGACTTACAAAATTGAAATAAAATCCTGCGGAATCGCGTTGACCTAAACGATTAAACAAATCTCCTTTTTCGCGGTATGCTTCTAAAAAATTTTGCTGATACTGTATGCATTTGTTCATATCTGCCAAGGCCGCCGCGAAATTGGCCTTGTTTTTATCGGCCAAACCCTTGTAGTAATACAACTCTCCTTGATAGGGGAACATTGATATTGCCTTGTCAATCACCGCTTCGCCTTCATCCCACCGGTTTGTCAACATCAATGCCTTGGTTTTCAAAACATAACTGGAATAAAGATAGGGATCCATTTGTATTGCCTTATCATAATAAATAAGTGCTGAATCTACTTTGTTGATATTGAAATAGTTCAATCCCATATATAGTATGGCATCTGTACGGTTTGGCGCTATTTCCAGACATTTTCGATAATAATAAAATGAAGAATCGTACATCGCCAACATACCGTAAGTGCTGCCTAAATTAAAATAGCCGTCAGACAATAAAGGATCGTACAAAATGGCTGTTTGATAATAGAATTTGGCCTTCATAATATCCCCTCTTTCAAAATAAATTTTGGCTAAATTACTATTGGCAGTGGCTTTATTGGGCACTAATTTCAAACATTGCAGATAATATTGTTCCGCCGTGTCACGATAGGTCATATTATTGATTTTCACGCCGATTTTGTCATACAGAAGTCCCAACTGTTCATAGCAATCCGCGTATTTCGGGTAAATCTCCACCCCTTTCTTGAATTGCTCGATGGCCTTCCACGTCCATTCAAAAAACTGCTTGTTGTTTTCCTGTACTTTCACCCAGTTGGTTTCTTTGACATTGGCATCAGCATATTCGTCCCCTTTGTCGCGCAAAGCCAACCCCCAATATAAGCGCATGTGGGCACTTTTATCCGATTTCTGAACATCCTTGCCAAAAAGCGTAAACTGATCTTTCCATTCGGCCGCACGAGTAATTGTTTTTCCCGAATATAACAGGAAAATTAAAGAAAGAAAAATGGCAATGACTGGAAATTTTGATCCCTTTAGTATCGCTTTATTATCGTCAATTTTAAATATTTGGAAGAAGATAAAAACAATGGCCGTACAAAATCCCAAAGTCGGAACAAACAAAAATCGTTCAGCAAAGGAAGAACCTATACGATAGATCAGGTTACTGTAAATACTCATCGTGATAATGTAGAAAAAAATGGCGTATGCCACAGGTTTTTTCTTCTTGATACCCACGATGGCGTAAACCAACAACGCCAAATGAATTACTAACGAAATCCAAGTGGATAAATCAGCAAATGTGGTAAGCGGAAATTGACTCAAAGAATAATCGCATACTAATTTGTAAGGCACGAACAGTTTGATGAGATATTGTCCCAAAAGCATAATTGCCGTTGCCCAACCTGTAAATAAATCTTCGCCATAAAAATAGTTATCTACCGGATCAACGTGAAAAAATTGAGATTCAGGATAATTTGCCAAAATAGATTTTCGAACGCACAGATAAATAATGGCAGGAATTAAAATGATTAAAAAAGAAAGGATGTATTCTTTTGCTTTTGGTTTTCTGAAAAAATACAGCGTAACGGGCAACAAAGCCAAAGTCGTAATCGCACTTTCCTTGGAAAACATCGCCAGCAAGAACGAAACAAACATGAAAGGCAGAAAATACCATTTTTGCTTGTCAACATAAAGCAGAGAAAAATACAAAGTTAGGATTATGAAGAAGAAACACATAATCTCATCACGACTTTTAATGTTTGCAACTACTTCAGTATGAATTGGATGCGCTGCAAAAAGCAGTGCGATAAAAAATGGAATCCAACGATTATAATTTTTCAGCAGACGTTTGAGAAACGCAAAAAGCAAAACGCAAGCCAACGCATAGAAAAATACGCCGATGGCGTGGTACAGGCCTGGTGAATCGGGGAAAAATTGCCATTCGGTGGCAAACATCAATTGCGAGAAAGGACGATACAGGTTATCGGTATAAAAACCCGAACCGTGACGGTAGGTTTTGGTCAGGATGTCGTGATAACCATTTGTTCCTGCTGTTACGTAAATATTAAGCTTGAAACTGCCATAATCATCTAAAACCCAACCATGATGAAAAGTGTTGGCATATAGGGCAAATGCCGCAATAAAAATAATCAAAGCCCAGCCACGAAATTTTTTTTGAGGCGTAGGCTGAACCTGAATAGGTTCGGATATAACTTTCTTTTTCATTGGTTTTTGCGGCATAACAATCTTTCTTTTAGAATGTTTAAGATGCAAAGTTTAATTTTTCAATCCATCGTAGATGGCATCGTGAACAGTCAGACGGATTTGGCTTTTCACCAACTTATTGGGTTCGGTATAAGGATAAACTCTATTGGAAACGAATACATAAACCAAATGCTCATCAGGATCACACCATACCACATTTCCGGTAAATCCCTGATGGCCAAAGGTCTTGTTGCTGGCAATTTTGGGAATTACCCCGTTGTATTGGGCATAACAGGGCGTGTCAAATCCCAAAGCCCGACGGTTGCAATTGTGAATAGGGTACGTTTTGGTAAAGAATTTGACCGTTTGTTCCGACAAATAACGATGTCCTTCATACACGCCGCCATCCATCAGCATTTGGAAGATGATGGCGATTTCGCAAGCCGTTGAGAAAAGTCCGGCATTGCCCGCATTGCCATCGAATAAAGCGGCGGTTTGGTCGTGCACATAACCTTCCACCAACTGATGCCTGAAAAGCGTGTCCAGTTCGGTAGGAGCCACATCTGCCTTGCAAAAACCACATTTTAGAGGATTGAAGCAGGTATGTCGAAGTCCCATTGGCTGATAAAATTCCTGATTCAAATACTGGTCTAAGGGCATTCCCGTGATATTTTCCACCATTTCCTTCAAAAAGAAGAAATTCAAGTCACTATACACATATTTTTTCTGTCCCAGTTTGCAGGTGGCGATTTTATAACGAACGCTGTCTTGAAAATCGGTCCGCAAATAACAGCTATCCGCAATTTGCACTGAAAACCGTTCGGAATAGGTCGTGGAAATATAGCGGTCGTCGTTGGCGATTTTCTTGTAAAAAGGAATAAACGCTGGCATTCCGGAGGTATGGGTCAGCAATTCTATCAATGGGATTTGGCTTTTGTCGGTACCACGCAAATATGGCAAAAATTGTCCGATTGGGTTGTCGAGCTCGATTTTTCCTTCGTCATACAACTTCATGACCGCCAAAGTGGTAGCCGCCGACTTCGTCACCGAAGCCATATCGTACATCGTACTATCGGTAATTGGAATGTGCTGATAATACGTTTGATAGCCATAACATTTGTCAAAAATCACCTCGCCTTCTTTCAATACCACCACTTGGCAACCAGGAAAAACTTGATTTTTCAATCCGTTGTAAATCAGCGAATCAATGGTTTTTTCTGCCTTTTTGGGCAGTTTCTTAATAGCATTATCGGTGTTGGCGAACACCAACACCGATAATAGCATCAAACAAAAACTAAAGAATATTTTTTTCAACATCAAAATTATTTTCTAATATCCATTTCATTTAACAGGTATCCGGCACCGCCAAACTTATCGATAACGAAAAGTACATAGCGGGCGTCCACGTTGATGCAGCGCTGCAATTCGGTATTAAACACGATGTCGCTGCTCAGGGCTTCCCAATTGCCATCGAAAGCCAAACCGATGAGTTCGCCGTTGCCGTTCATAATCGGACTGCCGCTGTTACCACCGGTAATATCGTTGTTGGATAAGAAGCATACGTGCAAAGTACCGTCTTCATCGGCATACTGACCAAAATCCTTGTCCAAAATCAACTGTTTCAATCTTGGGGCAACGTCAAATTCCGGGTCTCCGGGAACTTCTTTTTCCAAGATACCTTTAGTCGTGGTGAAATAATTGTAATGAACACCATCGGCAGGAAAATAGTCGCAAACGGTACCGTAAGTGGTACGCATTGTGCTGTTGGCATCCGGATAAATAGGTGTATCAGCCTTCATTTCCTTAATGGCAGCAATAAACGCGCGACGAGGCAGATTCAGTTTTTCCTGATCGGCATATACAAATTGATTGCTCAACACAACGGTAAAAATAGCGTTCATATACTGGTAGATAGGATCTTTTTCTAAGATTTTGTTGGAAGGTTTGCGCAAATATTTTTCCAGATTGTCTTTGGAGATAAATATTGAATTGGCGATAGCAGCTTCAAAAACATCTTGATTTCCCTTGTAATACTTGTTAATGATGGTTTGCATATCGGGACGTTTTTCAACGGGAACGTTGTTCCAGGCCTTCATCGTAGCCAAGATAATCTTAATTTCGGTATTCAAATCCTTATCATTGACAGCTTTTTCGTAAGTTTCAAGTATTTTGGTGATTTTTTCTTCTGTGAAAGCTTTTTGTTTGTCTTCCAGTTTCACTTGTCCTCTGATTCTCCAGCTGGCCATCAAGGTAGGAGAAACGTACAGGCACAGGTTGGCATCCATAACGGCTTTGTAAGCCACGCCGTCAAATTCTTTGCAAACTTTCTGGATTTTGTCCAGGCACTTGCCGTATTTTTCCTGACGTTCGCTGTTGGCATTAATCCAATTGCGAAGTTCTTGTTCTTGGGCAGCTTTCTTTTCAGCCACACGCAAGGCCTTCAAGCTACTTACTTCACCGTGTTTGTTTTTCCACATATTGGCGGCACTGGCATAATCATCAGCATATTTCAACTGAACGGCATTGTCCGCGTCCATAGCATCCTTAATCACAGGAAGAATCACGTCCAATGGTTCATACATTGCCGGATCCATAATGTTGATAGTGCTTTCTACTTCGTAGGAAGTCATAAAGCGCTCGGTTGTGCCGGGATAACCCCAAATCATAGTATAATCGCCAGGTTTATAACCTTTTAAACTAATAGGAAGGTAGTGTTTTGGATGGAAAGGAACGTTATCTTTACTGTATTCGGCAGGAGAGCCGTCGGGGGCGGTATAGATACGGAATACGGTAAAGTCGCCGGTATGGCGAGGCCACATCCAGTTGTCGGTATCGCCACCAAATTTTCCAATGCTTGCGGGAGGCGCGCAAACCAAACGAACATCTTTATAGGTAGTGTAGATGAACATATAGTATTCGTTGCCTTCGTAGAAAGGTTTTACCACAACTTTATGCTTGCCGTTATCGGAATTTTCTTCTACCAGTTTTTTGATAGCGGCACTAACCAATGATTCGCGCTTTGATTCCTTGGTGTCTTTCGTAACTTCTGCCAAAATGATGCTGGTTACATCTTCCATTCTTTCCAAAAAGTTGACGCTGAAATTGGCCTGCAATTCTTCTTCTTTGTTCATAGCGAAGAAACCGTTGTTGAGGTAGTCGTGTTCCACTGTTGAAAGTTCAACCACGGAAGAGTAACCGCAATGGTGGTTGGTGAACATCAAACCGTCGCGGGAAACCATTTCGCCGGTACAGAAACCATCTCCCAACTGAACAATAGCGTCTTTCAAAGAAGAATGGTTGATGTCGTAAAGTTGTTCAGGAGTTAATTGCAACCCCAACTTTTGCATTTCCGCGTAATTGTAGTTTTTGATAAACATTGGCAACCACATACCTTCATCTGGCGGGTTGATGGCGAACATTTTGACCGATAAAAATGCCAAAACGATAAGTAAAATAGATTTTTTCATAAGTATTTTTTTTTGATAGTTGATTTCCAATTAGACTGCAAAAATACAAAATAACTACAAAATTTGTTCGTTTTTATTGGAAGAAGGCTTAAAAAAAAGAAATAAAAAAAATATCTCGACAATAAAGGCAAAAAGACAAAAACTTTTTGTACATTTGCAAACTTAAACATTATAGTAGCATAACTTGATAAACAATAGAATATCATGGGATTATTTTCGATTTTTACGAAAGAAATAGCAATAGACTTGGGCACGGCCAACACGGTTATTTTGTCGAATGACAAAGTCGTGGTGGATGAACCTTCGATTATTGCCATAGATAGAGATACAAAAGAATTGCAGGCAGTGGGCAAAAAGGCCTTGATGATGGAAGGTAAGGAGCACGAACGTATCAAGACTATTCGTCCTTTGCGTGATGGCGTTATCGCGGACTTCCAATCCACGGAAAAATTATTGTATGAACTCATCAAGATGACGGGTTCGAAGCGTTATTTGTTTCCGCAGGCTTTGAAGATGGTTATCTGTATTCCTTCCGGCATCACCGAAGTGGAAGAACGTGCCGTCAGGGATTCTGCCGAACACGCCGGTGCCAAGGAAGTGCGTATGATTTACGAACCTATGGCCGCTGCTATCGGTACGGGTATTGATGTGTTGGATTCAAATGGCAATATGATTATTGACATCGGTGGTGGTACCAGTGAAATCGCTGTTATCGCTTTGGGAGGTATTGTATGCAGTAAATCCATTAAGATTGCGGGCGTTGAATTTAATAACGACATTCAGGACTATATGCGTAAAAAGCATAATATCGCCATCGGTTTTGGTACGGCTGAACAGATTAAAATCCACGTGGGCTCAGCCATTGAAGACCTTGAAAATCCACCAGAAGATTACGAGGTTTACGGTCGTGACCTGCTTCAGGGTATTCCTATTTGCGTTAAAGTCAACTATCGCGAAATTGCCCAGGCTTTGGACCGTTCCATCTCCAAAATTGAAACTGCCGTTATCAGTGCTTTGGAAAATACGCCTGCGGAATTGTCGGCAGATATCTATAAAACAGGTATTTATATGGCAGGTGGCGGCTCACTGCTCCGCGGCTTGGACAAGCGTATTTCAAAGAAAACGAAGTTGAATGTGCACGTGGCAGAAGATCCATTGAAGGCCGTTGCCCGCGGTACGGCCATCGCATTAAAGAATTTTGATAAATTCCCGTTCTTAATACAATAAGCTTATGCGTAATTTGTCAATGATTGCCGCGGTCGGCAATAATTTGGAATTGGGCTATAAAAATGAATTGCTGTGCCATTTGCCGGTTGATCTCAAGCGTTTTAAAACATTGACTTCCGGTCATACGGTGCTGATGGGAGATCGTACGTGGGAATCCTTGCCCAAAAAACCTCTTCCCAATCGTCGCAATATTGTCATTACACTAAATAAAGAAGCAGATTATCAGGATTGTGAATTGGCTTTCTCTATCGAAGAAGCTTTAAAATTGGTGGAAGATGATGACCAGCCGTTCATTATGGGCGGTGCCACGATTTATAAACTTCTTATCGATAAGGTGGAAACCCTGTATCTTACACGAATGTTGTCTGATTTTCAGGCTGATGCGTTTTTCCCACAGTTTAATCCCGATGAATGGGATTTGATTGAAGACGAATTTGTGCCGAAAGATGAAAAGAATATCTATGATTTGCGTTTTCAAACCTATAAAAAGAAACAAAAATGAAACGAATTTTTTGCCTTGTCACGTTGATTGTCGCCAGCGTTTGCTGCTTTGGCCAAAATAAGAGCAAACTTGAAATACCTTACCCTAATGTTCCTATTGACGAAAATACCAATCTCGTCACTTATAAGGAAGTGGTGAAACAGGAAAATGCCACTCCGCAGGAACTTTTTGACCGTGCTATGCTTTGGGTTAAGAAGTTTTACAAGAACACCAATGAGGTGATTAAGTCAAGCGATCGTGAACAAGGGGTAATTCAAATTCGTTCCAGTGTGAGAATCCACGTCTTGAAGGAGGATGGAAGTAAGATTTTCAAGAATATTGTTTATTACAATATGAAAATTGAGTGTCGTCCAGGCAGATATCGTTATACCATTACTGATTTTAATGAAAAAGCGGCTTCGGCGGCTCCTGTTGAAGTGTGGTTGAATACTGAAAACCCGAAATGGGAAATCGGCCAATATGCTTATCTAAATCAGATTGATGAACAGATTCTGGCTTTGATAGAATCCTTGGAAGAAGGAATGAATCCACCAGTCATTATCGAAGATGAATGGTAAACGCTGGATATTACTGCTGATTTCGTTTGTATTTCTTTTTAGCTCTTGTCAAAAAGAAAAAACGGGCGACTTGTCTTTGTTTTTTAATTTTAACGTAAAAGGAAAAAGTTTTTTCCCTCATCAGCGTATTTATACCAACGCTTCAGGAAATCAGTATGAAATTGATGATGTGATGTTCTTTATTTCCAATGTTTGCCTTCACAAAAGCGATGGTTCTGTCATACAGACAAATCAGATTCATTATGTGGATTATTCGATTTTTGCCAGCAAGGCTTGGGGACTCCAGGCATTCCCTATTGGCGATTATGACGCGATTTCTTTTACATTTGGGATTCCGGATGCCCAAAATACGAATTATCGCTTTGTAAATCCTCCCGAATGCGATATGTATTGGCCTATGGTGTTGGGCGGCGGTTATCATTATATGAAAATCAATGGCAAATGGAAAGCTGCTGACGGGGAGGTCAAACCGTTCAATATGCATAGCGGACGCGGACAAATTTATAATGCGGCAGGAGAAATTATAAATTTTATAGACAACTCCTTTGTCGTTACGATTCCTTGCCATTTTACTGTTTCAAAATCGGGCACATACCTTACCCTGACAATGGATCTTAATCAGTGGTTTGACGGTTCAAGTACTTTTGACTTAGATTATTGGGGCGGAAGCATCATGCAAAATCAAGCCGCACAAGAAGTGCTTAAGTCTAATGGACCAAGTGTGTGGACTATTCAATAATTAAAATATACACACAAAAAATGCGGAAAACAAGAAAAATTTTGACTAGTTTTTAGGTACTTATTAGTTGAATCTATAGTGGTTTATTTTTAACTTTTTCAGCATAATACATTATTCTTTCACAATTTTCGTCGCATATTCTTTTCCACTCTGACTGAATATACGCACGACATACGTGCCGATAGGTAAGTTGGAAATATTGACCATGTTTTCGCACGGGTTTTCCATACTAAGCATAACTTTGCCTGTCAGATTCATGACCTGGACTTGCCTTACTTTCTCCTGTGCATTTGAAAAACGAATAGAGAAAGTATAATTGGTAGGATTGGGATAAAGGAAAAGTTCTGATGCTTGCATTTCCTTATTAGTGTTGGTTTCCATACATCTAGCATTGCGTGTTTGAGAAACTTCATCATCGTCTTCGTAGCAAATGCCAAAGAAGAAGCATAAAATTCCTTTTGCCATTACTGACGTACGACCAGTATTAAGTTCTGCGATTTGAATCAGCTTTTCAATCTGTTCTTCTGAAATTGCATACCAATTAACACCTCTTTCAACAGTCAATGCCGAACACTCTGCTTTCAATGCCCGAAATGCCGCGTAATTTTCTCTTTCAGCTGAATCTTCAATGGCAACATCTGCCAATACCACTGTTTCATTCATCTGATTAATTGTTTCTGAAAGAGAATAAGGATCCGAAAAAACGGAGGCAGCTGCGTGCCAATCTGCCAATAACGTCATATCTGTCAGGCTGTCAAGCATGATTTGAAAAACGGTTTCATAATATAAATCAGAGATTTTTTGTTGCAGCGACATCATTTCTGATGTGGCGGAAGATGCATTATAGGTATTATCGCTAGTCATTTCCCACTGGGTCATTCTTTCGGAATCCATATTCTGATAAGATGACACCATTGTTGCCAACCGGTTCTTGTCAAAATCTAACATGAAAGGATTCAATTCGAAGATTGAAGACGAACATGGATTGGAAGAAACACCGAGAGAAGAAACAATTACTTGGTAAGTCAGACTTGGATGGTGAGTTGGGGCTGACGCGCTATATAGATAGGTTAATGACGTGCTTCCCCCGTTATAGATGTCATAACTAGAAGGTCTTGCAAAATCATTGTCAGCTCCTGCCAAATGCGTTCCCTGAGTTGGTGAGACAACTGAAGAGCCCATCAGGTTTATGTCATAATTGTTATTTGAAAAAGAATTACACCAAAATTGTAATCCACCCCTTGAATTTCCATTGATTCCCGATACCAAAATACCATTTTCCAATTTATTGAAGGTGTTTCTGTAAATCATATTTGAATTTCTTCCCGATTCTGACACTTTTATGCCATAGGAATTTATGGCATAGGATTGGTAATTGTCATAAAACCTGTTCTCCTCTATATGGTATCCTGTACAGCAATTTAACGCGATACCTTTCCTTTTGTATGGTGTCAGGGACTTGTATGCGGTTTGGTTAATATCACACCTTATTATCTCCACGTAGTTGTTCCCATTAATAGTTATAGCTTGTTGGTTGTTGTCAAACTTCGCCTCATCTATTTTTATCGCATATTGATTGCCCGTAGTTTCCGCATCGATTGCTACATTAAAGCCTTGAAATTCATTAAACGCGAAAGGTTCAGGAATAGAACTGCCTCCACCTGAATAGGTTGCATAGACAAAAGGATAGGTTGAAAAGGTGAAGCCGGCATCAATTGTATAGATGCCTTTTCCTTCACACAGCCTTCCTCTGTGCCTTTTGTTTTCAAAAACACAGCCCTTGAATTTAATGTTTTTAACATCCCAAAGAGTCACATGATGATAAAATTGACGGTTGTTCAAAGCCAGTAAGTTGTTGGTGTCAATAGTGAAAACACACTTGACAAAACAGCTCGCGTTATCACTAATAGTATTATCTGACAATGTATCACAATAAGAAAGGAACTCTATGGCACGTTGGTTATTTCTAAAGATGGCATCTCTTGCTATAATGATGCCGCCCGTTGTGAGCCAATCATTGCCTCTTTCGCCTGTGCGAATAGCGGTAACAGCATTCTCTATGACTGCGCCGTCTTTCAGTTCTACTGTTCCTTGAAACTGTGCCACTTGATGTTTCGTCCTATTTCCCAAGACTTCAACACCTCGCCACATGGCATTTGTTCCCATTGAAGTGAGTTTTCCGCCTTCAACAAGGAGTTTTCCTCCCGGATTGACTATCAATCGGGCAGAAGTGTCAAAGTGTGCGATTCCGTTCACTATTACGAGTGCCCCGGAATCTATTTTCAGTGTCCCCTTTAATATTGCATTGGCCCCACTCTGAATATGGAGTGTACACCCCGCCTGCACATGCATTGTCGCATTTTGCGCCTGCTCATAGGTACTGCCATCCTGAAACACCAAAGAACTGTTCTCTGTCAGATATACATGTGTACTGTCCTCTTGTCGGAAATAGGAGTTGGATTCGCATCTCCATTGAGTCCGACCGCTAAACAGCCCCGTTTCCGCATCACGATACGGCAATGCCACGGTCTTGTTCTGAGCCAAAGTGATGGTATAAGGAGTAGTGAGAATGGCGGTGTCTTTCAATGCTATTTTACCAGTCCAGCGTGTATCGTTGACGATGTCGTAATCATCCCAACGAATATTGACCTTTATGGAAGAACGGGACACCCACAGCATCTCTATACTCAAGCCTGTCAGATACGTGGTCTGCGTGTTTTTATGTGTGGCTGCTGAAACAATGTACCCTGTATTCAATTGATTGTTGGTACTATGAAACGTTTTGGCATTGCAACTGCTGGGATTAGTACCCATATTGATTTTGGCAGGAGGGACAAAAGCATCCAGTGTGTCTCCCATGGAAGATAACCAATCTTCATTCACACCATCGACCTTTTTACGCCACATAGCTCTCTCTCTTGACAAGTTCAATACGCTGTCTGTATTTTGCGGAAAGAACAACGATTCCTGATCCTGACCACCACAGAAGGAATTAGCGGTAGTTCGTGTCAATGTGTAAAAATGTTCATCGTAGCTGATACAGTTCAAATTGTAGGTATCTGCCTCCATCACGTAGTCAAAATAGCCTTCTGCCGGTATGATTTTGAGATTGTCCCGATGGTAATTGTCCCAAACCTCATTACCTTCCAAGATGTCGCGACCTATCTGGTAATAGGCATAAATTCCTGCTTTGCCCCGCGGACGACAATCATTATTGTTACTGTTTGAATATTGCAGGAAGTCTAATTTGTCGTTGCGAATCTGATGGTTTTCCAACCAGATATATTGGTTGGAGGAAGTCTCACTGTCTTTGTAGGGCAGTTTGATGCGGACGGCATCCCCGAACGTGACAAAATCGCGCAAAACAAACGTTTGATTGCCGTCTTCTTTAGAAATATCCGAATTGACAGACACAAGCCCCGTGCTGTTAAGGGCAGAAATATAATCGGAAGATTGTGGGTGCTTCCAGTGCATACGCCAACGCTCGTATCCGTTGCATGACACCAAACTTGAACCGGCTGCTCCCATCAGACCATAGCCACCTTGAATATTCAGGAAGGCCATTGTCTCCGTAGAACCTCTGTGGTTGCCGCCGGAAGTATGGAAATTGTTACCTCCAAAAAGGCTGTGTGAGATTTCATGAATGACAATGCTTGTCGGATTCACATAAAAGTTTCCATCCCCCACGCACTGGAAAGTTCCGCCCTCACAATAATAAGAGACCCCGTCAATGTATATGGATGAAATCGTAGCACCATTGAATCCACTTCCAGGGTTATATCCTCCGTATGCCCGGGTAATATTCCTGACCAATATGTTTACGTAGTCAAATTTATTGTTATGGTTGTAATCATAATCCGCAATCCGATTATGACCATATATTGTGCTAAAGCCACATTGTGCTATTAAATTTTTAACAGCATTTCTAATTCCAGTTTCCCCAAAAGAATAACGACTTGTTATGGTGCTTTCTCTGATATTTACCACCATAAAATCCCCGGTAATCTGCAGACTGTCAAAAGAGGATTCCCCGTACAGTCGTGTACATGTTCCGTGTAAATGTCCCGGCACATACACCGTGTCCATAAAGTCTAACAAGTAGGTTGGAATGGCGGCATTGTTGATACCTTCCGAATTTGTGTCGGTAAGCCTCGGCCAATATTCATTATTATAGAAAACATTGGTATCAGGGTGAATATCGTAAATGATATTCACAAAAATGTTAAGACATCTGATTTTAGCATTGGGCGATATTGATTTTCCATCCCAACTATGAGATTGTGCCAAAACGACTGTTGGCAACAAAAATAACGCAAAAACTATTTTTCTTTTCAATATTTAACGATTTTTTGGGTGAACTTTTTCATATTTTCATCTGCAAAGGTCAGAATGTAAATCCCTGAAGGCAGGTCGGCAACAGAGATTTTGCTATGGTTTGAACTCACAAACGCCTGCTTGCACACTCTTCCCACTATATCCCGAATGATGACGGTTCCGGAAACCTCATTTTCCGTGGCAAACTCTATAGTGACGTCTTGTGACGTGGGATTGGGATAGATATGGACATCAGCCGATGAATAATTAGAAATGCCTGCACCTTGCTGATAACACCCCAAATCCTCGTGCGTCATATAAAACAATTCCTCATCCTTGTGCATGCACAACAAAAATCCCGATGATACATCGTTTCTTTCGTGAGGAAATATTCCCAACATAGGACCGACACCTTCCATGAAACGATAGCTGACGTTGAAGCGATGTGCAGCGTCAAAAAAAGAATCGTGGTCATTTAACACGGTCAGATAAATAATTTTCTTTCCAGAAGGATAAGTAATAGAATCCACACGCATAAGCTTTTCGGATCCTAAATCACCAAGGAACCAATATAATTTGTTACTATTCGACTGCAAAGTAAACGTATCACCTACTGACAGCGAAAGGTCACAAATCAGATATTCTTTTTCATAATCATCAACTTCATAGCGGCCGAACAGCCTTCCATTAACGCTGTCTTCCCGCAAATAAATAGTACGACCCGGCCAAATATCCCAATCTTCTGAAGAGCTTGGAGTTCTATAATATACCGTGTCATTTACGGTAACTGTTCTGCTTTTGTCAAAAGAATAAGTCCATGTGGTACTACATCCCATCAAGTTTGGATTGTATCCGTCTGTGTAACAGATTATTGACTCTACAACGTCATACGACCAAGTCTGCCGGCCAAAAAAGGATTCATACTGTGCGTTGGCGTATCCCATCACCAACAGGAGCACTAAAAAAATAGAATTTTGTTTCATAATTTTTGTATTTAAATCTTTAGAAGACTTTTATTTTTACTTTCCATGCCGTTCCTCTGAATCTTGCGAAGACCGTTAAACAAAAATCCAAAAGTAAACAACACTGCAAAGTTACGTATTATTTTTCCTTTTTTACTTTCTTGGGAAGATAGAAAGTGTCATTTTTTTTCATATAAACAATAACTGACTCTAAATCAATCCGTTGTTTGTCTATGTATAGATAATTGACATCGCTTTCGGCAATCAAAGTATGTTTTTTGTATTTCACCGTTAATCGATATTGTTCGTTTCCTAAACTGTCGATGGTAATGGATTGGGCATCGTTGAATAGAGTTTGGTGTGGCGTAAAGATTTCTTCTGTGAGTTGGGGTAACTGTCCATCGATACCGAGTTGTTTGCATAGATATTGATTAACTTCGATATTGGTTATAGCCCCGTATAGAAGGTCTTTTTGAGGATGATAGCAGGCCAAAAACACGTCTTCACCGGTATGACCATACGTAGTGGTACTGATGTAGGTGCTATCATAAAGGAGTCGTGCAATTGTACGGGCTAAATCAGGACCTTTACGAGACTTTCGTTCAATAGGAGAAGCGTGATAATTGGAGGCATTGCAAATGGCTTCCAATTGCGAAGCCGATAGTTGAACATCATAGTATTTTTGAAAAAGCGGAGTCAGATTTTCCGGCTTTTCATTTTTAATCAAATCCGCCATTTTGCTGGTGGAAATCAGAAATTTGTCAATAGGTTTGATGATTTGCTCCAAAGATAGTTTATCGTAGCCGTGATTGCTTTTGCGACTACCGATGTTGATGCCGCCACAGCCGTGATCAGGAAGAATCAAAACCACGGTTTGTCCATCTTGTTGTGCAAAATTGATGGCTACTTCAACGGCCTTGTCAAAGGCAAGAAAATCGGTGATGGCTGTTTTGATGTCGTTATTGTGTGCTGCGGGGTCAATTAAACTGCCTTCAACCATTAAAAAGAAACCCTCAGGGCGCTTAGATAGAATTGATAAGGCCTTCGAGGTCATTTCGGCCAAGGAAGGTTCGGCGGTTGTGTCGCGATCAAGGTCGAATTGCATAGTGGTTGAACCAAATAAAGCCCACATTTTATCCGAAGAGCAAGCCCGCATTCCGGCGTAGTCATTACGAAAAACCTGATAATGCCTTTGTTGTAATTCATCAACCATATTGTCTGAAAGATATTTCACACCGCCTCCAATGACTATATCTACTTGATTATTAATCATTTGTCTTGCAATAGAAGAATAGTTTTTGCGAGAATAACTATGGGTGGCACAGTCGGCCGGAGTGGCTTGAGGAAATTCACAGGTAAAGACCAATCCTGTGGCTTTGTGTTTCAATATGCGTGCTGCTTCCAAGACGGTAGCCAAAGGTTGAAAAGCCTTGTTGGCATCGATGGGATACAGGTCATAATTGGTTTTTTGTGGGTAAGTGGATATAAAACCCGCCTGACTTGGTTGTCCAGTGACATAGCAGGAACTGGTTGGTGCCGAATCTCCGATAGGGGCATTGGAAGAATGGGTAAGTACCATTCCACAAAGATAAGGGTCAATGGCCAAATGAGTTTGATCCATATCATAATATTGCTGGTAAAGTCTGGCAGATGACAGTAGGGCTGTTGAACAACCGTCTGGAATCATTAAAATAACATTTTTAATGCTATCTTGGGCTGAAATTGATATGAGGCGAAGCCCGAATATGAGCCAACACAAGGCAATTTTAAATTTATGCATAGTCAAAGTAGTATAAACTACAAAAGTACAAAAAAATCAAATGGGATGGTCAACTGCTTTTTCAAAAAAACGGGACAATCCAAACAGATTGCCCCGTTGCAAAAAATTAAAAGTGAAATTATTTCTTGATGAATTTTTTAGTTACAATAGCATTATCGCCTGCGACTTTAACGAAATACATACCGCTTGCAAAATTGTTCAAATCGATGCGAGCGTGATTATCAGTTAATTGAACCATTTGAATCATTTGACCGAAAGCATTGTAGATGGATACTTCCTTGACATTAATATTATTCTTAATGGTCAATTCGATATACTTGTCGGCAGGATTTGGCATTAAGCTCAATCCATTGGCTAATTCAACATTGTCAATGCCAACTTCGTTGAGAGTGGTAAATTCGGTAGTAGCGTAGTTGCTTTCGCCGTCTTCGCAAATGGTCTTAATGCGGACATTATAAGTAGTATTGGCCGTTAAACCCTGGAATGAGAAAGTAGGTTGAGTAGCAGTGGCAATTTGCCATTGACCTTCGCTTTGCGCTTTGAATTCAACAGACCAAGAAACGGCATATTCGTTTGCGTTCCAGTTAGCGGTGGCAGAATGTTGGGCAACATTGAAAATATTGAGGTTGACAGGAGCATCACAAGGTTGAGGATCAACATGTTCCTCCGTGGTAAATACAACGGCATTGCTCCAAGCAGAGAAGTCGCCGTTTCCGCAATTGGTTCTTACATATACATAATAAGTAGTATTAGGCGTAAGGTTGCTCAGTGTAATAGCACTTGAACTTATATTCTGAATCGTGCCTTGTTCCGGTGAAATAGGAGTGGTGCTGATGACATATTGCCAGTTGCTGGTTCCGGCAGCTTGGGTGAAGGCAAGAATGGCAGAGACATCTGTAACATTGCTTACCGTAATTGTACTGGGTGAAGCACAAGTGGATTCTGTAATTCTAATGGAATCAATAACGGCACCTGGATTTTCGCCATCGCTGTTATCATTTTGCCACATAAAATAGATACGTTTGGTTTGTCCGGCAAAACTGCTGCTAATAGGAGTAGTGTAGTGTTGCCAAGTATTGTGGAGATTCAAGTTGGAAGCCAAAAGCTGCAGGTCAGTCACGGAAGAAGGATCAAACCAGTCTGTTGCCACAACATTCATAGGATCGCCAATATAAACTGACAAATAGTCGTGGTAATTTTCACCCATAGCCAACCATTTGAAACTTAAGTTAAATTCAGCGGCATCATCGCTAAATGTGATATCGCGGTAAGCCCAAACAGTAGATACTTTGTTGAAAGCGTAAGAAGCATTCACACCATTATTATTAGAAATGTATAATAAAGATTTGTTATAAGAAGCTGGTTGACCGATATACCATTGATTGGTACGATCACCGTTTACAAGATCCCAATTGTCATTTTCTGTTTGGTTAGAAAAGTCTGTAAAATAAGGAGTCGTAGCAGGAATTTGCCAAGTTGTTGCGGAAGCTACCGAGCTGAAGTTGCTTTCTTCACCGGCACCGCATACAGATTTTACATAGAAGTCGTAAGGTGTACTTGGAGTTAAGCCCGTGACGGTGAATGGCATTTCGTCTGCTGAAACAGGAGTTCCATCACCCAAAGTGAATCCGCTTGGACCATATTCAATAGACCAGGAAGAAACTTCTTCTGTGGTAGTGCAAGAAATGCTGACTGAGGTTGCATCCATTGTAGTGGCGGTCACTTGCATTGGACGAGGACAAGTATTGGCAGTTTCGATTTTAATATTATCAATATAACCTGAATTTGAATTGTTGTTTGGAAGGAATGCGGCAAGAGCAATATAATTGCCATCACCGGCAAAATCAGAGAAGTCAACATCATAATTGGTGTATGTAGTTGAAGTTGAAGTAAGGGTTTGCACCAGGGTAAAGCTAGTAATGTCTGTCGGGTCTGACATTACGCCTACGGCTAAATTGAAGGTGGCGTTCTCGTTGGCGGCTCTAACGTCTAAATTAAGTACGAGATTACTTATTGGCAGCACCGTGATGTCGATTTCTGGCAAAATGGCAATCTGATCACCATAATTGGAATAGCCAGATTCATCCGTGAAAGTGTAAAATTCCACGCTGTTTGTTCCAGAAGCGGCAGTTTCGGCATTATTTACGATAACAGGATAAGCAGCACCATCTGTGCCTGTATTCAGGTATGACCAGCAATTGGGCAAGTTGTTTTCTTCAGCCCAATAGGTTATGCCTGGATAGCTGTCATAGTTTTCATTGTATGGAAGTTCCGTCAATGGTGCGCAACCAGTTCTGAAAGAGATCATTTGTGCGGCACTATAGTCTTCGTTTCCGCAATCAGCTTTTACATATACTTCGTATAAAGTGTTGGCTGCCAAATCGGTTAAAGAAAGAGACGTGTTAGTTACAGCCATAAAAGGATCGGTTTCTGGATTGACGGAACCGCTAATGCCATACAGATAAGCCCAAGTTTCTTCGGTATTGCAGGGATTCCAACTGATTTCTGCTTCGTTTGCCGTGATATTGCTGGCTTGTAAGTCTGTTACGTGTAAGCAGGAAGGAATCTCTTCCACACGGATATCATCGATATTCATACTATTGTATGAACCGGCAGGCATTCTGAAAGCAAGGTAACGACCATCGCCTGTATAAGAAGAGGTCATCATTTCAGCAAGTACCCAAGCTGATTCTTCGTTTACGGAATAAGACTGAATGGTAGTGAAACTGTCGTAATCCTGAGGATTGGTCATGACACCCACTTCAATGCTGTTTTCGGTATTAGAAGAGTAGGCATAGAAGGAGATCAGCAAGTTATTCATAGCATATTCACTGCTTAATTCAGGTAATGCCAGATATGAATAAGAGGTTGGAGTCGCATAAAATTCCATAGATTGGTTTCCTGAATGGCCAGAGCCGGAAATACGTGGATAATCCATATATTCGTGGTTACCGTCTTTGGTCCAGCATACAGGGCAACCGGCTTGTTCGTCAATGTTTTCAAAATCTTCAGTAAGAGGAAGAGAAATAGCTGAGCAATGAGTGGTTACAGTCAATGTGGTAGGGTTACTGTATTCGGTACCGCAATTGGAGAAAATATGAATTAAATAAGTGGTATTGGGCAATAAGTTGGAGATGGTATAATTGGTTTCTGAAACATTACCAAGGTTGATCCAATCCGTGGCATTGATTTCCTTATATTCGAGTTTCCAAGAAGTTTCCTGGTATCCCGGAACCCAGTTGATGCTAATGGCTTCATCGGTAACATTGGAAGCTACGGCGTTGGGAGCCACGCAAGATGGTGTGTTGTCGCATTCGGAACCGAAAACCACGTTGTTGCGCAAATTGGTCAAGTTGGCAGATCCTGTTAATGATGAAATATCGTAGGGTTGATTGTCACGCCTATCGTATTTTGAGCAGTTGTTTGGACCATAATGCGTTTTCCAGAGGTTGTTTTGAGTATAGGAACCACTATTGTCAATGGTAACCATCAACAGGTTGTCGCTACCGTTGTAGGCAAAAGGAGTGGTAAACGCAAAAGTATTGGCACCAATTACAAGGTTTGGATTTTCAACACTGCTGAATACCAATTGGGCATTCTCCAATGATACAGAATAATTGAGGAGGTCGGTGGCGGAAGTATGTACCAAATAGATGGAATAACCTCTTGGCAAGCTGAAGCTTGTCATTTCCATCGTGACGGAGTTGATTTCGCGGGCACCATTTAATTCACTGGCCAGGAAAAGTTGTTCGGAATAGCTATAGTTGAAAGATGCGTCAGCGGGAACTATAAGGGAGCTCAAATCCCCTGTTCCAATCGTTACATTTCCGCCTATCAAGCAGTTGGTGGTAAATGTGGTGAAGAGCGTGTCGCTATAACCTTCCGAGCAAGCGGAAAACAATCTTACATTGTAAGTGGTTTGTGGCTGTAAATTAGAAAGGAGATAAGACAATGTTGATGAGGTGGCTGTTGACCAAGTCGTTGTGCCTTCAGCAGCATATTCAATATGATAAGTTTCGGCATCTGCTGGAGCATCAACGGTGGCCCAAGTTAGATAAGCCGAAGTGCCGGAAATTTGACTTACGGCCAAATCGGTGAGAGAAACACAAGAAACACCGTGGGCTTGCAAGGCGACTTGGAAACTCGTAGAACCGCAAGCTAAATCCAATGTGCCGGTAAAATTACCGGCTTCGGTAGGATAGCATCTGACGAAGAGTTCTCCACCGTTAGGCATCATAAATTGGTTGGAAGCGAAATTTTGTCCATCAGTGGAAATTTCAAAAGGATTGTTTACGGTGGCGGTAATGGCAGAAGGCAAATTGGTGGCTTCCACGGTCACCGTTCTAATGTCGGAACTTGTATTGGCGGTGACGGTTCCAAAGTCGATAGTCGTTGGGGTGGCAGAAATATAAGGAGCAGCCAAACTTGTTGTTACCGTTACGTTGGTGAGATGGAGGGCAATTCCTTCATCAGTTTTGTGTCTGAATGCGATATAGACCGTATTGCCATCATATTCGGAAAGATCAACGGTGATGGTAGGCCAAGATGGATTCCAAAACTGGTTATCAGTAGTTACTTCGGTAAAGGAAGTCAAGTCGGTGGCGGAAGTGGTAGATACGCATACGGCATAGTTCATATAATAACTATATGCAGAACTCAGTTGGAATGTTAAAGTGCTTGTACCTGATAGTGTCAAAGCAGGGGTAATCAACCAGTCGTTGGCGGATAATTGTCGGGTGTTTCCATCTTCACCGGGCACACCGGAAAAGGAAGTAACACAACTGCTTCCTTGATAGCCCTCAGGATTGACCATCCAGTTATAGCCATCATCGTCAGCGTCAATGGCAGTCCAGCCTTCGGGAAGGGTAGATGCCGCAAAGTTTTCCTGTAATACAGGCACCTGTGTTTGGGCATTTAGCGCTAAAATCATAACGCAAAACACGAAAAGTAAAGATAAAACTTTTTTCATGAGATTTTTAATTTGTTGATAATTAATATGTTATTGCAAATTATTTCTATATGTACCTAAAATACAAATATATAAAAATATTGCACGCCAATAGGTGTATCAACAATCTTTTTTTGTCAAGAAGAAGAATGATTATTTTGGGAAAATGCCAAATAATGCGGAGCCGCTTCCGGAGAGTGAGGCGTATAAGGCCCCGTCGGCGTAAAGTTGCTCTTTAATTTGCTGTAATTCAGGAAATTTTGGGAATAAAGATTGTTCAAAATCATTCACAATGTTATCTTTCCATTCCTTGATAGGGCGTTGGATGCATTCTTCTAAAGAATAGGAAGGAAAATGTGGCGTAACACCGCTGTAGGCTTCTTTGGTGGAGATGCCGAAGTCGGGTTTGACGATTTTAATGTGGTATGAAGACAAATCCAAAGCGACAGGTCGCATTATTTCTCCTCTTCCTGTAGCATATACCGGATTGTCTTCAATGAAGAATGCCGTATCGCTGCCCAATTTCGCCGCCAATTCCAGCAATTCCGCTTTGGAGAGTTTGAGGTCGAATAGTTCGTTGTACATTTTGAGTGCTACGGCGGCATCGGCGGAACCGCCGCCCAAGCCGGCGCCGAATGGAATATTTTTGGTCAGTACCACGTTTATGCCGTCAATGGGAAAATGCTGCTGCAAAAGTCGGAAGGCCCTGATGCATAAGTTTTCTTCCGTATGGCACAGGTTCTCCACGCCCCGAACTTCCAAATTCACGCCTTTTTCAATACGGTTGATGTCAAGCTCGTCGCGGATAGTATCAACGGGGTAGAAGACTGTCTGTAATTCGTGAAATCCGTCGGCTCGCTTGGCAACGATGTTGAGACCGATATTTATTTTGAAATGAGGGAAGGCCTTCATAATTGACAGGAACTTATATTGATGGTGATGGAATTTTTTTCCCGAAGCAAAAATACAAATAAAAAGGCATAAAAAAAAGAAAGCTTGGCAAATTTTACCAAGCTTTCTTTCAAGCGGTCCGGACGAGACTCGAACTCGCGACCTCCTGCGTGACAGGCAGGCATTCTAACCAAACTGAACTACCGAACCTTCCGTTTGTTTGAGGTTGCAAAGATACAACTTTTTCTTTTTATGCAATGCTTTTCTTGATTTTTTTTTCTATTTTTAAGATGCTTATTTTCAGTATTTTATTGTTAGAAAAATTAAATCGTTGTAATTTCAGGAGTGATTTTTCTGATTGTTTTCGGAGAATTTTTTTTATTTCGCACCAAAATTCTGTGTTATTGGCTTCAAAAAACGTTTTATTTTATGTCCACTCCATCGAAGCAGTAGGTACATAATCTGTCTTTCGGTAATCCAATGGCTTTCGCGATGGTACTTAATTTGTTGAATTTCAATGTGTCAACTCCCAAGTGTTTACGAATCATCTCCACCATATTGGCATATTCTTGCGTACTGTCGTCCATATAGCGATGTAAGTTTTTCTTACTGTCGCCTTCCAATTCTTGGATGACTTGGCGGGTAATCAGTTCCATTTCGGATTTGGAAGCGGAGAAATTGATGAATTTGCAACCGTACAGCAAAGGTGGGCAGCTAACGCGGATGTGGACTTCGGCAGCGCCGTATTCATATAATTTTCGCACATTGTCGCGCAGCTGCGTACCACGAACGATGGAGTCGTCGCAGAAAACGGCACGTTTGCCTTGCAAGATACCCTTATTGGGCAGCAGTTTCATCTTGGCCACGTGTTCTCTGGTCTCCTGGTTGACCGGCATAAAACTTCTGGACCAGGTAGGGGTATATTTGACAATTCCCCTTTGGTAAGGAATGCCTTTGCCGGTTGCGTAACCCAGGGCCATTCCAATGCCTGAGTCTGGAATGGCGGAAACGAAGTCGGCTTCAATGTCGTCTTCTTTCCCCATCACGTAGCCGCCCTGGTAACGCATATTTTCTATATTGATTCCTTCATATTCGGAAGCAGGAAAACCATAATAAACCCACAAGAAAGAGCAAATCTGCATTTTTTCGTTGGGAGGAAGCAGTTGTTTGAAACCATCGGCGGTAATCTGAACAATTTCACCCGGTCCGACAAAATGCTCAATGTCGTAAGATAGGTTGTTGAAACTGTGGCTTTCAAATGCCACGGCATAACTGGCACTGTTTTTGCCGATGACCGCTGGCGTGCGTCCCAAAAAGTCGCGGGCAACAATCAATCCTTCGTTGGTGAGGATGAGCATTGTGCAAGAACCCTCGACTTTCTTGAAGACATTCTGGATGCCATCAACAAAAGAATTTCCTTGGGTGATGAGCAGGGCCACCAATTCGGTCGGATTGGTATTGCCGGAACTCAATTCTGTAAATTGCTGGTTTCGGGCAAGACAATCCTTTTCCAATTCGGCAAGATTGTTGATTTTTCCAACCGTCACAATGGCAAAACGTCCTAAGTGTGAATTGACGACAATGGGTTGCGCATCCGTGTCACTGATGACGCCAATGCCGTTATTTCCTTTGAATTTTCCTAATCCATCACTGAATTTCGTTCTGAAATAGGTGTTTTCGATATTGTGGATGGAACGAAAAAAAATGTTGTTTTCGATGGTAGCCATACCGGCACGTTTTGCACCAAGGTGAGAATGATAATCAATGCCATAAAAAAGGTCGTCAACGCAAGCCTTTTTCGATGCAACTCCAAAAAAACCTCCCATAATTTGCTAATTGTAAGTTTTTTATCTTTTTTTTCAATTGCTTTATAAGCATTGGCAAAAATAACGATTTTTACGTAAATTTGCAAACTGAAAAGCATAGTTAATGAAGTTTTTTTATGGAAGGGAAAGATAATAGGATAACACGATTGATTTTCAGAATATTAGCATATATTTTGATATTCCCGCTTGTTTTTGTGGCTTTCCAATTTATTCCTGAGGCGGGACTTCCTTTCAAATTGGATCGAATATTAATCTTTATTGCGATAGTCCTTTTGGCTGAGTTTGTTTTACGAAAATACAAAATCGTTGTCTTGGTACTATATGCGGCCTTGGTCGGTTTTTTAACTTACGGTTCCATTTCCAATGGTTATGGTTTTGAAATCGCCTATAAAAATTATAAGGGAATGGTCTATGGTATCTTCGTGGCTCCCGAGGCGGATACCACACCTTCCAATCTTCGTCCTTTTCCTTATAAAATCAAGTATATCGAAGCTGTGGATTATTATAGTCCGGATGTTAGAAATTATGCGGTTTCGCTTATTACTGATGATAGTTTGAAGAAAATCATCGCCGAATATCACGATTATCGTCGGTTAATCCAGTGTTTTGCCGTATTCAGGGATGTCAATTATCGTTGGAATTATGTCAACGACCCCAAGGGACAGGAATATTTGGTGAAGGCCAGTGATAATCTGCAGGATTTTTCCGGCGATTGTGACGATCATTCCATTATGATGGCTGCGGCAATAATGTCTATCGGCGGTACGATGCGCTTGGTTCATACAAGCGAGCACGTTTATCCTGAAATTCTGATTGGCAATAGTCATAATTTGGAAGACGTCAACTATATTATCAAACAGGTGATGTTTAAAAACGAATCAGAGGGCAAGAGAATCCATTATCATACGGATAATCAAAAACAAGTATGGCTCAATTTAGATTATACCGCCAGATACCCGGGCGGAGAATTTATGGATGAAAAGATTACTGCTATCCTTTATTTGTAATCAGTATTTGATGAGCTTTTTCACGATGTGTCTTTGACCAGAATCGGTGACTTTCAAGAAATACAAGCCGCTGGCGTATGGAAAGTCCATTGCGATATTCGTTTCACCTTCTTGAGCAGGATAGGTGTCTTGTCGCAACAGTTTGCCTTCCATAGAGTATAATTCTACTTGAAATATTTGGCTGTTTGCCGAGTGTAAGTTGATTTTCAATGCGTTTTGAACGGGATTGACCACCTGCACGCCAAAATCAACGGGATATTCGCTTATTGATGTTGGTGAAAGATCGATTTCTAAATCCATTACCAAGGGCAGATGGTCAGACATCGTATAAAGCGCATTGGCCACGTAAGAGGGAACATCCTGGTTTTCGCCTTCGTTGATACTTTTGTTAAAATGATTTCCATCGTTGCCCACGGCGTGGTAGGATTCGCTAACGCATTTGACTCTGCGACTTCCATAATATATGGGCGGTGACACCAGGATAAAGTCAAAGCGGTCGTCCAAACCACCGGATGCGGCACAACCGTTGTTGTCACTATGCGTCGATTGCGTATGGATAGAACGATAGGCACTGTTGTTGTTCCATTTTCCCGCCTGATTGATGGGATCGTAGAATTTATACAGACTGTTAGGATAATTAATCAAATATTGATAAGCATCTTCAGACGCCTCATAAAAATTGAAATCTCCTGAAAAACAATAATTTCCGTAAATGCCAATGCTTTCCAGTTTGGCCATTAACTGAACCACCTGGCTGTATCGTTTCTGTTCGTTATCCGAACCGGTGCCGGCTTTAAGATGAGCCAACAGAAAAGTGGTAAAAATGGTGTCGCCATTGACTAAATTAGGCGTGTTATAGTACATTTTATAGCCATTAATGTCGCGATTGACGGTCGTAATGTAAAAATGGCTGTGCAGAGATAGCTTTTCAGTGTTGTAAAACAACATATTGGCAATGTCGCCTCCCGAATAGTTGGTTAACGGACCGTGATTGAAATAGGTTCTTCCGTTGGTGTTCAGCACATTATTGACAATTCTGTCGGCATAGCTCACGGAACTTCCCAATTCGTTAACCACCAGTACATCAGGCATTACATATTCTATGATGGTTTGCAAGGCCGCGTCTTTGGTGTTTAGATTGTTGTTGGTTTGATTACAGCCAATGGCTTGTTCCGTATAATATAAAAGATTGTAGTGCATCATTCGGATGGTTTCCGTCTGTGCTGTCGCGCAGAAAGAAAATACCCCAAAAGCACACAAAAACAATAAAGAACGTTTCATTGTAAATTTGGCAATTTATTTGGAGGAGTTATGCCATTCGGCTAAACTTCCTTCCGTTTCTTGTAGTCTAAGTTGATAAAGGGTAATGCCGCTGGGCAGTTGCCCCTGTATTTTATTGGCAAAATCAAGCAGGAAATTTTCAGTGGTAGGTCGGTAATCAATCAAAAAAAGTTTCAAGTTTTGTTTTTGCATAAAATTGATGAGGATTTCATCAGTTTGGCGATTTAGAACCAAGGAATGGTCAACGATATCAATGACGGATTGATTGAGAATCTTTTTAAATTCCTTGAAGTCTATAATCATTCCTTCTGAATGAGTGCCTTTGTCGTGGTTTGGCTCGCCAGCGAGCGTAACGTCCAGTTTGTAGGAATGTCCGTGAATGTTTTTGCATAATCCTTCATAGTGAGGCAGCAAATGCGCCATTTCAAAGGTAAAACGCTTGGTTAATGTCAAGAATGCCATATTATTGAACAATAATTTTTCTGCTGATGATAAAATTCTGATTATCAGATATTTTTAAAATATACAATCCGGAAGACAAGGAAGAAACATTGATGATTAGATTTCCTTCGGAAAATGTATTTTCTGTCGTGACGGAAAGGACTTTTTTCCCCATTACATCGTAAAATTCTATATTGGAGTTGTTTGATCCTTCATATTGAATATGAATAAAATCGTGGGCAGGATTAGGGAAAACGGCAATTTGTGGCATACTGTTTTCCGCGATGTCGCTTCCATAATGAAAGGCGTTGACGGAATCGGCTCCAAAAATTTTCCCCACCAGTTCCGGGTGGTCGATAAAAGGATTACGGTTATGCTGAATGGCATAAACCGCGTTATTTCTGTCGCGCTCTTTTTGACTTACAGGATCGTCGTTGTGCCAGCGGATAAGCATAGCGAGCACCCAGGGTTTTAAGTTACCGTCGGTAAACATTGACGGACTTGCCTGGTCGAA
The DNA here is from genome assembly GCA_045616665.1 of Bacteroidales bacterium. GTDB lineage: Bacteria > Bacteroidota > Bacteroidia > Bacteroidales > WCHB1-69 > RUG11690. The sequence goes on along the minus strand of JAZLHE010000047.1, from coordinate 40,149 downwards.
ATCTTTATCCATATATCTTGTGCACATATAAAAATAAGATCTGGCAAGGTCTCCTTTGTAGGCATCGATGGGCTCGAAAACGGTATTGGAATAGCCGGAAGTGGCGCAAGTGCCCACTTTTGATCCGTTTTGACTGGTCCAGGAAGCGTTGCCTACTTCACCATACGGGAGATTTCCCCTCTTGTTGTTTACCCATCCATCGGTAGGGTATAGGTGAAACAGATCGGATTTCATTGGCATTTGTTCGCCAAACCAGCTTTGCGGAACACTGTGTTCCCGGTTATAGCAGTCGCCTTCGGAATTATAGCCGTCGCTCCCGCATTGATTTGTGCCAAAGATGAATTCGTAGGGAGCGGTACCGTTGGGAATATCCGAGTAGATGTCCCAAACTTTTCCGTTGTTTTTTTTGTCGGTTTGTTCAAACGCATCCCACAATTGGTTGTAGGTAATGGAAGTATGGTTTTTGATGATTTGGTAAAGAGCCACGCGTAAGGCGTTTCCCTTTTTTCCGTCGGCAGCACTATAATAACCGGCAGGTTCTTGGGCAAAACCGATGCAAAACCACAATAGGGAAGAAAGAAACAGTATATACTTTTTCATTATTATGATTTATTATTGCTGTTTTTTAAAAAAGAAATCATTGAAATGCATTCCACGGCTTCTTTCACATCGTGTACGCGTAAGATTTTGGCCCCTTTGAGTAAGGCCACGGTGTTGAGGACGGTGGTGCCGTTGAGTGCTTCTTGCGGATTGGTTTCCAATAATTTGTATATCATTGATTTGCGGGAAATACCCACCAAAACAGGCAAATTCAACGTATGGAATGCATTTAGATTCTGCATTAAAAAATAATTTTGTTCCAAGGTTTTGCCGAAACCGAATCCCGGGTCGATGATAATATCATTGCAGCCTTGTGTTTTTAGTTGTGCTATTTGTTTGGCAAAAAATCGAAGTATGTCTCCGATAAGGTTTTCATATTGGATGTTTTGCTGCATAACTGCGGGTTTTTCGGGACAGTGCGTCAGGCAATAGGGAACTTTGGCTTGTGCAATAAAAGGAATCATCGCTTCGTCGAAAGTACCGCCGGAAATGTCGTTAATCATAGCCGCTCCTTCATCAATGGACAATTGGGCTACGGAAGTGCGCCAGGTGTCTATGGAAATGAGGGCTTGAGGGAAGTGCTTCAAAATCAGATTTATAGCCTTCTTGATGCGTTCTTTTTCAATTTCTTCGGGAATGTCTGCGGCTCCTGGGCGAGTGGAAACGGCTCCGATATCAATCAAACTTGCGCCTTCTTCCAATATTTGTGCTGCCCGATCAACAATTTGCCGGTCAGCAACATACTTTCCGCCATCATAAAAAGAATCCTCTGTACAGTTCAAGATTCCCATCACCAACGGCTGGTCCAGCGAAAGCAGTTTTCCCTTGAGATTAAGTGACATTCAATTATTTTTTTGTTGAATTTGATGTGGTTTTTTGCCAATCTATTTCTTTATAAACTGGAATATTATTGCGTTTGACAAAAGAATAGATTAATAATGCCAATCCTAAAATCATAATGGGAATGCTCAATTTTTGACCGATGTCCAAAGTCATTCCAATTTCTTTTTCCACTTGTACTTCCTTGAAAAACTCAATAATGAAGCGGGCCGTGAAGATGACAAAGAAAATCAGTCCGGTGGTTCTGCCGGCCGGGACTTTTCCTTTGGCGAATTTGAAGTAATAAATGATGAATGCCACAAACAGCAGTAAATAAACAATGGATTCGTATAATTGGGCGGGGTGACGGAAAGTACCTGCAATGCCGGGACCTCCGTAGATAAAGTCAAAAGCCCAGGGAATGTTGGTTATGCTTCCAACGATTTCGTGATTCATCAGATTGCCGATTCTCACCATTCCGGCGGCAATGGGAATACAAATGGCTAAGCGGTCGGTCAGCCAAAGCACGTTCATTTTATACTTCCAGGCAAAATAAATCATAAATGCCACGATGCCGATAACGCCGCCGTGACTTGCCAAACCCTGATATCCCACAAAATGCCCGTCGTGGAATGGCAGTAGAATTTCCAAAATTCCGTCCAGGCTGGTAAAATATTCCGGCTCATAAAACAGAAAATGGCCCAAGCGCAAACCTACAATAGTCCAAACCACCGTCCAAATGGATAATTTGTCGCACAGCTGTTGAGAAATATGTTCCGTCTTGAAAATCCTACTCAGGGTGAGGTAAGAAAAGAAGAAACCCAAAGCCAATAAAAGTCCGTACCATCTAACTTCGATAGATCCCAGACTGATTGCTACGGGATTTACTTTCCAAGTAATATAGGCGAGAAAATTCATATTTAGGTTGATTATTGATGAAATTGTATGAAAATTTGCAGTAAACGTATTGTCGCAATGCCAATTATTGTTTTAATTCCTCGTTGAGCATTTGGTTCAGTACGGTAGGAGAAACGTCACGGGAAATAATGCCTTGTTTGCAAAGTGAGATTTGTCCAGTTTGTTCCGACACCACGATGGCCAAGGCATCGGTGAGCTGGGTGGCACCGATGGCGGAGCGGTGGCGCAAACCCAAATCGGTAGGCAAGTCATCGCGTTTGGTCACCGGCAAAATGCAGCGTGCCGCCGCGATGCGATGATCTTTGATGATGACCGCGCCGTCGTGCAAAGGACTGTTTTTGAAAAAGATGTTTTCTAACAATTCGCGAGAAATCAGTGAATCTATTCTTTCTCCGGTTTGAAGATAATCATATAAAGGAGTAGAACGGGCAATAATAATCAACGCTCCTGTTTTTGAACTGGCCATTCGTTTGCAGGCACGAACGATGGAATCAATATCTTCGGCGTAATCTTCAGAACTTAATTTTCGATTTCTTCGGTTTTCGAAAAACTTGGTAAACCGGGTGTTGCCGATATAGGTTAAAAATTTCCGTATTTCGGGTTGGTAAATGACGATGAGGGCAATCAAACCCACGCTGAAAATCTTACCGAGCAGTCCGGCAAACATTGTCAAATGAAAAAACCTGGCGATACTCCAAATCAAGAAGACAATAAAAATTCCCCAGAATATCTTGATGGCTCCCGTACCTCTTAAAATGCGGTAAAGCCAATAAAACAGGATGGCAATCAATAATATGTCCACCAAGTCGGAAATGCCGAATTTCAAGAAACCTAATGCTAATAACTTTATCATATCAAAATTTTTGCAAAAATAATCAATTTTTTAATGTAAATTTGCAGCCAATATTTATTGTATTAATGGCAAAGGAAAAAACAGTTTCTCAAATCGCTATCAAGAATAGAAAAGCAGAATTTGAATACTATCTGCTGACTTCTTTTTCGGCCGGACTTGTCTTGTGTGGCACTGAAATCAAATCCATCCGTGCCGGCAAGGCAAACCTTACCGACAGTTATTGCTCATTTGTCAATGGTGAATTATGGGTTCACAATATGCACATCAGCGAATACACGCACGGCAGCTACAATAACCACGAGCCCAAGCGCGACCGCAAATTATTGCTGAATAAGAAGGAAATCAAAAAACTGATGAGCAAACTCAACGATCGCGGCACTACCATTATTCCAACCTTGCTTTGGATTAATGAAAAAGGGTATGCCAAGTTGGATATTTCCCTCGCCCGTGGTAAAAAAATGTACGATAAACGCGAAAGTATCAAAGAAAAAGACAATAGAAGGGCAGCCGCCCGCAATGAGGAATAGGTATGGAAGAAGAAATCGAACGCAGTTATTTCAGCATTGGAGACACGTCCAAAATGTTTGACCTTACCCCGGCCACATTGCGTTACTGGGAGAAGGAATTTTCCGAAATTAAACCTTTTAAAAATAACAAAGGCGAGCGTTATTACTCCCGTCAAGATATTGAGGTTATCAAAACCATTCATTATCTTACCAAAACCAAGGGTTATACCTTGAAAGGGGCAAAGGAAGCGATGAAGAATAATTTTATGAAGGAAACCTATAACGCCCACATTGCCAGCACGCTCCAAAAAATCAAAGATTTATTACTTGAAATCAAAGAAGGTTTATAATTATGCGCAGATTTTTTTGTTTACTCTTTTGTTGCATACTATGCCATAATTTGGCACAGTCTCAGGAAACAGGCATTATTCCCACTCCGCAACATATAAATGTTCGCGGTAGTTATTGTCTTTTTAGTCCCAACAAACTTCCAGAAATTCAAACTCAAATCATACCCTCTTTTCCTATTGATACAAATTCAGATCAAGCATACATTTTGGATGTTCAGCAAGATAAAATTCTTATTCAGGCGACAACGGAACAGGGATTGTTTTATGGACGGCAGAGCGTCAATCAGCTGCTGCGTTTTTATTCCTCTTTTTGTGTGGATAAAAGTCAGCCCGTTCAATTGCCGTGTTATCATATCGTTGATTACCCGAAATTAAAGTACCGTGGTTGGATGGACGACATCAGTCGTGGACCGATTTCCAATATGGATTTTTTGAAAAGGGTGATTATGACTTTGGCTGAATACAAAATGAACTTTTTCAATTTATATACCGAGCACGTTTTCAAGTTGGATAAATATCCCGATATTGCGCCAACAGACGGACTGACTGCAGAGGAAATTAAGGAATTGGAAGAATTTGCAGCGCAATATCACATTGAATTGTTTGGAAATCAGCAATGTCTGGCCCACGCTGAAAAGACCTTGCGCATTCCTTTTTATCAGGATATGGCCGACACCAAGGCCAATTGGAATCCGGGCAAAGAGGAGACATACGATTTTCTGAAATACGAATTGGAAACCGTGGCCAGAGCTTACCAATCGCCATTTTTCAATATTGATTGTGATGAAACGGAAGCGTTGGGCTATGGAAAGGCCAAGGCCTATTTGCAGCAGTCGGGACTGACGGCTGGCCAAGTGTACGCACAGCATGTTAATCGAATGTATAACATCCTGAAACCATTAGGTAAGCGGGTGATGATGTGGGGCGACATCGCTGCCAAAGATCCGGAAATTACTGCTCAATTGCCCAAAGACATGCTTATGGTGGTTTGGAGTTATGCGGCTGCCGACAGTTACGTGGATATGATTAAGCCGTTTACCGACCAGCATTTGGAATTTATGGTGGCTCCCGGTATGAGTATGTGGAGCACGGTTTATCCGAGTGTGGAAACCTATACTAAAAATATTGCCAATCTGGTGCGTGACGGGTACCAAAATGGGGCACTGGGAATGATGAATACGGCTTGGGACGATTCGGGAGAATCTTTGTTCAACAGTACCTGGCATGGTATGGCCTGGGCTGCTGAAATGAGTTGGAAGCCGATTTCCCAGGTTGAACCTCAAAAGGCAGATGAAGAGAGAGCGGATAGACTTGGTACATTTAATAATGCTTTCTTTAATGTTTTTGCTTATCCTACGGATGGATTCAAACTGATTACCGATCTTGAACATACCGATATTCAAAATTTCTTCCAAAATTCAAGTCTTTATGAAAGCATTTGGGATATGTATCCGTCAAAAATTACCGATGAGGCCTATCAGAAGAATAAAGATGCTTTCCATTTGATACAATCTAAAATCAAGAATTATGAGGTTCCTTTTGCCAATATCAATCGGCAATATGATGCCTCTACGCGTATTGCCCATTATACCTGCTTACGGCAGCAGGCCGTGGCCTACAAAAATATCCTTCGATATAAAATCAGCCGTTATTTAAATAATGATAAGTCATTTTCCAAAGAAGAGATTGAATATGACATTCGCGAAACTCTCCGTATTTTACATCAGGCAAAGATGGAATATCTAAAATTATGGGATGAGGAAAGCCGTTCTTACAGTCGCGATATTGTGGAAAAGCGTTTTGACGCTGTGGCACAGGAATTGTTGAATATTCCGTATCAGGTTTTATTTCATTTTGATTTGGATGACCAAGGCCAGGCGGTGGTAACTTTACGAACGGTGTTTAACGATCAGGATATCTATTACACTATTGATGGCCGAAAGCCCTTGATTGGAGAAAATCATTATACGTCTTCTTTTACTTTGAAACAAGCGGCAATGGTGCATGCTGCCACGAAAAATGCAATGGAGGAAGAAGTAATTTCAGAGCAATATGTATTGATACACAAGGGAATGCGTAAGATTTCCAAACTCAATACGGAATATGCCACCTATCGTCCACAATATGCTGCCGCCGGTAAAATGGCTTTGGCCGACGGCGTGATGGGTAGCGAAAGCTATTTGGATGGGTGTTGGCAAGGATACTGGGGACAAGACATCGACGTGGAGTTTGATTTTGGCAAGGTCACGAAGCTGACCCATTTTAAAACGCATTTTTTCCAAGATGTATATGATTGGATTATGTCCCCGAAAGTAGTGGAAATATACACTTCCAAAGATGGTCAAAACTATCGTCTTTATCGCACGCTAAACGTTCCCAATGTGGATTACAATTCCAGTAGTAAAGGAATTTACACGCTTCAGGATGATGATTTGAATATCAAAAGCAGATATGTGAGAGTCGTGGTGAAAAATGGAGGAACTTTGCCTTCTTGGCATCAGGCCACCGGACAGGCATCCTATATTTTCTGTGACGAGATTATTTTGGATTGAAATTTGTGATTAGTGAACTGAGAACTGTGAACTGAGAGGGAAAAACAGCCTTGGATGATGAAATGGGCAGATGAGGTTGGGAAGGATGTTTGAATTTCAAAAAATCGTTGGTGTGAGTTTACGATTAATTTTGTATTTTTGCACCCTAACTTTAAACTAATATATAATGGCAAATTTTTTAAGTAAGTTGTTTGGGACTAAGGCTGACAGAGATCTCAAGGAATTAAAACCTTACCTTGAAAAAACCTTAGCCGCTTACGAAACCATCAAAGAGCTTAGCAATGACGAACTCCGCCATAAAACGGTGGAATTTAAGCAACATATAGCCGAAACCGTTAAAGAAGAAGAAGCGAGAATTGCGGAAATCAAGGATTATCTTGACAAAAATTATGATATTCCTATTGAAGAAAAAGAAGATTTCTACAAGGAATTGGAAAACCTCGAAAAGCGTTCCTACAAAAAGACACAGGAAGTCTTGGACGAGATTCTTCCCGAAGCTTTCGCCGTAATGAAGGAAACGGCACGTCGTTTTAAGGACAACGAAATCGTGGAAGTGACGGCGACGCAGATGGACCGTGACATTGCTGCTTACAGAAACTGCATCGAGATCGTGGGCGACAAGGCCTTGTATCACAATACCTGGTCTGCCGGTGGCAATATGATAAAATGGGATATGTGCCATTATGACGTGCAGATTATCGGTGGTACCGTGCTGCATCAAGGCAAGATTTCCGAAATGGCCACGGGTGAAGGTAAAACCCTGGTGGCAACATTGCCGGTTTATCTGAACGCACTTCCGGGAAAAGGTGTTCACGTGGTTACCGTAAACGATTATTTGGCCAAGCGTGATGCCGAATGGATGGGCTTGTTATATGAATTTCACGGCCTTACCGTTGACTGTATCGACAAGCACGAACCTAATTCCGAAGAACGTCGCAAGGCGTACGCCGCCGATGTAACATACGGTACGAACAATGAATTCGGTTTTGACTATTTGCGTGACAATATGGCACGAAATATCACGGAATTGGTGCAGCGCCCACATAATTTCGCCATCGTTGATGAGGTGGACTCCGTTTTGATTGACGATGCCCGTACGCCGTTGATTATTTCTGGTCCGACTCCCCGTGGCGATCAACAGGAATTTGATTTATATAAGCCTATCGTTGAAAAATTATATAATGCCCAAAAGGTTTATGTGGCTGAAATTTTGACGAAAGCAAAAAAATTACTGGCAGAAAATCCGGATCCAAAACCTACCGACGAAGGGGCTATGTTGTTGCTTCGCGCCCAACGTGGTTTGCCTAAAAATAAAGCCTTAATCAAGTTTTTGAGCGAACAGGGTATGAAACAAATTTTGCTTCGCACTGAAGGTTTCTTTATGCAGGAGCAAAACAGGAATATGCACCTTATTGATGATGAACTTTATTTCGTCATTGAAGAAAAATTGAATACGGTGGACATTATGGACAAGGGTATTGATTTGATTTCTAAGGATGCCGAAGAAGCCAAGATGTTCATTATGCCGGACGTGGGTGCGGAAATCGCCGAATTGGAGAAAGAAAATCTGGATCCAAAGGAGAAACAGCAACGCAAAGACGAAATTTACCGCAATTTCTCTATTGCTTCAGAAAGAATCCATACGATTCACCAGCTGTTGAAAGCATATACGATGTTTGAAAAGGACGTGGAATACGTTATTATCGACAATAAAGTCAAGATTGTTGATGAACAAACCGGTCGTATTATGGAAGGCCGCCGCTACTCCGACGGCTTGCACCAGGCTATTGAAGCCAAGGAAAATGTGAAGGTGGAAGCCGCCACGCAAACCTATGCCACCATCACGCTTCAGAACTATTTCAGAATGTACAAGAAACTGTCGGGTATGACGGGTACTGCTGAAACGGAAGCCGGCGAATTTTGGAATATCTACAAACTCGATGTCGTGGTGATTCCTACCAATCGTCCGATTGCCCGTGTGGATAATGAGGACTTGGTGTATAAGACCAAACGTGAAAAATATGCGGCCGTGGTGGATGAAATCCTACGCCTGAATGCCGAAGGTCGTCCTGTTTTGGTGGGTACCACTTCCGTAGAAACTTCAGAATTACTCTCCAAGATTCTGACGGTTAGAAAAATCAAGCACAATGTTTTGAATGCCAAATTGCATAAGAAAGAAGCTGATATCGTGGCAGAAGCCGGTCAGGCGGGCACCGTGACCATTTCAACCAATATGGCAGGTCGTGGCACCGATATCAAGTTGGGACCCGGCATCAAGGAAAAGGGCGGTTTGGCCATTATCGGTACGGAACGTCACGATTCTCGTCGTGTGGACCGTCAGTTGAGAGGTCGTTCAGGTCGTCAGGGCGACCCTGGCAGTTCTCAGTTCTTCGTTTCCTTGGAAGACGACCTGATGCGTTTGTTCGGCTCCGATCGTATCGCCAAAGTTATGGATAGCCTTGGTTTGCAGGATGGCGAGGTCATTCAGCATAGTATGATTTCAAAATCCATTGAAAGAGCGCAGAAAAAGGTGGAAGAAAACAACTTTGGTACTCGTAAGCGCTTGCTCGAATATGATGATGTGATGAATCATCAGCGTAGTACCATTTATAATAAGCGTCGCAATGCCTTGTTCGGTGACCGTCTGGCCATCGACATATCGGGAATGTTCTACGATGTTTGCTCTATCGTGGTGGATAATAATTGGAATAATAAAGATTATGAAGGATTCTGCCAAGATATGATTACCACTTTTGGTTGCGAATCTCCTTTTGAAGAACATAAATTCTTACAAGAACGTCCCCAAAAACTTACCGATGAACTTTTTCCGGTCATCTATAACCATTATCAGGAAAAAATTCAGCAGCTGAGTGCGAAAACCTATCCAATCATTGAGAGAGTTTACCTGGACCAGGGTGATCGGTTTAAAAATATTGCCATCCCGTTTACCGACGGCGTGAAAACGTTGACCGTGGTGGCTCCATTGAAAAAATCATACGAAACCAAAGGTCGTGAAGTGGGCTTGTCCATTGAAAAAGGAATCACTTTGGCGGTAATTGATAATGCTTGGAAAGAACATCTCCGCGATTTGGACGATTTGAAACAGTCCGTGCAAAATGCTTCATACGAACAGAAAGACCCGCTGTTGATTTACAAACTCGAATCTTTCAATTTGTTTGATCAGCTGCTTACACGTATCAGCACGGAAATCGTTTCCTTCTTGACCAAGGGTAGTGTTCCAATTTCGGATAATAGTCAGGTGAAGGAGGCTCAATTGCCGGAATCTGATGCCAAGAAACTGCAGACTGGAAGACAGGAAGTCGGCGAAGGTCGTCAAGTGGCTCCCGGCGGCAAGGGCAATGCTCCTGTCAGGGTTGAAAAACGAGTAGGCCGCAACGATCCTTGTCCTTGTGGAAGTGGAAAGAAATACAAAAACTGTCATGGAAGGGACGAACAATAAAGTCGTCCTTTCCGTCACGAATGACCTTTATACAGATCCTCGCGTCGATAAAGTGTGTAACTTTTTGACGCGTAATGGATTTGATGTTACGCTTGTGGGACGGTGCTACCATAACTCACCAAAATTAGCCGTGCGGGCTTATAAAACCCATCGTCTGCATTTGCTTTTCAGAAAGGGTAGTATGTTTTATGCGGAATACAATATTCGGTTGTTTTTTTATTTGCTTTTTCACCATTTTGACCTTTTTGTAGCCAATGATTTAGACACGCTTTTGCCTAATTTGTTGATTAGCAGATTGAAACGGAAACGCATCGTATATGATAGCCACGAGTATTTTTGCGGTGAACTTTCCGTTGCCGGCAGACCTTTCGTCTATCGGGTTTGGCATAGTATTGAAAAATTCTGTTTTCCTAAACTGAAGGACGTCATCACGGTCAGTCAATCCATTGTGGACCAATATGAAAAGGAGTATGGCATTCGGCCATATTTGGTACGCAATATTCCTTCGCAAAAAACGCCATCCATTACAGAAACCAGAGCTTCCCTTCAACTTCCGGAAGATAAAGTCATTGTGATATTGCAAGGCAATGGCTTGAATGAGGGACGCGGCGGTGAAGAATTGGTGGAGGCCATGCAATATGTTGATTCACAGGCAGAATTGATTATTGTGGGGAATGGGACTGCCATTCCTCTGCTTAAACAACGAACCAAGGAATTGGGCTTGGAGCAACGGATTCGTTTTATTCCTCGTGTCAGTCCTGAAAAACTCTTCAATTACACTTATTTTTCCGACATCGGCATTGCCCTGGATCGGGATATCAGTGCTAATTTGCGCTTTAGTCTGCCCAATAAGATTTTTGAATATATCAAGGCAGAAACGCCCATTGTTGCCTCGAATTTGGTTGAGCGGGCACGTATTATTCAAAAATATCAGGTGGGGTTAATCGTCAATGAACTTGAGCCCAAGGCTATTGCGGCAGCAATCAACAGGTTAACCAGTGACCAGCAATTATTTGAAAGTTTGAAAGCCCATTGTCCTCTCGCGGCGGCAGAACTGACTTGGGAAAATGAGGAAAAAGTTCTTGAAGAAATTTATCTTTGAAAAATCGTGAACTGAAAAAATATTATACACGATTTCAAATATTTTTGTATCTTTGCAGAATGTATCGAAGAATTGTGATGTAGGGTGATGTTAAAATACTGATATCATGAAGATTACGAGATTATTTGATATTTTAGACAACTTAAAGGAAAATTATCGGAAACCTGATATTTTGTGTCGTAAGCAAAAAGGCGAATGGCGAAAATACAGTGTTGACGAATATATTGAATATTCTTATGCGGTGGCTTGTGCCTTGTTGGAATTGGGGTTTCAAAAAGGGGATAAAATAGCCACCATTATGAACAATCGGCCGGCGTGGAACTTTTGTGATATGGGAATTATGCTCGCCGGAATGGTGCACGTTCCGGTATATCCCACTTTAAATGAGCAGGATTATACCTATATTTTAAATCATTGCGACGCCAAATGTGTCATTATCGGGATTGAAAGTATTTTCAGACGCGTTGAGCCGGCATTGCCCAAACTTGCCCTTCATCCTATGGTATTTACCATTGACAATGTTGAAGGTCAGCGGAATTGGGACGAATTGTTGGAATTGGGACGGGAAAATCAAGCCAAATGGATGCCAGTCATTGAGAAAAATAAGCAGGGAGAAGTTCATCCAGACGATGTGGCTACCTTGATTTATACTTCTGGAACCACCGGAAATCCAAAAGGCGTGATGTTGAGTCATAAAAATTTTCTCACCAACGCTGCTACCTTGGTAACTTTTCAGACCAATGATTTCCACAGCAATATTTTGAGTTTTTTGCCGCTCAGTCACGTTTATGAGCGGGTCATCAACTACCATTACCAGATGCTGGGAGCAAGTTTGTATTATGCGCAAAGTTTGAATACGATTGCCAAGGATTTGAAAGACATCCACGCGATGGGTTTCTGCGCCGTTCCCCGAGTATTGGAAATGATGTTTGATAAACTGCAGGCTGCCGGCAAGGATTTGAAGGGGTTGAAAAAACAGATTTATTTCTGGGCGTTTAGATTAGCCACGAAGTATGATCCTGACAAACGGAATTGGTTTTATCTGAAGAAATTGCAATTGGCCGATATGTTGGTCTATTCCAAATGGAGAGATAATTTGGGTGGTAATCCAATGATTATCGTTTCGGGTGGTTCCAGCATCCAGGAACGTATTATACGGTTGTTTACGGCAGCCAAGTTGCGTGTTTATGAAGGTTATGGAATGACGGAAACCTCACCGGTCATTGCCGTCAACAATCCGTCGAAAAACCTCCTCAAGCCGGGTACTGTTGGCGAACCAATGCCCTGTATCGAGTTCAAGTTGGCCGAAGACGGCGAAATCTTGACCAAGGGCGACTGTCTGATGAAAGGCTATTACAAGGATCCGGAATATACCAAGCAGGTCGTAGATGAAGATGGTTGGTTCCATACGGGCGACATCGGCAAGATGGTGGAAGGAAAATATTTGAAAATTACGGATCGTAAAAAGGAAATTTTCAAATTGTCGTTGGGAAAATACATCGCTCCACAAATCATTGAAAATATCTTGAAAGAATCGGATTACATTGACAGTGCGATGGTTATCGGAGAAAATGAGAAATTTGCCGCTGCCATTATTCTTCCTGATTTCAATACTTTGCATTTTTGGTCCGTAAAACACAATATTCATTTTAAAGAACACGAAGAACTGATTCAAAATCCTGAAGTTATACAGCGTATTCAGAAAGAAGTGGATAAGATTAATTCCCGTTTGGCGGAACACGAGCATATCAAGCGTTTTCGTCTTGTTGCCGACCAGTGGAGTGCTCAAACGGGCGAATATGGGCAAACGCTTAAATTAAGACGTGCCTTTTTGTATAAGAAGTACGATAAACTTTGTCGTGAAATGTATAATTACGATAAAAAGGAAAGCCTACAGCAAGAAATCGAGCGTAAATAGAGATGCTTAAACAGCGTGTTAACGGGGAAATAAAGGAATTATTTGATCCTATCCGAAAAAAATGGGTTCCAGCCACTCCGGAAGAGGAAGTCAGGCAGCAGTTTATCCAATTTCTGCTCATTGCCAAGCAAATTCCCATTTCGCATATTTCCGTAGAGCGTGAAATTGAAGTCAATGGTCTTTCCAGACGTTACGATCTGGTCGTTTTTAGCGATCAGGGCACTCCTTGGATGGTGATAGAATGCAAGGCCCCTCATATTGCACTCACACAAAAAGTTATGGAACAGGCAGGACGATACAACAAGACACTTCGAGCCCCAATTATTGGAATTACCAATGGCGTGGAACATAAATTTTTTCAGATTGATTTTGAGACGGAAGACATCACTATGATATAAATTTTGCTAAAAAAACCATATTAAGATTTTATACCAAAAAATTTGTATATTTGCAACCCCAAAATTGAGACATGAGTACGAAAGGAAAAAGAGACGAATATAAGATTAGAATAGCGGGAGTTGAGATTGGAAAGTATTTATACTCAATGATTTGTGATAAAGAGTTCTTTGAAACGTCCGAAATTTCAGAATTGCAAGACGGGTTATTGAATTTGCAAATTGAAATGGACAAAAGTGAGAAAATGTTGGATTTGAAGTTCCATTTCACAGGTGAAGTGATTGCATTATGTGATCGCTGCTTGGATCCTGTTACCTTGAAAATGGACTTCCCCGAACAATTGATCGTCAATTTGATGCCGGTGGTGGAAGAAGATTTTGAAAATGACGAAAATATCTGGATGGTAGATGAAAATATTTATGAATTGGATTTGTTCCATTTTATTTATGAAACAATCCGTTTGGCGTTGCCGCATAAAATAGTTCATCCTGATGACGAAAACGGGCATTCAACATGTAATCCGGAAGTATTGAAAAGGTTGGAGGCGATGTCGCATAAAGAAAACCATCAGGAAATGGATGAAAGATGGGCAGCGCTGAAAGACTTGAAATTAGATTAATATATTAAAAAACAATAAGTTATGCCGAATCCTAAAAGAAGACATTCTCAAACGAGAAGAGACAAGAGAAGAGCAAACGATTTTATGACTCCTCCTCAGTTCACAACATGCAGCCATTGTGGCGCAGCTGTTCTGCCTCACCGTGTATGTCCCGAATGTGGATATTATAGAGGAAAACAAGCTATTGAAATCGAAGGCGCTGCTCAATAACAGATGCTTTCACCATTTGAATAATCATACAGATGATATAAGTTTTTTATATCATCTTTACTTGTTTTAAATTTATGGAACTCATTTTTGCTACCCACAACCAGCACAAAACCATTGAAGCCGTTGAAATCTTAGGCGAAAACTTTCAGCTCAAGAATTTAATGGATTTAGGTTGTTTGACGGAAATCCCGGAAACAGCGGATACTTTAAGCGGGAATGCCCTGCAAAAAGCCCGGTATGTTCACGAACATTACCATTGCAATTGTTTTGCCGATGATACCGGTTTGGAAGTGGAGGCCTTAGATGGTCGCCCCGGCGTATATTCCGCCCGCTTTGCCGGCGAGCATTGTTCGTATCAAGACAATGTGGACAAGCTTCTGCGTGAAATGAAGGGGAAAACCAATCGCAATGCTTGCTTTAAGACGGTTATAGCCCTCATTATTGACGACAAAGAATACCTTTTTGAAGGCCGTATTGATGGGACTATCATTGAAGTACAACGCGGAACGGCAGGTTTCGGGTACGACCCTGTTTTTCTTCCTGACGGTTTTGACAAAACCTTTGCCGAAATGGGCGATGAGGATAAAAATGCCATCAGTCACCGTGGAAGAGCTATGCGCGAACTCGTGGATTTCTTGAAAAGATACTAAGCTTTGTATTTAACATCCAGATGTTGTTAACTTGGTGACAAAAAAAATATCATCCCAAAATAAATTGTGTATTTGTCTCGTTATTTATAAAACAATTTATTGCAACATTATAACATTTATTATTAACTTAAAAAAACAAAAAAATGAAAGCATTAAGATTTTTAGGCGTTGCTATTTTAGCTTGCAGTATGTTGTTCGTTTCTTGTAAAAAAGACAAACAATTTACTATTACGGTTAATTCAAACAATGCCGAATGGGGTACTGTTGCCGGTGGCGGCACCTACGCAGAAAATGCTCAGGCCACCCTAACCGCAACCGCTAAAAATGGCTATATCTTTGTAAAATGGCAGGATGGTAACACAACCAATCCCCGCACCATCACTGTAACTAAAGATGAAACCTACACCGCTACTTTCGAAGAAGCTCCCCAATCCACAATTACTTTTGGCTCACAAACTTGGACAAATGCTGAATTGGATTTTGATGTTCAATCATTTCCTAACAATATTTTCGCTTGGATTTTAGTAAACAATCCTTCTGATTTTCCACAATTTCAAGGAAAACTTGGTAAACATACAGGTTCATTTAATTTAGAAAGTGGTGAAATTTATTTGTTATTCGTACAAAATGAAACCGAAAGCACTCCCGATTGGCAAACCAAAAACCTCAATGAAACTATTACTGCCATTGATTTAACAGAATTGACAATTTCTGCCACTATTAATGGAACTCTCAAAAGCCAATCCACTTCAGAAGAAAAAGCATTGAATATCACTTTCAACAATGCAAATTGGACAGAAGCGCATCTCCAAACTAAAAATCATTTTATAGCAAAGTTCTAATTTAAATTTTTCCATACTAAAAGAGGTCGATTACATCGGCCTCTTTTAGTATTTACATCAAAATGAAAAAAATATTAGTTTTCTGTTTATTGGCTTTTATATTTTGGTCGTGCACTTCCAAAGAAAAAGAAGTTCACGAAAACGCGTATGCCTACTTGAATGCAATGGCAAACTATCAAGTATCTGAAGCAGCGCATTACGCCACTGATAATACCCGCGAAACAACACTGAAAGTGGCCGAAAAGCTGCTTACACTTGTCGACTCTTCTTATATTGCATCAGACACTCCAGCCACCATTGATATTAATGAAATCATATTTACATCAGATTCAACGGCAGAAGTAAAATACACCAAAAATACGCCCATTAAAAAAAACATAACTGGCGTGTTACAAATGGTAAAATGTGATAACAAATGGCTTGCCCATGTTACTTTAAATAAAAAATGACCTGAATTTTAAAAATATCAATAGTGATATCGTGTTTTTCCATACATTTTTGTATTTTTGCCTTCACTTCTTAAAAAAGCACATAATTATCAAACATAACTTATATGAAAAACATCAAATATTTAAGCATCGTTCTGTTGGCTTGCAGCATGATTTTTGTTTCCTGCAAAAAGGACAAGCAATTTACTATTTCAGTTAATTCCAACAATGCCGAATGGGGTACTGTTACCGGTGGTGGTACTTACGCTGAAAACGCTACGGCCACTTTGACCGCAACGGCAAAAGAAGGTTGCAAATTTGTAAAATGGGAGGATGGCAATACCGATAATCCTCGTACCGTTACCGTTACTAAAAACGAAACTTATACGGCCGTATTTGAAGTTGCAACTCCTCCTACACCTCCTACACCCGAAGGAATTACTGTTACTTTCGGCGATGAAACCTGGACACCCGCTCAGTTTTTAGTGGATGAAAATTATAACGCCCAAATGTTTTTGTTAACGGTATATATACAAAAGACTTCAGAGGATTATCCACGATTTATGGGATACATAAGCGACCACGTGGGAACCTTCTCCAACTATGATTTAAGTGCGTTAATGTATATGGACAATGAGGATGATTGTACTTATGGCAATCCCAATTGGCAACCCGATGCCACTACTACTACGGTTACGGCTATTGATTTTAATACCCAAACCATTACGGCAGAAATGACCGGAACATTAAAGCACTTGGCTACAGAGGAGGTGAGAAATTTACATATTGTCTTCAATAACGCAAAATGGACTCCTGCTGATGTTACTGCCAAAAACAGTCCTTTGAAGAAATTCTAATGAGACGCATCTATATATGAAAAAGGAGGCCGTTTGGTCTCCTTTTTCGTTATGAGAAGCACTGATATTGAAATCTAATATACTTCCAGCCATTCATACCGATTGCCGCAATAATCCAAAAACTTCACCAAATCTTCCCGTTTAATAATCAGAGATGCCGTATTGATACAGGGGTGAAAACTGACTTTTTCGGCTTGCCGCAATGTTTTGTCGATAAAGACGATGACGTGATGTTCTTCATCATTGATTAAGCCAAAAGGAGTAACTGAACCCGGTTTCACGCCCAAATATTTCATCAGCCGCTGTTCCGAGGCAAAGCTCAATTTTCCTTGGTGCAACTGCTTTTCAATATCGTGAATAGCCATATTTTGGTCACAATTCAGTAAAACCAAATAATGCTGATTTCCTTTGTGGTTGCGGAAAAACAGATTCTTACAATGTTGAGCTTGGTGTCCGGCCCAATACTGTTTGGCAATCTCAATCGTGGGGGCTTCGGGATGCTCCAGATATTCAAAATCGATGCCTAATTGTTCTAAAAGTGCGTAAAGTTTAGGATCTCCATTCATTTTTTCTTCTTTATGAATAACAAATCTAAAACAAAAGTCAAAATACCCAAATCCAAGGGCAATTTTTTAACCAAACGATTTATCGAACGGGTGATTTTGGGAATAAAACTCCAAAAGTCATAAATTTCATCCCAGTCTTTTTCAATTTTAGTTCCCTGTATTTTAATCAGTTGCTTGATATACTTTTTCTCTCTTTCAATATCTTGCAAATTCGACAATTGAGAATATTGGGAAACGCGTTTGTTAATCATTGTTCACCTCCTTTCCCATATCGATTTTTGAAAGGTCGGCAGTTTCTACCACGGGTAGTTCTTCTTCGTCTGGCAATTCCACTTCGTTCTTGAACAGAATAGAACTGAGTTTCTTAATAATGGGATTCACCATCATCTTTTTTCGCAAAAGCAATAAAATGATAAACAAGAGGATGAAAATGCCGCCCATTATGAGAAAACCATATATCCAGCTTCCTGTCAACTGCTTCATCCAAACTACCAAAATCATTGAAAAATAAAGGAATGCGCCCATCAACAACAGAGCTCCCACCATGATGATAATCAAGTAGGAGATGATTTGTGAAAAACTGCCTACGGCATTTAGTTTCAGCAATTGCAGATGCAATTCACCATATTCCTTGGCATTTTTGACGATACTTTTATAGGCATCGCGGTCTTCGCCGTCTGTATTTTTAAAAAAATCAAACATAAGTCTTATTCTTCTGATTCAGAGGCTGTTGCATCATCAATAATCACCTCTTTATCTGATGGTATATTGAATTTTTCCTTGAAGGACCTGATAAATTCGTCCAACTGCTCTTTACTGAGATTAATTCCGCGTTCTTTCAATTTTTCATTGATTTTTTTACGAGTTTCGTCTCCGCTTTCAGGGGCCAACAACAAAGCGATGATAACGCCAATCAAGGCACCGCTTAAGAAAGTAAACAAATGTGATGTTTTCATAATTAATAGTTTTTAATATTCAGTGCAAAGATAAAGAAAAAAAGCGTAAGTTTGCAACTCAAAAGAAAATAGCTATGAGAATTATGAATGGGGCTGCCTTAGCCAAAAAAATAAGGTCTGTTTTAGCGATTGAAATTGACTTTTGTAAAAACAAATACGGTCGTGCGCCGAAGTTGTCGGTTATTTTGGTCGGCAACGACCCCGCCAGTATGACCTACGTGAAAAACAAGGGAAAGTCCTGCAATGAAGTCGGCATTGAAAGCGATATGCACTATTTGCCGTTTTCCACTTCGCAGGAAGACCTGTTATCTTTGATTAAAAACTTGAATGAGGACGAAAGCGTTGACGGCATCTTGGTACAGCTTCCCTTACCCAAGCATATCGATAAAAACGTGATTCTCAATGCTATTGATTACCATAAAGATGTGGACGGATTACATCCGATGAACGTGGGGCTGCTCAACACTTCCGAAGAATGCATCATTCCGTGTACGCCCAAAGGCATTTTGTCGCTGTTGAAGTCTGAAAACGTGGAAATTGCGGGCAAGCACACGGTTGTCATTGGACGAAGCAACCTGGTGGGCAAACCTATGGCGCAGTTGATGTTGCGGGAGAACGCTTCAGTTACCGTCTGCCACAGCAAAACTCGCGATTTGCCTTATTTGACGCGTCAGGGCGAAATCTTGATTGTCGCCATCGGTTGTCCCAATCTGATTAATGCCGATATGATTAAGCCGGGAGCTGTCGTTGTAGATGTGGGCATCAACAGTGTGGATGGAAAGATGGTAGGCGACGTTTACAACAGTATCGATGTGTCCAGTATTGAGAAAAAGGCCGCGGCCATCACGCCGGTTCCAGGCGGCGTAGGACCGATGACGATAGCGTCGTTATTGGAAAACACCTTTGAGATATACAAAAGGAGAGTCCACAGTACGAAGTGTTAGCAGTGTTTTCTATTCTCTGTGTAATGCTGAACAATCCTTTTGCAAAAATGCCAATCGCCGCTCGTAGCCGCGTAGGTATATTCTTTTAGATTTATTGAGCAGAAATCTTCCTGATAACGTTTGCTTTTATCTGCTTTAATGTCAAAGCGTTTTACTATATAGGCAATATGTCCGTCTGCCAAAAAGATTAGTCCATTGGCCGCAGTCTTGATACCATATACCTTTGACGCTATTCGCATAGTGACGTATTCGTTGATGGGCATATCGTTACGACGTGCCAACAACTTACTCATAGGTGCCGGTTTGATAATATATTGACTTTGTTCGCCAGGTTTTGCCAATCTTATGGTATGATGATCCAGCACGGCAAACATTTTTTCCTGCACGCCGGAAATAGATACGCTTCGAATATTGTTAATGTAGGAAGAGGGTGAATAAACAATATTAGTTTGAACATCAATGTTTTGACTTCCAAAAAGTTCACTCTTTTTCATCACAGATAATGGTTACATTTCCTATGGTATCATAACTTGCCGTGGCCAAAAGCAAGGCAAAGTCATCGTGTTCATCAATTTTTTGGCTGAAGCACTGGGCTTTTTTGTTTGCTCCTTCACTCAATAGCGAATAAAAGAAAGGGAAAAGTTCCTTTGATTCAAATACCTCTTTTTGTTTCGGTAATGTTAGAGAAAGGGGCAGTAAATTGTTGTCATTGAGGTAGGCTTGGTTATATGCGAACAGGTAGGTTCCGCTTTCGGTTTTGCTAAGTCGTCCAACAGGAAAATTATTCATAAAGACTGTGGCTTGTTTCATAATACCTCCTTTTGTGTGAATTTGTCATAGACTTTTAATTCAAAACCCAACGCGTCCAATATTTTCCACAGCACTTCAATGGTTGGGTTTGCCTTTCCTTGTTCGATGAGTTTAAGGTAGCTGCAGCTGATGTCGCACACATCGGACAACTCATCTTGAGAGACGCCTATTTTTTTTCTTCGGTTGACGATGATGGAATGATAATCCATAATAGATAATATATTATTCTTTTTCTATGCAAGAATACAAAATTTTGCAATAATTATTACGAAAACAGATAATATATTATTCTTTTATAAGATTTTTTTGTTAAAGCTGTCTTTGGAGATTCACCATTCTTTAGGTTTAATCATTGAAACGCATTGTGTTATTTCAACATCAACTCGCAGCGGGAAATAATGGAATTGGCGGTTTGAAAACCCACGTCGCTAACCGCTTTTGCCTGATTGCCGTCGTAGCCCATAGCCAAATGCATCGTGTCGTAGCCCAAATTCACAAAAGACAGTAACTTTTTGTCTTGTTTGGCAATGGCTTCCGTGTATTTTTCAATGGAAGGGCGTCCTTTGCCTTGTTTTAGATGAAATACCGCCTCCAACGCCAGCAGGCAGCCGTTCCACAGGGTGTTGCCAGCCATTTTCACGTACTTTCTGTCAGCATACGATCGGGTGTCAACATCCAGTTCCCCATGCTCTTGTAAAAGGCTTTTCGCGTTTTCCACGTACCTTTTTGCTTCTTCAATAGGATCTTTCTTTTCCATAATAGGTTGATTATAAAATTCATCATTTATTTCAACATCAACTCGCAGCGGGAAATGATGGAATTGGCGGTTTGAAAACCCACATCACTGACTTCCTTTGCCTGATTGCCGTCGTAACCCATATAAAGATGCATAATATCGTAACCATAATTGACAAAAGACAACAATTTTTTGTCTCTTCCCGCAATGGCTTCCTTGTATTTTTCAATGGAAGGGCGTCCTTTGCCTTGTTTTAGATGAAATACCGCCTCCAACGCCAACAGGCAGCCGTTCCACAGGGTGTTGCCCGCCATTTTCACGTACTTTCTGTCAGCATACGATCGGGTGTCAACATCCAGTTCCCCATGTTCCTGTAGAATGCTTTTCGCATTTTCCACGTACCTTTTTGCTTCCTCAATAGGATCTTTCTTTTCCATAATAGTTTGATTATAAGTATAATAATAAATAAAATTTGTATAGTTTTGTGCCAAGTATATGGGTACAAATATACATATTTTATTTATAGAAAAATAAAATTTAGAAAAATTTTATAGTTTAAAATTCCTCTATAACCTCGGTCCACTTATAGACTTTGTCGCCGCGACGCACCAATTCGGTAGTTGGAATAGAGCAATAGACACCTTTTTCGGCGTGATCGGCGGGGTTCAAATCCACGCGAATTTCATTGAGGACGGCCTCATATACGCCGGTTGTCGGACCACTAATCAGGATATTGTCGCCCAAATTCAAAGAACCGGTCTCGACATAGATTTCAGCAACGCCAATATTAGCATAATAATTGGTAATTTTACCGATATGCGTTTTTACGCGAGTAGCCTGTGAGCCATATCGCTCGGTCCATTCGCCCATCGTTCGGCCCAAATAGTAGCCGTCCCAGAAGTCACGGTTATAGACGCTGCGCAGTTTTTCCATCCATTGGGTTACTTTTTCCTGCGAGAAAGTTCCGTTTTCAATGGCCTGCAAAGCCTCGTGATAGCAGGCGGTGACCATTTTGACATATTCGGCGGAGCGGCCGCGGCCTTCGATTTTGAGGATGGAGACACCCGCCTTAATCACCTTGTCCAGGAAGCCGATGGTACATAAATCCTTTGGCGACATAATATATTTGCCATCCACCAGCAGTTCCATATCGCTTTCATCATCTTTGACACGATATTTGCGGCGACAGGGCTGCAAACAGGCACCTCGGTTGGCGGAATAGCCCAGATTGTCTAAACTGAGGTAGCATTTGCCGGAAACTGCCATACAGAGGGCACCGTGGACAAACATTTCGATTTGAACAAGTTGTCCGGAGGGACCGCAGATGTGTTCTTCTTTAATGCTTTTACAGATATCGGCGGCCTGGGCGAGAGTAACTTCCCGAGCCAGCACCATCACATCAGCGAATTGGGCGTAAAATCGAACGGCTTCGATATTGGTAATATTGCATTGGGTGGAGATATGCACTTCCATACCTACTTTTCGACAATATTGAATGACAGCCCAGTCGAAGGCAATAATGGCCGAAACTTCGCATTGTTTAGCCAAGTCGATCAGTTGGTGGACTTCATTTACCTCGTTATTGTAAATAATGGTATTTACCGTCAGGTAAGAACGGACCTGGTGTTCTTTGCAAATATCTGTGATTTTCTGAAGGTCTTCGTTGGTGAAGTTGGCGGCGGAGCGCGAACGCATATTCATATTGCCCACGCCGAAATATACCGAGCCGGCGCCGGCCTGGATGGCAGCCATAAGAGACTCGTAGGAGCCCACCGGTGACATAATTTCTGTTTTCATCTTTGAAAAAACGTCTATGTAAACAAATCTGTTATTTTTGTTGATTTTGCGTATGTTCTGCGACTTTTTCTTCAACAAAAATTCTTTTATAGAATATCAGGGCGAGAATAATGCCCACGGTTACGCAGCTGTCGGCGAGATTGAAGATGGCGGGAAAGAAATACTCTCCACTAAAAACCGGGAACCAATCGGGGATGACAAACAGCGGAAAATAGAACATATCCACCACGCGGCCATAAAGCACGGGCGCGTAGCCGCCGCCTTCCGGAAAGAGTGTGGCCAAGGCGGTTGGGGTGCTTTCATTAAAGATAACCCCGTAAAATAAGGAATCGATGATATTGCCGATGGCACCGGTGATAATCAGCGACAAAATAGTTACGACGACGGCATCGGCCTTATTTTTCTTAATCAATTTAATTAAATAATAAATCAGAAAACCGACGATAAAGATGCGGAAGACGGTCAAGAGAAGTTTGCCGAGATTTTGTCCGAAAGACAAGCCGAAGGCCATCCCTTCATTTTCAATAAAATAAAGATAAAACCAGTCACCGATGACGGAAATATGTTCACCGAGAAGCATATGGGTTTTTACCCAAATCTTCAGGATTTGGTCAAGGATAATAAACAGAACGATGATGCCGGCAGATAAGAGAGAGAGTTTAGTGCTTTTTTTCACAGAAAAAACTATTTATTGTTCTGATTTACTTTGGCCTCGTAGCTAAGGGTGGCGTGAGGCACGACTTTAAGGCGTTCCTTGGGGATGAGTTTTCCGGTGATGCGGCAGATTCCGTAGGTTTTGTTTTCGATGCGGATCAGCGCGGCTTCCAAATTTTTAATGTATTTATCCAAGCGTGCGGCCAATTGTCCGTTTTCTTCTTTGGACAAAACCATATTTCCTTCTTCCAAATTCTTGAAAGTGGGGGCGGTGTCCATCGTGTCGTTTCCGGCATTGCTGTATGCTTCTAAGTAGGCGGCTAAATTCTTTCTGGCTTCGGCGAGCTTTTCTTCGATCAGCACTTTGAATTCGGCCAACTCTTCATCTGAATATCTTACGATAGGTTTTCCAGGCATGATATTATGATTTGTTATAATTGGTTGCAAAGATACAAAAATTATTGTTAGGTATAAAAAATTGAAAACAAAAAAGAGGATGACTGCCTTTAGTCACCCTCTCTTATTTTGTGTAAAAATGATTCAATTATTTGCAAACCCAATGTTGACCAGGTGTATAATTACTTTCAAATGCTTTTGCATAATCACTACAAGATTTTGAACTAACTTCTATAGTTTGTAAACGAGTAGAGTTGTCTTCTTTACATACACAGGTTTTTTTACAGGATGACAAGGATAACACGGCCATTGTAGCGATTCCTGCGATTAATAAGAATTTTTTCATCATAAATATGCCGGTTATATCCCATCGGCTCGTCGGTTTAGGTTATTAAAAAGGGAATTAATATTAAAATTTAATTTCTCGCAAAAGCATACCCGGGTAAAATCCCGAGCCGGAAATCACCTTGAAGGTTGTAAAATTCAGATTGGCATTAGTGGCTTCTTCTTCAACTGCCATATAACGGTTGTCCCAAATTTGTCTTTCTTCGGGCTGGATAATACCCTTTCGCTGGTAGGAAATATTGCCATCGGCATCTTCCACTCGTTCAATGACTTCGTATTTAGAATCTGGACTTACGCCCTCTTTGAGACCTATTTGGGCCAAAATCTTATCGTTTTGAACTTTATAAATCGGAACAACGACTTTAAAAACATCGAATTCTTTTTGAAGTTTTACAATATTTTTATCAATGCTGCGAGCCAATACTTTTCGGAAGACATCATCGTCATTTTGAATGCCGCGCATAACAGTTTTATCACTTGTTGCGCTATAGGATCCGATATATTTCAGCTTGAAAGTATTTTCATCTTCTTCAAAAGCTGATTTTTTGGCATCATCAATATTTTGGTCGTTAAAATAGTATTGATTGTAGAATGTAGCGGCGGTTGATTCATCCCAAACCAATTGAAATAAATGGCTATTCATCTTCACGGTAAATCCTGCCACCATATTGCTGATGGAACCGCCCAAATCGCTCATGCTCTTAGCGAGATTTGACGTGCTGGTTGCAGTATTATTGTGACTTGTCATATTAGACATATCACTGGCAAAACTTGCAATTTCACCGATAATACTTAATATTCCTGCTGCCGTTTCAGCTTGCGACTGTTTGTCCACGTAAGTAACATCACTCACCACAACAAAGGTGTTGGGTATAAGTTGTTCGCCGGCATCAGCCAGCATTGCTTGTCCCCGCACCGTTTTCATCGCCATGTTCAAATCCGCCTGAGATGCATTGTAATAACCTCTGTCTGCCACCAAATTAATATCAAAGGCACCTGTTTCTTTGTTTCTGTTGAACCATTTTGCGACAAGTCTTTTTGCGACTTGGTTTTCGCTGAAGAATTGCTCAAGATCCTCAATGTCGCCTTTTGATTCTTTTGCATCTGCGGCCATTAACATTCGCAAACTCAGACAATGGTCGTTGAATTTTTCCGGCACAGGTAATTCCCACAATGTTTTTCCTATTTGGTCGGTCATTTTCATTCCGGGATGGATGATATACAAAGAATACAATGAGCTTCTGTTATAGGGTTTTTGTTGGCTATCTTGTGCGAAAGACATTAAGGTTGCGAACAATAATAATAGGGTAAAGTGTATCTTATTTTTCATAGAATTAAATTTAAAAGTCCCACAAATCATCTGGAACAACATCTGTAACTTTATAATTGATTTTAACACCTCTGGCAATGGTTTTTCCATTTTGGTCAAGCCACACGTTGCCAACAGTAGGGTGGGAAACGTAACTAAATATTCTGTTAGATGTTTTAAACTGTGTAATTCCGAAATTCTCTGCGGCTACACTATAGATTGTTCTGGCGATTTCCTTTCCTTCAGTATTTACCAAACCGATGGCGTTCATTTTTGAATATACGGTTGCTATGCCGTTTGAAAAAGATCCCACCTTAATGTAACGTGGTTCCAGTATTATTTCTCCTTTCCCGTTTATCAGGCCGTAAAGAGATTCATCGTTCTGTATCCAGGCAATATCGTTTATAAATCCACTATAGTCTTTAAACTTAAATTCCGTGAGTAAATTTCCGTTTAGGTCGGCCAAGGCGTATTTATCATTCTGTTTAAGCCATACAACGTGGTTGTCGTAGCAGTCGGAAACATATTGATATTTACACTCTATGCTCAATTTGCCATCTTTGCTGACCAGACCATATAAATTATCTTTGACCACCCAGGCAGCATCATTAAAGAAAGAGCCTACATGGTCGTACTCTGCTGGGACTGTTAGATTTCCGGAAGACAAGTCCACGAATCCCCATTTTCCGTCTTCCACAATATTGTCATTAACTTTTCCCCCTACATTGACTGCTACCATATCGTTGGAGGGAATGGAGATGAATTCATACGCCAATGGGCAGATTAATTTGCCTTCCTCATTTACCATACCCCATTTACCTCCTTCGGGCAAATTGTCCCGTTTCACCTTACCCCCTTTATTTACCCAAGCGTAATTTCCGAGGAAATCCCCGACGGCGTCATACTCTGGCGCTACCACAAAGGAATCTGCTGCATTCACGAATCCCCATTTTTTACCCTCTTTTTTTGCCATAAGAGGCTGTCCAATCGCAATCTCTATTGAAAAAAAAGATAGAACTAATAGAACTATTTTTTTCATAGTACTTATTTTTTGATAATATCCCAAACCACAGCAGGAATTTCCCCGTCATAAGGGATAGCCAGTTTTTCGTTCGTTTCTCCATCATCAACAATTTTCTTGATTTCCTTGGCGAGTTTCTTATAATCCTTGAAATCAATGTCTTCTGGCAAAACGAAATTCTTTGTGTCAATCTTTCCGTCTTTCATATTACGGACGTTCTCGGTAACTGATAAAAAAGCATTTTCGGTAGTACGCTGGATGGGTAGCATCTGGTAGTCTGCGTGTACATAGCCATTAGTAGGGATTTTAACGCACAGAACCCCTTTGTAGGTTATTGTGTCCACCAATTCACCGCCTACCTGCTCATAACTGAATACAGCGACTCCTGGAACGCAGTTGATTCCATTGATAACTTTAGAATTTTCCTTAGGGTCTTGGAAATGAGTTGACGTGTAGATATCTTTAATAGCTGTCTCAGAGGCTTGATATTCGTATTCGCAGCCTATTCCCAATTTGGGGAAGATGATGCGATCTTTACCTTCACTGGGATTTCTTACCACAATACGTCCCAACTCCGGACAAAATGCTACACATCTGTTGTTGGGAGCATCCATCCACATATAACAATTGTACTTTCCGTCTGGATACTGGGAGATATATCTTTCAATCTCCAACTTTGCCATTGTAGTTTTGACCACTGTTTTCGCCATCATTTTTGCCATGGCTTTTGATACCGCCGGGATTTCTGGATTCTCGTCCACCGATGCCTTGTATTTTGCCACCATTTCATCATTGTTGACTTCCCATTTCACAGAAAAACAATCTTTGTATGTTCCTTCAAACACTTGTGCGTTAATTCCCAAACAAAGGCACATTGAAATAATAAATAACGAAATTTTTTTCATAATGAATTAGTTTTAAGTTAATATTTGTTTTTTTATCTAAATAACCAATTTACGTACGTGGTGACTGGTTGTTGGTGGTTGCCGAATGCCACGCCGATGGCGCGCCATGCCTTGATGCGTTCCTTTTCCAGATCCACGCCGTCTTGGTAAATTTTCATTTCAAATTTCCAGTCGTCCAACACCTTTCCCTTTATTTCCCTATATAAGTCCATGGCTTCCCCATAGCATTTCGCGTCGGGGTAAATATAGGCGAGGTATTCGCCGGCGGCACTTGCCCCAAAGCTGTTTTGGTCGGCGGCCCATGCCATCCTGGCCTTTGCCAGATTTATGTCGCATAGGTGGTCAATGTATTGCTGGTATATGATGGCCGTGGCGGCCAGGGCCTTGTCGTAGCAGCTGCAGACATCCGGAATGGCGGTCAGCTCGTAGATGGCGGCTTCATACTCTTTTTGCGTGGCCAGGCTGTTGGCTTTTTTGATGATGTTGTCGCATTGCGCCTCATAGTAGGCAATGATTTTCTTTTTGCCCTCTTCCGTAAATTCCTTCAGCTCCTTCGACTTGACGTTGATGTGCTTGACGGCATCGATGTATGCCTTGGTGTCATTGGTTCCAACCCCTTTGGCGGTAACGTTTGTGGTGGCAAACACCTTTTGGTCGAAGCCGTCGGCAATGTAGAGCGTTATTTCCAGGTTCTGGGCGATTTGCTGAGGCGGTCCCGGAACCACGTCCTTTGTGAGCGGCGTGATTACCGCCGTGATGAAAAAACGTGAAAGACCTTCGTTCACGGACAATCCGTTCGCCGCGGCCGCCTGTTTCAGCTTGTTCGTGAGGTAGCTTTCCGATCCGGGCGACAGCTTGTTCACCTGTTCGGGTATAACCACGGATAAGGGAATGCGGGTCTCTCCCGAGGAAAAGTCGGTCTGTGCGGCAACCTTGCCCCACGGTAACAGCATCACTGCTGACAATATTAATAATGCTAACTTTTTCATAGAATTTTATTTTTCACCGATTACTAAAATAGCTCTTCCCAATCCCCTTGTCATTACTTTGGACTGGATTTCGTAGTTTTTACGCAGGAAATTGCGTAATTCGCGGACAAACGCTTCCGTGTCCATGGCCGCCCCGTTCATTTTATAGAGGGGTATCCTCACTTGTTCGAATTGGATGAAATTCTCGCTCGCGTCCGACTTGTTGAATCTGTGTTCCACGGTGTTTTGAGCCATCCAATCGTCAATAATCTCTGATAGTTCAATGCCATCGAATTCCGTCTCAAGATCCATTTCCCCGGTATCGAATACCCGGATATCCACCGACACCTCGCGGCCTATATTTTGCAGCTCTTCGAAATAGGATTGGAGTTGAGAGCAAAAGGCATCGAGATGGTTTATGACGGCTTCCTCCAGCAGGACGGGGATTTCTGCGGTGAAGGAGGGTTGGCCGGTGCCTTGAGCTCCCGCAATCTGCTTGTTCGTGTACGAATCGATGCCCTGCAAGTTAAAAGTGATTGTCTTTTTGGGTCCCGTTGTATTGACCGTCCACGTCATCTGCATGATTATATCCGCCTTGGCGGTCCTTCTTATGCGGTCCAGTGGCGATTCCGCCAGTTCGGCTCCGGAGGTCTTGCTGGTGGTCATGTTGTCCTCCGCCATCCGTTGTTCTATTGACTTGAGCGTGGATTCCAGATCCTTCAACGGAAATCCTCTTTCCGCCATCAGGGTGTTTATCTTCGAGATGACAAGCAGCAGGTCCGGGTCGCTCTGCAAAGCATTTTTATAGTCGGGTATCTTTTGCGTTGAACCCTGGTTGTCATAACTTGTCATATAGCCGTTCGTGTTGCACCACACGTCACTGGGCATAACCATGATGGTGGGCTTTTTTGCCTGTCCAAAGCAGAAGGCGGACAAAGTGGTTATCAACAAAATAACTAATGCTGTTTTTTTCATAATATAATATTTACGTGTTTTTCCAATGGTGATTAGAATTCGTATCCGATCCTGAAACTGATTCCGTTCACGTATGTATTGTCGTATGGAAGCAACTGCCCCTGGTAGTTGATGCTGAAGACGAAATCGTTTCTCTTTTGTCCCACGCGGATACCAAGGCCGGCCGTGTAGAAGAATTGGTCAAGGATGGCGTAACCAACACTCGCGTTCCAGAACGGAACACACATCCGGGTTTGTTGGGTCATGAAGTTTCCTCTCACGTCAACGAAAATAGGTGCGCAAATCATGGCGCGTTTCTGCCTCCTTTCCAGGATTTCTTTCTTAAAAAGTTCGTCGTTTGTGAAATAGCCGCGGACACCCACGCCCACGCCGACTTTCAGGTATTCCGAAAAGCGGTATCCGTTGATGAAGTTCAGCGATATTCCCCACAGGTTTTTTGAAGTGCGGTAAAATGACCCCGTCGCCCAGGACTCTGCCGCGCACCACCATCCTTTGTCGTTGTTGGAATAGTCAACGTATTTCGGTCTTTGGGGTGCCTCCGGCACGGTTACCTGGGTCTTGCCAATCTGAATGTCGCGGACTTCCGTTTTTTTATAGCTGAGCGTCTCCCCCGAGGGCATTTGGATGGTAATCTCATCCTTGTCGTTAATCACCTTCCCCTTGACGACATTGCCATTGTTGAGGTATATCACGTCTTGTGCGCAGATGAATCCCCCGCACAGAATGGTTACTAAGAATAACAAAACTATTTTTTTCATGATGTTTATGGTTTTACGATTTTATCCTCAATTAGTCTTTGCAATAATTCGGCACGTAGTACGCGCACCGTGATGCCGAAGCGGACACCCACGTCATTTTTTTTCTTCTTGGCCGTGAATGGGCGCGTATCCTCCATGGACACGTATTTCAAATATTCCCCGTCATCCTTGAAGAATATGTTGAAATAGTATTGATACCTTTCCTGGGCGTTTACCTCATAAATGAGCGGGCGGACGTTGCATTCTCCGTTCCCTTTCTGAATTCCCTTGAACAGCACGGCCTTAACGGCATTTTTCTTGGCCTGCTCAATCGCGTCCTGCTTGTTGCGACCAACTCCCCAGGACCTTAAAGTTTGAGATCCGTCTTCCTCAACGCCGAGACATTCAATTTCCGGAGTGTAGTAGTCCCCCTTTGTGTCTTGGGCGTTTGAATAGCTTATTGTCAAACTTACTAAAAACAGTAAAAATAATTTTTTCATATCACTTTTATTAAATAATATCGTTATTAAAAACCCGATCCCAGCGACTTGATGATTCCCGCCGTTTCCATATCTTTGCGGAGCATGTCTTTTTTTACGGAAAACAGCATCGTCACTTTGTACCTTTTCCCCACCTTGCTCGGGGTATAGCGGGTGTTGTCAACCGCGGTCACATATTTCGCGTAGTCACCATTGTCCGAAAAAAATCTGTTGAAGAAGTCGGCTTTTGAACTCTCCACCCCCGGGTCGTTGATGATGGGTTTTTGGTTGCATTCTCCCGAAATACCCCTGAAAAGGACACCGTGTACGGCAGCCTTCCTAATTTCACTGATGGCCTTTTCAACGGTCTTCCCGTAGCCGGAAACTTCTACCAGGTATGTCCCTTGAACTCCTACCCCGGCGCAACGGATGTCGTATTCCCAACTTTGCGCTGACAATTGAAGGAAAATAAAGGAAAATAAAGATATAATCACATATTTTTTCATTTCAAGTTCCCTCCCCAGTTTTCGCATTGGGCCATCGGTTTTTGTAATGTTTTTATTTTCAATAAATTATTATTCGAAATTTATTTTTTCGTTTTTATTGTTAATCTCAATGTTAAGATTGGCAGGTTTGGTGATAATGATTTTTTTATCCGTAAACTTGATGGTTAGTTGTATTTCATTCTGTGTCTGGGTCTCTGGCAGTGAATATTCTTTAAGAAAATCGTAATGAAGCGCTTTCGAAATATTATTCAGCAATTCGCAGTCAATGCTTTGCCGGTTGAAAATGCGATAAATGTTTGTGCGGTCACAATGGAGAATGGCGGCTAATTCAGTGGTGGTATAGCCGCTATTGCGAAACTTTTCCTTGATAAGTTTGCCAATATGAATTTTAGTCATAGGTGTACATCTATTTATTGGTATTAGAGTACACTTTTGAGCATTTTTAGTCATCTACTCCATTTTTTTATTTTGAAAGGAGCAAAATTATGGATAAATAATATAAGTTTTTGTGAAATTGTGACGACAAACGTGACGATAAATCACGATTTATTGTCTTTCAAGCACGATGTTCCACGGGTTGCAGTTTGACGGTTCGTAGGTTCCCGTCCATAGCGTATATCCGTCTTTGTGGGCATAGAGGGTTTGTACCTGCCTTTGTTGCGCGTAGGGGATGTCTATGTTGAAACAACCCTGTTCGTCAGTCAGAACTGTAAGATTCTGCACCTTGAGTGTAACCCCCGACAGACATTGTCCATTCTGACTATCGATGACGATTCCGAATATTTTGGCCAATTGGTTGTTATGTCTATAGGAAATGTTGATGGTTTTTTGTAGCAAAAGAGTTGTATCAACAGTTTCAAATCCGTCGGCTTCAAAAATCAGATGAGCTTCCGTATTTCTATATTTTTGAGGCAAGTCGGGTATAATGACTTCCTTTTGATTCTCAGTGATGACAAATTGAAGAGATTTTTGACTTCCATAACTTAGCGTGATTTTTCCACTTTTCAAAGGCAGGTTCGGAATATGGTAGGCAAGGTCTTCATGCAGGTTAACTTTCATATTAAAAGGAATGAAAAAATAGAAGATGAAAAAGCCGGCGAGGACCAGCAACCCCATCGTGCAGGAAAGCCATAAAATGAGTTCCATTGTCTTTTGTTTCGGATTGCGGAAAAATCCGTCATCAGCCAGGCGTTTGATGATTTCATTGTAAGTCAGGTCTGCGAATTGCTTGATATGCCCTTGATCATAGTCGAAAAATTGCATGCCGGGGTTGTATTCCACCGGGGCCGGTTGCGTAGTGGCCACCATAAAATAGCCGGAATCTTCCCAGGCAGACATAAACTGTTCCATGCTGATAGTCCGTGAATTATCAGTATGAGATGGATCTGAAAGCACAATTTGCGTTGGCATACTGGCATCTGTCTGAATGCTTGCGACCAATAACACATGGTTTGCCTCTTTGCCCAACAACAAGTCATCATACTCTTGCCATTGTTGGCTTTGGTTCAAGTCGTTTATGTCAATGCCGACAATGACCTTGTGTCCTTGGCTTAATTCGTGGATCAGATGAAATACATTTGCATTTCGCATTTGTACGGCGGGAATGTTGTAGTAATTGAGCAATTCTCCCACGAAATCCATAGGGCTGCCCATACGGTCAATGTACCATCCGTTTTCGCGTGCCACGCGAGTGAGTTCGGAAGTCGAGACAAAAATGCCATAATCGCTTAAAATGAGTTGCTGGGCCTTAATGGCACAGGAACAGTCTTCGCCATCTTCAGCGGCAAAAGCTATTTTCCCACGTCCTGAAATGGCATAACGGACATCGTCATCCATATCTTTTTTATCAAGCAAAGACTTTTGGTATATTCCACTTTTTTTCTCTTTTTCCTGTTCCTGACAGGCAATTTCGCGAGCTGCCGTTTCCAACCACAACCATTCTTCGGGATGTTCCTCAATGTAAGATTTCACAAAGGAACATTCTTCGGCAGTAGCTTTCCCTTCAAGGTACTTGGCTATCAGTTCGTCTGATATATAACCTGGTTTAGACATCTTTTTTCTCATTTAGCAGTTCTACCAATTCGATTTTTGCTCTTTTTTTGTAATTATAAATATTGACGACCGTGGTATTCATTTCGCGGGCCATTTCTTCAGTGCTGTATCCCATCAATTCTGACAACAATACCCATTTATGCTTTGGATTGCGCATTTTATGGATGGCATCATATAAGTCGGCACGGGTAATGGGCAAAGTAGATTCTGTTTTGAGAACATTGGTGAAGTCGTCAATATTTAGAACCTTTTCGCCATCTATTTTAGTCAATTCCTGTTTCTTTTTCACAAAAAAACGTGAAGCAACGACTGTAAGCCAAGTTGAAAGGGAGGATTTCCATTCAAAAGTCTTCAACTTTGCCCAGTTGTCTGATTGAAGATAGATATAAAATTCGTTGATTAATTCTTCCGTTTCAACCTGATTATGAAGGGTATGGAGAACGATTTTTTCAAAAATCGGATAAAACCTGAAATAGAAGAAATATTCGATGGCCGCCTTATCCTGAGCGACAACACGAGACAGGAGTTCTTGGTCTGAGAGCTCCGAGAAATACGTTAACGTGCTGTCGTTCATAAATTTATGTTATTTTTTAAATTGTTTTAGTTCCATCATCTCTGTGTTGATATCGGTCAAGACCTTGTTGTATTTTCCCGGAGTTGCCTTGTTGAATTGCAAGTATATTTTTCGGGCTTTTTTGTACTCGGGAATTCCATGTTTGGCATCGTGAAGAAAATAGTAGCAATAGGCAATGTAGTAGGTACATCTGGCCACATCTGCCACAAAGCTTTTGTGCTTTTCCTTTTGGAGTCCCAGGACGTGGTCGCGTGATAATTGGAAATAAGAGGCGGCTTTTTGAAAATCCTTTGAAAAGAAGGAAACTACGGCCAGGTTTTCATATAATTTGGATTGTGCCAGTGAGAATTTTTCATTTCTGTCTTCCGACAATTCCTTTTGCAGTGCCAGTGTATGAAGATAAATGTCCATTGCTTCCTTGTATTTCTTTTCCCGGCGTAGCAGAACTCCTTTGCTCGTGAGTGTGGCAATGTAGGTTTCTCTAAGCAGCATGGTCGAATTGGAGGAGTCGCAAATGGCCAAGACTTTATCAAAATACTGGTGGGCTTTCGCATATTGATTGAGACGGGAATAGGTAATCGCAAGGCTGTTGAGGGTACTGCTCCTATGGGTTATGTATTTGTTTGTGTTTGTCGGATAATAGATTTCCCACAACGAATCGGACTTCTGAAAATAATATAATGCAGAATCGCATTGATTCAATTCAAGAAAAATTGTCCCTCTGTTATGATATCTGATGGCCGTATATCCGGGCAAGTCAAAGCCATCGGTATTGGAGATGGATTTAAGTATGTCGAGACTGGTTTGGTTATACTCCAATGCCTGGTGCAAAATAATGCTGTCGCCATTGATTTCACCGATACTTCTATAAAGTTCGGAGATATTGCTCAAAGTGGAAGAATATTTGTCAAGGTAGGCCTGGTCGTATTTTATCAGCTGCTGTCCGAGTTCCGCGCATTCTTTGAGGCATTCTTCGGCCTGGTTGAATTTTTTCGCGTCAATGTAGATATTGGCTAAGATATTCAGTTCGCGGGTTTGGTTTATCAGGTAGGATTCGTAATTGTCGTCCTTCAATTTGCTGTTTTCCGCAAGTGCGTCTTTCAGGTGTTTTTCCGCATTTTCATAGTTCCCCTGCCGGTATTGGATTACCCCCAACTGACCCAAAGTCGTGGACTTTTCCATGGGATTTTGGGCCAAGGAATAGGCCTTCGTGCCGATGGCCTCGGCTTTGTCAAGTTCATTCTCATCGACAAGAAACAAAAAATAATCTTTTTGGAATTCAAAATTGTCGGGATTTGCGGAAATGATGCTATTATGAATCAGGTCTATTTGTTCAATGTTGTTTTTACCTCCGGCAATCTGGCGATAGGCGATTTCTTCTTGCAATTTGGGAATAATCTGCTGAATGGATTCTTCAGCCAGGTTGCGTATGGAGACTTTTTTATTCAATTGCTCAACTAAATTTTGATTTTCGTAAAGTTGGATGGCCAAATTTACCTTCCCTTCCTGAAGATAATCAAGCGCAAGATGACTGATGCTGTCAAAAGTTTCCGTGTTGATACGGGCAAACATATCTGCGTACTCATCAATTTTATCGTATGCTCTTTTCAGTTCCCTTTCGGCATCCGTAATTTTCTTGCGAAATTCTTCCACGTTAATTTTTTGCCGGGATAGTTCTTCATTGAGGAAGGCAATCTTTTTCTTATATTCCTTTTCGGTATATTGATCCATAATGTTGTAATAGTGGGAACGCTTGTCCGCAATGACATTTCTATGGGCCACAACGATGGTTAACGTGTCGGTCGGACTCAATTTCCATCCATTTTTGAAATCATAGATGTTTACGATCTCATAATCGTCCTTAATAATTCGAATGTTATAGATCAAATCGCCAGCATTATGATGACTGAAATACAGTTGAAAGCTGCCATCGCTATTTGACATTGTTGGCTGATAATCGGTTGCGCTGGGGATGGAAATGCCCACGCCGGACAGCGTTTTCCCATTGGTGTTATACTCTTTAACGAGCCCTTTTTGCGTGACTTGACCGCATAAAGACATCAGGATAAAGAAGCAAAGACTTGATGTGATTATTAATTTCCTCATTTTAATATTGATAAATGCTTGATTTTTCTATTTAGTTTCTAATAAGATATCCGTTACCAAGTGGTTTATAAACAAAACAATATATTAAAAACCAATCACGAGTGCAAAAATAATCAATTATTTAAAATGCCGACTGTTTTCTATGAAAAAATTTGAAAATTAAGATTCAGATATTGAAAAAAAACGATGTAAAGAAAAGCGTAAAATGGCAAATGAAAAATAAAAAAAAATGTGTAAGTTTGCAAAGCTTAATGAAATTCATTCATTTTATCATAAAGCATTGATAATCAATATATTATAAAATAATATCTATCAACATAACACATTAAAAAATAAGATTATGGCAAAAAAACAATTTATGACATGCGACGGTAACTGCGCTGCGGCCCACGTTGCGTACATGTTCAGCGAAGTTGCCGCCATTTATCCTATCACCCCGTCATCACCAATGGCTGAATACATTGATGAATGGAGTGCAGGCGGCAGAAAAAACATTTTTGGAGAAAACGTGAAGGTTGTTGAAATGCAATCTGAAGCCGGTGCAGCCGGTGCCGTTCACGGTTCATTGCAGGCTGGTGCCCTCACCACAACCTACACCGCTTCACAAGGTTTGTTGCTGATGGTTCCTAATATGTACAAGATTGCCGGTGAATTGCTTCCTGGCGTATTCCACGTTTCTGCACGTGCTTTGGCAGCTCAGGCTTTGTCAATTTTCGGTGATCACGCCGACGTGATGAGCGCTCGCCAAACCGGTTTCGCATTCCTCGCTACCGGTTCAGTGCAGGAAATCATGGACTTGGCTCCAGTTGCCCACTTGGCAGCTATCGAAGGCCGTGTTCCTTTCGTTCATTTCTTTGACGGTTTCCGTACTTCTCACGAAATCCAGAAAGTGGAAGCCACCAACCAGGATGACGTTAAGAAACTTGTCAACTGGAAAGCTCTCGAAGAATATCGCGAACGTGCTTTGAATCCTGAACATCCTGTTACCCGCGGTACTGCTCAGAATCCTGACATCTATTTCCAGACTCGCGAATTGCAGAACAAATATTACGATGCACTTCCTGATATCGTAGCCAAATATATGAAGAAAATGAGCAAGATCACAGGTCGTGAATATGCTCCTTTCACATTCTACGGTGCAAAAGATGCTACTGACATCATCATCGCTATGGGTTCTATTACCGATGTCATCAAAACCGTCATCGATAAAGAAAACAAAGCCGGCAAGAAATTAGGTCTCGTTTGCGTTCACCTGTATCGTCCATTCTCGGCAAAATATATGGGTGCCGTTATTCCTGAAACGGTAGAACGCATCTGTGTTCTTGACAGAACGAAAGAACCTGGCGCTAACGGCGATCCTTTGTATCTTGACGTAGTGGAAGCTTTCGCTTCTTGCAAAGATATTCCTGCCGACAAGAAACCTATGATCATCGGCGGTCGTTATGGTCTGTCTTCAAAAGACACCACTCCTGCCCAAATCTTGGCAGTTTACAAGAACCTTGCCGCTCCAAAGCCAATGAACCAATTCACCGTTGGTATCAACGACGATGTTACCCACAAGTCACTCAAGGTTGGTAAAGAAATCTCCATCCTTCCTAAGGGTACATTTGAAGCTAAGTTCTATGGCTTAGGCGCTGACGGTACCGTTGGTGCAAACAAGAACTCTATCAAAATCATCGGTGACAACACCAACAAATACAGCCAGGCATATTTCGACTATGACTCAAAGAAATCCGGCGGTTACACTTGTTCACACCTCCGTTTCGGCGACCAGCCTATCTTGGCTCCTTATTTGGTAGGTACTCCGGACTTCGTTGCCGTTCACGTTCCTTCTTACTTACGTAAATATGACTGTTTGCGCGGTTTGAAGAAAAACGGTACCTTCTTGTACAACTCCCCGTGGAGCGTTGCTGAAACCAAGAAGAACCTCCCTGATTTCGTGAAGAAATATTTGGCCATGAACAACATCAATATGTACATCATTGATGCTACCAAGATTGCTGCTGAAATTGGTTTGGGTAACAGAACCAACACCATCCTTCAGTCTGCCTTCTTCAAGATTTCCGGCGTTATTCCTTACGACCTCGCTGTTGAACAAATGAAGAAATTCATCGTTAAGTCATACGGCAAGAAGGGTGAAGACGTTGTCAATATGAACTATGCGGCTGTTGACCGTGGTGGTGAAATCACCAAGGTTGAAATTCCTGCCGAATGGGCAAAATTGGATTGCACAACCGATTTCCAATTCGAAAGCAATGCCAACGATCCTGAATTCATCAACAAAGTGATGCGTCCAATGGTTGCACAGTGCGGTAACGACCTTCCTGTTAGCGCATTCAAGGAAATCATCGACGGTACATTCCCGGCAGGCACTACCGCTTACGAAAAACGTGGCGTGGCTACCGTTGTTCCAGAATGGAATCCTGCAAAATGTATCCAATGTAACCAATGTTCATTGATTTGTCCTCACGCTGCTATTCGTCCAGTGGTGATGACTGATGCCGAACTCAAGAAAGCTCCTAAGGGTATGGATGCTATCGACATCAAGGCTCCAAAGGAATTTGCCGGAATGCATTTCCGTATGCAGGTTTCAGCTTTGGACTGCACCGGTTGCGGCAACTGCGCTGACGTTTGTCCTGCCAAGGAAAAAGCTTTGGTGATGAAACCTCTCGAAAGCCAAATGAAAGAAGCCAAGAACTGGGAATATGCTCAGAAGAAGGTTACTTACAAAGACAACCTCATCGACAAGTTTGCATCTGTTAAGAACAGCCAGTTCTCACAACCTTTGTTCGAGTTCTCAGGTGCTTGCGCAGGTTGCGGCGAAACTCCATATATTAAATGTATCACCCAGTTGTTCGGTGAAAGAATGATTGTTGCCAACGCTACAGGTTGTTCTTCTATTTATGGTGGTTCAGCTCCTGCTACTCCATATTGCAAGAACTACAGAAGCGGCAAGGGTGTTGCTTGGGCTAACAGCTTGTTCGAAGACAACGCAGAATTTGGTTTGGGTATGGCCACCGCTACACGCAAAATGCGTGACCGCGTTGAACGCGTAATGCGCGAAGCCATTGCCGACTGCAATACTTGCGGCAAAGAACTTAAAGATCTGTTCCAGGCTTGGATCGACAACCGCGAAGATGGCAACAAGACAGCCGAATTGGCAGAAAAGATCATCCCAATGGTTGAAAAATGCAGTTGCGACTATTGCAAGCAAATCGCTGCTTTGAAAGACCACTTGGTGAAGAAGTCTCAATGGATCTTTGGTGGTGACGGCTGGGCTTACGATATCGGTTTCGGCGGCTTAGACCACGTTTTGGCTTCTGGCGAAGATGTAAATGTATTGGTACTTGATACTGAAGTTTATTCTAACACTGGTGGTCAGTCTTCTAAGGCAACTCCTGCCGGAGCAGTAGCCAAATTTGCTGCTTCCGGTAAGAAAGTTCGCAAGAAAGACCTTGGTATGATTGCCAAATCGTACGGTTATGTATATGTGGCTCAAGTGGCTATGGGTGCAAGCCAGGCTCAATACTTCAAGGCCATCAAGGAAGCTGAAGCTTACCACGGACCATCATTGGTAATTTGCTATGCTCCTTGTATCAACCACGGTATCAAGGTGGGTATGGGCCGTACGCAACACGAAGAAGCCTTGGCAGTTGAATGCGGTTACTGGCACTTGTGGAGATTCAACCCGGCTGAAGAAGAAGCTGGCAAGAACGGCTTCCACTTGGACAGCAAAGAACCTAACTGGGCTGACTTCCAGAAGTTCATCATGGGTGAAGTTCGTTACAACTCCTTGGTTAAGACCTTCCCAGAAGAAGCTAAGGAACTGTTTGCCAAGACCGAACAGTTCGCCAAACTTCGTTACGAAGGCTACAAGAAACTGAGCGAAGAAAAATAATTCGAAAATCCTACCGTAGGGGCGCAAAATTTTGCGCCCCTACATTAACAAAAATCCCTCTGGCAACAAACCAGGGGGATTTTTTGTGGAAAATAATTTGTATTTTTGCAGACGTGAAAAAACATCCATTAGTATGAATAGCGAAGTAGTAAAAAATATGATACCCGTTATACGGCAATATTTTCAAGAAAAGCCGGTGTAATGGACAAATTTTAGGCTGTTTTTGAGACGTTGCTCTCAAGTGGACAAAAATTAGGCTGTTTTTTGGGGGGCAGATGTCATTCCCATGCGACGTTTATTTATATTTGCAACACCAATTGAAGCGGAGGCGGGCT